>JAUIGR010000102.1 GCA_030430025.1 Gammaproteobacteria bacterium
CTTTTGGCCTTTTCAGTTGATGGCATGCACTGGTTTACTGGTTTTAAAATATCTTTGGACACCAGGCTTTATTGAATTTGATGGGTTTTCTCAACTGTTGATTGTTCAGGTCAGGCAGCACAAAATTTTTCGGAACAGAACAATAAATTTCCAAGACATAGCATACATTGAGGTCTTTCATAAATCTTGGGAAAATGACGGTGATACATACGAGTCTTATACTTTTGATGTGGTTCTAAAAGACACAACACATGTAACAACTTTGATTATCAGGACCAGAGCAGAAGCTCAAGTTATGTGGGAAACGATTGAACAAGCTACAGGGTTCAAAATAAAACACAGGGCGTAAAAGTGAACCAGGTAAAAATATGTTGGTGCTTATCACATTTGCCAAAACAGTCACGCATTACCTTGGGAATGTGGAATACAAATACTCGGGAAGCGATGTCAAGATCAAGCGCCACATAGGCGGGCTGATCATTGAATCGACCAGCCATCAAAATAATCGCAGCACTTGGACTTTCAACCACTTGCTCAAAGACCACCTGGGCTCAACCCACACAGTGGTGAATAAACAAGGCCAATCGATTCAACGATTCAGCTTCAATGCCTGGGGCGAACGCCGCCAGCCAGCTGCTGTGATATCAAATGGTGCCATATTCAATGTCATACCCATAGGTTCGGTATGGAATAACTTGGGCCAAGATATCGAAGAAACCACAAACAGAGGCTTCACAGGACATGAACACTTTGACCAAGTGGGCATCATCCACATGAATGGCCGGATTTACGACCCGACCATAGGCCGCTTCTTACAAGCAGATCCCATCATTCAGGACCCCTATAACACCCAAAGCCTGAACCGCTACAGTTATGTGATGAACAATCCTTTGAGCTTCACTGATCCCAGTGGTTATTCGAGGATGCGTAAAGGGTGGTGGCGTGCACCGTTATCATATATGGCAATGTTCATACCACTCCCTGGTATTAACCTATGGGCAGCTGCCATCATTCGTGGCGCATTATCAGGAGCCATTGCTACCGGTAATTTAAAAGGTGCTGTTAAAGGTGCGCTTCAAGCTGCTGTGACTTATGGAATTGCCCATGGTAATAAAGGCGCAGGTTGGGTAAGTAAGGGTGGACCGGGAAGGGCGATTGCACACGCTGCTGTTGCTGGAGTCAGTGCGGAAGTTGATGGTGGAAAGTTTGGTCATGGATTTGCTTCATCCTTTTTATCCAGTGGAGCAGATCATGTAGGACTAAATAACTTTAAAAACCCCGTTGCAAGAACGTTGAGTAATGCCATAGTAGCAGGTACAATTTCTGAATTGATGGGTGGTAAATTTGCCAATGGTGCACAGAGTGCGGCGTTTCGGGTGGCGTTTAATGATTTTGGTGAAATGTTTAATAAGTGGTGGAATGGTCAGAAAGCGGATGCTACCATGGAAGAGAAAATAAAGGCACCTACATCCAGTCAACTTGGTAATGCGGCTGTTAAACAATATTTAAAACCGATTCACTCTCCCGTTCAGCACACAGCAGATTTGGTATTAGATAAAGCAAATTTAGAAGTTGCAGGAATAAATGGAGCGGCTACAGCAGATGGGTTTTTTTATGTGATTGGTGGAGCTGTAGATTTCGTTTATTATGAAGGATGTACAACAGTTAGTGTTTGCGGTCAAGTTGGTGCTGGTTTCCAATATGGTGTTTCATCATCAACAGGTATTGAATTTGGCACTGGTGAAAAATATACTGATAATGTTGCTGTAGGTATATTTGGAGATTGGGGGCTGGGCGGAACATTCGGGCATTCAGTTGATATTGGGTTTCCAAGTTTAAAACCCGTTTATAAAGTTGACAAAGGAATTGGTGCTGGATCAGCAGGAGGAGTTCAAGTATGCTTTACTGTAAGTAAGTCATGTTGGTAACTATTATGAGAAGAAATTTAGTAATATTTTTATTTATTGTTACAACTGTTTTTGTTTTATTGAGAGTGTATATATTGTTTCCAAATATATTAGAGTATATAAATCCAAATGCTGTTATTTTGGTGGTAACTGTTGCTTTAATGATAACGACAATTGCCGCAATAGACGATACTATAAAATTTTTTAAAAAAAACAATAAAAAATAAAACAATAGTAGAGTAAAGAAATCAAGCAAGGACAGGCATTGAATTGGAGGTTGGGATTTATTTTTCAGCCTCTTTTTTTGTTCTAAATTTGTTTGATTTTCTGAACCTACCATAGTTTGACGGATACATTTATTAGTAGACAATAGTCTATCAGGAGTATCCAAATGACAAGAAAAAGAAAACCATATAAAACTTTCACCAAAGAGTTCAAACTCGAAGCCATTCGAATGATGGATGAATCAGATCGTCCATCATCGGAAATAGCCACACAGCTTGGCATCAGACGTAATCAGCTATACAAGTGGAAAGAACAATTAGAAACCAAAGGAGATAAGGCCTTTACAGGTAAAAAGGGCGACCACTAAAAGAAAACCAAAGTGAAACATCGAAGTTGCGCGAAGAAAATAAGCGCCTTCGTGAGGAAGTTGAAATCTTAAAAAAGGCCGCCGTGTACTTTGCCAAAGAGCTCAAGTGAAGTACACGTTTATCCGAGCTGAATGCAAAAATCACTGTGTGAAAACGCTATGTCATGTTATGGGAGTTTAGACCAGTGGTTATTATGATTGGTTTGATAGGCCTCTGAGTCAACGAGAACAAGACAATCAAAGATTACTGACCAAAATACGTTGTTTCCATAAATCCAGTCACAGTATATATGGTTCTCCACGCATTCAAAAAGACCTCATTGATGATGGCGAATTTGTTAGTCGTCAAATGGTTGCTCGATTGATGAAAGCTGCGGGCATCCAGTCAAAAGTAGCCAAGAAGTTCGTTATCACGACGAACTCAAGGAACACCATAGCACCTTCCCCTGATCGCCTAAAAAGGAACTTTAAGGCTGTTGAGAAAAATAAAGCATGGGTATCTGACACAACGTTCATCAGGACGCGTCAAGGCTGGCTTTATCTTGCCGTTATGATTGATTTATATTCAAGACAAGTGATTGGTTGGTCGATGTCTGATCGCAATAACACCAAGCTGGTTGTCGACACGTTAGACATGGCTATATGGAGAAGAAATAAAGCTAAAGGAGCTATTGTGCATTCTGATCAAGGCAGCACCTATGCATCAGGAGATTATCAAAAAATGCTGAATGAGAATAAATTACTCCCTAGTATGAGCAGGAAAGGCGAATGCCATGATAACGCTGTGGCTGAAAGCTTCTTTGGCTCACTAAAAAATGAACTGGTTGAGCATGAAGATTATCGAACAAGAGCAGAAGCTAAACAAAACCTTTTTCAATACATCGAAGTGTTCTACAATCGTTAGCGAAGACATTCATATCTGGGATATGTTAGCCCGGCTGAATTTGAACGGGCATCTGCCCATTAATTATTGTGTCCGTTAAACTGTGGCAACCTCAGGCATTGAATTGTCACTACATATAAAATAAACTCGGGTAAAAAAATTGGAACAGGTAGTTGTAGTGTTTATTCTGGAAAAGATTCAATCGGATATTGTAACTAATGAAAAAAAGTATTAGATTTATAATTCTAGTTTTACTAACTATTCAAATGGGTTGCTCA
>JAUIGR010000103.1 GCA_030430025.1 Gammaproteobacteria bacterium
CCATGCCAACCGGATTGGGGAAAGTAATACCCATCAATTCAACCGGATTTTTTATTTGCTTGGCTTGAGTAAAAATCGACAAAGGAGAACCCAAAGCTTTGATGGCTAAATTATGGGCAGTTTCAGCGGGCAAGGCTTGTAGAGTTTTGCGGGCGAGGAATTCGAGCATATTGATTTTTCGTAAGCAAATGAACCGGTATTTTAATGTATTTGGAATATATTATGTATGCTTGCTTTTTAAGTCACTTACTGTCATCGAACCACTGGGATATGGTGAATGCAGAAATTTGTCTGGAACAAATTCAGCCTCGGATTTTACCTGGGAATCCATAGGGAAATTATATTACGACATTTGCTTTCTTTAAAAGATTTGTTGAAAAACAGACAGTGAGTCAATACATCATTAATTATGAAAATTAAATCTATCAGTAAAATTTCTTATCATGAGCTTAAAAGACTCGCACTTGAGTCCATTTTTGCTGATAGTGTTCCATTTTTTGGTGGTAGTATTGTTGCACTGGGAAGAGCGCTAAAACCATCAAAACTGGAAGAAGCTGTTAATCAGTGGCAAAAAGAAATAACAGGAAGTGTAAATTCATTAGAAAATGTTGTATCAAAACTTCAAGGTAGTTTTCTTTTAGAAGAATTGCCTTTTAAAGTTGGTATCCATGTTGCAAATGAGTCTATAGATGGCCACCTTGACCCTTTTGAGGTTTCAAAACTTTTAACGGAATTCAATGATGTAAATCCAGAAGAATTGATAGAAGCTTGCGGAGAGCTTGAGTTTAGAGGCTTATGCAGTTTTAGCCAATCTACAAATTCTTATGGGAATATTTGTCCTACAATTGAATTCTTTGAGACTTTTGATCCATTCGTTCATAGATGGCATCCTGTTTTTGATGCTGCCAATTTAGCAATATATGTAGCTGACTATTGCAAATCTGATCAAACAATTACTGCCGAAAAAATGTCTGAACATTTTGGGTGGGCGCCACGTCGCCTAAATCCGTCACTCCTGAAAATAGCAAGTTTTATAGGCAGCGGCCGTAAATTTACTGGCTATACGCCTCCATGGGTGTGTCATCATTTATATGCATCATCCGCAGAGCGAGCTGCATTGCGTGATTTTTCTAATATTGTATTATCTAATAAATTGTCTTAATTGTTTCTGTAATATCTCATTTATATTTATGAATTTCTTTAATGGATCCCCGGGTCAAGCCCATTAGTGTCCGGTAAAAAATAGCTGGTGCAACCTAAATGATTGAACCTGTTATCTAAACCAACATAATCGACTTTTCATACTTAAAATGACCAGTCACTCCCGCGCAGGCGGGAGTCTCCTTGGAAAACACCATATACTTTAATTGCAGGAGATTCCCGCCTGCGCGGGAATGACTATATGTAGAGGTATTTCGTTTACCGGACAGTAGTGAACTTGATTCGGGGATCCATTGTGAACAGCCTTTAAATAGTTCTGAGAACATCAATTTGCTTGTCAACCGAAAAGAATTTAACATCTCCTTTTTTCAATGTTTTCAGTATTTTAAGCAATCATCATTTGGTAAGCATTTTTAAAATGGGTCCCCGGGTCAAGCCCGAGGACGACGAGACTGGTACAGCCAATCAAGCTTGTTGTTGAATAATTACTGTTTTTAAGTCTTCATTTTTGTGAATGATGGGCAAACTTTTATAGTGCGTGTGTTTTGAGCTGACAAAGTAAATTTTTACCGGACACTAATGCGGGTCAAGCCCGAGGATGACGATTGGGTTGTAGGGATTAAAGGAGCAAGGAGATGCTTCGATGCGCCTCACTTGCTCATATAGACCTTTAAAAAAGGAGCCATAAAGACTCCTTTTTTTAAATACAGTGTTTTAAATCAACCATTATCTACAAAAGCACGTTCAATCACATAATCACCGGGATAGCCGATGCGGGGCGAGATTTCAAAGCCCAATCCATCAAGTAATTCGCAACTGTCTTTTAGCATGGCTGGATTGCCGCACAACATGGCGCGGTCGGTTTCTGGATTCATTTGTGGTAACCCCAGGTCCTGAGCCAATTGACCTGATCGAATGACATCAGTCACTCTGCCTGAATGAATGGAGGGTTCGCGGGTTACTGTTGGGTAATAAATCAATTGTTCGCTGATCATTTCACCCAGATATTCATGCTTGGGCAATTCTTTTTCAATGAAATCCTTGTACGCCAGGTCATTGTTTTGTCTGACACCATGCACCAATATCACGCGTTTAAATTTCTCATAAACATCAGGATCCTGAATCAACGACATAAACGGAGCCAAACCGGTACCTGTAGCCAGCATATACAAATTATCTGCCTGGTGAACATCGTGCAGTAATAAGGTTCCCGTGGGCTTTTTACTGATCCAAACGGTGTCACCGACTTTGAGGTTTTGCAAATGTGAAGTCAATCGACCGTGTTCCAATTTAATCGAAAAAAACTCCAAATGTTCTGCATAATTTGGGCTGGCAATGGAGTAGGCGCGCATCACCGGTTTGCCATCAATCACCAAGCCCACCATCACGAACTGTCCGTTTTCAAAACGCAGACCGTCATTACGGGTGGTGCGGAAAGAAAACAGCTTGTCATTCCAATGATGAACATCTGTGACGATTTCAGGGTAAGCATTTTTGACTTCAACGGTGGTGTTGGCAGCTCTTTGGGTATTTTGTTGTTGGGGTAAATTCATAATCATATTCCACAATCTTGCTTTATAAAACAGGGTGGTCATGCCGCTGTTTCAACTTGTGATGCATTGTACTTAAAAAAATGATGAATAAAACGATTGCTTATATTAACTTTGACTAATATCAAAAAAGTATTGATAATATTACTCATCAGGCTTAAAAAAAAGGGCCGCTTGGGCCCTTTTTAATCAACCCTGTTTCAACGGTTAGATATCAAACTTGATACCTTGTGCCAATGGCAACTCTGTTGAGTAGTTGATGGTGTTGGTTTGACGACGCATATACGCTTTCCAGGCATCAGAACCTGCTTCGCGTCCGCCACCGGTTTCTTTCTCACCACCAAAAGCACCGCCAATTTCAGCACCTGAAGTGCCGATATTGACATTGGCAATACCACAATCTGAACCAGCTGAAGACAAGAACTGTTCAGCTTGGCGCAAATCATTGGTAAAGATGGCAGAAGACAGACCATGAGCCACATCATTTTGTGATTCAATCACGGCATCCAGGTCATTGAATGTCATGACATACAAAATAGGGGCGAATGTTTCGGTTTTAACCACATCCCAGTCGGCTTGTGCTTTGATCACGCAAGGCTCTACAAAATTGCCTTCACCTTCTACACGGTTACCACCGGTTAATACTTCACCGCCAGCTGCTTTGGCTTTGGCCACAGCATCCAGATACATTTGTACCGAAGCTTCATCAATCAAAGGACCCATCAAGGTTTGGGTGTCCAAAGGATTGCCGATAGGTACTTGTTTATAAGCATTGACCACTTTTTCTATCAATTCATCCGCAATGTCTTCATGAACAAATAAACGACGTGTGGTGGTACAGCGTTGACCAGCGGTACCAACAGCGCCAAATACGATGGCTGGAACAGCCAATTTCAAATCAGCTGACTTATCAACGATGAG
>JAUIGR010000104.1 GCA_030430025.1 Gammaproteobacteria bacterium
TAATTCAAACAGCCATCGGAGGACAAGGGGCTGGTATTATTTATGAAGGCGACAGGCGCTTTGAAATCATGGTGCGCTTGGATGAATCATTGCGCAGTGATTTGGGTCGATTGTCTGAACTTCCAGTACCGCTGAATGATGGCAGCTATGTGCCATTAAGTGAAGTCGCTGAGTTGATCCTGGCTCCAGCGCCTAACCAAGTAAGTAGAGAAAATGGTAAACGACGCGTGGTGGTAACCGCCAATGTCAGGGACAGGGATTTGGGATCATTTGTTGATGAGGCAAAAATCAAAATCGCTTCAGAAGTAAAATTACCAGCAGGATACTGGTTAGATTATGGTGGCACTTTTGAACAATTGGAATCAGCCAGTAAAAGGCTCTCAATTGTTGTACCAATCACTCTGATTATTATCTTTAGTTTATTGATCATGGCATTCAGCTCTTTCAAAGATGCATTAATAATATTCACTGGTGTACCATTAGCCCTAACCGGTGGTGTGATCTCACTTTGGTTAAGGGGCATGCCATTTTCCATATCAGCAGGTGTTGGCTTCATTGCATTATCAGGTGTGGCCGTGCTCAATGGATTGGTGATGCTATCTTTCATACGTGACCTTTGGGCATCAACCGGTGACCTATATCATTCAGTGATCAAAGGCGCCATGACCCGCCTGCGCCCGGTGTTAATGACAGCACTTGTGGCCAGTTTAGGCTTTGTGCCTATGGCTTTAAATACAGGCACTGGTGCGGAGGTTCAACGGCCTTTGGCAACGGTGGTAATTGGTGGCATTATTTCATCAACCATTTTAACTTTATTTGTCTTACCCATTTTATTTGAATGGTTTTCAAGAGACAAAAAAAGCTCGGAAGAACAATCATGAGTACCGAAGAACACAATGTGGATGATGGGCATGACCACAATCATGATAAAAGTAGCTACTTACCAGCCATAATTTCACTGGCTTTATTGCTTTCAGGTTTGACACTTGAATTCATATTAAAACCTGATTTTTTCGTAGGCTGGATTCTGATTGGGTGGTACGTTGCGGCGTACCTTCCTGTGGCCTTACCGGTAATCAAAGAAACAATTGTAGCGCTCAGAAAAGGAGATATATTCACTGAATTTTTCCTCATGAGCATCGCCACCATTGGTGCCATGTTCATAGAACAGTACCCTGAAGGTGTCGCTGTTATGTTGTTTTACGCGGTGGGTGAACTGTTTCAAAACGCAGCTGTTAACAGAGCCAAGGAGAACATCACTGCATTACTTGATGTCAGGCCCAAAACAGCTCATGTATGGCAAGGTGATCAATACCAAACGGTTGACCCAGAAAAAGTAGAAATTGGCGACAAGATTCAAATCAAAGTCGGTGAGAAAGTGCCACTTGATGGCAAACTCATTTCCAATAAGGCAAGTCTAAACGCAGCTGCCATAACAGGTGAGAGTAAACCACAAAGCTTGTTAAAAGGTGAGAATGTATTGGCAGGTTCAATCAATCTTGAGTCGGTGATTGAGGTTAAAGTTGATAAGCTTTACAACGATTCATCAGTGGCCAAAATTCTTGATCTCGTGCAGAATGCCACAGCTAAAAAAGCCAAAACTGAATTGCTCATCAGACGTTTGGCTAAAATTTACACGCCAATCGTTGTGTATTTAGCGATTGTTATATGTATTTTACCTTACTTTTTTGTTGAGAGTTATCTGTTCCAAGATTGGTTATACAGGGCTTTGGTATTCCTGGTGATTTCATGTCCATGTGCTTTGGTTATATCTATACCGCTAGGCTACTTTGGTGGGCTTGGAGCTGCATCCAAACATGGCATTTTGTTCAAAGGTGCCACTTATATGGACACACTGACCCAAGTGAATACACTGGTTATGGACAAGACTGGAACTGTAACCAAAGGGACTTTTACAGTGAAAGAAATCAGCATTTCAAATCAAATGCCAGAGGATGAGTTCATGAGTTATGTTTTGTCACTTGAAAAAACATCAACCCATCCCATCGCCAAAGCCATCATGCAATATGAGCACTCAGGTAGAATTAATGATGCCAGTGATGTTGAGGAAATAGCTGGCAAAGGCTTGAAAGGGTCTGTTCAGGGCAAAACTGTATTGGCCGGTAATAAAAAATTACTGGACCAATTTAATATCAGCATGCCTGATGAAATATCAGATATCGTTGACAGCATTGTGATTGTTGCCATTGATGGGCAATACACTGGGTATGTAACAATTTCAGATGAATTAAAAGAAGATGCCAATCAAACCATCTCAGTAATCAGAAGTTTAGGTATCAATGAAATTGTCATGCTCTCAGGTGACAAAGACTCCATCACTCAAAAGGTTGCCAAAGAACTGTCAATCAGCCAAGCACGAGGAGGGCTGTTACCTGAGGATAAACTCAATCATGTCGAAGAATTAAAACAAGATCCAACCAAAATCATTGCATTCATGGGTGATGGTATCAATGATGCACCGGTGTTGGCCACCAGTCACTTAGGTATAGCCATGGGAGCCAATGGCAGTGATGTGGCCATAGAAACAGCAGACATGATTATTCAAACTGATCAACCATCAAAATTTGTTACAGGATTTAACATCAGTAAGTCCACACAACAAGTTATCTGGCAAAACATCATCCTCGCATTTGGTGTGAAGGTTATTGTGCTGATTTTGGGGGCTGCTGGTATGGCAACATTGTGGCAAGCAGTATTTGCTGATGTGGGTGTCGCATTGCTGGCAATTTTGAATGCTGTCAGATTGCAGAAAATGGAATGGTGAATTGGAGTAAAGACAAGCTGTTTTTTTTCGATGGTTCGCATCTGTTTTTGACCAGTTGTGCCTCATGTTAAATTATTTTCTTGACTCTATAGTAGCTATAATGTTTATAATCGCTAATGCCAATCATTCTCATTATTCTTTTATGAAAAATATTAATACCAACTTATTACCTAATCAGCTAATCATAAATATATTCAACTATATCAACATTCGGTTGATTGTATTGATGTTAATCTCTCAAGGTGCATATGGCATCACTCCAAGTGATGCTAAAGAGTTAAGGCAGATGACACAACTGGCGGAATACATTGCTGCTGATTATTCTGAGGCAGTTGAAAATGGCCAGGTAATTAATCAGGATGAGTATTTAGAGATGCTGGATTTTTCAAATATATTATTGGATAACAGCAAAAAGAGAGAGCAACTGGGAACTAACTTTAGCAAAATTAAAAGTCATTCAGAAATTTTAAAAAATGCCATTCAAAATAAGCATGAACTTGGAATTATAAAAGATCAAGTATCAATCATTCGTAATTTGTTGATAGCATCAATGCCGGAAATCAAACTGCCAACTGCAGTAATAGATTCAGGTAAAATCAAGTCAATTTACTTAAATCAATGCACTGGTTGTCATGGGGTTAGTGGAGCAGGGGATGGAAGCTTATCATCTAACTTAAATCCAAAGCCTACTAATTTCTTAGATAAACAAAGAGCTGATAATAGATCTATTCTTGGACTGTTTGATGCCA
>JAUIGR010000105.1 GCA_030430025.1 Gammaproteobacteria bacterium
CATCAAATACTGGTAGGCCTGGCTCACCTGGATAATCAATGCCCGGCTCCCTGAAAGCTCGTGATGAACCCGCTTTGACTAACTGGTCGTCACTGTTGGCGCCAAAAAATGAAACGGAAGCAGAGCTGATAAATCCTTGTGGCATATCAAACCACATACCTTCCACACATTCATAACCCAATGCTTCATTGACACATGGGAATACAGTTGGGTCGGTTGGTGGGAAAGCATCATCCAATAATACAGCTGTAGGTAACGAGTTACCTGAGCTGTCAATATTCAATACATATGAGCCTGGGTTGGTAAATTCAGTCAAATCAAAATATTCAACAATTTCACCGGTCAAATCGACTTGGTCACCCACAGCAACAGTAGGTGCTGCGCCAGTGAATACAAAGATACCATTTGAAGTCAATACATCAGCATCAGCTCTGGCATCCGGCGTTTGCATAAAGAAACCGTTGCTGCTCAAAGCAGTCACAATATTGTCATTGGTAGATACGACAACGCCATCATATGGAGATGCTAATCCAGCACCTTGGATTTCGAAAATTTCGACTTCTGGATAACCTGCAATAAAAGTCAGAGAATAATTATCACCAGCGATTAAATCACCATTACCATCTAATTGATCCGGCGTATCATCCAAGTCAGTGATTTCAGCAGCAACCAGTTCCAAAGTACAGGTTTCACCGTTGGGTAAGTCTGTAGTGGGATCAAAAATGATTTGATTGACATTGTTGGCAGGCAAACCACTTATGGCAATGGTATTCAAACCACAAGTTAATGTCGCTGCAGCAACAGTGGCATCAATGTTTTCAGAAAAATTAACTTCAATGTTTGTATCTAAAGCAACTCCACCGACTCCATTGTTAGGAACAGTACTATCCACTCTTGGAGGTGTTGGCGTGCCGTCACAAGGAATGAATACGCCACCATTGATTTTGGTTCCTGGAGAAAATAAAGCACCGTTGCTGCCATTGGCTCCACTGTGTTCAACATAACTACCGCCAGTGATGTCAGGGTCCAATGTATATGATTGATTGGTTCCTGAGCTTCCATAAGCAAGATTAACTTGGTCGATCGCACCATCATTAATGATGATGCTGTCACCACCATTGTTTAATCCCAGCTGACCTTCTGAAGCCACAACCACTTGTGAACCACCAAAACTACCGGTAGGTGTACCACCACCAAAAACCACTATGGCTTTACAACCACCTAAGGTTGTTCCTGGCGCAAAAGTATGTCTTACTCCAAAACCGTCAGCAAGTGTCCATCCAGAGATGTCCACTGGATCAGGGGTATTGTTATAAATTTCAACAAACTCATCTTCAGAGGAATCTGAATTACCATCACCATTGGCATCACCATTGTTACTATCTGGATCGGCTTGGTATTCATTAACTATCAAATCAATAACTACTGCTGACTCCGTTGTAAACCCAAAAGAATAATCCACGGCCATATTATCAGCTGTACCATCCTGGTCAGTCACTTCCGCAGCCAATACATCAACCACACAACTGGCACCAAATGGTAAGTCAGCATCCGGGGTAAGAACCAATGACGTGCCTGAAAAGGGCAAACCGGTAAAAGTTTGGCTAGCTGCATCACAAGTCACTGTGACCGCATTGACTGTTGCATCAATAGCTTCATTAAAATTTATAGTAATATCAGCACCAACCAACACATCTGTGGCGGCATCAGCAGGAACTGTAGAGCTTACTTGTGGCGGGTTATCTACACCAGTAACATCACCTGAGACCTTGATATTATCAAATGCCACCTCTTCACTGCCCGAGTCCATGGCAACAGAGATAAACAAATTCATGGTAGCTCCTGTTTCAGGAACATTGAATGAAAATTCCTGCAAAGCTGTACCTAACCTAAAAGTTGGACCTTCAGATTGACCATCACAATCTGCGTCATATCCAATGGGTTCATTCGAAACTGGATTAGAATCACCTGAGCCTGGCTCATAATTAAAACACAGACCATCATTCAAACCACCTCCATCAATTTCATATTGAACTGTGATGTAATCGGCTGAATCATAATTACTGGCACCTAAGTCATTTTCATTACCCGCACCAAATAAACCACTGATTACCAAGTTCTCATAACCAGTAATGTCGATACCATTGATGGCTATGGTTTGCGGATTCAAGCCGTTACCTTGAGGGTCGTTCACATCCTCAGCAGCCCAAAAAAAAGTACCATCAAAACCTGTGTAGTCAGCAGTTACATTGCTGACTGGAGAGCCTACACTGTCATCTGTTCGGCCCCAGTGATCATTACCATTGCTTCCCGCAATGTCATTAAACTCAGATGTAGCTGTATACCGACCATCTCCAGTTCCAACATTCCCATCTGTTTCAAAAGATTCAACTAAAATATCAACGGCTTTCGCTGACTCTGATATGCCGATTGTCAATATCACGGCGCTAAGTAATGTTTTTAATTTCATATTAATTCTATGCCTATACCTCAATTATCAAACCACCAAATAACAAGCAAAAAATAACGTCAGTTAGTTAATCAACTGATATTAAAATTATTATGGGTTACACATACGCTTGTATTGATTTCGTTTCATTTTACCACCCGAATATGACAATATGGTTGAATTTGTAATATTAGAGACCTTTGCTCGATTCTGAGCAATTGAGAAAAAAACATCTGGATTGATTTTTACTCCACATATCCATGTGTTTCGCCCTTCGGGTTTCATGAAAAACTGATCCAGTCAGTTTTTTCACGTAAGCCGCGAAGCGGTAAGCATCAAGGATGATGCGCATAAAAAGAGCTAAAAATGTGGCAATCAAGGCGGAAAACGCAGCCCAATACACGGCTATTACGCTTTTTATGTTTAGGCTTTTTGCCTTCGGCAAGCTGCCAAAACAACAAAACGAGCCTGTTATTATTCGTGTCCTCCCTGACACTCACCGCTCCGCGGCTATCGTGAAAATCTTTTCCAGAAAGATTTTTGGCAAGTTTATTCAGCGCTTCCCTGCGCTTCACCCCTTCGGGGCTTGCGTGAAAAAGTTTTCCAAAAACTTTTTTTTCAACGCAGAGTGCCGCATTTTTAGACTTTTTATCTTTGTTCACGAATCGAGCAAAGGTCTCTATTAGGCAAAGTCTCAACGAAAAAAAGGCCCTGTTAAACAGAGCCTTTTTTTAAAGATAAAATTTGCTAAATTTTTAAAGCTTTTCTTGTAAAAACTTTAATTCATCAAACAGTTCATTGGGAACACGATCGCCGTATTCCTGTAAGAATGACTCAACCGAATTGACCTCTGCTTTCCACGCGTCGACTTCTACGGTCAACAGCTGTTCCAACACGTTCAAGTCCATATTCAGGTCACTGGTGTTGATGTCTTTCACTTCAGGCAAATACCCAATCGCTGTTTCTCTGGCAGCTAATTCACCTTTACAACGGCCAATGATCCACTCCAAAACACGCATGTTTTC
>JAUIGR010000049.1 GCA_030430025.1 Gammaproteobacteria bacterium
AATTATTGGATCGTTTAGTCTTGGAAGTGAGAGCAGATCAACCCACTTTAACTTAAATTTTTTTCGCCTATCCAAAACTTTAAAAGCTTTATGAAATTCACCATTTTTAATGATGTAATCGCTCATGTGCTGACCAGTTATCCTTCCTCCAGGTCTACCTGTGTGAGATGGCATTAGACCAATCTCAATCATTTTATTGGCCCATTCTTTGTTATGGTAGAACTTCCTTCCTGGGTCACCATAGCAAAATTGCCAACAATGAACCATTTCATGAACCAGTGTCTGCATCACCTCAATTAAACGAGCATTTGCGATATATGATGGATTTATGGCAATTTCATGGCATTTGGTACCCTCTAAACTCCCCCACCTGTCAGGGGCGAAAAAACCCATGACACCTTTTTGTCTTTGAACAGTAAAAATGACTTTTACAAGGCTATCTTCAAATAGTCTTTTATTAAAATGCTTATATGCAATTTGCAGTGATTCGTAAAGTTCGGATGTAGGCTCCATACACTCATTATAAACTTAAATAATTTTGTTTTGTACAAAGCATAATTGTTTACACATCAAGAGTCAGTCTAATTTGATTGGTTTGTAAAAATAGTTGGGAGTTTCAAGAGAAAATATGGATGAAAAAAAATTGTATTGTACAATACAAAAAAATCAGCTCTATGGCTATATATACTGTAACATTGCTTTCCCAAAAATGGGAAAAACGGTAACGAAAATGGCTCTTTTTAATACCTAATCAACAAAAACCATGTTTACGATTATATCATAATGAAAAATAAAATATTAACCAAAGCACACGAAAGAAGGTTCCGGGAAATACCAAAATTCAACTCAGAAGAACGCATTGTTTATGTTTGTATTAATGCCATCAATAGAAAGTTTATTAACTCACTCGGTAGCTCAGTGAATAAAGTAGGTTTTTTACTCCAATGGGCCTATTTCAGATCAAAAGGAAGGTTTTTTGATTTAAAAAAACTAAGACTTAGAAAACGAGATATTTCTAGGGCTGAAATAATTGTTCGAGCCCTCGGGCCCGTTGACTTGAGCCAATATGATTACAAAACATACAAACGACATCAAAAGGTTATCCTGAAGCTAAAAGGCTGGAAATCATTCAGCAAAGAGTATGACAGTGATTTAAGGTCACATGCCAACATACAAGTCGATAAACAAAAATCTAAAGAAGAAACGATTTTTAGATTGATCAATTTTTTGTGGGGTCGAAAGATCGAAATTCCACGCTATGTCAAATTGGAATCAATCGTAAACGATGCTTATCTGAAATACGAAACCATGATCATGGAAAGATTAAGCAATAACATCAGTTTGAAACAGAAGATTGCTTTAAATAAATTATTAGAAGACCCAGAGACAGTGAATTCATTTACTGAGTTCAAACGAATCAATCAATCACCAAATCAACGAGAATTAAATCAAAACGCCAGGATATTGGCAGCGATCAAAGAGGCTTTTTTCACGATAAAACCACTGATCGAAAAACTTGAATTAACACCTGAAGCGGTGAAGCACTTTTCTGAATGGATTTATAAAACGGATTTATATCAAATCAAAAATTTGAAGAATAAAACCATGTTGAGATTGCGACTGGTGGCATTTGTTCAAGATCAGTTTTTTCAAAGGCAAGATCACGCTGTTGATTCAATACTTCGTCGAGTAATACGCGACATTCACCAAGCAAAGAGATTAGAGGTCGAGATTAAGCAACAAGGTGAAAAAGATTTTCATACATCAAGCGTAGCTGCGGTTGCTACTGGTTTCAGTGCAAAGAAAGGATTTGAAAAGATTGAAGGAATACTGGAGGATGAAACATATTCCTCAGATCTGAAAGTTGAAGAAGCTTTGATGGAAGTTAAATCGTATCTCAGAGAGTTATTTCCGGACTTTGAACAGCATGCAACCAGGATTCATGAGGATGTTGAAAACTCAAAATCAAAACTAGAATACTACCTAGCGCTTTTTAAATTATCAAAGTCAATGCAAAGTGCTCTCTCATCATCTTTAAAGGTTCTTGTTTTTGATAAAGATAACTCTAAAGAAGCCTTGTATGACGCAATTGCGAGTTATGCAAAAAGTGAAGAAACCATTGAATACAGTAACGACTTATTCTCATCTTATGAACTTGAGCATATGAATGATGACAGCAATGGATATTCACACGTGTCTAAATTTAAAGTCATACTATTTACTCATATCAAGGAGGCTATCAGGAATAAAGAGCTCACTTTGAAATACTCATACAAATACAGAGCACACAACTCATATTTCATACCGGATGATCAATGGGATAAAAACAAAAATGAAATATTAGAGCATGTGGGCTTGTTGAAATATGCTGATGGTGAGGGAGTTCTGGATGAGATTGGTAAAGATTTAACCAAAACTTATGAACGAATAAACCGAAATTCAATCGAGGGCAAGAATGAATACTTGAAAGTCGCAGATAATGGTAAATGGAGATTAAAAGATATTGAGCCTAATTTTGAGTCTACTAAGTACATACCAAACTTGCTCAGCGAGTCTAGTTTTAAAATGTTGTATGAACTTCTGGCTGAAATTGATGAATATACCCAATTCTCAGAATGCTTCACGCACCATTCAAGAAAACACTCCAAAGAAAGCATAGATTTGAAACTAATTTATGCAACTTTGATGAGCCTGGGAAATAATATTGGACATCATGATATGTCAAGATCTACCAGAGGCATCTCAAAAAAGATTCTTGAACAAACGGATATAAATAGATTTTCGTTGAAGAATATAAGAAGAGCTAATAACAGGATCAGCAAATTTATTAAAAAGCTACCACTCCCTACTCTATTCAGTGATGCTAATGGCACCATCCATTCGAGCAGTGATGGTAAGAAAGTGGTTGTCGCTGTTGATTCGATTCTTGCAAACTATTCATATAAGTACTATGGAAGAGAACAAGGCATTAGCGTGAACTCTTTTGTTGACAATAAACACACATTTTTTCATGTCAATATCCTCACTTCATCAGATCGAGAAGCTGCTTACATGATGGATGGTATCGTTGAAACAAGAGCTTCAATCTTTCGTGAGGGAGAATATGATTACATCCACTCAACTGATACTCATGGTTACACGGAGCCTATATTTGCTGGCATGCATTTTTTAGATGTGTCTTTTGCGCCAAGGATAAAACAAATTAATAAACAGGTTATCTACGCATATGAAACAAAGTCACTAAGAAAGTATTCTGATTTACCAATTGCTCCAAAGACAAAAATCAATCGAAAGTTGATATTGAAGAACTGGGATAATATTTTAAGATTTATGGCAACCATTAAACGAGGTGATCATTCACCATCACACCTCTTTAAGATCATATCTTCAAGCCCCAAACAAAATGAACTCTACAAGGCAATCAGAGAATTCGGAAGATTAATTAAGTCGAAGTTTATCCTCGAATATATTGATAGTGGAAAATTGAGAAGGTCCATCCAAAAACAGCTCAATATTGTAGAGTTAGGACAAAAATTATCTGATGCAGTATTCTTTGCCAGGAAAGGGAAGCTTTTTGTTGGCTCTCCAAGAGAAATGCTAAAAGTAGTTTCATGCACTGCGCTTATTAAAAATGCCATCGTGCTCTGGAATTACCTTTTTTTGTCTAATCATATTCACAATTTGAAAACCAAAACAGAAAAGATGGAGGTCATTGATTCAATTAGAAAGGGTTCAGTTATTTCTTGGTTACATATCAGCATGAAAGGGTTTTATGATTTTGATCATAAATTCACCAATTCATTTTCTGCGAGTATCAAAGATATGATGAATATAAAGATATACAAATCACCTGGATAGTATGTTCAAACCGCCCTACTGCTTTTTTTTAAAAACAAGCTTTTTTAATTGAATAATATCAATGGTTTAGAATGACTTCGTGGGTGTTTTACCTTAAATCTGGCACATCACCCATCCCACAGCTTTGGGTGTTCATAAAAAGAAACGACATATCGGTTACTAATTGGCAGTAATTCACCTATGGGCTTTCCACATTCAATGGACTTAATAAACTTATTATTTTTAATCGACCACAAAGCTATGCTAAAACTTTGTGGGTGGTTTTCTTCAATTTCTGATTCATCATCAAAACATTCGTCGGAAGTACTGATATAGATATGATCGTTATCAAGAAATGCAGCACTGGTGATCTCATAATTCGCATCCAGGGTGAAATCATGGCTTTTATCCAGTTTATCAGGGTCATTTAATGCATCTTCAACATTAAATAGTCCAACTAAATCCATAGGGTGCCAGATCCAACCAGCACTGAGCAGCCAGCGGCCATTTGGGCTGGTTGACAATCTTGAATGAAAGAAGTCAGCAGGTTCGCGTATAGTTGAGTCCGTTAATATTTTTCCTGTTTCTAATTCTTCTATTTCCAATTGACAATATTCATTTGGACAATGAATGAGCACTTCCCTACCGTCTTTTAAACTACAAAACGTAATTGGGTAATCATAAAGATCCGCATAATAAAAACTTCGGTTTATTTCCCTCAAAATTTCACCCTTTTTGAGAATCAGACCTTTGGTTTGATTTTTTGCAAAAATAACTGCATAAGCACCTGATGAAGAAACTATTGCTGAAGTAAAGGGATAAGCATAATTCACTCTTCTTTCAATTGTTTGACCATCCAGACTGTATCTCGCTCCTCCAGCAACCCAGTCGACAAGTGAATCGCCGTCCCAACAAAGTGACCTGATTCCTTTTACAGTTATTGTGTGTTCTTTATACATGGGTGTCAGTTCAGTATTCAATAACGTCGAAATAAAGCCATCTGCGTGGGTGCTCCATAAGTTTCATGAACCTGGCCAATGACATCAAAGCTCACTTCGTAATTATACTGTTTACACACATCATGGCACCACTGCTGAAATGTTTTCCGATCCCATTCAAATCGGTGGTCGCTGTGTCTGAGCTTTCCAGCTGGCATGTTTTCAAAAGTAGCATTGTATTCGACATTGGGGGTGGTGATAATCACGTATTTGGGTTTGGCATGACCAAATACCGATGCTTGGAAAGCATCTAAACGATCTTCATCAATATGCTCAATCACTTCAATACATGTTGCTAAGTCTTTGTTTTTAATGCGATCATCTTTATAGATCAGAGACCCTTGTAATAAGAGCAACTTATTTCTGATACGTTCAGGTAGTTGTTCAAGTTTCAAACGTTGTTCAGCCTTTGCCAGCGCTGATGATGCCACCTCAATCCCGGTGATTTCTTCGAGTTTGGAGATTTTAAGATAAGATTTGAGGTATTTACCTTCACCGCATCCTAAATCAACCACGCTTCTGACATCCAATTGCTCAATGGTTTGGGTGATTTTTTCAATGCGCAGATCGTTTAAATGCACTTTTTTTTCCAGCTGGTCTTCTTCAGCCTGAAACTGAGTTTCGGCATCAAACTCTTGTAATAATTCTTGTTGTGATTTCACTTCAGTTTCAGTTACTTCGAAGGCAGCCAAAGCTTTGCGTTCCAGGCTGCCTTGTTTCTTTAGGTATCGAGCCACAATCAAGTGTTTTACTGGGTGATTGGGTATCCAATCCCCTCCTTTGGCAATCAACTTATCCACTTCATCAAAACCAACCCAATAGTGCTTGTCATTATCTAAGACTGGTATCAAAACATACAAATGCCTCAACAAATCAGACAGACGCTTAGTCCCAGCGATGGTCACACTAAAATATGGACTCATTCCCCATTCAGACAGTGACTGATCATAGGGGTGAGCCTCAACGGTCACATCGTAACCCAGTGGTTCAAATAAATTTTGAATCAAAGATTCACCGCCGCGAGAAGGTAAAACAGGCAGGTCAACAGAAAAATTTAATGCTCGTTTGACCAATTCCGGTTGTTTGTTGCAATTACCATTTAATGCCGTCCCAAACAACCGACTGATGGCTACACTGAAAAATGAATTGATGGTAAAAGGACGGTCATTAACATATTGTGACAATTGTCTGGATAACCCTTTGGGACCGTTGAAATTTCGAACCAGATCAATGCCATCCAATGCTTGAAAAATGGTTGCTGTACATTCCTTATCATTGGCAACAGGATAAAATACATATCCTTGACCAAAACTCAGGTCAAATTCATGTACCCGATTCGGGTTTTTGTGCAGTAGAAAGCCTAAATCTGATGCTTTGTAAGATTTTTCTTGATCTTGATAGAGCGTGATTGATATTAACATGATGAATTCCTTTTCTACAACCGAGGATCCACGGGTTGGCTTTGCATCGCCAACACCGCAAAGGCACACTCGTGCACGTACCGCAATGGTTGTTTATTCACAAAGCGATGTAAAGATTCAACGCCGAGTTTAAATTCGCTGATGGCTAAGCGGCGCTTGAGTCCCACTGAGCGTTCTTTGAGACGTTTCAAATTGTGTGGCTGGGTGTAATCCATACCATAAATGATGCGCAGGTATTCCCTGCCGCGCACTTTCAGCGCTGGCTGTATGATCCCTGTGTTCTCCTTAAGAGTAAAATCCATTGGTTTAACCACCATACCCTCTCCCAATGCTGCTGTGTGTTTCAGCCACCAGTCAATGACTACCTGCATGCTGTTTTTGTCATCCAAATTAACCACCTGATATTGGGTTTTCTGTAATAGGCCTTCATCCTGTGCCACCATTCGATCTATCAAATTCATGTGCCAACCATGATCCTGATTGGTGTGTAAGCCAGACTCACTGGCCATGATGTGAAACGGAGCGACTTTGATGTCGTTCAACGATTTCACCTGCCAACAATAATTCTGATAAGCTTGAATAAATTGCTTTGCATTTTTAATAGAAATTTCATTGCTACTGTTTAATGAACTCACATCAATACCACGCGCCTGGGTTTTTTGCAGTCTATTGTGCAATGCCTTTGTTGCTATATGTGCTGTACAACCCACTGCTGCATATTGTTGTTTAATTAATGTCATCGCTTTCATCGACCAAGGCATGATTTCACAATCCAGTGTCAACCAATCGGTTTCCAGCTCTTGCCACAATCCTGCTTTGTCAATGGCTAGGGTTAACTGTTTAATGAATGCTTTTTCAAGGGTGATGTCATTAAAAAAACGACGCCCACTACGGGTGTAGACAATGCCCTGTTCGCCTGTGGTGATCCCAAATGCTGCCTGAATGGCTTGCGGTGACTTGCCGATTTGAATCACCGCTCTTGAGCCCATGTGTTTCTCTTCACAAATGACTTCGCCAACCCCTTGCTTTTTGTAATAGTTGAAAGCTTCTTGGGGGTGCTCTAGAAAATCATCCAATGCACTACTTGTAGGTGGAGACATAGTTGGAGGTAAATAATTAATCCATTTAGGATGCACACAAAAACGGCTCATGGATTCCAAGGCACTGGCCGATCTGTCGGCTTCAATTTTGATGGTACCACCCAGTTGAGTGCTGATGTATCTTTTGCCGGTTACATCAGACAAGTGCAAATATTCATCATCTTCATGCTGTTGGCTGATGTCTGATGTCGAAACATCCAGCGGTTTAACTGACTCATAGTATGTTTCCAATGCATCTACTGCCACCAGTTGACGCTCAGGATAGCGCAAAGCAGTCAGCTGACCTCCAAACACACAACCGGTGTCAATACAAATGGTATTATTAAAAAATTCAGCTTTTGGGACTGGCGTGTGGCCATAAACCACTAGCGCTTTGCCTCGATAGTCCTGGGCCCAGTTGTAACGCACAGGCAAACCGTATTCATCAGTTTCCCCCGACGTTTCGCCATACATGGCAAATGATCTGACTTTTCCGGAACCGCGGCCTTGATAGGCTTCTTTCATACCAGCATGGGCCACCACCAACTTGCCATCATCAAAGACAAAGTGGCTGACCAGTCGATCAATGAAAGTTGTCAATTCTTGTTTGAATTCACCGGTCTCTTGATTAATTTCTGAGGCAGTCACCTCCAAACCATAATTCAACTTAACTTTACGACCATTTAACCAACGCAACAATTTGTTCTCATGATTGCCAGGGACACAAATTGCTTGATCTTGCTTGACCATATCGATAACCAATTTAAGCACTTTAACATTTTCAGGCCCACGGTCAATCAAATCGCCCACAAATACCACACGTCTATTTTCAGGCGCTTGAGTGGTGAAGCGACCATCTGTATTTTCATGAACTGAATAGCCCATTTTTTCCAAGAGTTGTTTTAACTCTTGAAAACAACCGTGGATATCACCAATAATATCAAAAGGTCCATGTTCTGATTTCTTATCAGTCCACATAGGTTGGCGAACAATTTCAACGTTCTCAATGTCTTCAATTGAGTTCAAGTGATAAATATAGCGAAACCCCTCTTTCTTAAGAAACCGTAAAGTGCGTTTCAACTGCCTATGTTGGTTGCTTAAGACACGTGTTGAAAAATCACGATCAGACCTTCCTTTATGACGTTCTTCAATCACTTCCATGGGTGGATTGAGAACAATGGCCACGGGCATGCAATGATAATCGCGAGCAGCTTGAAGAATGCTTTTACGTGAATCAGCTTGTACATGAGTGGCATCGATTACTGTCAACAGTCCTTGTTTTAATCGTTGTCTAACAATGTGATCGACCAGTTCAAATGCTTCAGTCGTGACTTTTAAATTGTTTTCATCATTAGAAATAATTCCCCGGCAGTGATCTGATGAAACCACTTCAAAAGGACCAAAATGCTTCTTCACAAAGCTTGATTTACCAGAGCTGGAGATACCTACCATAGCTACCAATGAAAGTTCTGGGAGTGTTATTTTAGTGTTCATTTTTTATGTTAGCTAATTAGTCGAACCTGAAAAATGCATAAGTTATTGTAGGATAAGATAAATTTATTACAATCTCCATATTTTTTCGACCAGAAAACAAGTGTTTCAATGCTTTTTTACTCGCCGCTTCCATGCGGCTCTCAGGCTAACGTGAAAAAGTTTTCCAGAAACTTTTTTCCGGTCGACGGTGTGGCACAAGGAAGTGCCACCTTGAGCCATCAGGCTCAAGTAAGGTCAAAAAACATCAGCAAAATCACACTTTTGCGCTTAAGTGTTTTTTTTTGACTAATGCTGGAAAAGGCCAGGATCGACTATTTATTTAAACATGCTCGAAGAAATTCAAAAAATCAATAACTGAAACTTTCAGTTAAGAGGTTTGTGATCAAGCATCTGGGTGAACTTATTGCTAGTATATTTAAAAGAAATATAAAATAGCCCATATGCTTAAAACCTTACCTATTTGATTTTGATGTATTCTCGAACAAAATAAATGGCATATTTATGCTAAGATCATTTTACACAGATAACTTCAATAATCGGTTCTAACACTTAACCCTCACACCAATCATTGTATTTTAGCTATCTGAAAAAAAGTTACATTAAGTTTTAAAGAAACAATTTATGGAAACATTAAAAACAGTATCACACTGGCAGCTGATAACATATATGTTGACCATTACTTTGGCTGCATGTACATCCGATTCTCAGCCCCATACAGTTACTGGCTATGTAGAAGCAGAATTACGTTGGATATCCGCACCTCAAGCTGGATGGATTACTGAACAAAACGTGACCAAGGGTGATATCATTCAGCCTCAAATGATCTTATTCCAATTAGATCAACAACAACAAATTGCTGATGTTGAACAGGCAAAACAAAACTTATTAGCAGCTAAAGCTTTACACGACGACCTAACCAAAGGTGCAAGGCAGGAAGAAATCGATTCTTTGACCTCACAGTTAGAAGCATCTGAAGCAAGAAAAAAACTGGCACTCAGTGAATGGCAACGTATCAGTTCTTTGGTTGTTAAAGGCCTTGCCACTTCAGAACAACTGGAACAGGCTCAAACCGATTTAGCTGTTAATAATTCACAATATAAAACTTTACTCACAGATATTAATATTGCTCGTTTAGGAGGACGAACAGATTTAATAGCACAAGCAAACGCTCAAATCAACGCCGCAGCGGCTCATTTGGAAACACAACGCTATCAATTGAAACAAAGAACCATTAACAGCTCAATGACAGGGTTAGTACATACCGTCCACTATCATCAAGGAGAGTTCGTTACTGCTGGTGCGCCAGTGCTCACTGTGCGCTTAACTGATCAAGATAAAGTACGTTTTCATGTCAGTCAATCTCAACTACCTCAGTTGTCTCTGGGTCAACATGTACAAGTTAAAGCTGATGGTGAAAATAACTGGAGACCCGCAACTATTAATTACATTAGCTCAACTGCAGAATTCACTCCACCGGTCATTTATAGTAAAGATTCCCGCCAAAAACTGGTCTTCCTTATCGAAGCCCGATTGAAGTCCAGCAATAGCTTACCGCCTGGTTTACCAGTAGAAGTCACTTGGTAACTTATTGGAGCAATCTATGATTCGAACAAACACCGATCAAACGCTGGCTATTAATGTCAAAGGTTTGGTGAAGGACTTTGATGGTCGAACAGTAGTCGATAATATAGATATTCAAATGCCTAAAGGTCAGGTTTGGGGTTTTCTCGGTCCTAACGGCTCAGGGAAAACAACCACCATTCGCATGATTTGTGGTTTATTGAAGCCAACGGCAGGCAGTGGTTTTTGTTTGGGTCATGATATCATCACAGAAGCTGCGATTATCAAACGAGCTACTGGTTACATGACGCAAAAGTTTTCATTTTGGGCGGATCTTTCAATACGTGAAAACCTAGAATTTGTCGGTCGGTTGTATAACCAAACCAATTTGAAGCGATTAGTTAATGAAACATTGGAGTCATTGGGGCTTGAACATCGACAAAATCAGCTGGCAGGGACTCTTTCTGGTGGGTGGAAACAACGTTTGGCCCTTGCAGCTGTGACCATGCATCAGCCTCAATTGTTATTACTTGATGAGCCAACAGCTGGAGTTGATCCTCAGGCCAGACGAGATTTTTGGGATCAAATTCATTACTTTTCAGATCAAGGTATGACTGTTTTGGTTTCTACCCATTACATGGATGAGGCTGAACGTTGTGACCAAATCGTTTACCTCGCACATGGCCAATTGATCACTCAAGGCAGTGTTATGGATGTAATCAAACAATCAGGATTGTTAACATTTAAAGGTACTGGTTCATACGTTCGCCAACTAATACCTTGGCTCAAACAACAAACCGGTATTGAACACATCGCTTATTTTGGTAATGCTTTACACATCAGTAGTACTGACCTATCATCTCTGTCACAAGTGATAAGGCGAAGTCAGATGTATATTGCTGATCATAATTTAGAGTCAGTACAATGGCAGCAAGTTGATCCAAGTTTAGAGGATACCTTCATCGCATTGATGACTAAATCAGGGGAAGATCAACGAAAATACCGGTAACAATCCTATGAAGAGTCATCAAAAAGGTTTTCTCAGAGACTCATTGATCGATCAATTGAGTCGGGTCAGTGCTATCTTACGCAAAGAATTCATTCAAATGATTCGTGATAAAATGACTTTTGCAATGATGCTTGTCATTCCATTAATGCAGTTATTGTTGTTTGGTTTTGCGATCAACACTGACCCCAAGCATCTACCAACAGCTATTTACATTGAAGACCATTCACCCTTAGTTCGTAGCATTATGCGCGGTTTCAGTGTGTCAGATTATTATCAAATCGTTCACCAATCCGTTAGTCCACAAGAAAACAGTGATTTATTAGCACGCGGTGAAGTCGCTTTTGCTGTGCATTTTCCAGTGGGTTTTACTGACCAATTAATTAAAGGCGAGCGACCAACTTTGTTGATTGAAGCTGATGCTTCTGATCCCTCCGCTTCTTCTCAGGCCATTAGTCGAGTACATGAAATCGTTAATCAATCTTTGCAACATGATTTAACCGGTGTTTTATCTAATTTACAAACACAACCAGATCCAGTCATAGTCATCGTACACCCGCTTTATAATCCGGAAGGTAAGTCACAATATAATATTGTGCCTGGTTTATTAGGTGTGATATTGACCATGACATTGGTGATGATCACTTCCATGGCTATGACTCGAGAGGCTGAAACAGGTACCTTGGAAAACTTATTGGCTATGCCAGTGAAACCATTAGAGGTAATGATGGGCAAAATATTACCATATGTAGTTGTCGGGGCGATACAAACAACAGTGGTGCTACTGGCTGCAAAATATATATTTTGGGTTCCATTTGTTGGTCATATGTTTCATTTAGTGATTGCTGTGATGTTGTTTATCATCACTAACTTATCTTTAGGTTTCACATTTTCGACTATAGCCAGAACACAAATGCAAGCTATGCAACTTACCTTTTTTTTCTTTTTACCATCCATTCTGTTATCTGGTTTTATGTTTCCTTTCAGGGGGATGCCAGAATGGGCTCAAATCATCGGCGAAATTTTGCCCTTAACTCACTTTTTGAGGATCATTCGAGGTATTATGCTCAAAGGTAATTCCATCAGTGAGCATCAACCAGATGTTTATGCCTTATTGATTTTCACATTACTAATCATGTTGATAGCAATTAAACGTTATAGACAAACATTAGATTGACAATATTTTGACAAAAATAAAGTAATCTACTTTTATACAATCAAATTATCTAATCTCATAATTTTCTCTGGTTCTATGCACCCTTGTTGTTTGTTTTTTTGATTGGGGCGATTCAACATCTCAATCCCCTTTGATATAATTCTAAGATGCTTAGAATAATTTTCATGATGCTATTGTCATTCAGCCTGTGTAGCGCAAAGAGCCACCACCAATGGGTCAAATTAGGAGAACATAACGTCAAAGAAGACTATAAAACTTTATATCTCCTGGAATTATTCGTACCTCAAAATATCCATACAATTAATGATATAAAGAAAGGTAATCAAGACATGCTCTTTAAAATTACCTGGCTTCCACCCTCCACTACTGAAGAAGAAGTAAAAACACATTTCCAGAATTTGATAGCTACCCAATTTACGGACCCTGAAGATTTAAAATTCAATCAAATCATCATTGATCGTTTACTGGCTAAATTAAGTGAAGCCAAACGACATGATGTATGGATATTTGAATATTCGCCAGATGCAGGAACAACAGTATTTATAAAAGACAAACAAAGTCACAAAATCATTGGTTCAAAGGCCAATGGAGCACTTCATAAAGCGTGGCTATTATCTTCTCCTTTAGTAACAGCCAAATTATTGAATCGCTTATTAAAAGCGAACTAATAAATATTGATTCAATTACTTAGGAATATGACTTTCAGCCTATCCATAGACTGAAGTTTAAATACTACAATGGACTAACGTAAAAAAAGGATAATGTATGGGCTGGTTCACCTCGCTTAATTTAGTTGTATCGTTTCTTTTCTTCATACCCTTATGTCTCGCTTCAAAGGTACCAACACAACCCATTAATGATGTTTCAGATCAAAGAAAATCTATATTGGCCTTAACTCACGCTACCATTCATCTTGATGAAACAACAGTTTTGGAGGATGCCACACTGGTTATAGAGGGTGAACGTATTATTAGCATAGATAAAAACAACAAACCATTAAATAATGCCATCACCAAAGATCTGTCAGAACTTCATATTTATCCTGGATTTATTTTGATGGATTCCGATATAGGTATACCTAAACCACCTAAAGAAACACCATTTCGCTGGGGTAAAAAAGAAACCATACAAAGTACAAAACATGGTGCTTTCAATAGTAATGAAGCAATTAAAGCCAGCACTCAGGCTGCAACACATTATAATATTGATACTAAAGCCAATAAGACATTGCGGAATCTGGGTTTTACCACCGCACTTGTACATCAGCATGATGGTGTTATGCGGGGAACTTCTGCTTTAGTGAATCTACGTGACGATGATGAACAAAAAGCCATCATCCAGCCGACAGTATCACAACATTTTAGTTTTAATAAAGGCAGTTCAAAACAAGATTATCCAGTGTCTTTGATGGGCCATGCAGCGCTAATCAGGCAAACACTACTGGACGCACAATGGTACAAAAAACAAAATGATATGATCGACTTGGATTTAGCTGCAATCAATGAGAACAGTCAATTACCAAATATTATCGAAGTATCAAATTGGCATGAAATTTTACTAGCCAACAAAATTGGTAAAGAGTTTAATAAACGTTTTATCGTTAAAACAGCAGGCGACTCTTATCAGTCCATTGATGCAATAGCACAAAGTAAACAGTCTCTAATTGTGCCTTTGAAAAAAGAAAAAGCACCTTCCCTTAATAATGAGCTCGATCTTTTTAACATTGATTACAAAGACCTAAAAGCTTGGGAACTGACCCCATATAATCCTGGACTTTTAGCTGATCAAGGCATTACTTTTGCATTAATACCTGATCAACAAGACAGCAAATCATTCCTAAATGACTTAAGAACGGCGGTTAAGCATGGTTTATCAGAAGAGAAAGCATTAGCGAGTATTACAAGTATTCCAGCCAAAATGATATCAAATAATGAAATTGGTCAAATTAAAGAAGGGGCCTTCGCTAATCTGGTCATTACAACCGGTAATTTATTCGAGGAGAACAGTGAAATTGCTGAAACATGGGTGGCAGGTCAAGCACATACTGTCAATGGCCTACCATTACTTACAAACGGAGAATATCAATTAACGGTTAACAATGAAAATCATGATATTTTAATTCAATCGAAAGCAGGTAAACTGATAGTTAAGGCTGCTCATAATAGCGATCAAACCAAATATAAAGTGAAACAAGATTATCAGTTCATCACCATTGAAATGATCCAAAGTACTGATCAAGAAGAAAGTAAAGACCATATTGATAAAAATGGAACAACCCAGCAAACGCTAACAGGTTATGTGATTGATAAGCAAGTTAAACCACTTACTTCCGATTGGTCATTGACATACATAAGACCTTCAAAAACTGAAACAGAAGAGACAAATGAACTATCGGAACGACCTGACATCCCTTTCCCTTTTTCAGCGTATGGTCTGATAACACCCCCAAACTATCCAAATATTTTAATCCAAAATGTCACCATTTGGACCAATGAATCTGAAGGTATCATTGAAAATAGTGATGTGCTTGTTACAGATGGAAAAATTGTAGCCATTGGCAATGATCTTAAGGCACCTAAGCACACACACGTCATTAATGGAGCTGGTATGCATCTGACATCTGGTATTATTGATGAACATTCACACATCGCCCTTTTATCAGTCAATGATGTGGCTGTTAATTCTGCTATGGTTCGCATGGAAGATGCCATCAATTCACATGATATCAATATCTACCGCAACTTGGCAGGTGGAGTGACTGCAGCTCAGTTACTTCATGGTTCTGCCAATCCCATCGGAGGACAGTCTGCATTGGTAAAATATAAATGGGGTGTTGATGCAGATGAAATGTTGATTGATGGAGCTGATCGATTTATCAAATTTGCTTTAGGTGAAAATGTTAAAAGATCCAGTAGTAAGGAATCCATTCGTTATCCACTCACCCGAATGGGTGTTGAACAAATTTATCGGGACCAATTCACACAAGCCAAATCATATCAACAAGCTTGGAATTCATACAATAAACTCAGCTCAAGTCAAAAGAAAAAAACTTCACCACCACGACGAGATTTAGCTATGGATATAGTGTTAGAAATCCTTAATAAGGACCGTTTTGTTTCTTGTCATTCCTATGTTCAGTCAGAAATCAATATGTTGATGAAAGTCGCTGATGATTTTGATTTCAATATCAATACCTTTACCCACATTCTTGAAGGATATAAAGTGGCAGATAAAATGTATCAACATGGTGTTGGTGGTTCTACCTTTTCAGACTGGTGGGCATATAAGTGGGAAGTCAATTATGCCATACCTTATAATGCTTCACTGATGCATAAAGCTGGTGTTGTGACAGCTATTAACTCTGATTCTGCTGAAATGTCACGCAGGTTAAATCAAGAAGCGGCGAAGTCAATTAAATACGGTGGTATGAGTGAACAAGATGCTTGGAAGATGGTGACGCTCAATCCCGCGAAATTACTTCATCTTGATGATCGTATGGGTTCAGTGAAACCAGGAAAAGATGCTGATCTGGTACTCTGGTCTGATAACCCCTTATCAATATATGCCCAGGTTAATAAAACAATGGTAGATGGTGTTATATACTATGATCGTGATCAACAACCTATTCTTGAAAAACACATTGCCAATGCTAAGAAAGCATTGGTAACAAAAGTTAAAGATCATAAAGGCCCCAAAAAACCATTTCGCTCTGCACCAGAAAAAATAATGCACTGTGACACATTAACAGCATCAGAACATAACAAATATCATCAATTATCAGGAGGAGGATATGATGAATAAATTAATAGTAATTGGTTTAATGGCCTACACATTATCAACACGTGCCCTACCCCCTGTCCCAGCTCAGGAACAATCAGAACCAATCACCTTGACTAATGCTACAATCCACATTGGTAATGGCCAAGTGCTGCATAATGCGCAATTGGCTTTTGAAAAAGGAAAAATCACTCGTGTAGGCCACTTCAAGGCACTGATAACTGGTAGTACAATCAATCTGCAAGGCAAGCACGTCTATCCTGGTTTAATACTCTCTAGTAGCAACATAGGTTTAATAGAAATCGATGCAGTTAAGGCCACCAACGATTACAGCGAAACAGGTCAAATTAATCCTAATATCAGAAGCGTGATTGCCTATAATACAGATTCAGAACGTATACCTCCATTGCGCTTCAATGGTGTTTTATTGGCACAGACTACACCTCAGGGAGGGGTGATCAGTGGCACCTCATCCGTGGTACAACTAGATGCATGGAATTGGCAAGATGCCATCATCAAGATGGATGATGCGCTACATATTAACTGGCCATCATCCTGGAAAAAACAATTCGATTGGAATAGTTTCTCTCTCTCATTTAAAGAGGATGAAAAATACCAAGAAAAAATATCTGCTATCAAATCTTTATTCAATGATTCACGATATCTAACCACTACAAATAACTTAAAATTAGCCACAGTACATTCAGTCTGGCAAGGTGACAAGGGGGTACATATACACACTAACGACCCTAAGGCCATAATTGAATCTATTACATATCTAAAAAGTCTAGGCATCATAAATATTGTGTTGGTTACAGGACAGGCTGCAGGTGTAGTGATAGATTTCCTTAAAAATGCGGACATTCCTGTTATCATCGCTGGTGTTCATACATTGCCTCAATCCGATGACAGCCGTATCGATGAGGCTTTTGACCTACCTTTCAAATTGGCTAAAGCAGGCATTGAAGTCAGTCTTACCTACCCTGATTCAATGAATTCACGGAATTTACCATTCATAGCGGGCACTACTGTAGCTTATGGTAATGGCAAAGAAGAAGCGCTTAAAATGATCACACTCAACCCAGCAAAGGCTTTAGGTATTGATGCAATATATGGCAGCCTTGAAGCTGGCAAATCTGCAACACTATTCATCACTGAAGGTGACGCTCTTGATATGCGTGGAAATATCGTTACAGATGCTTATATTGATGGAAGAAAAATAGATCTCAACGGCCAACAGCAACGGTTAAATGAGATATTTACGTTAAAGTACAAGCAGTAAAAATTATTCTACAATGTAGCTACCTAATAAACGTTTTTGCTATATGCATGGTTTGTATTATCAAAACTGATCATACTGGTGATGGATCACTATTTTATGGTATTTTGATTAGTCACTAATATGCTTGTATATCTTAAAATATAAAGTGTAGAATAAAGTAAAATTTAGAGGTGATCTACAATGCGAATCCCAAAACTTAAACAACTGTCCATACTAACCATGACTTTTTTATTTAGTGGCGGTATAACGAGCTCTATAGCGGAGATCGAGCAAGGGCATAAAGATGCCCTTCCGATTGGTAAGGGTGTTAATGAAGACCCATATTATTTATTTTTAGGCGCCAGTGGTGCTTCCATTACTGATTCAGATCCATCATACCAGTATTCTGGTAGTGGCTGCATGCATATGATAAGTGATCAAGAACCACAGGGTGATTTTGATCTTGATTTACAAATACCTGATGGCCACCAGATTATCAGCTTTCGTTACTATTTTTATGATGGTGATCAATCTGCAAGTTCAGCTCAGCTTTATAAATTCAATGGACAGGGAGGATCTACACCAATAGATCAAGCAGTGTCTACCGGAAACTCCGGATATGGTAATGTTCTAAACACTCTCGGTGGTACCCTTAATCATATCGTCGATAATTCAACTGGCTATTATGTTCTGAGATTCCAAGCTTTTGCTGCAGGCACTAGTCAAAGAATGTGTGGCGTTAGGTTTTACATTGACCCAACTCCTGGAGGCTAATTATGAGTCATGTTTTTAACTATACGAATACGAAGTTATTTGTGATGCTAACTGGCCTTCTGGCATCGAGTACTTTATTTGGACAATTGTATAACCATAAAGCATTAATAGACGACCAAAATAACCTGGGAGGAACCTCTATCAGATATTCTTCCTATGGTGCCACTGGTATGAGTTACATTAACGCTGGCGACTTTGATTTAGGTTTTGAGGCCATTAATGGCTGTATTAGACAAACACAAGCCAGTTCTTTCAGCTTAGATGCCGCAATCGATTTGCCACATGGGACAAAAATTGTTTCAATTACTTTTGATGTTTACGATGGTAACAATGGTGCTCCCCTTATTAGTGGTTCACTATTTGAATTTAATGCAAACTCATTTACTACTGTGTTTACAACGAGTGTCCCAAGCAATACTAACAATGGTTATATCGGTATTGGTGGTTTTTTAGATGACTATAGAATTGATAATATCAATCACAATTACATTGTAGCCCGGCTATCAAGTAATACTAATGTGGAAAGTAGACTCTGTGGTGTCAGAATTGGCTATGTTCCGGCTAATTTAGCTGATGATGTGATATTTGTGAATAATTTTTATCGATAAATAGTCAGCCCTGAAAAAGTCCTTCCTGGCCTTTTCCAGCATCGGTCAAAAAAACACTTAAGCCCAAAAGCGTGATTTTGCTGATGTTTTTTAACCTTACTCGAGCCTGATGGCTCAAGGGGGCACGTCCCTGTGCCACACCATCGACCATAAAAAAGTTTCTGGAAAACTTTTTCACGTTA
>JAUIGR010000004.1 GCA_030430025.1 Gammaproteobacteria bacterium
CAACAAGGTAAGCAACAACAAGGTAAGCAACAACAAGGTAAGCAACAACAAGGTAAGCAACAACAAGGTAAGCAACAACAAGGTAAGCAACAACAAGGTAAGCAACAACAAGGTAAGCAACAACAAGATAAGCAACAACAAGATAAGCAACAACAAAGCAAACAACAAAGCAAACAACAAAAAGCAAACACAGTTGTGGAGCCTTCTACTGGAACAATGCAACCCAACGAGAAGCTCGCACAGAATGAAACACAATCTATCGCCAATAAAATGTCACGTCCATTGGGTAGTGTTGCAGAATTGGCTGCAAAAAAAGATCCTCTAGTCCCCTCTGGAGCTTTGGATCAGTCAAAAAGCAAGGTTATTGATGACACTAATAAAGAATCAACAACTAGCACAGAACAAGGTTTATCATTTCAACCTGATACTAAGAAACATCAATCATCGACACAATTAGATAAAACATCAGAGAGTAAAAACAGTAAGGAACTTCATGAAACACAGGTCAAAGAAAAGTCAGATGAAAATGATCAAATCTCAAAACTTAATAGTGTTGTAAATAAAAAGACAGTCTCCGAGAAAAAATTAACTAAAAAGAAAATTAACAAGAAAGTCACTAAAAAAACCACTAAAAAGAAATCGAAAGTAAGTAAGAGTAACCCCACTTCGCAAGATGATAACAGTGCTGCTCAAGTAGATACAAAAACAAATGAACAATCTGAAACTACACCTAAAAATTCAGGAAATAAAAAAGAGCCCACAGAATTAAAAAGCTCTGGTCAAATAAACACTCAAAATAAAAACGACAAATCAAGGAAAAAACCTCCTTCTAATAACGATAATGAGACAAATGCTTCTCAGAAAAAAAGAACAAGTAAGAAAGTAACAAAAAAAACAACAAAGAAAAAAACAAGCAAGAAAAAAGTGAGCAAAAAGAATGTTCAAAAATTGATCAATGAACAACAACCAAATTTATTCCAAGATCACTAAAAGCCCAAGAACAGGTTGTGTGCGTAAGCACATAACCTGCTTTCGATGACAAGAAACAGTAACCGTAGAATTTTTAACTGCCTCAATAATAGAATGGATACAAATATTACACTCTCTTACATTATTTTTTAACTAAATCAATTACATATAAGTTATTTAGGTACTTAATTTACCTATATTGTTGTAATTTGATTTATATCAAAAAATAGGTTTAACATAATCTTATAATCAATATTCATTATTTGGATAGGTCTTAACACCTGATTGACTTAAGCAGGATTGCTTAGGCCAATTAAAAATATCTGAATCATGATTGGGTCCGCCGCAGATGCTTTTGGTAAAAGATTGAACAAGTATTAATTGAATTTTGTGGCGGATTTTTATTTTTAAGCTTATGGAGTTATTTCCATAAACATCATAAGTCGGTATTAATATAATATATCGGCTGATTTGGAGAGTACTATTATGAACAACAATGATAAAGATAAAAAAAATCTGAGTACCAAGGATTCAAAAGATTCAAAGTCTAATCAATCACATAAAAGCGGATCACCTGCTTCTAAAAAACCTTCTGACAGTAAGAAGTAAGAAGTAAGAAATAACATCCTTGCAAAGCTGGTTAATACCAGCTTTTATTTGGAAAATAATTAGAAGTTATTATCTGAGGTCATAGTTAAGACTACATGATACCAAGACCAAATTTCATCGAAACAAATCTATCTTTATTTCACTTATTAATTTGATATTTGAAACGGGTAATTCAACATAAAAAATTAAATGTGGTTAAACCTAACAAACTATTCATCAATTAATTTTAATAGTAATATTTAACACTGAGAAAGCACATGAATTATTTAAATTGCGAAACTGAAGGGACAGATGAAATGGTTTTTTATCAACATTCAACTGTTAGAGAATACATTGTGAACTCTTTGCGACCCTGTAAATAATTCTGTGTATCCGCCATTTCAAATATAATCGCTTAAGCGCTGTTCAAATTCTATCACGAACCGATTCAGGGCTGGTTTCCAGTTTCTAATTGGCATGGTCCATTTCTTTGATGCCTCAGTGATGGCCAGGTAAATGACCTTCTTGGCAGCATCATCACTGGGGAATAATTTACGCTTTTTGAGGGCTTTTCTGATGACTGAATTGAGTGATTCGATGGCATTGGTAGTATAAATCGCCTTGCGAATATCAGGAGGGTAATTGAACAAAGTATTCAGGTTCTCCCAGTGGTTGCGCCAGGATTTACCTATCTGTGGATATTTGTCATTCCACTTCTCACAGAATTGTTCCAGTGCCAGCAACCCTTGGTCTTCAGTTGTTGCCTGGTAAATCAGTTTAAGATCAGCTGTCACTGGCTTATAATCCTTCCAGGGCACATATTTTACCGCATTTCGAACCATGTGCACGATACACAGTTGGATCTGGGTTTCTGGGTAAACTGCATTGATCGCATCGGGAAAGCCCTTGAGGCCATCCACACAGGCAATCAGGATGTCTTTAACCCCACGGCTCTGTAGTTCAGTTAAAACGCCCAGCCAGAACTTAGAACCTTCGTTCTCACTGAGCCAGATACCCAATAACTCCTTATGGCCTTCCATATTCACTCCCAATGCCAGATAAAATGACTTGTTAATCACCTGCCTGTCTTGCCTGATTTTAACCACAATACAATCAAGGTAAACAATGGGGTAGACCGCATCCAATACCCTTGACTGCCACCCAATGACCTGATCAATCACCGCATTGGTGACTTTGGATATCAGCGTCGGCGATACATCAGCATCGTACATTTCTTTGAAAGTGGCAACGATTTCTCGGGTGGTTAGACCTTTGGCGTACAGATACAGGATCTTGTCGTCCATTGAGGTGAAGCGAGTTTGATTCTTCTTGACTCATTGCGGCTCAAATTCGCCATTACGATCCCGTGGAGTATCCAGCTCAAATGAACCATCCTCTGTCCTTAGCGTCTTTGATGTATTAACCCTGCGGCCAAATACAGATCATTTAAGCGGCGTATTTGATTTTGTTATGCTTGAAATATGAGCGAACTGTATCAGGCTTGCTTTGAATGGTTTGCATATGATTCTTTATCTTCTCTTTCATTTGTCCCTTCTTTCTTGTTGGCGCACCAGCTCTGAATTTGGCTTTCAAATCACAATTTAAGTATTCATCAGGATTAAGCTCAGGTGAATAACTGGGTAAATAATGTATTTCAATCTGCTGCTCCTTATCCGCCAACCACTGCTTGACCACTTTGGCATGATGAACTCGTAAGTTATCCAGAATCAAATGTATTTTCCTGTCACTGGATTTAAGCAATTGCTCCAGAAATTGAATCAAAACCTCTGCAGTGAATTTGTCATCATAAATCATGAACTGTACCTTGCCCTGATTGGTCACTGAAGAAATCATATTAACCCGTTCTCTGGCTGCATAGGATAAGGTGATGGCTGCATGCCATCAAACTCTTTTGCTAATCCTAAAGGGCAAGAGTATGATGGCAACTAAATATTCTGTTTTTGACGTCAGTTAAAAATGGGGGGATTACCAATTTCATCTTTTGATGAGTTATCTAACTGTTTTCTGAAACAAAACATTATATCTGTTGATTCATCAAAGGATGTATTTGATGAATGAGTCATATCAAATTTTTCAACTGTTTCAGAAGTGTTTCGTTGTATTTCACTACTTACACTGTTCCACACTATCCCCACATACAAATCAACGATATCTGAAAACTGTTTATTAAGTACGTTTTGAACATAATCTGCAACACCTGGATGTAAACTTTTAAAAAAACAAACTTTGTAATGATCTCCCTTGAAATCACTATAGTTTTTATATGATTCGCCTGATGCAATTAAAAAATTTTCAATCTCATCCTGGGTGTCAAGCGGGCCTGATAATATCGTTTGCATTTACATTAGATCCTTGTGGGTGAAAATATATTTTTAGGATTAATCGAACGTATTGTCATGATAATTTCTGATGAGTAAGAGTTGATCGATAACCATTTCAGATAAGCTATAAATAAGGGGAAAATAACCAAGCCAGACTGTCCTTTATTCGCGCCAACAATGATCGGGATTCCACTTCTTCAAAACTCACTTGACGTGATCGTTCAATAATTATCTGCAACTCAGAATTCATTTCTTGGGCAAATTTTTCATCTAATATTTCTACCATTAATTCAAAATTTAGCCGCAAAGATCTTGGGTCAATATTGGCTGATCCGATCAACACATAACAGCTGTCGATAATTATCATCTTGCCGTGCTCAAACGGTGCTGGTTGATAATATACATTGATGTTCCACTCAAGTAACTCCCACAACATGTTTCGCGATGCAGCATCAACATAAGGTAAATTGCTCTTTTCCGGTAAAATAATATTGATTATTATGCCTCGATTTGAAGCCGCTAACAGAATAGCAATCATTTCTCTTGATGGAATAAAGTATGGGGTCATGATGGTCACAGTTAGCTTAGCTGTGCAAATAGCACTGTGTATGATAAGGCCCAGTTTATTTAAATCTTTGTCAGGCCCATCTGCAATGACACGACAAGGCATGTTTGCAGTTGGTGAGTTAATTCTTTTGGTCTGTTTGTAAATTGGAATTTCACCTGTCATCATCATCCAATCTGTCCAAAACAAATCCAGCAGTTGATCGACTATCGGGCCTTGTAACTTGAAATGCATGTCGGAGACTTTCCTTGCTTGCCCTTTCATTTTAAGGTGCCTGTCGCTGATATTAATGCCACCAGTAAATCCAATACATTGGTCAATAACCAGTATTTTGCGATGGTTTCTGAGATTAATGCTTAGACTGGGTGGAATTAATTTTAACGGTAAAAACTTTTCACATTTAACGCCACTTTTTATTAATTTATGAATGATTGAAGGAAAAGAATACAGCGCACCAAAACCATCAATGAGTACATAAACGTCCACACCCCTGCCTTTGGCATCTGCCAATGCTTCAGCAAACTGATTACCTGTGTCGTCATTGTCAAAAATATAAGTCGATAGCACAATCAAATTTTTCGCTTGACTCATTGCCTCAAGCATCACAGGGTATGCACCTTCTCCATGACGAAGCAGAACAACGTCATTGCCTGATAACAACTCCCTGCCCTCGATACTGTTAGAAATATGGATAAATTCATGGTATTTTTGAGCTATTTCGGAGGTGTAATCTGTCAATCTGAGGTTATCACCTTTGAGCTTATCTTTTTCGGCAATTGTTAAGCTTAACTTCTTGGCAATCCTAGCTATTCGATTGATACCAAAGAAGTAATAACCAATTGGACCAATAAATGGCAGGATCAAGCATACAATGATCCAAATGAGTGCAGCCCTGGAATCTCTTTTATCAATTAAAGCATGGCCAGCGCTGTATAGGCTGGTCAATAAATAAAGGGCAAGAATAACTTGAGTTGAAGAATTCACTTGCTTTTAAAGAGCATATGAATCTGATTCAGATATCTAAATCATAGATAATTAAAGAGGCATCTTCAGGGTCTTGATGTTTCGAGAAACCAAATTCTTTTGCCAGAACTCTCATTTTCTCATTGGCATAGTTATCTATTGAGTAGAATTTTTTGATGCCAGCAACTTGTGCAAATTCAATTAATTTTTTAAGCAATTCAGTACCGATACCTTTATCTTGCCAATCGTCAGCTACTGTCACAGCGATCTCGGCTTTTTTATTGCCAACCTGATCTTCGGCATAACGAACTACCCCGACTATTTTTTTACTTAACCCGTCTTTGCTAATTGCAACAAATGCCATGTCATGTAAGTGATCAATATTACATAAATCGGCGAGTACTTTGCTGCTTAACACAGCTACGCCTCCCAAAAATCTATTGTGCTTACTTTCTTGAGATAACTGATTAAAAAAATCTTTTTCTAACTCAATGTCTTCTGGTGTAATGGGTCTTATGATGATTTCGTATTTATCATCAAGTTTAATTTCCCACAAGGGTACTGAACTGTATTTCATATATTTTCTCAAAAAAACTAATATGGCTGGCTATTCAGTCAACTAATTAATGTATTGGCTGGCTTGACAAGAATCAAAATCGAAATGAATGATGTCTGTAGTCTATATTGATCCTGTGGCTAATTACCCATTACTCAATCGCAGGGTTAATATAATAATCAAGATGAAAATTTTCATTCACCATGTTTAGTTGGGCCTTCAGTAAACAAATTTGACTTTAGCTCTTTTTCAAAGATTTGATCATTTCTTCTGATCCATTCTAAAATCATCGCTGCGTGTTCTTTTTCTTCATCACGATTGTGTGTCAGAATGCTTATTAACTCAGAGTCTTGGCAAACTTCGACCCTTTGATTATAAAAGTCAATTGCTTCTAATTCTTCCATCAACGATTTAATTGCTCTGTGCATGTCACAGGTTTCATCTGAGAGTCCCTCAACAAGTTCCTGATAATTTTTATTCGACATAGAATTCTCCAAATTTTAATTAATAAATCAGACTAAATACATTTAATAAATAGCTCCAACATCAGTCTTTTTTAGTTAATTTACTTGATTGTATGCCTGTTTTTATGTCTTTGTATGCATTTTTAATTTCATGGCCCAATGCCGAGAATCCATCGACTAAATCACTACCGGCATCACTAACACCTCGTTTAATGGTTGAATACTTTGACTTGAAATGAGACCATTGTTTTTCGCTTTCTTCCCATTTTTCATCAAGTTCTTCTTTCATTAGATGTGTTTGTAGTTTTAATTCGTCTCTTTCGGTTTTTAGCTTTTCATATAACTCATGAGATTTGCTTTTAATTTTGTCAGTAGTGTTATTCATAAAAATCCTTTCATAATGGCTTAATTGATTAGAGGTTTGATGATAGATGAAACATAAAAATATCTTTTGATATAGATCAATAAATCGGGTTTTACGGGTTTTACCCCGATTTTACGGACACATCTGAAAAGGTTTTCTAAATCGTCAGTGAAAACGGGGTAAAACCCATATAATAAAAAATCCGCCGTTGAATTCAATGAAGATTAAGAAAACTTAACACACATCACATCTACGACGGATTCTGTCATGGCTCAAACAGATGCAAACCTCTCAAAATACCCAAGCACTATAGCTCGGTTAAATCATCAACAAGGTGAATCCTTACCATGAGTTGACATTATAAGTAATTACTTGGTTTGGTTTTTGATCTAAGTCAAATTGTAAAAATAAAATAAAATTAGTTTTATATAAAGCGATTATTAAATTTACATACCTTTTGAGGCTATGTGATTTATTTTGATTTACATCAAATTTGACAAGCCAAAATCAATGATAATAAAAATCCTGAAATTTAGTTCGGAAATAAATATGCAAATAGTCAAATGGAATCCTTTCAAAGAAATGAATCAAATTTTCAATGGATCTAATAACACCAACCTATTACCTTTTCAAAACGGTGAAGGCATTTCATACAATAATTGGCAGCCTACAGTCGATGTGACAGAAACTGATGATGAGTTTTTACTTAAATTTGAAGTTCCTGGTATTGATAAAAAAGACATTGACATAGAAGTTCAAAATGGAGTGCTTACAGTAAGTGGTGAAAGGAAATATGTAAAAACAGATGAAAAAATTGAAGAAAAACAACATTCTATCGAAAGTTTTTATGGTGGTTTTTCAAGATCTTTTTCATTCCCTGAAAATGTCCACGAAAATGACATCAAAGCGGAGCAAAAAAATGGTGTTCTGTATTTACATTTAGAAAAGTCTAAAGAAAAAGTGATTTTGGCTAAAAAGGTCGAGATTAAATAGTTTTATCACAGACATGTGTCATTGTTGACTCTATGTAGCAATGGCACCAGTTGGAATTGAATAAAAGTTTTTAAAAATCATATTTAGTCAACTCTTATTAATTGTAGCCTGCTACTCTGATTTTTTATTGGTAATGGCGGCACATAATAGGCTTTATAACTGAAGCAGTATTCGACTTTTTTTACCAGTTTACTTAGAAATACGATTCAACTTTTATCTTAACACATTATTTAATTATAAGATTTGTTGAGGAAAAGTTGAATAAATGGAACCTATTAATTGGACAGCTTTTTACCTAATTAACACAGGAGAATAACATGACAGCAGAAAGGGTATTATCGGCTTTTGCCGGTTTCATGATTTTGGCTTCATTGGCCTTGACCTATTTAGTTCACCCCTATTTTATTTGGCTAACAGTTTTTGTTGGTGCCAATCTTTTTCAATCAGCCTTCACTGGCATTTGCCCAGCGATGATGATCATTAAAAAAGCAGGATTCAAAACTGAAGTTGATACTTATATTGCCCGTTAAAAATGATGCGCAGCCAAGGTTCCTCATAGCGAAAAATTTATGCATACTGCGGCTTTATACATATTCTTTTTAAATCACAAGGAGATTTGATTGATGGAATTAAAAGCAATTGGTAAAAGACTCTTGTCTAGCGCTGAAGAAGACCTTGAACTGGCCAAACAAAGTAAACGCAACAAGCTGCTGAATAAATTAACGTCCTATCAACTCGCCTATGACGACCAAGAATTTATTTTACGTGATGAACTGCGCGCTGTTCGACTGATGCTAGAACTCACTAAGGCAGAATTGATTCTCAATGAACATAACATCGATCACACAATAGTAATCTTTGGCAGCTCAAGGACACCCAGCCCTGAAAGTGCCAATGCTTTATTGGACAAAGCCAATATAGCATTAAGGAAGTCGCCGAATAATGAAGCAGTCTTAAAAAAACGTAATCATGCTTTACAACAAATTAAGCATGCAGAATATTATACCCAAGCCAGAAATCTTTCCAAACTGATTACCCACAAGTCTATGCTTTCAGAAACACCCTTGTATATCATTACTGGTGGTGGACCTGGAATTATGGAAGCGGCCAATTTGGGGGCCAGTGATGTAGGTGGAAAATCCATCGGACTGAATATTGTCTTGCCACACGAACAAATGCCTAACCGATACATAACACCTGAATTGTGTTTCCAGTTTCATTATTTTGCTATCCGTAAAATGCACTTTTTAATGAGGGCTCGTGCTTTGGTAGTATTTCCAGGTGGTTATGGCACATTGGATGAATTATTTGATGCATTAACGTTGTTACAAACCGACAAAATCAAACCTTTACCGATCCTGATGTTTGGCAAAACATATTGGGGAAAAATAATCAATTTTGAGGCTTTAATTGCTGAAGGAATGATTGCAAACTCAGATTTAGAACTGTTCAAATTTGTGAATACAATTGATGAAGCTTGGGCAATTATCAGTCAATTCATTGAAGACCAAATCTGCTGATATGTCTTCAAATTTCACAACTGTATTGGTGTGTAATGCGGGCAGTACTTCATTGAAACTGACTTTATATCAGGGCTCCAAACAAATGCTTGATACCATTCAACTAACTGGTGATTCAAAACAATTGTCATCAGGGTATTCAATTTTTTTAACACAACATGATTCCTCAATGGTGGTACTGCACAGAATCGTCCATTCGGGGGCTGTTGATGAAAAGCCAAAGAGAATTGATCAGCAATTAAAAGCGACCATCAGACACTGGCAACACTTGGCCCCATTGCACAATAATTTGGCACTTAAACTCATCAAATTGACCGAAAACCTTTGGCCAAAGGCAAAACAATATGCACTTTTTGATTCTGGTTTGTTCTATGATTTGCCCTCCAACAGTCAAAACTACGCAATACCTCCTCTGCTCTCTCCTTTGTGGCCAATCAGACGTTATGGTTTTCATGGATTGGCACATAGGCACCAATGGAACATCCTCCAAAAGACCAAACGATTTACCACTACAGTTACACTTCAGTTGGGTGGTGGTTGTTCCGCAACGGCATGGAAAAACAGACAAGTGATGGATACCACCATGGGCTTTTCACCATTGGATGGGTTGGTTATGAGTACCCGTTGTGGTGCGATTGACCCGTCAATACTGTTGCACTTAATACAACATGAAGAATATTCTGCAGATCAACTGTATAAGCTCTTGAATCAACAATCTGGATTAAAAGGCCTCAGTGGCAAGTCCGAGTTCATGCCACTGTTATTGCAAGATAAGGGTGCTGAAGCCGAATTGGCGGTTGATCATTTTTGTTATCAAATTCAAAAAACTATTGGTGCATTTTATGTGGTTTTGGGCGGTATTGATGCCATCAGTTTTGGAGGTGGAATTGGCGAAAACCAAGCCATCATCCGTGAAAAAATAATGGCTCCATTGTCGTCTCTTTCAATGCAGATGAATAAATCAAAAAATCACAATGCTGGCCAAGGACATCAACCCTTGCAAACCGATGGCAGCGCCACTGAAATATGGAAAATTCAGGTCGATGAAAGCAAGGAAATGCTCAATCAATACCAAACATTTACAAATAAGCAGAAAAAATATGCCCAATGACATGACATGGCGTGCTGGTTTTGGCGTCATCAAACACAAACGCGAGACAGCATTGAAGGTCAATGAACTGGTTACAGCATTGGATGAAGCGGGCATTTGTAGTCAGCAACAGACTTGGAAATTACTGATTGCGGCAGATCGACTGTGCAATATGGCTATGTGGCTAACCGTGCAAATGTCTTACGTAAAAACCCTTTCTTTAGAGGGTACTGAACTTCAATTCAAGGATTTCAAAGAAAAGCCAGAAGGCCATATAGGTGGGTCATTGAATATGGTGCCCGCCTATGTGGGATACATGTTAGCCAATGCACTGACGGGAAAAACCCGTGCCTGGATTATGGGACAGGGGCATTGTGTTGCTGCCATTGATTCAGTCAATGTGCTTCTAGGTAATTTGGACCATGAACAAGCTCACAGGTATCCATTGAGTAACCAAGGATTAAGCCAATTGTGTCTAGACTTTTACAGTTATGAAATCGACCGATATGGTCGACCTTTGGCACCTTTGGGCAGTCATGTAAATCCATTCACTGCGGGAGGTATCAGTGAAGGCGGTTACCTTGGATTTACCGAGTTGCAGTACATGCACATGCCGCTACCTGGTCAAGAATTGGTGACTTTTCTCAGTGATGGGGCCTTTGAAGAACAACGAGGCAGCGATTGGGCACCACGGTGGTGGCGGGGTGAAGACACTGGCCTGGTATTACCCATTATGATTGCCAATGGCAGGCGCATTGACCAGAAAACCACCATGGCTCGTTCAGGCGGCGTCAGCTGGTTCAAAAAACACCTTAAATTGAATCATTTTGAGCCAGTGCTTATTGATGGTAAAGACCCGTCAGCATTCGCTTGGGCCATTATCAATATGGCCAAAAGACTTGAAGAACAACATAAAAGTATCAAAAGTGGGCAGTCCAAATACCCAGTAAAATTACCTTATACCATTGCAGAAACCATCAAAGGATACGGTTTTGTAGGTGCAGGCACCAATGCCGCGCATAACCTGCCGATGTCAGAAAACCCTGCCGAGCATGATGGGGCACGTACAATATTTAATAAAAGTTTAAAAAAATTATTCGTTCCTCACGAGCAAATAACAGATGCAATACAAACATTAAAAAATCACCCAGTAACAAAACGAGTGCGGGAAGCTGACCATTGTCTCCGATTACTTGAAGTTGCCCCCCCCGTTATTCCAAATCAACTAGAAATGACTCCAAATATTGATTATTCACCCATGGAACAACTGGATCAGTGGTTTACTGAATTCATAATAAGTAATCCACAACATCGATTTAAGGTGGGTAACCCGGATGAAATGCGCAGCAATAGAATGAACAAAACACTGGACGTGCTGTTACACCGTGTCACTGCACCAGAGGTTGGCGTGGCTGAATCTATAGCAGGTGGTGTTATCACTGCTTTGAATGAAGAAGCGGTTGTTTCTGCTGCTCTGGCAAATAAACAAGGGATTAATTTGGTGGTTAGCTATGAAGCTTTTGCGGTAAAAATGTTAGGAGCTATGCGGCAAGAAATTAATTTCGCTCGTCACATGAAAGCAACTGGCCGTTCAGTAAACTGGATCAGTGTACCTGTTATTGTGACTTCGCATACCTGGGAGAACAGTAAAAACGAACGTTCACATCAGGACCCTACCCTGTGTGAAGCTTGGCTGAGCGAAATGGCAGACTCAGCACAGGTACTCTTCCCATTTGATGCCCAAACAGCCATTGCCTCACTGGCGCATGTGTATGCACAGCGAGGTGTCGTGACTGTTTTGGTTATTCCGAAAAATAAGTTACCCATTGTGGGTGATACAAGTACAGCCAAAGAAGCAGTTAAAAAGGGTTATTGGGTGGTAGGACATGATGACAAAGCAAGCATTCAGTTGATTGCCATTGGTGCCTATCAGTTACAGCAAGTGCGCAAAGCCGCTGAACGCCTGCGACGCAATCGGTATGCCTGTTCGGTAGTAACCATTCTCGAACCGGGTAAATTCAGAATAGGCAGGGATGCAACAGAATCGACTTATGTCTATCAAACAGATCAAATCAATCAATTGATTCCTTACGTAAAACATCGTGTGGTGGTCACACATACCCATGCAGATGTGGTTACTGGTGTTTTAAGACAGTTGGATACTGGGGTGAAATCAACCGCTTTTATGGGCTATAAAAACTGTGGCGGAACCCTGGATGTGAATGGTATGCAAAAAGCCAATCAACAAACTTGGGCTCACATTGTTCAACAGTCAGCACAATTAATGGCTGTACAAGACATGCAAGGTTTACTGACCTCAAGCGAAATGACTGAAAACAACTTATGAGGTCATTAGATCATGAATTATTTTACTAACTGGAGAACATGATGAAGATTAAATTTCTGGGTGCAACAGGTACAGTGACAGGTTCAAAGTATCTTATTGCTACCAACAAAACCAAGATTCTGATCGATTGCGGCCTGTTTCAGGGCTATAAAAATTTGCGTGAAAGGAATTGGCAAGAATTTCCATTCAGCATTGAATCAATTGACGCTGTGGTTTTAACTCATGCTCATTTGGATCACTCTGGTATGGTACCTTTGCTGTATAAATTTGGCTACCGTGGTCCGATTTATTGTTCCGAAGCCACTTTTGCCTTGTGTGAGTTATTATTACCTGACAGCGCGCACATCCAAGAAGAAGAGGCCAAGTTCCGTAATAAACACAAATTTACAAAACACAATCCGGCCCAACCTCTCTACAACCTTGTGACTGCTTTAAATAGTTTGAAACTGTTTAAAATTATTGATTTTGAGCAAGAAGTGGCGATAAATGACATCAAATTCAAACTGCGTTCTGTGGGGCATATTTTGGGAGCTGCGAGTGTACAAATAATGGATAATGAAAAATCCATTATTGTTTCAGGTGACGTAGGTCGTCCTAATGATTCGGTGATGCCAGCACCTTTGCCACTGGATAACTGTGATTGCCTATTGATAGAGTCGACTTATGGAAACAGGCTTCATGAACATGATGATTCCAATGAGGAATTGGCTGCCATCGTCAATGAGACAGCTAAACGGGGCGGTTCAATTTTAATTCCTAGTTTTGCTATTGGACGAGCACAAACCATCATGTTTTTGTTGTCAGAATTAATCAAGTCAAAGCGTATAACTAAGCTCCCTATTTTCCTTGACAGTCCCATGGCCATTGATGCTTCAGACATTTATTGTCATTTTAATAAACAACACCGTTTAACAGCGGATCAATGTAGGGAAATGGGTGCCAAAATTGAATACACTCGATCAGTAGCTGCATCTAAAGAGTTAGCCAATTTAGAGTATCCTCACATCATCATTTCTGCCAGCGGGATGGCTACTGGCGGTCGGGTGCTGCATCATTTAAGAAGCTTTTTGCCTGACCATCTAAGCACCGTCATTATGGTTGGTTACCAAGCTGGTGGAACTCGTGGTCGAAAATTATTGAATGGTGATAAAAAGATAAAAATATTTGGTCAAGATGTGGATGTTAAAGCCAATATCAAGGAAATCGACACTTTGTCAGCCCATGCCGATTATCAGGAATTGATTGATTGGTTGAAGCTGAGTAAGAGTTTGTCTCCAAAACAAGTGTTTATTGTTCATGGTGAACCTGATGCCGCTGATGAATTTCGTTTACACCTCAAAGACCAGCTTGGTTGGACCGCCACTGTTCCAGAATACATGAGTGAATATGAAGTTTAAAATTAAAATTCAGGTTCGAAAGGAGTCAAGTTAGATTCTTTTCTTTTCTGTGTTTTTTAAAGCGGATGGTTCGACCAATAATAAAGCCGATCAATAATAAGCCAAAAACCATAATTGATCTGGACATGGCAACATCCCACCACAACAGCTTAACTTCGACAACCTGAGCGTTTTGTAGGGTAAAAATAATGACCAGTAAAAGAAAGAATGTAGCAATGCCTAACTTCAATTTATGTTTCATAACATTTGTCTTAATTGGGAAATATTTTAGGTAAATTATTCATTGCTTTAAACTTGCTCCCTGCTGATTTTTTCAATGAACTGTTCATGTTTGATAACCCGAGAAAGGTCAGCCAATTCGCTGGTAAATATAGCAATCAAATCATCAAAAGTTATGATGCCAATCAAACCGCCCAAGCCATCAACCACTGGCAGCCTTCGCACACCAGTTTGTTGCATGTATTTAAACACACTGAAAATATTTTGATGGCCTTTAACGGTATAAAAATCATTGCCGATTAACTCCCTGATTAAGACATCTTCACAGGGTATGTTAAGTGCAATAATCTGTACCACTATATCTCGATCAGTCACTATGCCTATGGGCGTCGTCCGGCCATTAACTTGCTCAATCACCACCAGGCAACCGACATGATAATCACGCATTAAAGCCGCGGCATCAATCAAAGCTGTATCACCAGTGGTGGTGATAACCTTGTGTTGACACAATACAGCGGCGGTCATGTCTGTATCCCTGAGTTCATTCATCCGAAACCACCTGCCAACTGCCATCAGCTTGACGACAAGCTTTGCCGTAAATCAATTCTTTTTTACCGCCAACCATGGCTTCAATTTGGTATTCTCGACAGGGTGATCTTTCATAATAATAGGTGTTCAATGGTTTGACTTCATACCGATTATTGGTGTCTGGGTTGACCCATACAGTAGGCACACCTGTTCTTACTGTTTCTAAACTGTGTGATACTTTTAACTGATCACTGTCATCCATTGAGCGACCAACATTACCACCTATGGTTGTACCGATGACTGCACCCATCACTGTGGCAATGGTTTGCCCCCGGCCATCACCTATCTGGTGACCCAAGGCACCACCAAGCAGACCACCAATAATCATGCCGGTGTTTTCATTGGGTCCTTTTGTTGTGCTACAAGCACTGACCACCAATATCAGAATCAATGTCCCATAAAATTTAAATTTCGCTATCATTAATGTAGCCTCTGTGCATAAGATTGTTTTTCAATTAATTCATGTTAGCAATCCTTACCGGTGACTGCTTTGATATAAATCAAATCTGAATCGATTGAAACACAACGTGCATTGAGTTGTCAGGATTATTAAGGACTTGGCTTATTGCTTTTGTTACTCTTGCCTTGATAGATACCAAAAATAAAGCACTGGAATAACAACCAAGGTTAATAAGGTTGATATCAATATCCCAAATATCAAAGAAATGGCCAGGCCATTAAATATCGGGTCATCGAGAATAAAAAATGCACCCATCATGGCTGCCAATGCAGTCAAAATAATGGGCTTGGCTCGTACAGTCGTGGATTGAATGACAGCAGTTTTTAATGCCATACCTTCAGCCAGTTGAATTCGGATAAAATCGACCAATAGAATTGAATTTCTAACGATGATACCAGCCAAAGCAATCATTCCTATCATTGATGTGGCGGTAAATTGTGCACCCAACAACCAATGGCCTGGTAAGATACCAATGACGGTCAAGGGAATGGGCGCCATAATGATTAATGGCACAAAATAAGAATGGAACTGAGCCACAATTAGCAAATAGATTAAAATCAATCCCACAGAGTAAGCAATCACCATATCTCGAAAGGTTTCATAAGTGATTTGCCATTCACCATCCCACTTGATATAGGTCTGATCACTGTACAGAGGTTGGTCGATGAGGTACTGATTAATTTCAGGGTATTGATCATCAATCAATGCCATGGCAGCAAACATGCCATACAAAGGGGAATCTGCGCCACCTGCTATATCGGCAGTCACCATGGTCACAGGTCTTAAATTTTTGTGGTAGATGGTTTTTTCAATGCTTGTTGTTTTAATTGAGACCAATTCACCCAATTGAATGAACGCACCATTTGTACTTTTTACTGGGACTGACATTAATTGGTTCAAATCGTTTTGCTTTGACTGCATAACTTCTATGCGAATCGGTTGGGCATATTTATTGTGTTCATCATGTAGATAACTGGCATCAATACCAGATAATGTGGCATTCACAGCTTGAACTATCTGCTGTTGTGAAACACCTAACAACATGGCTTTTGATAAGTTGATTTCAATGATTTGTTTAATCGCATCATGTTCAACTGAACTGTCAACATCGACCAAGTGGTTAGCCTCAGACAGCAGTTGCTGAATTTGCTTTGTAGTTCCAATTTGATGTGGATAATAAATGCCATATATCTCTGCAACCAACGGCGATTGCACCGGTGGCCCTGGTGGTACTTCAACTATTTTTAATGAGGCATCATATTTCAATGCAATGACCTTAATCATTTCACGCATGTCTAAGGCAATTTGATGACTTTGTTTTTTTCTGTGATGTTTGTCTGTCAAGGTGATTTGAATGTCACCCAGGTTAGTTCCCTGGCGCAAGAAATATTGACGAACCAAACCATTGAAATTAATTGGAGAAGCTATCCCTACGTAAGCAACGGCATGTTTCACTTCTTGGATTGTGCTGATGTAATCGACTAATTCAACCATTAATTGGTTGGTAGACTCCAGGGTGGTACCCTCCTTCATATCCACCACTAATTGTAACTCAGATTTATTGTCAAACGGCAACATTTTCAATATCACTTGCTGGAATGGAATCAATAATGCTGACAGTATCATCAAAGTGACTACCGATAAAATCAATCCATACCGTGCTTTTCTTCCGCCATGTTGTTTAAGGAAAACAGGCAGAATACAATTAAAAACAGAATCACTGCGGGTTCTTTTTGATGCATTTTCTGTGCTGTGGTGCTTGACACCAATGACCTTTCGATACAACCATGGTGTGATGATCAAAGCGATCAGCAATGATAACAACATGCCCATACTGGCATTGATAGGTATGGGACTCATATACGGGCCCATTAAGCCGGTAACAAATGCCATAGGCATTAAAGCTGCAATCACCGTGAAAGTAGCCAGTATGGTTGGTCCTCCCACTTCATCGACTGCCGATGGAATGATTTCATCCAATGGCTTTTTATTATTCTTGCTGCGTCTGTGGATGTTTTCAACAATGACTACCGCATCATCCACCAATATTCCTATAGAAAATATCAAAGCAAACAAGGAAACTCGATTGAGGGTGAAGCCATAGGCCCAAGATGCAAATAATGTAACAAACAAAGTGATACCTACAGCTAAACCCACCACAATGGCTTCACGCCAACCCATAACAATCAGTATCAATAGAATGACAGAAAGGGTAGCAAATACCAGTTTAGTGATCAGTTTATTGGCTTTGTCATTGGCGGTTTGGCCATAATCCCTGGTAATCTCAATTTGAACATCATCGGGAATATGACTGGTTTTCAAGGTTTCAAGGGCAGCGATAACTGATTCGGTGATTTCACTGGCATTGCTGCTGGCTTTTTTTCCTACAGCGATGGTTACAGCTGGTGAAAAAGCAGGTGTTACTGTTTTTGACCAATCAATACCAGGATGAATCCAACTGTAAAAATTGGGCGAGTCCGATGATTGGGTCACTTGTGCAATATCTTGTAAATAGACAGGTTTTTGGTCATGAACTTTGATGACCAAATTTTTGATGTCATCCAGGTGGTTGAAGGGGTAACCAGTCTGTACTTCAATGATTTGGTTGTTTTGAATCCTGTTAACCGTCGGCAAAGTAAAATTAGTGGCTTGTAAGGCATGACTTATGTCCGCAAAAACAACCTCATAATTGAGCATATTGATGGGATCTACTTCAATATGTATGATTGTATCAATTCCTCCATAACTGCGGATTATTCGTGTGCCAGGTATACGTTTAAGTTGGTTTTCTAAGGTATGAGCAACCTTGATTAGCTCAGCATTGGTTTTTCGTGGATCCTCACTCCATAAAGTTGCGGTTATTATCGGCACATCGTCTATACCCATGGGCTTGATAATCGGTTTAGTTGCCCCCAATCCTTGAGGTAACCAGTCATTGTTTGACTGAATTTGGTTGTACAATCTGACAATGGCATCATTTCTTTTAACGCCCACTTTAAACTGGACTGTCATCACAGCCAGGCCAGGTTTTGAGGTGGAGTATATGTGTTTGATATCTGCCAATTCATCCAATACCTGCTCTGCTGGTATGGCAATCAACTGCTCAACTTCTTTGGCACTGGCCCCTGGTAGGCCAATAATGACATTAGCAAAAGTGACTTCAATCTGAGGTTCTTCTTCTCGTGGAGTAACAACCACTGCAAAAATACCCAACAGAATCATCACCAATGCAATTAAAGGTGTTAATTGATTATTGAGAAAGGTTTCCGCCAATCGGCCTGATATTGAAAATTTCTTGTGGTTTTTCATTGCAGTATCTTGGCTGGCCTATGGCCTCTTTGGTTGCCAAGATGTGATCATGTCTAATGGGTTAGTTGCTATTAACTCACCTTGATTCAAACCTGAAAGCACTTCAGTAAATTGGTTCATTACTTTGCCAGTTACGATTTGCCTAGGAATTTTTTTATTTTCATGTTTGATATAAACCAAAGTCAGTTCACCCCTGCGCACGATGGCAGATTCAGGAATGATTATTATTTCTTCAGTACCAACATTGAAAGAAACTTCAGTTGACATTCCAGGAAACAACCCAGGGGTTTGTTCTGGTAGATTAACCCTCAATTGAAAAGTTCTTGTTTGTTTGTCAGCATATGGAAATAAAGTTAAAGCAGAGCTTTCAATAACTTGTTTATTGGGTAGTGTGATCTGGACCGAAAAATTCTGATTGATATGGCCGATCAAAGATTCCGGCACATATGTAATGACTCGCAATTGATCTAATGACAAACCAGACATCACAGGCATACCAACATCAACTGTTTCACCTTTTTCTATATGTCTAATGGTTACTATGCCATCAAATGGCGCTTTAACCAAAGTGTAATCCAGTTGTGTAATTGCAATCTCTAATGTTGCTTGTTGGGCTTTAACGGCTGCAGATGCCGTGTTCTTTTTACTCAATGCCAGGTCAAAATCACTTTGTGAAATCAGCTTTCGATCAAAAGTGGATTTGATTCTTTTGAAATTAGCCATAGCCTCCTTTTGTGTGGCTTTCGCCAATTCTAAATTAGCTTGAGCTACTTTCACAGCTTGCTTTTGTTCCGTGTTAGTAAATTCAATCAGAACACTACCAGCCGATACATAATCATCTATATCATAATGAATTTCAGCCACCCTACCACTGGCTTGTGATGAAACCGTCGCTTGTTTAATCGCCTCAATCTGTCCATCAAATGATCTGACAATAGGCTGAATACTCAACTTAACTTCAGCCCATTGATCATTTGCAAATGAAGTGGCATTGACAGCAATTAACATCAGAACCATAAGGAATTTTAAGAACATAGTGATAGGACTCGATTCATTTTTTTAGTTTTTCCACACCAATGCTTTTGAGTATGAATTTTTCCCAGAAAGGCTCGCTTTTACCATTCCTTACTTTATAAAGAAAGTATTTCTCAAAGGCCACCTTGGCCAAATGAACCCATTTGCCACTGCCTGACCAATTAACGTTGCGTGGAGGGATTTGAGGTTTAGCGATAAACGCCACGCCACCATCACCAAAATCAGCCAAACAAAAGGCATTCAAGCTGGCTTTGGTTTCAGGTTGATTCCCTTCAATGAGGGCTTTGATGTTGAGCGCAGTTGCACTAACCATCGATTCGATCATATAGCCCGTTTTTGGCACACCAACTGGCACAGGCGTTTTCCCAAGCGGTGGAATCGCCACACAAACTCCCACTGAGAAAATATTTTTATATGTAGGATTTTGTTGGTGTTCATTTGCAATGATAAAACCTTTCGGATTAGCTAAACCTTCAATTCCAAATACCGCGTCAATACCCTTAAATGAGGGTAAAAACATGGCATGTTTAAATGCAATCGGTTCATGTTTTTTAGTCATACCTTCATGATTTAATACATGTTCAGTTACATGCACCTGATCTTTTTCAACCTTATCGACTGATGCATTGGTAATCCAATTTATATTGGCATCACGAAGTTTTGATTCAAGCAAGCTTTTGGTATCGCCAACTCCATCTAAACCAAGGTGTCCAATGTATGGTTCGGAGGTAATGAATGTCATGGGTACCTTGTCTCTGATTTTATGCTTGCGTAAATCAGCATTCATAATCAATGCATATTCATAAGCAGGACCAAAACAAGAGGCCCCTTGCACCGCACCAACAACTATTGGACCTGGGTCTTCTAAGAATGCTTGCCATTTTTTACCTGCCTCTGAGGCATGATCAGTGGTGCATATTGAATCACTGTAATGATCAGGCCCAAGACCCTCAATGTCATCAAACGCCAACTTGGGTCCAGTGGCAATGACCAAGAAATCATAATCAATGAAACTCCCATCCATTAACTCAACAGTATTGTCTTCAGGTTTGACCCTTTGTGCCGCAATGGCAATGAATTCAATACCCTTCTTTTCAAACACTGGAGTTAGGTTAACTTCAATTTGTTCTTTTTTCCTCCAATTAACTGCAACCCACAGGTTAGAAGGGGTGAATTTAAAAGTTTCGGAGTCACTGATTACAGTAATTTGGTGCGTTGCTCCTAAAAGATCTCTTGCTTCAAATGCCATTGGAATGCCACCGATTCCAGCACCTATAATTACAATTCTTGCCATAATAATTTCTCAATGTATAAATTAAAAGCCATGACTCATACCTCTGTAGATTAATGGCCACTCAAATAACTTTGTATAAAGCATCATTAACATTCCTATTTGACAAAGTTTTAATAATAAACTGAGCATAAATATGGCAATCGCAACTCAGCTGAATAAGAATTTCTTATCGCTTTCAGCTGCAATTGGATTTTGATTCCAATCGATTAAGCGAAACAACCATCAAGTCAATAAAATACTGAGCAGAGATTGTCGGCCTAATGGGCAGTGTAGCCACCATCAATAACCAGCTCTGAACCAGTAACGAATTTTGATTCATCTGATGCCAGATACAACACCCCATATGCAATATCAATGGGATCACCAACATGACCAATTGGGTGTTGACTATCAAGTGCCTTCCTGAAGGCCTCTGGACCCTCCGGTGAATTTTTCGCAAGTGCCTCAACGAGCGGTGTCCAGATAAAACCAGGATGTACAGAGTTAACCCTGATATCATCATTCGCATAGATTAGTGCATCATTTTTGCTCATCAATCTCACGGCTCCCTTAGACGCATGATAAGGTGGTAAGTCCGCAGCTCCAACGAGGCCATAGATGGAGGACAAATTTATAATGCTACACGCGGATGATTTCTGCATATGTGGGATGACATGTTTTGTGCAAAGAAACACCCCAGTGACATTGACGTTCATGAGTGCCTCCCATTCTGCTTTTGTGATTTCATGAGTAGGTTTATCAACCCCAGCAATACCTGCATTATTTACAAGAACTTCTATTGAACCGAATTCAGCAGTAATTTCAGAAAAAACTTTTTGAACATTATCTTCGTTGGTAGTGTCGAGATGCCAAAATTTTGCTGAATTGCCTGCAGCCTTAATCTCAGCCACCAAATTATTTCCATCTTCATCATTGACGTCTGTGATGGCCACATTAGCACCTTGCCCTGCCAAAAGCAGAGCTGTCGCCTTGCCGATTCCATTGGCAGCACCTGTTATGACTACATTTTTTTTGTCTACTCTTTTCATGGTAATGTCCTAAATAAATTAAGTTGAAACTCAGCGCCCTCCGTAGGCGGCGGGGTTTATGCTTGGCAAACAATAATAATTCCCTAGAGAGTTACAGGATTTGATTTGAATATTTTGTCTTACTGTTTGTTTAATACAGGCATTCAGTTTATAAAAATAACAAAAGTCACTTTTGATGTATGTCAATATATTGAATAAAAACAGCGATTTGCATCATACTTTTTTAGCCAAAATCTAATAAGTTGCGCTTAATAATTGAATTTAGGATAAATTACATGTCTCGAATAGTTAAGTTTTATTCAAGAACGTAGCGATGGCGGCAATGTCTTTGTCACATAACTCATTAATCCCAGCAGGAGGATGTGGTTTATTTTCAGATTGGATGGATTTAATTTGTTTGGTAATCACATCGACTCCTTTGCCACTTAGATTAATTATTGAATTGTGACAAGCTGACATCAGGATGAAACTTTCTGGCCAAACGGCGATAGGCTGACTTGATGGCTTTTAAATCGGCACCTTCATCAATACCCAATACTTTGTAGTAATTTATAAAGTCCATAATGTCCTATTTTCAACAAATAGAAAGTATCTTGAATTCAGTTTACTCAAGCAGCTTACCCAATCTTGCAAACAATTCGTTTTCAGATAAATACGTTATATCCTTAACTATTTCTTCCTTTATCACTGACTTAAGGCTTTTGCTTAAACATAGCCTCATTTTTCCAAGTGCTTTGGATGGCATGATCAGTGTTAATTTGTTGAATTTATCCAAATAAAATTCTTTTTCAAGCAAATCCCCTATTTCGTTAATGAATGCTGTTTCAGCTTGGTCATGTAAATCAGCACCGTTTCCTTTGCTGTGATGTTTGTTTGAGTAAAAATTTCCATCTTTATCTGTAGCTAAGTTTTTTGAATATGTGTGTTGCAATGGGGATTGAATTTCATAAACAACTTGGAATGATTTTTCTAAATGAGTCACTATTTTAGCGTTACCACCATCGGCAACCAGTATCCACTTTTTATTGTTAGTCTCTATCATAATAATCTATTAAGAACATGCTTAATTCAATCATTCATATTAAACAAATGCTTTCCGGCGGATTTGACTTATATCAACATAATGATTAGATTATTACGAATAATTAATTCTGAAATTATTTAATGGCGTTTTCATTCGGATTATTACTGACAAATATTCCAGCTAAATGTTTTAAGGCTGGTATGTCTTTCAAAACAATTTTTTTTCCTTTAATTTTAATGAATCCATATCCTTTTAACTCCCTAAATACTCTGCTAACTGTTTCTATAGTTAAACCAAGATAATTAGCAATTTCACCACGAGACATAGGTAATGTAAATAAATCATGGGGTAAATTCCTTGCTTCGTACCTTATTGATAAATTAATCAATAGCGCTGCCATTTTCTCCTTGGCTTTCATTTGACCAAGTTGCATTAATAATTGTTGATCCTCTGTGATTTCCTTACTCAGTAGCTTCATTACTTGGCTTTTCAAACCTTCGCTACCTACAGAATTTTCATCTAGAAATTCATACGGTATTCTGCATATTTGAGACTCTTCCAAAGCAACAGCTGAGCTGCAATGAATGTTTGAATAAATAGCATCTAATCCGATCAATTCACCAGGTAGGTGAAATGAAAAAATTTGCTCTTCTCCGGAATAACTGTTTACATAGGATTTAAAAGCACCAGATCTAACAGCATAAATATATTGAAACGAATCACCGGTATTGAATATATGGAATCCTTTATTGATTGACCGAGAACTTCTTTGAATAATAGAGTCTAGATTTGATATATCAACATCAGCTAACAATGCAGGAAGACATAAATCATGGATACCACAATCATTACAATTGATTTGGTTATTCTTTTTCACTGGAGTCAAATCCAAGTTGGTCGTCAAGTATAGCTCTATTAATAACAACTAGCTACTTAATTCACACAAAACCGTAACTATCTATATAATTTAAATTTAATCACTTATGATTTAAAATTTGGTGATCTGACACTAATTGACTCTAAACGAAAGTAAGGGCGTAAATCCATAACCGTTTCCAAAACTACAGCTACACAGCCTCTCTCTATAAATTACCCATCAATTCCAAAAATTCATCAAGTCCGTCATCTACTGATACATCAGTTGTGTTATTTAATTTAGATGATGTAGTAAGAGTACCGAACGACATCAGCCGAGGCACTCACTCCATCTGACAGTCAGGTTAATATGAACAATCCTGCGCTCGCTGTTTGTCAGTTTTTTCTTGATCAATCAACATAACAATATGCACTGCTATTCAAAGTCATCTTCAAAAATAAGATCATAAACAGCAAAACAGACTTCGAAATCCTGTTGATTATCCAGGCCTTCACCCGGATCTGCATGCGCTGCTACCCAGTCGATAATCTCTTGATCATCACTTTCCAGGCAGTTGTTTTGAATCCGCAGATCACCATCAACAGGGGCGCCAGAGATGTCAGGAAATGCACCTAATAAGAAATTATTCTGCAAGTAAAGGTCACTCAAGTTACTCAGTTGACCCAACGAAGCAGGAATCTCTCCGCTCAAATCGTTACCATTTAATAGCAAATACTCCAGATTCTCCATACTACCCAGTGAATCTGGAATCTGGCCAGTCAGGTCATTCTTAGACAGATCAAGTCCGATCAAGTTATCAAAATTATCACCCATCATCTCAGGCAGTGTGCCCGTTAAATTTTTGTCTATGATGGCAATGTGTGTGACACTATCCCCTGTGTTGTTACAAAAGATGATACCGGCTGACCTCCCCATGCATCTTTAATACTTTGGCTGAGGATTGAGGCAGCCACATTCATGCTACTGTACATGGTGTTCAACATTATACACTCTTGTACTGGAACATCCAGACCATCGCCAACACATTTAAATGCCCACGCTTGATTGATACTGGTGACCAAAACCAAGATCACAAACAATCTCATCATTATTCTCATTGTATACCTCATTTGAAAGTGACTTCTTATAAGACACCACCGTTCTTTTCAGCTCAACGGGCCATTTTTTTTGTTTTTTTTGTTGCCAACAAGCAAATCCCTTCATCAGAATCTTTTATTTAGTCGGTCCTGAAAAACACGGTTTTCCCGATTGTAGATTAAGAGCACACCCATCGACAAATAAGGGCTATCAATGAATTATTTGATGCATGATACAAAAAAATCAGTGCACATTGGTCTGATTTTTCTGGGACCAAGAAAATGGACCAACTATTTTCTCAAGTTCCAAGCACAAGCAGCCATTAGTAGGTTAATAGAATCGCCTTGTGAACCTATAAGCCAGTTTCGGCTCAGTCGGTAATCGTGTTTCAAATGACCAATAATCGGTTCAATACCCGCTCGCTTTCAACACAATACCCGTTTCTTCTGCCTTTGGTACTTTAAGGGCTTTGAAGGCAACAGCACTTGGCACTGAACATGCTTGTTGGCACCCCGATCCACTACCGCCAACTCAATGTCCTTTTTTCGGTGTTCCCTGGCCTCGTCCAATACCTCCTTCAAAGTCTTTGAATCAGGCTCATTGACATCATGGAAGACCACACCAACCACCACTCCGCTTTTGGCTGTACTGACCACAGACGCTTTGCGACCATATTCATAGGCCTTGTCATCTTGCCATTCGGGGCTCTGCCAAAAAGCCAGATGCTGTGTTATGCTCACTTGAAAAGCAGTAAGCATTCGGCGTGAGCATCCCTTGCTTCTGATTTTTGGCGGGCCAGAAAAAGCACCTCATTAATAGGGGTGTCCTATAATAAATATCGCTCCATAAAAACACCACAACCACTGTGTCCAGTTGCTCCCAATCGTTGTGTTCGATAGACAAAACCATGCTTAATATAAAGTGCTTGGGCTATCTTCATTTCCGATGTTGTTTCCAAGTACATACGTTTGAAACCTGCTTTTTTCGCTTCTTGTATGCACAATGACAGCAATCTGTTACCCCAACCTCGACCACGCAATGCTGATTTAAAATACATTTTACGTAATTCAGCAATACCCTGTCCTGCTGTCCCTGCCAACACCGCAAACCCACCCACACCCAAAATTTCATCTTCACTTTCAATGACAAAATAGCCAGCATCTTCACTTTGATAAGCGGCAAACATATCATCAAGCTCAGGGTCAACACCTGCAAATCCTTGACCTTGTATACCATGCTCCAATAGGACAGTCGTAACTAACGATTTGATGGCTACATTATCGTGAGGTTTGATCGGCCTGATGTTCAAATTCATACGTAACTGTTTTCGTCTCCAAACTCCTTTTTAAAAACCAATTGACCAAAGTTATATACCAGAGTAGTGGTTTCATCTAATGTATCCCGTATTAAGTCAGAATAACCCTCTAGGTATTGGGTTTCCAGTTTATCTAGCACATTGAATTTCGATTTTGTGCGAGGACTTTTACTGATTAACGCACAACAATCTTTATATGGCTCTCGACAAACCTCAAATAATCCCAAGTCCATCGATTTGTTAATAATTTCATCTTTATTATATGTCAGCAATGGTCTCAAAATTGGTGAACTAATCGCTCTATTCATTGAGTTGATGTTATCCAGTGTCTGTGACGCCACTTGTCCGAGGTTATCACCGGTCACCAATGCTGCTGCATTAATATCTACCATTATATGCTCAGCGACTCGCGCCATGAAACGCCTAAATAAAATGAGGTCATAATCTAAATCTTGTTCTAGTAAAGCCATATCAAAATGAGTATAAGGCACAATAAATAATCGTGAACGACCTGTGACCTCACTCAATTGTCTGACTATTCGGGCAATTTTATAATTTTCTACGTCATTCAAGTTATGGTGTGAGGCTGAAAAATGTATAAAATCGACACTACAACCTCGATTCGCCATTAACCAAGCAGCAACAGGCGAATCAAATCCTCCGGATAATAACGTCAAAACACGACCTGTCGACGACACCGGTAAACCGCCAGTGCCTCGTATCTTATTAGTATGAACCGACATGCCTTGTGAAGTCACATCAACATAGAAAAACTGATCAGCATTCTTTAAATCAACATGCTGCCAAGAGCTTGTTTTGAATATGCAAGTAGCCAAAGCTTTTTCAAATTCTTGTGAGTTCATTGGAAAGTTTTTATCACTGCGCTTGACCCTCACAGCAAAACGCTGACCTTCTTGGTAAACATCATTAGCCAGATAACTAATTAAATCATAAACAGGTTGTAAATTTTCACCTTTAAGGAAACGAAACTCAGGTTCGGGAAACCAATGTACCAAACTTAACCACGCTATACCCGGTATTCGAGCTAATTCTGTGACAGCCTGCTCTGCCTGTTTTTTTTCAATGGTAGGTATTTCAACAAACACTCGATCATGAATGGATCGCACTTGCCAGTCAAATCCTAATGATTTAAGTTTTTTGCGCATTTGCTTACGCAACCGTTTAACAAACTCACTACGGTTCCTTCCTTTTAATGCCAGTTCAGCATAATGAACAACTATTTTATAATGCATTTCAATTAATTAAGGTATTTATTTAAACAAGTTTCCATTCTTAAAACAGCTGCTCTTAGAATATCTATCGAGGTGGCAAACGATAAACGTATATAGCCAGGAGCACCAAATGGAGTACCGGGAACAACTGCTACACCGGCCTCTTCCAATAACCAACTAGCAAAAGCAATATCGTCATCAATACCGGCTAATTGTTCTATGGCTTCAGTGACATCAGGAAATGCATAAAAAGCCCCTTGACCAGGTTGGCAACTGAATCCAGGTAACTGATCTAAAGCAGCAATCAAGTAATCATGGCGCTCCCTGAAAGCTTTTCTCATTTCCTGCAAACAATCTTGCGGTCCATTATATGCGGCAACAGCCGCTGCTTGGGAAATCGAACACGGATTGGATGTGCTTTGTGACTGTACTTTGCGCATGGCTGTAATGATGTTTTTGGGGCCTGCTGCATAACCGATTCGCCAACCTGTCATAGCATAAGCCTTAGACACACCGTTAATAATAATACAACGGGTTTTCAATTCAGGAAATAATGCCACTAAATTAGCTAAAGGCTCATCACCCCAATAAATATGTTCATAAATATCATCAGTAGTCACTAATACATGTTGATATTTAAGCAACACCCTTCCTAGCGCTTTCATTTCCTGTTGGCTATATGCTCGGCCTGTTGGATTACTGGGAGAGTTTAAAATCACCAGTTTGGTTTGTTTCGTTATAGCAGCAGTTAATTGTTCGGCTGTCAATTTAAAATCAGAAGACTGTGATGTTTTAACGATCACTGACTGCCCACCAGCCAACAAAGTCATGTCTGGATAAGACACCCAATAGGGTGCTGGAATGACAACTTCGTCACCCGGGTTCAACACTGCACTCAATAGGTTAAAAATACTGTGCTTAGCTCCACAAGAGACCAAAATTTCATCATGATGATAATCAACCTGATTTTCACGCTTTAACTTACTAATGATGGCTTCTTTGAGTTCAGGTGTCCCATCCACAGCGGTATATTTAGTTTGTCCATCTTCAATTGCCTTGATGGCTGCTTGTTTGACATGATATGGAGTGTCGAAATCTGGTTCCCCTGCACCTAGCCCAATAACATCTTGACCCGCCCTTTTCAACGCAGCAGCTTTCATACTCACAGCAATAGTAGCAGAAGGTTTGACCTGATTAATTAAATCAGCTATAAAATCAGTCATAGCAATTCTGTTAAATACAAAACGGCTATCTTATAGCTACATTTAGTAATTAACAACACCATCAGCATGATTTAAAAAGTAGTAATGATATGACCAATCCCTTCAGTCAATATATCTTAATGACGCCTCATAATGAAAATATAGAACTTAACACCATAATTCACGACTTTTAATAGGTCTGCCATTGACAAGATGTCTGACTACCACGCGCATTAGCCAATTAATTCCCTTGATATCACAACTTTTATTATTAATGAAGTCGATGAAGTTTTGAGCGGTACATTTTTTTGACAGGTCATCTAATATCAATCCTTCTTGTACGGAAAACTGGATGTAATCACTATTATTGATATGATCAGGCACCTCAAGTTGATAACCGAGCAAGCAACATAGAAACCATTCAGAACGTCTTAATATCAGAGCAATGTTGTTATCCGCTTGAAGCTGCTTCAGTGTATTCTGATATTGAGGGTATATACTTTGATATAACGAATTGTCAATTCTTAATAACATCAATAATTCATTAAGGTACATCATAGCAACATGATTATTATAAGGTATGGGTGGTAGCAATCCACTTTGCTCTGCTGATACCAAAGTTTTCAAGTCAGAGCGACCCTGCCAAGCCAATGTAGTGGCTACGAAATATTGAAGTTGCCCATAAAAGTGAGATTTTGGCTTTTTGCTTCCTTTCGCTAAAGCATGAATCAAACCCTGCTCAGTCAAATAATATAATATTTCACTGCTATTACCATATGGCCGACGATGTAACAAATACCCAGCTTTTGACTCCATTAATTTGCACGTTCATCCGTATAACCCAATGATGCTATGGCATTGAGATCATCAGTCCAAGAAGATTTGACTTTAACCCACAGTTTTAAGTTAACTTTAGCCTGAATAAATTGCTCTATTACTTGACGAGCTTTGACACCAATCTGCTTGATTGCTTCTCCTTGCTTACCGATAATAATACTTTTTTGACTGTTTTTTTCGACCCAAATGACCGCATGTATATGATGTATTGTTCCTTTAACATCATAGTTTTCAATGGCTACGGTCATACTGTAGGGGAGCTCTTGATGGAATCGTTCCGTTAACTGTTCTCTGATGAACTCTGAAATGAAAAACCGTGTTGAACGGTCAGAAATCTGTTCTGGATCAAAAATAGGATCCCCTTCAGGTAAACAGCTCAAAATCATTGATAACAGTGGCTTAATTTGTTTATTCTTAAGTGCACTGATGTAATGAACCGAATCAAAATAGTAATTATTAGATAAATCGTCCACAAAAGGTATAAGACGCCCTTTATCTTTAACTTTATCTATTTTATTAACTACCAGTATTTTTTTAGCATTTGATTGTTGTACCACTTGAGCTGCACATTTATCCTCATCAGTCCATTTTAAAGATTCTATCAACAACAAAACAACATCAACACAAAGTGAAGAAGATTGAGCAGTTTGATTCAGGTGTTTATTTAATGCCGTACCTTTTTGGTTATGAATACCAGGCGTGTCAATAAATACTATTTGGCCTTGATCTGTACTATGAATAGCTAATATTTGGTGACGGGTGGTTTGAGGTTTATGAGAAACAATTGATAACTTTTGCTGTAGAATCTGATTAATCAAAGTCGATTTACCAACATTTGGACGTCCAATAACTGCAACATAACCAGAACAGTATGTTTCAGCCATTAAGTAACACCAACATTTTTTCTGCACAAGCTTGCTCTGCTTTTTTAATCGATTTGGCTTTTGCCTCAGTTTTGAGCGCCTCTTCCAGCACCTCACATTCTACTTGAAAAACAACCTCTCCCTGTTCTTCATATTCCGAAATTGTTTGGTAGACAGGCAAGTTCAAACCCTGCTTTTGTAATACTTCTTGCAAATGTGACTTAGGATCTTTTTTTATAATAACAGGATCAACTTTAATTAACCACGGCTCCATAACTTTAGAGATAAATTCATAAGCAACAGCATAGCCTTGATCTAACAAAACTGCTCCAAATACAGCTTCAACAGCATCTGCCAATACAGAGCTTTTGTTAACCCCACCAGATTTAATTTCACCTTGACCAAGTTTGATGCTTTCACCAAGTTGATAATGGCGAGCGACTTCAGCCAATGTCTTACCCCTAACCAAAGTGGCCCTTAGTCGCGATAGTTCCCCCTCTGTTAGCTGATGGTATAGACTGTAAAGATGAGTCGATATAACCAAAGACAGTACAGAGTCGCCCAAAAATTCCAAACGTTCATTGTTACTTCTACTTACACTTCGGTGAGTCAAAGCCTGGGACAGCAAGCGCTCATCATGCCAAATGATTTTTTGTCCCAATATTTTCAATTTTATTGAAGCGGGACACGCTCTTCAAATTTGATAATGAATCCTAAGTTAAATATAAAATCTTTTTCTACTGCATATTTAACCTGAATTTCACGACCATTACCTCGAACAATTTTGAAGTCTTTAGCAGACACTTGATCAACATAACTGGTATATAACAATTTAGCTATACGATCTTTAATTTTTCCTGGAGAATCATTAGGTGACGCTTCAGACGCTGCTGTTTTCATTGCTTTGACGACTGACATGTGATCCATATACACTGGACCTATCTGCATGGTAGCAAAAGCAAAGAAACCTAAAACAGCCAACACAAAAACAAACCCTATGAGGGTTAAACCTTCTGTTTTTTTCAAAGATTTCATGCGAATATTTTGATTGAAGTTGATTTAATAACGATTATCGTGAGATTTTCATGATTTGTCAAACGATCTTAGTTTCAAATTATTTTTGTACCTATACGTTTCAACCCTTCAAAAAAATGTGGAATACGCCAATGCATCCAAATAAATTTAGCTTCACCTACTAGATTCCTTTCAGGAACCAGTCCCCAAACTCGAGAGTCTGATGAGTGATCTCGATTATCACCCATAACAAAATAATGTCCTTCAGGCACTTTCAGTTTTAAGTGGGCAAATTGGTTGTAATAACCATTATGTATCAACATCATGTGAGCCTCTTTATCACCCAATTGCTCTGTCATCAAATTCAAACCTTGTGGATCGATATCATCATGGAAACCTGTATAAGGCCCCTGAGCTTCCTGGCTCACTAGCTCTCCATTGATGTAAATACTTTTACTGCGTTGATCATAGAAAACTTCATCTCCCGGTAAACCAATAACTCTTTTAATATAATCTTGCTTTTGATCCTTAGGAAAACGAAATACCACTACATCACCACGTTCAGGATGACCAATTTCAACTAAAGTGTCATGGGTTACTGGCATTTTAAGGCCATATGCAAACTTGTTAACATAGATAAAATCACCAGTCAACAAGGTAGGCATCATTGATGATGAAGGAATACGAAATGGCTCAAACACAAAAGTTCTGACCACTAATACGAAAAAAAAGACTGGAAAGAAAGAATGACCGAAGCCAACAATATTTAAGAACAAACTCGTTTGCTCAGTATCCTTTTTTTTAAGTTTGATTTTGACATACAACCAACCAAAAAATGTCAACACACTGGCCAGAGCTAAAAATGCTTCGAAATCAAAATGTATTTCATTCATATCATCATCTCACTAATCTACTTTTAATACTGCCAAGAATGCTTCCTGGGGGACTTCTACACGGCCTATCTGTTTCATACGTTTTTTACCGGCTTTTTGTTTTTCTAGTAACTTTTTCTTACGAGTGGCATCACCGCCATAACATTTGGCTGTGACATTTTTACGTAATGCTTTGACCGTAGTTCGGGCTATAATTTGGGAGCCAATAGCAGCCTGAATGGCCACATCAAACATTTGCCTCGGAATTAACTCTTTCAATCGCTCTGTCAACTCCCTACCTCGTCGCTGAGCATTTTCTTTATGAGTTAGAATGGACAAAGCATCAACACGATCTCCATTAATAAGCACATCCAATCGAATAAATGGACCGGCTTCATAACGATCAAACTCATATTCAAATGAAGCATAACCACGACTGACTGATTTTAATCTATCAAAAAAGTCAAGTACCACTTCGCTTAAAGGCATATCAAATGTTAACTGAACCTGTTTACCCAAGTATTGCATATTTTTCTGAGCACCTCTTTTTTCAATGCATAAACTGATGACAGAACCTACATAATCGTGAGGTAATAGAATATTCGCCCTAATAATAGGTTCTCTAATCTCCTGAAACATTTCGGGTAAATTAGCAGGGTTATCGAGCATCTTTACATCACCATTTTTATCTACCAATTCGTATACTACGGTAGGAGCAGTGGTCACTAAATCAATATCAAATTCACGCTCTATACGTTCCTGAATGACTTCCATATGCAGCATGCCAAGAAATCCACAACGAAAACCAAAGCCCAATGCAGATGATGTTTCTGGTTCAAATACCAAAGAAGCATCATTCAAACGCAATTTTTCCAAAGCTTCACGTAGATCTTGGTAATCATCTGCTGCTGTTGGAAACAAACCAGCAAACACCCGAGGCTGGGACTGCATAAAGCCTGATAATGGTTTTGAAGCTGGTCTTTTGACCAAAGTAATGGTATCACCAACCGGCGCCCCATGAACATTTTTTATAGAGGCAGAGACATAACCGACTTCGCCACACATGAGAGTTTGTCCTGGCGTACGCTTTGGTGTGAATTTGCCTAAACCATCTACCAATTGTTCTGACTTAAGTGACATAATTTGAATCTTATCTTTGACTGACAGTTGACCGTTAAAGATTCGAACTAAAGACACCACACCAAGATAATTATCAAACCAAGAGTCTATTATCGATGCCTGTAAGGGAGCCTCTGCATCTCCTTTAGGTGATGGAACCAAATCAGCTATCGCCTCAAGCACTGCTTCAACACCTTGCCCTGTTTTCGCTGAAACCAACAAAGCATCCGAGGCATCAATTCCTATCACATCTTCAATCTCTTGCTTAACACGTTCAACATCAGCGGATGGTAAATCTATCTTGTTAATCACTGGAATGACTTCTAAGCCCATTTCGATGGCTGTATAGCAGTTAGCTACTGATTGCGCTTCGACACCCTGAGCCGCATCTACTACCAACAAAGCACCTTCACATGCTGCCAATGATCTGGAAACCTCATAAGAAAAATCTACATGGCCTGGAGTATCGATGAGATTGTATTGGTAAATCTCGCCGTTTTTTGCGTTGAATGTCAAACAAACAGCCTGAGACTTAATAGTAATGCCCCGCTCTCGCTCAATATCCATACTATCCAAAACTTGGGCATCCATTTCCCGTTCAGATAATCCCCCACATATTTGGATAAAGCGATCAGCCAAAGTAGACTTGCCGTGATCAATATGAGCAATGATGGAAAAATTACGAATGTTTTTCATAGAACATTAACAGTGATGATAAAAGCAACAAATCCCGTGACAAGTCACGGGATTTTCAGGTATTTTATACCTTTGTTGGCTAGCGTTCAATGACAATAAACCGATTTCCACCACCTCGACTAACCAATAACACAATTGGCTCATCTGACTCCAAATCAGCAATCGCTGCTTTAAAATCTTTTAAGTCTTTTACATTAACTTTACCGACTTTTTTAATCACATCACCAACTGTCAAATTAGCACGTCTGACTTCTGGATCATCAATAGATTGAACGACAACTCCATTATCTTCACCACTTCGCTGTCGGTCTTGTTCAGTCAAACCAGCCACTGTAAACCCTAAACCCTTACCATAAGTATCATCACTGCTGTTGCTAGAAACTAGGTTATTCCCTTCTGTTGACTCTAATGATGCTGTCAACAGCTTAGTTTTTCCGTCGCGAAAAACAGTCAACTCCACTTCAGTTTCTGGTTTAGTCATACCAACAATAGGTGGTAAATCTTCAGCAAATTCAATATTTTTACCTGCAAATTTAACAATGACATCCCCTACTTCTATACCTGCTTTTTCTGCAGCAGAATTTTTAGAGACATTATTAATTAAAGCACCAATAGGGCGTTTCATACCTAAATAATCGGCCATTTCCTGATTAACGTTCTCATAACCTACACCTAAATATCCTCGTTTGACTACTTGGTTAGCTTTCAATTGATCTGCAACATTCATCGCAACATCAATAGGAATAGAAAATGAGATACCCATGTAACCACCGGTATTGGAAACAATCAAAGTATTGATCCCAACAACCTGACCCTGCATATTAATCAACGGACCGCCTGAGTTACCTCTGTTGATAGGAACATCTGACTGGATGTATGGAACATACTGTTGAACACCCATACGACGGCCTTTGGCAGAAACAATACCTTTGGTCACCGAATGCTCAAAACTTAATGGAGAACCAATAGCCATTACCCACTCTCCTATGGAGAGTTGTTCTGATGATCCAATTTCCAAAACAGGTAACTGTTTAGCATCTACTTTTAACAAGGCCACATCACTTGCTTCATCTTCTCCAATAATACTCGCTTCCAGTTCACGACGGTCTTTCAGTGTTACAGTCACCTTATCAGCACCTTGAATAACATGACGATTAGTCAGAATATAACCGTCTTTGGAAATAATAAAACCTGAACCTCCTGATACACGATCTCTATTTTCTGGTTGACCGGGTAATCCAAAGAACCTAAACAACTGTTCTTCTTGTGGACTCATTTGCTGAGTCTTTTCATCAGCATTATCTCGTGCCACAATGTTAACCACAGCACCACTGGTTTCTTTCACAAGGCCTGTAAAATCAGGCAAAGTGACCGAATCGGCTGAAGCCAACAGCGAATTTAATAACAATAACAACCAATATCTTTTCATAAAAAGAACTCCTAATTTATGTTATTTACTCAGACAAACCTCATCAAAAAAAGTGCGAGGCGACTATAAAAAAGTGACTTCCAGCATAGTAAATGGAGACAGCAACCGTTGGCCAAATATGATCAATAATCCTATGGAAAAAAACAGCCCTAAAGTAGCACCTAAATCACCAGACAACTGTACCAGTGAAAATCCATAATGACCAAAAATCATCATTAGCAATATCAATAGCACCGGAAAGGTATAGACTATAAAAACATTTTTCAAGAGCTGGGTATCAGACCATTGGACACCTACTTTTTGCCCCACGCATCGACCACCACTAAAAAGCAACTCAGGATTAGTCATGTGCAAAGTTGTCGAGTTTTGCTTCAACCAGAACGATTCACTACCAGTACCGAAAATTCTGAATAATGGTTTTTGGCACTGGCCATAACAACCTGAACAACTTGGTTTTTTATCAAGACGCAACTGCACTCGATCTTCCCGAATATCTTGAATCACTAACCAGCGTATCATTCAGAGAAATTTTTGACAGGTTGCTGTCTAACCAACTGTTGCTCCAATTGTTGCATATATTCTACATTATAAAATGAGGGTACACGTTCCCAATACTGACTACCATTACTGTCAATAATGTATTGCTGGATCCCCGGTGTCGATGAAGGAAAGCGTGTGTAAACAGGTTTAGGAGGTAACGTCAATTGTTCCGCCGTATGAAATGCAGCAACCTCATCGAGCAACTCCCTATCAGGCAACTGGGACTGATTATTCACAGTTAAAATAGCAACAACCGCAACAGATGCAGCAATGGCTGACCCAATAATGGGCTTCAACCAAACACTAATACGACTATGTACAGCTGGTTGCATATCAACTCGAGTTTGATCCGAAGCCAATTTTTTCAATACTTGTTTACCCAAATCATGAACCAATGGGGCATCATTATTCTGTTGCAAATAGGATCTTAACAAGTGATAACTATCCCATTTATTACTGAGCTGAGCATCTGTTTGCATCCGCTTCAATAAGAACCGACTACAATCCTTCTTCAGTTCACCATCCATCAATTCAGAAATATTTTGATTAGATTGATTTGACATTTGTATTTCTCGTACCTTCAGTAATATTTAGTAATTGTAAAGCTTGATCAACTGCATCTCTCGCCCTAAAGATTCGCGATCGAACAGTCCCAACCGGACAATCCATTTTATGAGCAATTTGTTCATACGATAATCCATCAACTTCTCGCAAGATAATAGCCTTCCTTAAATCATCTGGTAAAGATGCGATCGCCTTGGACATAGTAGCTTCTAATTCATTACGTGCATAGACAGCATCAGGAGTATCCAAGTTTCGATAATCTTCATGCGATGCAAAATGCTCAGCCTCATCTAACTCTGCAGAAACACCTTGAATACGCCTACCCTTAGCTACTAAATAATTTTTTGCTGTATTGACAGCAATTCTATAAACCCATGTATAGAAAGCACTTTCTCCCCTAAAGTTAGGCAAAGCTCTATATACTTTAATAAACACTTCCTGGGCTACATCTTCTATTTCATGACGGTCTTTAATAAATTTAGCGATAACATTGGCCACTTTTTGCTGATAACGATTAACTAAAAGTTCAAAGGCCTTCATTTCGCCTTTTTGTGCTCCAGCAACCAATGCTGCATCAAGGCTCATTTCTGACATTACTTGTTCTTCTTTTTTCATTGTAACGGCCTCTTTGACACAAAGGTTAAATAAAGGTTCACATAAATATTGAAATGACTTTTACATACAACATTAATAGATAACAAAATAGTCATATCAAGACATGTCAACCTGAAAAATAGAAGGTTATCAATTATAACCATCTTATCCTTTTGGAAACATTAAACAACACCAAATATCAAAATCATACCTCAAAATTATCTGACAATTAAATAAACTATTAAAATTAAATCATGCTAATTAGTCGAACCTGAAAAATGCACAACTTATAGTTAAACATAAAGAGTTACTTAAATTTTGCATGTTTTTTCGACCAGAAAACAAGTATTACAATGCATTTTTATTCGCCGCTTCCATGCGGCTCTCAGGCTAACTTCAAAAAGTTTTCCAGAAACTTTTTTCTGGTCGATGGTGTGGCACATGGACGTGCCACCTTGAGCCGTCAGGCTCAAGCAAGGTCAAAAAGCATCAGTAAAATCAAACTTTTACGCTCAAGTCTTTTTTGACTGATACTGAAAAAGACCAGGAAGGACTTTTTCAGTACTGACTAATTAAATTGCCTTGCTCAGTAGATTAGCACGATCACTTAAAATACGAGTTACTTCATCCGCAGGTATAGGACGACAAAATAAAAAGCCCTGAAAGTATTCACAGCCTTTTGCGGCAAGGTAATGCCGCTGTTCTTCAGTCTCAACTCCCTCTGCAACAATTTTTCGACCAACCCGTTTAGCGATATCTATAGTAGCATCTAAAATTGCTTCGTCGTCACGGCTCAGTCCAATATTTTTAACAAAAGTTTGATCGATTTTTAATGTCTTGGCTGGTATTTTTCTAATATATTCCAAAGTAGAGTGACCTGTACCAAAATCATCAATTGATAAAGTGCAACCAATACCAACAATACGCTTCATCATTTTTAGTGCTTCGGAGACATCGGCAAATTTTTCACTTTCTGTGATTTCAAAATCAATACATTGTGGATCAACCTGCGTTTCTTTAACAACTTGGTTAATACGATTAATCAACTTTTGTTCGCCTAACTGTATTGGAGACAAATTAATCGACATACTCAATGGCAATCCAAATTTGCTTTGCCACTTATAAAGCATTTGACAAGATTTCCACATCACAAAATAACCAATTTTATGAATTAACCCTGTTTGCTCTGCCAATGGAATAAATAAACCGGGGCTGATCAAACCAAGCTCAGGATGTTCCCAGCGTACCAAAGCTTCAAAGCCCATGATATCCTCTGTCTTGGCATCAATTTTAGGTTGAAAAAACACATCCAGCTCATTATTATCAATGGCATTGGAAAGGTTCTTTTCCATTTCCTCGTGTTGTTTGGGCGACTCACCTTCCTGTGCAAAACTATACTCAGAGTAACAGTTCTTACCTTTCAATTTAGCATCATACAAAGCAGTATCGGCATTCTTGATCAGTTGTCCTGCTGTTTTGGCATGATCTGGATAATAAGTGATACCAAGACTGACTGTTATTTTCAATTCACTACCATTTTTCAAAGATATCGGATTAGCCACGGCCTTAATGATTTGATTTGCAATATGAGTAACTACTGTTGGTGACTCACCCTTATGAAACCAGACAAGAAATTCATCTCCAGCATAACGTGCCACAATGCCATATGAACCCACTTGTTCTTTCAAAACCCGAGAAACTGACACCAAGACATCATCACCAACATCATGACCCAATGAATCATTGATGACTTTAAAACGATCCAAATCAAGGAACACCAACGCCTTGAATTGATCTTGTTGTTCGATATCCATTAAATCTTTTTCTATCATATTAATGATGTATCTTCTATTCACTAAACCAGTTAGTACATCATATTGGCTTTCTGCCTCATGTAGAGCACGCAGTGATTTAAAAGCCTTGTACTTGACTAAGTGATCAGCTAATGCACTGAATAACAAAGTAGCAGGCTCCCAGTCTAATAAGATATTTTGACCACCAGCAACTAATAAAATGTCAGCACCCTTTTCTATCCAGCAACGATAAAGCATTAATTGGTTGACTGAATAAAAAGTTAAAAACTCATCTCCTGGTATGGCTTTATATGCATCTTTTTTAAATTCAAGGCGATTGTTTTTTTGTAAAGCACGAAGAATAAAATCATGCTTTGCATCAATAAACAGCGCTGATCTGCTATCTTCAGAAAAGTCCCATATCAATTGATCGTAAACACCTTGACCACTATTATTGACAGCAAATAAAAAATCAACACCAGACCAAACAACTAAATCTCGCATCTCTCTTTTAAAACTATCGCCATCAAAATCTATCTGTTGAAATTTCTTGAGTTTATTTATAAATTGGCTATAAAAGTTTGGTGCATCAATACGCTCCAATTCCCCAACTAAATAAGGGTTACCATCCAAATAAACCGTGTGTAATGACAATTGCACATACGATTTCTGCTTTGTTTTTGAAGGTTGTGTCAATTCAAACTGTACTATCGTGGCATCATGATCAATGATTTTTTGCTGAACATCAGAATATTTGATTGCACTAGATTCTGCTGCCAATAAAACATAATTTTCACCTAATAAATCCAAATGAGGCACCCATTTTTTAAGTGCATCATTAACATAACTAATCGATTGACTGTTAAGATCAAACAAAAACTGAGGTCGACTACTGTTTGGCATCACGTTATTGATGAGCGTATCATATTGAACGACTTTCGACTGTGCTACCTGACTTTGGCTCAACCTAGTCACATTAAGCTCCATTCTAGCTGCGAGTTCGTTACTTGAAACAGGTGAAAAATAAGTATCATCTAGCCATGAATCCAACATTTGGTAGGCATTCACATCTACTTTGACAGATTCGGAAAAAACACCTATTAATTTGATTCCTTGATGACTTTTATAGATATTTTCGATCTGTACCTTACCCTTCAACCAGAGTGGAGAAATCTCAACGATCAGAACATGAACATCACTTTCTACCGATAAAATTTCCCAGCACTGATCCATGCTGGATGCTGTAAATATTTGATTAACTCCTTGCTCATCATAATAATTAAAAAATACCAGTCTGTCCTTTTTATTACCGCATGCAATCAGAATGTTTTTTTCATGATATAGCATCAATACCCACCCAACGGCCATCCCTCAAAACATAAGTTCCATCCAACCCACAATTTAAAGACAAACGCTTACCATATTTTTCAAAATAGCTGCTCTCTACATTTCTGGGAAGTAAAAATAAATATTTGACATTGTCACATAACAAAGGGTCTCGTTTAGATAAATAAAGCTTCGCATCCAACCAATCGGCTTTATCTAATATAGGGAAAACAAAAACAGAAAAATGTTTGGTTTTGCTAGCAAATTCTATAGCATGATCAAACTGTTGAGTTTTATTGTGAGCTGGCTCAGTATTCTTTAAATTGGCAAGCCCTTCAATTTTGCTCCAAAGATATATGGCCCAACCTGTCCTTAAAGACAAAAGCTTCAAGCTGTCTGCTAAACCGTCGGAACTCTTTCTTGACATATAAAGAAGCTGCTTAGCAACACGCAGCTCCTCTTCTAATACCGCCAGTTCCGGACCACTAAAAAAGGCCGCCATAAATCACATAGTTTCAGTTGGAATATCATCACCTCTATAAGGGGCTAAAATAGTATCAATTTTTGTTCTCACTATATTCATATCGGCATTCTGAGCTAATTGAATACCTATCCCTTGTGACTTTGATCCCTGGGCTCCTCCGGGCGTAACCCAAATTACTTTACCCGTGACTGGCATGCGTTCATCGTCACCTAAAGTCAATAAGACAAAAACTTCTTCTCCTAAACTATACTTTTTATTTGTTTTGATGAATAACCCACCACTTTCTATGAATGGCATGTAATGTCTATGTAATTCTGCTGCCCCTTGAATGTTCAAGGAAAGAATACCTTTTTTACCCATACCCCCCATAAAAGCCATAATTACTCCTATAAATATTTTTGGATCATTTTTTTTAAAACAATAAGCAACGACTCAAACATCAGCTGCTTTTTCAGTTGTTTATTAGAGTTTATCACAAATTCATGAAGTAAATCATTCATTTCTATCAACAAGTCAACTCTTTGTTTATGATTTTTAAGACACAAAATAAACTCATGATTTCGCCATAAATCTGATGATTCAACTTCACCATTATTTTTAAGTAAAAGAATAACCAAACGCTGCCACATCTGTATACAGTCAAACGTCAATTGATCAGCCCAAACATTAGCCACTTTAACCACTGACCACTGCTGCCACAACACCCCAAACAGATCCGTCATTAAGTTCATCAGTAAATTCAATTGTTCAGATGATAAAACAGCCTCAGCAGCTAATGGCGCATAATTAACCAACGGCAACACAGCCATCACATCTTGTTCCACATATCCCTTATGTATCAACCAAGTAGCGATTTGTTTAAATTGGGAAGCATTAACTTTAACATCTAAAATAATACATCGACTGCGAATAGTAGGCAAAAGTCGATGTACACTATCCGTCAATAAAAACAGTGTGGCGGATTTTGGAGGTTCTTCTAATAGCTTCAACAAAGCATTAGCAGCCGATGTATTCATCAAATGGGCTTGAGGAATGACTGCCAACTTATGCTGAGAACAGTGGCTTGTCGAGGTATAAAATGACGTCAACTCCCTGACCATCCCCACTTTTATTATATCGGATCCATGGTTCACTTGAAAAACATCTGGATGAAAGCCCGCAGCATTCAGCCGACAACTTTGACATTGACCACACGCTATTTCATTACTTTGAGCACACAACATATTAGCAACCAGCTCTGCGACTAACTCATACTTGCCCATCCCCGATACACCATGAATAATCACAGCGTGAGGTTTGATATTTTTTTTGATCATCAAATGCCATTGATCAAGAGCCGATTGCAACCAAAATTTATCCATTCATCGACTCCTGAAAACGAACCATTGTTTGTCTAATGGATTCATTAACCTCAGATAAAGCACAATTGGCATTAATTTTTTTGATTCTATGAGGATTTTGATTTGCCCTTTCCAAATAAGCATTTCTAATGGCATAAAAAAAATCCAACTGCTCTTTCTCAATACGATCTTTATCAGAACGTGCTGCAGCTCTAGCCAAACCAACCTCAGGCTTCACATCTAAATATAAAGTTAAATCTGGCATGGTTTGGCCAACTGTTAATCGCTCCAAAAACTGGAGGATGGTTAAATCAATTTGTCTTCCACCTCCTTGATAGGCAAAGCTGGCATCAACAAAACGATCAGAAACAACCCATTTTCCACTTGCCAGTGCTGGCCGAATGACCTTAACCACATGCTCATTACGTGCAGCAAACATTAATAATAATTCAGTTTTTGCATCCAAATGATCTGAATGCAGTAAAATATCTCTTATTTTTTCAGCTTGTGGCTCGCCCCCCGGTTCACGAGTAATAACATAAGGGACTTTCCAACTATTTAATACACTCTGTATGGTTTCTATGGCAGATGATTTGCCTGCACCTTCTGAACCCTCTAAGCTGATAAAACGAGGCATCATGGAGTTTGTGCTCCCTTGAGCATTCTTGTCACTGCCTGCAAATGTTCGTCATATGTTTCCGAAAATGTGTGTCCACCCTGACCATTTGCAACAAAATACAATGTATTACCTGGATTAGGATGAGCGGCAGCCTCTATAGATGCTTGACTTGCCATAGCAATCGGTGTTGGCGGCAGCCCAGATCTAGTGTAAGTATTGTAGGGTGTATCTGTGTCTAAATGATTCCTTGTGATATCTCCATCATATGCATCTCCAATACCATAAATAACCGTTGGATCGGTTTGTAGTTTCATACCTTTTCTTAAACGTCGATGAAAGACCCCAGAAATATCACCACGCTCGGAAGCAACTGCTGTTTCTTTTTCAATGATAGAAGCTAAAATCAATAACTCATAAGATGACTTCAGTTGAACATCTGGGTCACGATTTTCCCACGCTTTTTTTAACACTTTTTCCAATGACTCATGAGCCCGACTCAAAACTTCTAAATCACTGTCACCTTTTACATATTGATAAGTTTCAGGCAAAAATTGGCCTTCTAAATGAGGCGTCTGTATTGACAACTTTTGCTTAACTTGGTCATCAGTCAACCCATCTATCATATGGTCAAAATTATGATTTTTCAGAGTTGACCTAATTAGTTTCCAATTATGGCCTTCTATTAACGTATAACTGTAAGTTTTGACATTATTACCTGTCACATATTCAATTAATTCTCTGGGTGTCTGACTCTCTAAAAACTCAAACTCACCCGCTTTGATCATAACCAAATCTGGGTGTAATCTAGCCATTAATTTCCATTGCCATAGTTCCCCATTTCCTTGATAAGACTTGATCCGTTTGACAAAATCAATGAATGTGCTGCCTTTGTCAATTTCTATGGTTATCGGCAAAGACTCAAATACTGGAGATTTCAGAAAATTGTCATATTTATTGTAAAACAAATACCCAACAATCAATGTTATACCAAACAGCAGCAATCCAACTTTCAATAACCACTTTTTCATAAGCCCATCATTTCATTCCAATGACGCATCATTTTATCTGCTAACGCATCATCTGTCCGATAGTTTTTCATTCCTTTTACTTGTCTAACTACTGACAAACCTCTGACGCTGTTAATAAGATATAACGAATCGACATCAAGTAAAACATCAGATTTTACCTTTACTTCTCTGATTTTATAGTATTTTCTTAACCATGAAAGACCCACACCATTGACACCAGACTCACTCAGTTCTGGTGTCAATAGTGCGCCTTTCTTCAACCAAAACACATTGTGATTCACGCCTTCAATCAGATAGCCATAAACATTGGTCGCTAGTAATTCATCTAACCCTGATGATAATAACTCTCTTCCAAGCAGGACTTGCTCCAAACGATTGAGATGCTTGATTCCAGCCAATGCTGGCTGCACACCTAATGTGAATTCTGCGATACCTACAGTAAGCGGTTCATTGATTTTTTGATCGGTCCATTTTATTAATTCCAAAATCCATACTGACTGATTATGCAATGCTCCGTATCCTCGCCCTTGGCTCTGTCGAACCAAAATCAGTTTAATGAGACCATTTTTTAGAGTTTGGTTATTTATCGCTTCAAGTATTCTTTCTTCATCAGGAACTTGCAAATGTAATTTTTCTGATGAAACGACTAGCCTTTGCCAATGTAAATCCCATAATGGAATCTGACCATTAACCAATCGCATAGTCTCAAACAAACCGTCACCATACTGCAATCCCCTGTTGATCAGAGTTGGCTGTTGAGTTGAGCAAATTACTGACATGATGCACTTTTCAAGATATTAAATAAACCTTGAGCCTTATGACCAGTTTCTTCTAACTCCGCCTGAGAATCAGAATCGAATACAATACCAGCACCAGCAAAAATTTTGAGTTGTTTACCTGTGATCCCCATACTCCGAATCAAAATATTGAAATCAATTTGACCATCATGATTGATAAATCCTATTGATCCAGTATAAAACCCGCGCCCTCGATTTTCTAGTTCAGCGATGACCTCCATACAGCGTATTTTAGGGCACCCAGTTATGGTCCCTCCCGGAAACATTGATGCCAATACGTCGACTACACTCACTTCGGATTTTAATCGACCAATCACATTGGACACAATATGATGCACAGTAGGATAAGTCTCTATAACCATAAATTCATCAACCTCCACAGTACCATTTATGGAAACGCGTCCCACATCATTGCGCTCCAAGTCAATCAGCATGATATGCTCAGCCTGTTCTTTAGGAGTATTGAGTAATTCTTTTATCAACACATCATCTTGCTTTTTATCTGTACCTCGTGGTCTCGTACCAGCAATTGGACGTGTACTAATGATCCCATCTTTGACTTGGACTAACCTTTCTGGTGAAGCACTGACTAAGGTCCATGTTTCAGTTTGAAAAAAAGCAGCAAAAGGAGCCGGATTGGCTTCCCTTAGCAAGGAAAAAAGTAACAATGGATCCCAGCCTCTCTCTAGTCCAGCTATCCAACACCTAGACAAATTTGTCTGATAAAGATCTCCAGATTCTATCAACTGTTTCGCTTGAGAAACTTGAGATTTAAAAATCAGTTTTGATTCAGATTGCCAACTGAACTCACTATCTAATGAAGCCAGTTTTAACTTTTTGTTGGATTCAATACGTTGGAGGATATCAGCTTGAACAATAGTATTTTCAGCTGTCACCCAGCACTTATCATCCAGATGATCATAAACCACTGCACCCTGACAATATATAGCAACCGCTAATGGCTCTGTACCAACTGGCATAGGTATATTTGATAATTTAGGCTCAAAATAACTAACACACTCATATGAAAGATAAACAAACCAACCATATTCAAAAGGCAAACAAGTGGAAGGTTGTATTGGCTTTTGATCAATTGTTTTAAATAAATCAACTAAACCATCATTATCAAATGCAGTAAATTGTATCGCTGGCGCAGCAGGTAAAATGGTGAATCGTCCTGTTTGCCGGTTTATTGCCTGACTTTCTAATATGCCGGGAAAAAAGGCTACCTCTTGTAGTAAAGACAAAAAATCTGGCTTAACATCCAGTAACTCAACAGTCACTTCGCAATCATTTCACAGACAGTCTGTTAAACACAAGTGATCCATTAGTACCACCAAAACCAAAAGAATTTGAAATGGCCACCTCTATAGTTGCTTGACGTGCTTCATTCGGCACATAATCCAAGTCACACATCGGATCTGGGTTCGTTAGGTTAATGGTTGGAGTCATTACTTGATCATAAAGGCTCATAACAGTAAAAATGGCTTCGATACCACCTGCTGCACCTAACAAATGGCCTGTCATAGATTTAGTAGAAGTCACCCCGATCTTTCGAGCATGATCACCAAACGTCAATTTAATTGCATCACTTTCACACTGATCTCCTTGAGGAGTAGAGGTTCCGTGTGCATTAATGTAATCAATTTGTTGATTATTAAACCCAGAGTCATTAATCGCATTTCGCATGCACCTTGAAGCGCCTTCACCACCAGGTGATGGTGCTGTCATATGGTAGGCATCAGAACTCATACCAAAACCTGACAATTCTGCATAAATTTTGGCACCTCTTTTAACCGCATGCTCATATGCCTCGATGACCAATACACCTGCACCATCTCCTAACACAAAACCATCACGTTCAGAATCCCAAGGTCTGGATGCTGCAGTAGGATCATCATTTCTCGTCGACAAAGCTTTAGAACTTGCAAACCCACCAACAGCAATAGGAGTAGATGCATATTCAGCACCACCACAAATCATCACATCAGCATCTCCATACTGAATTGAACGATACGCCATACCAATGCTGTGTGTGGCAGAACTGCATGCCGAAACCATGGCCAAGTTGGGACCTTTCAGTCCATATTTAATACTTATGTTACCTGATGCCATATTGATAATAGTACTGGCAATGAAAAAAGGAGAAATTCTTTTTGGTCCTTTATTCAACCAAGTCTCTGTAGTATTTTGTATACCAAGTATACCACCAATGCCAGCGCCAACATAAACACCAATACGTTCTGCATTAGCTTCAGTTACTTCCAAACCTGCATCACAAATCGCTTGCTCACTTGCAGCCATCGCATAATGAATAAATGGATCCATTTTCTTAGCATCTTTGGCGCTGAGGTAATTAGCAACCTCAAAATTTTTAATCTCTCCGGCAATTTTGGCAGAAAAACCTTCAGTATCAAAATGAGTGATAGCTGCGACACCACTGACACCATTAACAACATTTTGCCAAGCGGTATTTATATCATTACCTACAGGTGAGACGATACCTAGTCCTGTGACCACAACTCTTCGTTTCGTCATGCTTCTTTATCCAAAAAATAAAAAAAGCCACGTTATCAAAGCGTAGCTTTTAATGAAACTATACGTTTAAAACTATGCGTTAGCAGTTACATAGTCAATAGCTTGCTGAACTGTAGTGATTTTTTCAGCTTCTTCCTCTGGAATCTCACATTCAAATTCTTCTTCCAAAGCCATCACCAACTCAACAGTGTCCAACGAATCAGCACCCAAATCATCAACAAACGAGGATTCATTATTCAATGCCTCCAATTCAACATCTAAGTCTAATTGCTCAATGACGATTTCTTTTACTTTAGTTTCAATACTCATCTAGCTGTACCTTTGTAAAATAGCATAGTATATGCAAGGTTAAATAATTATGCCACCGATAAATGATAGCAATTCTTGAAAAGTCAAACGGCTTTTAAGCCATATACATCCCACCATTAATATGGAGGGTTTCACCTGTAATGTATGAACCCATGTCAGAAGCTAAAAACAATACAGCATTGGCAATATCTTGAGTACTCCCTAAACGCGCCAATGGCACTTGCTCCATCAACTTTTTCTGTTGTTCATCACCAAGTACATCTGTCATATCGGTCTGGATATAACCTGGAGCAATGACATTAACTGTAATGCCACGTGAACCAATTTCTTTAGCCAGAGACTTAGAAAAACCAATCATACCTGCTTTAACTGCTGCATAATTGCTTTGCCCTGGATTCCCCATGCTTCCAACCACTGACCCAATATTAATGATACGCCCCGATTTGACTTTCATCATGCCTCGAATGCAGGTTTTACTCATACGATAGATAGATGTTAAATCTGTATTGATCACATCACTCCAATCACTTTCACTCATTCGCATCAATAATTTGTCTTTGGTAATGCCAGCATTATTAACCAAAATTTGTGGTAACCCAACACTATCTGCCATGTCTTTGACCAGTGCATCTACACTATGACTATCACCAACATCGAGTACCATGCCTATACCGCCGAAATCTGATAAAAACGCACCAATGGCCTTTGCACCAGTTGTTGAAGTTGCTGTTCCAACTACTTTAGCACCCGCTTTAGCGAGCGTTTCAGCAATCGCTTTACCAATACCACGAGAGGCACCTGTAACTAAAGCCACCTGATCATTCAATTGTATATTCATCCTTTTTCTCCTAACAATTTCTCAATCCCTTTATCATTAAACAATGGAATCACATTAAGTGAGCGATCAAAGCGCTTAAACAAACCAGACAACACTTTCCCAGGGCCACATTCGGCCACTGTATCGATAGTACTAGATTGCATTGTTTGCATAGTCTCTGTCCAACGTACTGGTGAATAAAGCTGGGCCTTCAAGGCAGCTTGTATTGCATCAATGTCTTGATGAGATTGAACATCATAATTATGTAAAACCGGTATTCTCGCTTGGTGCCACTGCACCCGTTTCAACTCTTCTCCAAGTCGCTCAGCTGCTGGACGCATCAATTCACAATGCGAAGGCACACTGACAGCCAATGGTATCACTTTCGCCCCTTTTTCTTGACACAATGCACTGGCAGCTTCAACAGCAAATTTTTCACCTGATATAACGATCTGTCCTGGTGCATTATCATTCGCTGGACTAACAACACCATTAACCATACTACACGCCATTTTAACCTCATGAGTGCTTAATCCAAGCACTGCAGCCATTGACCCAGTACCTACCGGTACCGCTTGCTGCATGAATTGACCTCTTAAATGAACCAAACGAACAGCTTCACTGAAATCCAGAACACCTGCACAAACCAAAGCAGAATACTCTCCCAATGAATGACCAGCCATAATATCTATTTTTATATGAAATCGCTGTTGAATGACTTGAAAAATAGCAACCGAAGCTATCAATAAAGCAGGTTGAGTCCACTGCGTTTGATTAAGTAATTCAGCTGGCCCTTCATTGACCATTTGCAATAAATTTTGACCCAAAACATCATTCGCTTGGTCAAACAGTCTATTGACTTGAGGATACTTACTTACGACATCTAACATGCCAACAGATTGCGAACCTTGGCCCGGAAATACAAAAGCAATTTTCATAGTAATTTCATATAATGATTTAATAAGAGACCTTTGCATAATTCTGAATCATTGAGAAAAAGAGATAAAATCTTAAAGTTCAAGGAAGCAAATGAATGTAATAGCAAGCTATTGCAAAGTTTGCTAACGCAGAAATTTAAGATTTTAGACTTTTTATCTTGAATCACGGTTTATGCAATGGTCTCTAATACTTAATTAATGCAGAACCCCAGGTAAATCCGCCACCAAATGCCTCTAAAAGCAAAATATCTCCTCGTTTAATTTGACCTGTGCGGATGCCTTCATCCAAAGCCAACCCGACAGAAGCAGCTGAAGTATTACCATGTTTATCCACTGTTACAATCACCTGATCCATATCCATATTAAGCTTCTTTGCAGTGGCTGTAATGATACGCAAATTGGCCTGATGTGGTATTAACCAATCAACCTCTGATTTGTTCATACCATTGGCCTTCAGTGTTTCTTTAACCATTCGTCCCAAAGTCAAAACAGCCATCTTAAAAACCTCATTACCCTTCATGCGAATTTTTAACCCACCATTAGGTTCATTTTTTAATCCGGTTGATACCCCAACTGTGGCATTCAATAAATCACCATGGGCTCCACTGGCATGGATATGAGTTGATAAAATCCCAGGCTCATTGGAAGATTCTAAAACTATAGCGCTGGCTCCATCACCAAATAAAACGCAGGTAGTACGATCATTCCAATCAACCATACGAGTCAATGTTTCTGCACCAATAACTAATACCCGCTTATGCGTACCAGACTGTATAAATTTATCAGCAACTGACAATGCATAAATAGATCCAGAACAAGCCGCATTGACATCAAATGCAGCAATACCAGAACAACCCAATACATTTTGAATCAAACAAGCCGTACTAGGAAAAATCAAGTCAGGTGTTGTGGTACCCACCACAATTAAATCAATATCTTCAGCAGTAACACCTGCAGCATCAAGCGCTTTTTGGGCAGCATTTATCGCTAAAGTGGAGGTTGTTTCTCCTTCCCTTACTACATGTCGCTGCTTAATACCGGTTCTTTCCTGAATCCACTGGTCACTGGTATCAACGATTTTTTCCAAGTCCATGTTAGTCATGATTTGCTCAGGTAAACAACTGCCGGTACCCGCTATTTTTGAATATATTCTCATGCTTTTTTAGTCTTTATCATGCACACATATAATTGATCATTAAACGAACATCGATGTTAATTAGTTTTACTTAATTGTTAATATATTCCCAAGTTTTTTGTAGCGCTGCCAAAAAACCGTTTGAGTCGCTTTTACCATGTGATTTCATGACACACGCATTTAATCCCAAAAGCAGTGCCCCATTATATTGGGAAGGATTAAACTTAAAACCTCTGAAGACCGAAAATAATTTTTTTATCGGATTTTTACTACTATTGACAAACAAATGAGTATCGTTTTTAAAAATCAAATCCATCATACCTTCACATGCTTTAAGCACAGCATTACCAACAAAACCATCGCAACAAACAACATCCGCATACCCTTCGAACAAATGATTACCTTCACAAAAACCAATATAATTAAATTCCGAATCTTGTAATAGACGGTCAGCTTGACGAACAGTGTCATTACCCTTAACGTGTTCGGTACCTACATTCAGTATAGCAATCTCAGGTCTATCACTACAAGATAACAGTTGTTTTGCTGCTGCATCACCCAATCGAGCCAAATTAAACAAATCATCTGCCCGATAATCCAAAGTAGCACCAACATCAAGCAACAATGTGGGTTTAGGATATCCTGGTAATACTGTTGCCAACGCAGGACGGTCAATGTCATTGACTGATTGTAACCAAGCTTTAGCCAAAACTACCAAAGCTGCAGTATTTCCTGCAGTTAATATAGCATCCGCAGCACCATCAGCAACAGCTTTTATAGCCAATGACAAAGAACTATCTTTTTTGTACTTTAATGCATGTAATGGTTTTTCATCCATTGCTACACATTGAGGTGTTTGCACCACATGTATATTATCTTTTCCCTTCTGATGAAAACCCGATTCATTCTTTTTGTAATAACGCTCATCAACAAATAATTTAATCAAACAGGTTTTTTGTTTACCTGCAAACACATCGACTGCTTTAAGCCGTTTGGCAGGGTCATGATCACCACCCATCAAATCAACGGCTATGGTTTTACTGTATGGTAATTTCATAAATAAAAAAGGGTAAAGCCACTATAATAACTTTACCCTTTAAGCATTCACACAAATTGAAAAATTTACTCGTCGTCTTCAACCACAGCTTCTTCAAACTGAATGACTTCTCGACCACGATAAAAGCCTTCTGGACTGACATGGTGACGTAAATGTGTTTCACCCGTTTCAGGCTCGATTGATAAAGTGCGAGTCTTTAATTTGTCATGAGCACGTCTCATACCTCTTTTAGAAGGTGTTTTACGGCTTTTTTGTACTGCCATTCTGATTCTCCAAATTTACTTTAAATCTTTCAGTACAGAGAAAGGATTATGAGTTCCTTCCGCTGTTTTTTGTTCTTTTTGATTCGTTATATAATCGGTTTCCAACTGAGATCCAGGCTTAATCGGGAACTCTGGAATAACTAACAACATTTCATCTTCAATCAAGTCTTTGGGGGTAATGAAGTCTCCCTCAACCCACGAAGGCGCCATACCTTTCACCAATTTGGATTCATCTTCCAATTGGCTAATAAACCCTATTTCTCTATCAACTTTCAGTTTAAAGTCGAAATGCGCTAAACTCCTTTGACAAATCAGTTCAATATCAGATTCGATTTTGATATGCGCCTTACCAATGATCCCATCACAGGGTTGAAAAACGATTTCAAAACGCACTTCACGCTTATCTTTCTTAATCAAATGCGTCGGCAATCGTTCCAAGTCGGATAACATAACTGTACCTGACAGCTGCCACGACTTTCTCACAGCATTGGCAATTTCGATCGAATCGGGTAGTGATTTAGCCATAGCCGGCGAATTCTACTGACTTTACCCTTGTAATGCAACGTTTTTAGTGCTTTTTATTTACCTTCGTTTTTGGTGGCAAGATAGTTGTTTAAATGCTTAAATAGAGCTATGCAAATTTCCCATAATCCGTTGCCTTACGAAATGCTGCTTGATGAACGAAAGTTAGTTGACATTGAACTATTAGTTATCCATTGCACTGAATTACCTAACCTTTCTGAAGCGCGTTTACATGGTGAAAAAATACTGTATTCCAGTGGCACCGGAAATTCTGGCCACTATTACATTGATGTAAAAGGTCATGTTTCATGCTGGGTGAAACCAAAAAGAATAGCCCATCATGTCAAAGGCCACAATAAAAATAGTATAGGTATAGAACTCGACAATAAAGGCCGTTATCCCGACTGGTTCCATAGTAGAAAGCAACAACCAACAGCTACTTATCCGATAATTCAAATTGAAGCACTCAACCAATTAATTGGACACCTTGAAAAAATCATCCCCAGTTTGAAACATATTGTTGGTCATGAAGACTTAGACACCACCCTTGTAAGCGCCAGTGATCGACCCCAAATTCAGGTCAGGAGAAAGATTGATCCTGGCCTGTTATTTCCATGGGATAAAGTCATGCAACATACTCGTTTAACAAACATTGGCCTCAACGCGAAACAATACCTATGAGTGACATAGAAAAACTACTGGATTACTTTGACTTAGAGGTTCTTGAACATAACTTATTTCGGGGCCAATCTCTCGATATCGGCACTGGTCGTATTTTTGGCGGACAAGCATTAGCACAAGCGTTAAAAGCAGCTTATCTGACCACAACAGATCAAAATGTTCACTCATTACACGCTTACTTTTTAAGGGAGGGAGACTGTAATAAACCAGTCATCTATCAGGTAGAAAGAGCACGTGACGGTAGAACATTCAGCAACCGTCGGATTTCAGCAATCCAAAATGGCAAACCCATTCTGATTTTATCTTGTTCTTTTCAAAAGTTTGAAATTGGATTTGAGCACCAAAAAACCATGCCTGACGTACCAATGCCTGAAGCGTTAACAGAAAAAACCCTAATTCCAGGAGACAAAATCAAACACCTGTCACCAAGGATGCGTCGAACGCTAACCACCCAAGGACCTTTTGAATTTCGGTTTGTTAATGATGTTGACCCATTTGATGAACAGCCCAAAGAGCCAATCAAACGAATTTGGTTCAGAACCAGAAGCACATTACCCGAAGATCAATCGATACATCGTACCCTACTGACATTCGTTTCGGATTTTCACTTGGTATCAACCGCTACCTTACCTCATGGTATTTCATACCTTGACCCGCAATTGCAATTTGCTAGCTTAGACCATGCAATGTGGTTTCATAGACCTTTAAAAATTGATGACTGGCTACTGTATGACTGCGACAGCCCAAGTGCTTCAGAAGCTCGTGGTTTTGCAACTGGCCATGTCTTTGATAAAAATGGGATATTGGTGGCCTCTACAGCTCAACAAGGTTTGATGAGATTGTGGAGCAAAAACAGCTAAAACCTGCTTTATTATGACTCTAATAACTAGTCGAACTTGAAAAACGCCAGGATGGACTTTTCAGAGTTGACTAACTAGATGGCATCTCATTCACATGAGGCCATCTAGTCATCAAAACAAATCAATGTTTTATTATTTTATCATAACCTGGTTTGAATAAATTCCTCTTGAACTGATGCTTTTAGGACATCTGGTGGCAATAAACCTTGAGCCAAAATAAAATCATGAAAAGCTTTTTGATTAAACTTTTTCTTTAGCTTTAATTCAGTCATAGCACGCAAAGCCAATAACTTTTCATACCCATAATAGTATGCTGTTGCTTGTCCTGGAGAACGAAAAGTATAACGGTCTATTTCTGTTTGAGCGTTCTTATTATCTGCTCCTACATCCTCCATCAGCACCCGTTTCGCTTCTTCAGGTGTGATCAAACCCAAATTTAACATTGGGTCAAGCCAAATTCTGGCTGCTCGCAACAACCTTGCCTGCAGAGAATATAGTTGACCATCTAGCGGCATATATGGCTTAGCAATCGCCTCAGCATATAAAGCCCAGCCTTCAACATTGGCAGAGTTGAATGCAAACAAGGCGCGTGCAGTTGACACACCACCTCTGAGCATGGTCGTGAACTGCATTTCATGACCAGGCCTTGCTTCATGAGCTGACAGTGTCCACATCATGGCTCTGAACGCATAATCATTTTCAGGCCAACTACCATCTTCATTTTGTTCAATTTTAGGAACTATAAATTCAGGATATTCACCAGTATTTCCAACCAATCGAGGAATATCCAAATGAGCTGCAGGCTGCTGTGCAGTTTCCGCTGCACTAGCCATTCTGGCACGTGCAGGTTCGTTAGGTACAGTAGCCAAATTATTGTTAATAATAATTTGATCCAGTTCGCGCATGATCTCAGTATACTCATCCATTAGTACATCTCCTGTCACCTGTTCATCTTTAAGCAATTCAAGCACTTCACGATATTGTGTGGTTTTATAACCTTTCTCAGCAGCCACCAAAGGTGCTAGTGCTATCATTTCATTACGGATATTGATGAACGCCACTTGTCCAATTTTTATCAACTCCTCAGGAGTAGCATCAACACCCCAGTTTTTCAGTTGTAATTCATACAACTCTCTTGGCAATTTGGCAGACTCTCTGGTATTAGGTAAGATCGTTTCCTTAACCCAGGCATTGTACTCAGTCAGTTGACTCTGCAAAGTTTTTAGATCCTGTTCATAGTCCGATAAGTCACTGGCCTCAAAAAGTTCCGTTAAACCATTGATAAAAATATCACCACGCTCTAAATACTGTTCCACCTCACCCCGAAACGGTTTAATCAAACCTGGCACATTCATTCGTTCGGTTAATCTCTTTTTGGCTAATTTTACAAAAGGATCATAACCATCGGCTTTTCCTGTGTATTTACGCAAACGCGCTAAAGCAGATTGTTGCCTTTCATGAGAGACTTGTTTGTCTAAAAGACCATTAAAACCAGCAAAAACCAAACCAGTAATATTTCCATAAGGCAACACTTTGTCATGATTGACCTGAATTGTATGTATGTTGTCTTCGGTAGACTTAATCATGATCATAATATCCTGCCTCACTCGTGGATCCTTTTCTTTGGACAGATAGCTATTAAGTTTTTTCAGAATATCCCGACTACTTTGTAACTGGCGCTCAACTAAATTATCTTTCAAGTCAAAAATAGCCTCATCATAGCCGTCAACTCCTGCTTGACCAGCAAACTCAGGAGCAAATTTTGCTTGAGCCTCCATCACTTCGTAGGCAATTTGGTTAGATCTTTCGACCCATTCAGGCATTTTCTTTGCAGATAAGCTATTGAAAAATAGTATTATCAACAAAACGGTAAATGTTTTCTTCATAGTTATTCTGTCATATTAAGTACAACTATTGTATGAATTCAGCATTATCAGAACATCAGCCATTGGTCATATTAACCAGATAAGTAGCTATTTTGAGTGAAGTAGACAACATGCTACAATTCTACGCTTTAAAAAGTTGGGAATACATGAATCAAAAAATACTGAATAGCCTGTTGATGCTGTTGATTTCAGGAATGGCCATGGCCGCTGAAAGTCAAACAACCAGTCCCTATGCAGCCACCATATGGTCCATATTCCCCCCACTTTTGGCCATTGCCATCGCTTTACTTTTTAGAAATGTCATCCCAGCTTTATTTTTTGGACTCACATTTGGTGTTTGGCTAGTTGCTGGTGGCAGTTGGCAGGCAGCTATGACTGCACCACTGCAAGCTTTTGAACTCTATGTTGTTAACGCTTTAGCAGATAAAGATCATGCTTCAGTGATTTTGTTTTCGCTAATGATTGGCGGCATGGTGGGTATCGTCTCACGAAACGGTGGTATGGTTGGTATCGTTAATATTATTATCCAATGGGCAAACACCACCAAACGAGCCTCTATTGCCACCATCGGTATGGGCATGAGTATCTTTTTTGATGACTATGCCAACACCCTAGTGGTCGGCAACACCATGCGTCCAATTACTGACAAAATGAAGATATCACGTCAAAAACTAGCCTATTTAGTGGACTCAACAGCTGCCCCAATCGCTTGCATTGCACTCATCACAACCTGGGTTGGCTTTGAAGTTGGTTTAATTGATGATGCCCTCAAGGGTATTGATTATGATGGCATCGGTGCTTATGCAATATTTTTGCAAACCATCCCTTACAGTTTTTACCCTATTCTGGCGCTGCTACTGACCATCTATATTGCATCAACCAGTCTCGATTTTGGTCCCATGTACCATGCAGAAGTCGCTGCCCGTAATGCCACCCAGATGTCATCTGAAGATGATTTAATCATCGATGAAGAGATAGAACCAGTCAAAAACAAACCGTACCGAGCCGTCAATGCCATTGTCCCAATACTGTTCTTAATTGGTACTGTCATGGCAGGCTTATTTATTACTGGTTATGACCCCAAACTTGAACAACAAAGTCTCAAAGACATTATCGGTAACTCTAACTCATATCAAGCATTACTTTGGGGCTCGATGGCCTCTGTGCTTGTGGCTGCATTGCTCAGTATCTCTCAAGGCATTTTAACCCTCAAACAAACCATCAATGCTTGGTACAAAGGATTAAAAGCGATGATGCTAGCAATGACTATTTTATTGCTTGCTTGGTCACTATCAGCTGTTACTGAGACATTACAAACCAGTGACTATTTAACCTCTTTGATAGAAGGTTCTTTGTCTGTGCACTGGTTGCCATTGACCATCTTCCTAGTGGCCGCTCTGACCGCTTTTGCTACTGGTTCTAGCTGGGGCGCTATGGGTATATTAATTCCTCTGGTTATTCCCATTACCTGGAGCTTGATGGATTCACAAAGTATGTCCGGTACCGAACACCACTACATCTTATACGCTACTATTGCGAGTATTTTAGCAGGAGCTGTTTGGGGAGACCATTGTTCTCCCATATCCGATACTACCATTCTGTCATCAATGGCTTCTGGCTGCGATCATATTGAACATGTCCGCACTCAAATCCCCTATGCATTCTTCGCTGGTGGTTTTGCTCTCATAATGGGCATCATTCCTGCCAGTTTCGGCCTCAATCCCTGGCTGTCTCTTCTCATCGCTGCACTCGGCATGTTCATTGGTTTAAAAGTGGTGGGCAAGAAAGTATGAGTCGATCCTGGCTCCCACGCGTTACTGTCGCCACCGTGGTTGAACATAAAGGTAAATTTTTGATGGTGGAAGAAAACATCAGAGGTGAAAGAATCATTAATCAACCAGCCGGACATCTTGACCCAGATGAATCATTGATTGAAGCAGCCGTTAGGGAAACAAAAGAAGAAACGGGATGGTTAGTCGAAATCACTAATCTGATCGAATTTTCTCAGTGGACTAGCCAGAGCAACAAACATTATTTACGTTCCTGTTTTGCTGGTAAAATAATCCACTTTGACCCTGATCAAGTACTTGATGATGGTATCATTCGGGCCATCTGGATGAGCCGTGATGAAGTAGCACAACATAAACACCGTCTAAGATCCCCACTTGTTTTACAACATATTGACCTCCATATCGCAGGAAAATCATTAGATTTAGATGTATTCAGTTATTACGATTAAATAAAAGACCATACCAACATGAAACAAAAAGTCATCATAGGTATGTCAGGTGGTGTTGATTCATCACTGAGCGCAGCTATATTAAAACAACAAGGCTATGATGTGGCTGGCATGTTTATGAAAAATTGGGAAGAAGATGATACTTCCGAATATTGTACTGCTGATGAAGATATCAAAGACGCACAATCAGTAGCGGATCATCTGAAGATCAAACTACATCGGCGCAATTTTTCAACAGAATACTGGGACCATGTATTCAAAGAATTCCTCAATGAATACCGTAAAGGACGAACACCTAACCCAGACATACTCTGCAATAGGGAAATTAAGTTCAAAACATTCTTCGATCATTGCGACGATTTAGGTTGTTCAATAATGGCTACTGGTCACTATGTTAGAAAAGTCAAAAAAAATGGAAAGTTCATTTTATTGAAAGGAAAAGACAGCAATAAGGATCAAAGCTATTTTCTATACACAATCAATCAACATCAACTATCAAGATCACTATTTCCTATCGGTGAACTGAATAAAGATGAAGTACGGCTTATGGCCGCAGAACTGGGCCTTTCCACACACGATAAAAAAGATTCAACAGGTATTTGTTTTATCGGTGAAAAACGTTTTCAGGATTTCCTGTCTCGTTACCTTAAACCAAATCCTGGAAATATTGTTACCCCTTCGGGTCAACAAATTGGCAGGCATAATGGTCTGATGTATTACACCATAGGTCAACGTCAAGGTTTAGGCATTGGCGGTGTTAAAGCAGCGCTATCAGAACCATGGTTTGTCATCGCTAAAGATCATGCCAAAAATCAACTAGTAGTAGGACAAAGTGACAGTAATCATTTGATCATGGATGATTATTTAACAGCTAGCCAAAGCACTTGGGTAGCAGATCAAATACCTGAAATGCCACTGCGCTGTCATGCTAAAATTCGTTATCGACAAGCTGATCAAGCCTGTACGGTAACTACTAATAACCAAGGTCACCTGAAAGTAACTTTTGACGAACTACAACGCGCTATCACACCAGGACAATCAATTGTTTTTTATGATAATGATGTTTGCCTTGGTGGTGCCATTATTGAAGAATCTAATCGCCTTACATCAACTTGTGAATTAAAACCATGAGAGAACAAACCATCGCACTGGCTGGTGTGTATCAAGCAGCCACAATAGCTCATGAACTAGCCAACTCAGGAGCACTCAGAGAGTTCAAAAGCTGGAAAGCCAGCCTCAACAGCCTTTACAAAATAAATGCTGACAGTACAGAAGACGTTTTTGACAATGACATCAGTGGACTTGCATTGGGCCTACAGTCATTGATCAAATCATTCAATAAAGACCCACAGTACATCAACATCATCAAATATACCCTGACACTTTTAACTTTACAAGGTAAGTTAGATAGCCGGCCAGAAATGATTGAATGCATAAAACAAGGTCTTAATGGTTCCAAAGTCTTACAAACAAAAGATGAACCATTTAATGACGCTGTAATAGCTAAACTGGCTAACACCTACTCACAAACCATCAGTCAAATGCAACCAAGGGTTATCATAGCAGGACAACCCTTTCATCTTAAAAACACCTCAGTAACAGAAAAAATACGTACTATCCTATTAGCTGGTATCAGAGCAGCGACATTATGGCGACAAGTGGGAGGAACTCAGCTTCAACTGTTATTCAAACGAGGAAAATACATTGAAGAAGCAAAAAAACTATTGCGCGTATAACGCATAATATTATAACGTCATGACCCTAAACAAAGTACAAAATCAGCCAATCTGTGTTGGGAATTCCACTAATAACAAGCTCTCTAGGATTTTTGTGGCGGTTTATGAGACACAAAAAATATTGAAGCTATGACGAATAAACTTTCTATTTAGATGCGTATTTCTCCTTGATTGGCTTTTTCTTTATTGCTTAGAACACAAGCAAAAACATCTATATAAACTTCCAGGTTAACAATTCTCGTACGATAATTGACGATTCAACATATGATCACGTTAAAATATGTTCAACTAATTCACTAATAGTCTGGAGAAAATAAACGATGAAAGTAATATGTGTCCCTGTGATAGACCGGCCTGAATGTGCTGTTGCCTTGTCTGCTGCCTTTGAGTTAGGCAATAACATAGGCGCTGCAATCATGGGGTATCATTTACGAGACCACGGCGATTCCAAGATTTCAGTTCATGAGGATGTGGCTGCTTTAGTTAAAGACAATGAACAATCAACTTTAGTAGAAAGTAACACTCAGCATCAAGCCGAATTGCTATTCAAAAAATTAGCCGAACAACAGGGATATCCATTTAAGAATAAAGCCTCAAAAGCACCCATCGCTTTATGGCAAGCGAAAGCTGGTTCTCCAAACAAACTGTTTTCGATTGTGGGCCCTGTCACTGATTTAATCATCGTTTCAAGACCTAAGTCAGGAGGGAAAAAAGCAAAAAAATTCATGCTATCTGCCCTATTAAATTCAGCTAAACCAGTTTTGGTGTTACCACAAGAAAAGTATATATCGGTAGCTAAGCATATTTGTATCGCCTGGAATCAAAGCCCTGAAGTTTCTCGTGTAGTCACAGCAGCGATTTCTCTGCTAAAAAACGCAGAACAGGTAACTATTGTAACCAATGGGGCAGAAAATAAACTGGGGCCAAAATCCCGACACTTACAAAATTACCTGACCATGCATGGTGTTAACTCACAACATGTTAAACTTAATGAAAATAATGACACTGAGGCATTGATGCGTTGTTATGATGAAAGTGGTTCTGATTTGCTACTCATGGGAGCTTATAGCAAGAGTCGCTTAAGACAAGTGATATTTGGAGGGGTTACAGAACATATGCTATTTGACGCCAACATTCCAGTCTTGATGCTCCATAATTAGTCAAACCTGAAAAATGCATATCTTATTGTTAAATATGAAGAGTTACTTCAGTCTGGTACATTTCTTCAACCAGAAAACAGCTGCCACGATGCACTCTTCAAGTCCATGGTGTGGCACATGGAAGTACCAGCTTGAGCCGTCAGGCTCAAGTGAGGTCAAAAAACATCAGCAAAATCGTACTTTTGAGGTTAAGTGGTGTTTAACCGAATCTGAAAAAGGCCAGGATAGACTTTTTCAGAGTCAAATAAATAAAAACTGAACATCATGACTTTAACTGCGCTGGCCATGGCATTCGGTGATGTAAGCTGGATCGCTTTGGCCTTTTTGTTTGGGATAGTGGCCAAACACCTCAAATTACCTCCAATGATCGGTTATTTATTAGCAGGCTTTCTTATTCAACAACTACCGCATGCTAATACTTTATTATTTGAGCAACTCTCAGAACTAGGTATCACCTTATTACTATTCACCATTGGTCTAAAAATCAAAGTTAAAGAACTAGCTAAACCTCATATTTGGGCAGTCACGACCCTACATACCATTGCTGTCATCGTCATTTTTTTTTCGATATTTAACTTATTAGCCTGGCTGGGTTTATCACAACTGACCGAACTCTCGTATCAAACCTTACTTGTGATTGCTTTTGCTTTCAGTTTTTCAAGCACTGTATTTGTCGTTAAAATTCTAGAAGATAAGGGTGAGTATTATTCCAGGCATGGTCGCATTGCCATTGGCATCTTGGTTATTCAGGATATATTTGCAGTACTTTTTCTAACAATGTCAGCAAACAAAGCACCTTCGTTCTGGGCATTGGGGTTATTCTTATTATGGCCTCTCAGATTTTTTTTAGCGCGTCTGCTCAATAGTCTAGGCCATGATGAATTACTGGTTCTTTTTGGTTTTATTTTATCACTTGGTGGTGCCCACTTATTTGAAATAGTTGGCTTAAAAGGAGATCTCGGCGCTCTAGTCGCTGGCTTATTGCTATCTCATCATATAAGAGCTAATGACATGGCAAAAACCATGATGTCTTTCAAAGACTTGTTCTTACTTGGCTTCTTCATATCCATTGGTTTATCAGGTCAGTTAAGTTGGACAAACCTTTGGTTAGGTTTTATGCTGTTATTTCTCGTTTTTATCAAATCTATTTTATTCTATTACTTGTTCACTCGATTCAAACTACGAGCCAGAACCAGCTTAATGGCAACACTCAACCTCAGTAATTACAGCGAATTCGGATTGATAGTCGCCGCCCTATGTGTGGCTAATCAATGGTTGACTCCAGATTGGTTGGTCACTATCGCCGTAGCCATGACCTTATCTCAAATCATGGCTGCTATCTTAAACTCTCAAGCACATCACCATTTCGTAAAATTCAGAAAAGTATGGCGCAGATGGCAAAAAGAAGAACGGTTGGCAGATGACAAAGAAGTAGACATTGAAGGGGCTGAAGTGATTATTATTGGTATTGGTCGAGTCGGTTGTGGCGCATATGACCACATGCATGAAATATTGGGCGATCGTGTAATTGGCATAGATATTAACCCAGATGTTGTGACCAAAAAATCAATCAACAGGAAAATCATTCAAGGTGACCCTTCTGATGCAGATTTTTGGGATCGTGTGCTCGAACATCACAGTTTAAAGCTGGTTATGATTGCGCTGCCCAACATCAATGCAGCATTGGCTGTGATTGAACAGCTCAACCTATTAGGTTACGAAGGCCAAATTGCAGCCACCACCCACTTTGCTGAAGAAATCGATGCATATCACGAAGCGGGTGTTCACAGTGTTTTTAATGTGTTCACACAAGCTGGCAGTGGATTTGCTAATCAAGTAATGGATTTAGGTATGTGCGACCAAATACTTCAAGGACCTCCTTCAAAACTCTAATTGGACTAGGGTCTGTTAACACCATTGAGTTAGATGCTAGCACTACTTTTTTCCTACAGCAAGGCAGATGTCGTGATCTGTGGTTACTCACATGAGCGATTGATAACACAGTTGTAAGGAAAATGCAGTCCAGTCCCAAGGGTTATGACTGAAAATACTTCATTCTTTGTTACTGACCACTTATTTGCAGCGACCAAACTGTGCTCTTCGCGACTTAATTGAAACCTTTTTAGTCATAACAGCAACCAATTAAATAGCGTTAACAGACCAAGTCACATAAACAAAAGTGTGTCAATAAACACTGTTGCCATATTTTTTCTCTCCTGCTTCAATAGCAATTGGCAACCTATTTTGTTTAGGCGGCAATGAACATGTTGAATAAGGTGTAAATGCACATGGCGGGTTATAAGCTTTATTAAAATCTAAAATCACTTCGCCTTGCTCGTCAGGCAGGCCATCAGTATATAAAAATCGACCTGGTCCATAGGTACTGTGTCCATTGGTTTTATCACCAAAAATAATATATAAACTGTCATTGGCATTCAGCACATCAAATAGATAGTCTTGACCTGCTATTTCAAATGATAACTGTCCTGGCGATTCAGTTTCATTCAACTGCCCCATAACATTAACAATAGGAATAGTTCTCATTGGTTCAATAGGGACAAATTGTGCTTTTAACCTCAATGAATCATTCTCAGGAAAATATTGCAGTCCACCAAAATTCAAACGTGTCATCGCTTCAGAGTCTTTAATTCTTAGTGCCATCTTTCCTCTTTCTATCACATAAAATTGAAAAGTATTGGTCGTAAAGACAGTCAACTCATCATCGCTGCTATCAGCATAAACATCAATTTTTTCCTTAATCATCTGACCATTGGCCTGAATACCACTGGTCACATTTGGCACAAAAGTCATATCATTATGAATAGTTAGGTACAAATCACCTAAATGCTCTGGACCATGGGACAACACAATGTCGTTATGACCAGCAGAACCAATGCTATTCTTGCCAACCTTCAGCCACTCCATGCCGACAAGACTCAACCAACCATGGGGTTTTTTTAATGAATTTAAGCGTTTCTCTTTCCATTGTGCATAGGCAACAGTATCATCCGCACAGCAGGTATTCACAAAAATCATCAAAATAGCCAAAATAAAAATATTAACTTTCATACTTAAGGTATCTCTTTAAAGTAATGTTTTCATTATATCAAAACACTTGCTTCATCATAGTTTTAACTCATAACAGCAGTGAATTTTTGAATGTTCAAAATCTTTATCTAGACTTTGAACAGTGATATCGTTAACAGAAAATAACTCTACCAATTGGTCATCCAGCTTAAATTTTTTGAAATTATTGGAAAAATATACGGTGCCATCTTTGGTTAACTTTTTTAGGCACAATTTGAGTAATCTGGCATGATCTCTTTGAACATCCCAATCTTGAACTCTAGAATGAGAATTTGAATATGTCGGCGGATCAACAATAATTAAATCATATGTATTTCTATCTGATTGTAGGAAGGGTAAAACATCTTGTCTAACCACATTATGTTTAACTTTTAACTTATTGATATTAAAATTATCAACCGACCATCCGAGATATGTTCTAGAAGTATCTACACTGGTCACTGAACGCGCACCACCAAAAGCAGCCGCCACAGAAATTGTTCCCGTATAACTAAATAAGTTTAATACCGACAAACCTTTACTTTGTTTTTGGATATGATTACGCAACCAACGATGATCCAAAAACAACCCTGTATCCAAATACTGAGTCAAATCTACAAAATATTTTCGACCGTGCTCTCGAATAACTAGGCGTGTATCTTGAACCTGGTCCTGTTTTTCATATTGGCTAGTTTGTTTTTGTTTCTGTCTGGTTTTTAGATGAATCTGTTGATCAGAAATGCCCAATACAGATTGAACCGCTAACAATGCCCATTCAAGATGTGTTTTCACCTTTTTAACATCAATAGATTTGGGAGCCTGATATTCTTGAATCACCACAAAATCTTTATAAATATCTATAGCAAACGCGAACTCAGGCATATCAGCATCATAGAGACGATATGCCTCAATCTCATTAACTTCCACCCATTCTCGCAAATGGATTAACTTTTTTTTCAAACGATTGGCCAGAGACTGTGCACCTGCAGGTAAAGAAAAATACTGGCCATCAGGGACAGACAACCGATTTTTTTTATTGATGGAAAACATCCTTAATTGTACAGGCAATGCACCATTAAATAAGACATAAGATTTCTGCTCCCTATAACCTACCATCCATCCTTTGGCAGCATTTGGCGTTAGAATAGCTGCCTGTGCACCGTTTGCTTGTTGAGTCAACCAATGTGACAATCGCTGCCAACTTTGCAAGTGATTTTTTTTCAGCCGGATACCATAAGGTGGATTGCAAACAATCAAGTTTTTATGTGGAGTAATGCGAAACTTATCCAGCGTTCGGTAATTGAAACTGATGCGTTTATTGGCAGGCAAACGACTTAAATTATCGTTAGCTATATCAATTGACTCTTTATGGTGATCTACTCCAATAATTTGACCTTTATAACGCATAACTCCACAATCAAGCCGGTCAGCCGCCTCTTTTTGTAAGGAAACCCACTGATGCGAACTAAAATCACACCATGAGAATAAAGCATGGCTCATCAACTGTGCATTAGGAGCCATATCACACGCTATTTGCCACCCTTCAAGCAATAAAGTGCCTGAGCCACACATGGGGTCAATTAGATTGTAATTTAACTGAGCCTTCTCATACCACCCTGCCCTAATTAATATAGCAGCCGCTAGATTCTCTTTTAGTGGCGCCAATGTATTTTCCTGGCGATAACCACGTAAATGTAGAGAATGACCCGTTAAATCCTGAAAAATATCTAACCGATCACTCTTAAGCCTGCCAAAAATACTTAAATGACCACCTTTTTTAATTACCTGGGGTCGTTTACCATAATTTTCACCTAGTTGGTCACATATCGCATCCTTACAAACTTGCGATGAAAAATGTGTGTTTTTAAGCTGCTTATTGGTGCCCGCAAAACGAATAGATAATGTTTTGGGTAAATCATTAACTTGGGCGTACCAATCAACGGTTTGTATAGCATCATACAAATCAGTCTGGTTGCGGCAATCACCACGGTGCAAAAAACGATAAAAACGATTGGCCAATCGAGACCACATGATCATTCTCATGACTGCTTCAGGTGAAGCTTGAAAGAATACGCCCGCCAGCGCTTCATTCACCTCAACAGCACCAAGCGACATCAACTCATCTTTCAATAAGAGTTCAAAATGCTTGGGACAAGAAGCAAAATACGGTTGATCAAGCATCGAAATATTCATCGAGATTTACCTCAATGACTTCTGCCATCTCTGCTGCCTTCTTTCGAGCTGCGTTTAAAGATCGCGCAGTTGATAAACAAACACCCAATCTACGTTTCCCATCAATCTCGGGTTTTCCAAATAATCTGAGCTGAGTTCCAGAATGATTTAAAGCATCAGCAATACCCGAGAATGTAGGGTCTGTACCTCGGCCATTGGCAAGAATCACATGAGACGCGCAAGGACCATTTTGTATAATTCCAGGAATAGGCAAACCTAATATCGCACGTACATGCAAAGCAAATTGACTGAGATCTTGTGAAATCATGGTCACCATGCCTGTATCGTGAGGTCTTGGAGAGACTTCAGAAAAAATCACCTCATCTCCCTTAATAAATAGCTCAACGCCAAATAGACCATAACCACCCAACGCATCTGTAATTTTCTTACCAATTTCCTTGGCCAAAGCCAGTGACTTATCGGTCATCGGTTGTGGCTGCCAGGACTCTTGATAATCACCCTCTTTCTGGACATGACCAATGGCTTCACAAAATGATGTACCATCTTTATGCCTAATGGTCAGTAGCGTCACCTCAAAATCAAATTTCACAAAACCTTCTACAATCACTCTTCCAGCACCCGTCCTACCAGCAGACTGTGATTCATTCCAGGCATCATCAATATCATCGATAGTTTTAATCGTCGATTGACCTTTACCTGAGGAACTCATCACCGGTTTAACGACACAAGGCACACCAATTCTTTCAACTGCCTTTTGAAATGATTGATAATCATCAACAAATTCATATCGACTGGTTGGAATTTCTAATACTTCTGCCGCTAACCTCCTGACCCCCTCCCTATCCATAGTCAACTTGGCTGCTTTAGCCGTCGGAACGACATCATAACCCTCAGATTCTAATATCAATAACTCATCAGTGGCGATGGCTTCTATTTCCGGAACAATTAAATCTGGTTGAACAGCTTCTACCAGGGTTCGCAAGTCCGAGGCATTGGTCATATCGATAACAAAACACTCATCAGCCACATGCATCGCTGGCGCATTGGCATAACGATCTACTGCTATGACATAAATCCCATATCGCTGTGCTTCAATGACAACTTCCTTACCAAGTTCTCCTGAACCCAATAACATGATTTTGACAGGTTGTTTTCTGTCCTTAGAAAAATATTGGCTCATACACCTGATGGCTGATAAATAAAATGGCTTATTATACATCAGCTCACCAAAACGAAACCGAACAAAACACATGGAACCTTATGAAATGGATAGTATCTAAAGTTGCGATCATCGCCGTAACAAAACCCTTATTAAACTGGCAATCATAGTCATTGATTTGTAAGATATCGCTATTTTTGGAGAGAATATAATGATGAGAACCTTCATTCTGTTAATGTTAATCACAACCAACCATTTGTGGGCAACCACGATTAAAATGAGTACAACTAAAGGTAATATTTATATTGAACTCTATGACGATAAAACACCTGAAACCGTTAAAAATTTTCTCAGTTATGTCAAAGATGACTTTTATAAGGGCACTATTTTTCACCGGGTGATCAGCACGTTCATGATCCAAGGTGGCGGTTTTGACAAAGATCTCAACAGGAAAGCAACTAAGGACCCTATAAAAAACGAAGCGTCTGCTGATCTTAAAAACTTAAGAGGTACCATAGCTATGGCGAGAACAGCTGATCCACATTCAGCGACTGCTCAATTTTTTATTAATGTACAAGACAACCCTGCCTTGAATTACACCGGTCCAGAAAATACCAGAACATGGGGCTACGCGGTATTCGGACATGTCATCGAAGGCATGGACGTAGTAGATGAAATTCGTTTTGTTCCCACTGGCGCACAACCACCATTCCGAAAAGACGTACCTCAAGAAACTGTAGAAATACTATCCGTAGAGATTGTTGAAAAAGTAGCTAAAGAGTCGAATACAAAAAACTGATAGTGACCACATTTTTCATATCAGACTTGCATCTCTGTCCACAGAGACCTGATATCACATCGTGGTTTCAGACTTTTCTCAAAGATCAAGCGCAATATGCTGAAGCCTTATATATTTTAGGTGATTTATTTGAATATTGGTTGGGAGATGATGCCGTTGACGAGTTAGCTCAAACAGTGGCTGATTCACTACAATCTATTCAACAAAAAGGTACATCAATCTATTTCATAGCTGGGAACCGTGACTTTCTTTTAGGCTCAGAATACGCAAAACAATCAGCTATGATTGTTATTTCTGAGCCCATTGTCATTGATTTATATGGTCAACCCACATTACTGGTCCATGGTGACGCTCAGTGTACTGACGATAAATCATACCAACAAGTTCGGACAATGGTTCGCACCCCTACTTGGCAAGCACAATTTCTCAGCAAAACCATCTCCGAGCGTTCAGCATTTGCTAACCAGGCGAGGATGGAAAGTCAAAAACATACAGAGAATGCTCAAATAGAAATCATGGATGTCAACGACAAAACCATTGAGAAGTTAATGAAAAAGCATCAGGTCAAACAAATGATCCATGGCCATACACACCGGCCATGCATCCATGAAATCAATGGTACCCGTCGATTTGTCTTGGGCGATTGGCATAAACAAACCAGTTACTTATCTGTTGAAGATAACACTTACCAATTAATTTGTACATAACCATAAATAAAACCTGGGTCATCAATCGATCTTTTCACCATTTTAACAACTTATTAATTTCTAGGATATTACAATCAACAGCGGTGTGATGGAGCGCTAATTTAAATTTACATAAAGTCTATTGAATGTATTTTGAGACCCACACACAAAGTATGATTTAAGAATTCACGTATAAATATATCTTGATTTAAAGGGTTCGATAGTCAATCAATTCAACTCACTGTTTTCAAAAGAGCCCACGGCTCTTTTCAGCTAATAATGGATGAAATAAATTATGAAAAAAATACTTTGTCTAATATCTATTTTATATCTTGGTCCTTCTTGGGGGGCCAATAACCCGACAGACTATATTCTCAAAGAAATTATCAATGGTTATCAAATCCTTGATGCTGATCCAAACAGGGTGATACTATTTGATGCTAATCAAGGATCCTATGATGATCAAGAGACTGAAATTATCTTACCTTTTCCTTTCTCATTTTATGGTCTGTCGTATGACAGTCTAAGAGTAAGTACCAATGGGTATCTGGTTTTCCCAGATAATCAGACAGGAACCAGCTATACCAACACCGATTTACCGGATGCCCAGGCACCTAACGGCATTATAGCGCCGTTTTGGGATGACCTCGCTGTGCTTCAAGGTGGCTCAGCTCAAATCTCCTACACCGTTCAAGGTAATGCCCCTAATCGAATCCTAATCATTGATTATGAGTCAGTAGACATTCGTGCTGGCGCCAACCCCACTGACGATTACGTTTCTACCCAAGTTAAATTATTTGAACAAAATGATGTCATAGAGTTTCATTATGGACCGAGAGAAACTAATGATGGCTATACTGACGCTACCATTGGCCTAGAACATCCTTGCGGCTGTATAGCAGCAAGAGGACCCAACTATGTCTCAACTAACGACACTGCACCGACTATTGCTTATCGCTATACACCAACGCCGAAATATTATGCACGTCAAGAAGTTGGTATGAACTATGAAGATTTAGAATTCATGCCAAACAGGGTGATATTATTTGATGCGCTTAACGGTGACATTGACGACCAAGCAGCTGAACTTGATCTGCCTTTTCCCTTTTTCTTTTATGAGCAAGAATTCAGCAGTTTAAGAGTCAGTACTAACGGTTACTTGGTGTTCCCAGATAACCAATCAGGAGTAATTCATAACAACCAGACACTGCCTAATGAAGAGGACCCTAATGGCATCATCGCTATTTATTGGGATGATTTGAGACTTAATGATACTTCAAACATACCAGATCAAATTTCATATGTTCTTCAAGGGCAAGCACCCAACAGGACTTTAATTATTGACTACAGATCAGTCACTATAGGCTTTACTAGCAATAATCTTTACGCTCAAGTAAAACTATATGAAGGCAGTCATATCATAGAACTCCATTATGGAGATAATAATGATACCAATAACGTGACCATCGGATTAGAACACCCATGTGGTTGTATTGCTGAACCCGGCCCTAATTACAACTGGTTTAATGATATTTACCCTGATAAAGCCTTTCGTTATATCCCCTATGCATACGACATAATTTTTGAGGATGGACTGGATGGAAATTAACCACAAATAAAACGTTCCCATTGAAGATTTGCTTTAACTCTCAATGGGTACCATAACCGTTGCATCGTTGTAAAAAGCAGTGCAACGGTTTTTTAAACTTTTTCACTTTGAACAAACGACATAACAGCCATCAAAACTAAAACACCTAAAGCGACAATAGCATCCAAAGCATAAACAGCCAGACCAGTAAAAACCAGTAAGAATGAGGGGATGCTTTTCTTTAAATCAACTTCAGCCTCAAGCTTCAAAAGTTTATAAAAACCCAAAATAATCAAAAAAAAGCCAACAGTTTTCACCGACCAGGAAAAGGCAAGTTCAATACTTTTGATATCATTCCTGAGCTCTTCAGCAAATACTCCCCACAGAAAGAACACAATCACACCCGTAATGAATAAAATGATTAATTCTAACTTAGAAATTTTCATAATTAACTCCTATAGAAATTTGACTTTCAACGGACTATAACATCCACATGAGTAACTCAAACTATTGATGTCTTTCGGTGCTATTTTATAACACTTTTTGCCTTTAACCATGAAAAAAAGATACCATAAGATATGGCATAAAACTGTCTATACTGATTTTAGAGTCAATTAAAGTATAATACTCCTTTTTCGTCAAGAAAACGGCTTGTGGCATTCAACCGACCTAGAAAAACGCGGATCTCCATTACAATCACTCTACTTATAAGCTTTTGTTTTCTGGTCGCAGCAGAAAGTTACACTGATGTACTGAATCATGCGATACGACTTGATCAGCAACACCGTTTGACAATACAACAACTAAAAATATCTGGAGAAAATCATAAAAAAATCAATCAGTTAAGAGCATCACAACGGATATTAGATCAACAAAACATCTCCACATTGCACGACCTAGTTAAGAAAATAGGTCACTGGCCTGGAATTGATGATGTTGGTGAAAATATGGCAAAAACGGCACTGGTCATTGTCAAACACGCTTCGGTTGAACAACAAGCCACTTTGCTACCAAAAATTAAACAGGCTGTTTTGAGTCAGCAGATTAAACCAGAATGGTATGCTGATTTGTTTGATCAGTGGCTGATGCAGCAAGATCTGCCACAAGCCTATGGAACATTAATGATGAAAGGGAAAGGTCAGCAAAAAAAACTATTTCCTATTCAACCCATCAAACAAGTTAATCAACAACGTGCCGAAATTGGTCTGGTTGATTTACAACATAGATTGACTAAACAAAAATTATGGTTACGACCTAATCTTTATGATGAAAAGTACTATGAATTGGTTCCAATCAAAACTTTTGAGCGATTAACCGACCCAGCGATAGATTGTTTAAAAAAAATGGCTTCTCGTAGCAAAAAGGCTAGACTGGATCAATCAGAGAACGCTGACACAATGAAACGAAAAAAGCCAATTTTGTCTAACTGTGTTGAAGAGCAGCCCGCTGTGTACAACTATTGGCTACTGGTTAAAACTTTAAAATTGTTCCCAGAACATCCTTATTTTGAGCAAATCAGGAAACAACTAGCATATGATTTCGGCATTAAAAATATACAAAAGCAATTTGGCCACTTGCAAACAAAAGTAGACTACCATCAACAAAGACTGTACTCCATGGCCTGGTATTTAACAGTGGCAGCAGAGTTACACAGTTGGACAGATGCTCAAGCACAACAGTGGTACAGTACTTTGCAACCATTAGAGACTCAAATCAAATCCAGCATCATCAACCAGTTTTCTCAACTGACACCGCCAATCAATAGTAACAGACATTCCCAAGATACTTTTGCTATCGCTTTGATGCTGGACTACAGTCGAGTAATAAACGATATCAATTTTGAACAATTACTAATCAATCAAGTCAATCGCTTATATACCTCAAAAGAGAAATGTCCCATTGACAAAGAGTCCTCTAACCAAAACCTTTTTTCGGCTTGTCTGGCAGAAGCTGATTTAATGCGTAGGGTAATGTCTGCTGAAGTTTACCGCAAGTGGTTAAAAAAACGCCTCCCACAAATTAAACACAACAGCCATTGGTTACGTACTGTTGAGCCCAACAAAGGCCGAGACGACCGCAACTCTGCTTATGCAAATGGCCTAAATATTTCTAGAGCCTGGATGCTAGAAGGTATTGCCTCTGCCCTACCTAACACAGATAAACGACGCAAAATACTACTTAATCAGTCAACAAACCATCGCCGTGCAAGTTTATCCACAATCATCAATAAACAACATAATACCAATCTCTGGCTGAAATCTTTTGCACTCTATTTCTTAACTCAAACGGGTGTTTGAATTAACTTCATCAAAATTGATATTTAACATTGATGTAGGCATTACTCGCCCGGTCAAATTGACCAAAAAATGACTGTTCATGACTACCACGAAACACATTAGATCCAACATCAAACAACCAGTGATCATTATGCCGATATTGTATGTTAGGTCGCCAATAGCTGTCTTCGTCTGTCGGTGAATAGAATACAAATAATGACCAAGTTAATTTGTCCTGATAACTGAGATAAGTCAATCTTTGTGTCCAAACCTCCCTATGCTCCGCCCCTTGCCAACCAGCCAACTCACGGGCAGCATAAACATCATGCGTTTGCTCTACATAATATTGCATAGACCAATTGAGTTTTTTGATTAGTTCATGTTCATAACCCAACAACCAACGATTTTGACCATTAGCGACCAAGGGATCATCTCCTTGCTTGTCATCTAAAGCCTCATGATGAGCCACCTCAATATTCAACAAGCCCCCCCAAACAGAGCCCCGAACACTCAAACCGATATTTTGTTTGCGATGGTACGTTGGGCTACCTAAGACATCAAACCCCACTGGTGACTTCTCATAACCACGATAACCATAAACAGCATATTCCCATCCAGCCAGCTGTTTAAACAATCGAAGACTGAACTCAGGTTGACTTGGTTCATTGGCCCTAATCACCTTTTTACCACCTAATGACTGTTGCCACTGAGGGTTATAGAAAGAAAATCGTTCACCATTGATATACCTATCAGCAACAAATTCAGGAGTCAATACCCAATCTACATTGACCAATTGGAAATAGTGTCTCATACGTAATGCGGCTGCAGGCGCTTTAAGATAGTTCACTTCCCTACCTGCAAAAAATGACTGCCAATCTTTTGGGAAAAAATCATTGAGAAATAACAAGTCTCCCGTACCCCAGGTACTTACTTGCTGCCCCAAAGTCACATCAGTACGCGACCCAAGGGAGAAATCCACGGTCAATTGTCGCAGATCAAACTCAGTTTTATTCAGTACATCATCGTACCAAACATCAGCCTCAACCTGAAAATCAAACTGTTCATGATCATATTCCAGTTCACTATGAAAACGCCACTCCGACAAAGTTTCTTGCTTGTTGAACAAAGGATCACTTGATAAACGATACCCAAAACCTATCGATGTAAAACCACTCCACTGCCACTGTGAATGACTGGTCTCTTCATTCCAAGCATCATCACCCCAAAGATCAGCATCCTGTGCCAAGAGAGAAGAAGCAAAAAACAACAAAATCGAACGCATCATTCTCATTTATCAGGTGGATTTCTTAATGATCGACTACTGAAATCAGCATCCGTCAAACCAATATCATATTGTGGGTTTCTGAATGCCATCAAAGTATGACCACCGGTATTGAAATTAGAAACTTTGGATTGCATAACAGTTGGATGGCCTTTGATGTTTTCAACAGTCAGCACTTCAACTTCTCGATACTTTTTATTCTGTGTATCATAGTAACTCACTAACATAGGCAAAAATGTAGTTTTATCTATCTCCATAGTGTAGTAAGCAAATTCAACAGCATGACTGTCTTTAGGGGTACTTTTCAACAGATAGTGGGCTTCGTCGTCACCAACCAACTGATGTTCATCGGCACTTGGATGACGTCCAGAAACATCTTCGTAGAAAAAGTCACTACCAACAAAACTACTGCGATTGTCACTGGCAGCAATTCTTTTTTCTAAATCGAGTGCAGGTAAATACAACCAACGGTCATCGTCAGCCAAAGCCTTCTTGTGAACAAGAAAAACTGTTCCCTTAACATCAGCTGGCCTCGAAAAAGACACTAAAAAACTTTGATCACCACCATCTTCAATGTCTTTTCTCCAGATCACAAACTGCCTCATCTGTTTATTTCCCTGAGCATCGACAATCATCATTCTCGCATCACTGCGCCCATCATCCCCTGCATAAAATGATGCCATATTGGCTTTCTCAATAATGGTTTCAACATTCATTTCTGCCTGTACCTGCCAGACCAATAATAATAAAATCAAATACTTCATTTAAATACCCATTTTTTAAAATACATCATCGTTGCTGGCAGTAATAATAGCGTGACCACTGCAGAAACAGCCATGATACTGGCTAAAAAGAATCCTACAGTCACATAAGGCATCAAAGGTGCTACCAATAAAGGTGTAAACCCTAATGCAATAACCACCGCATTCCGGCTAATGGCCGTGGCTGGCTCTTCAAACATCAACTTCATAGTCAGTCCAAAATCTCTGTGTTGTTTATATAAATCTCTAGCCCTTTGTAAAAAATGAATGGCAAAATCAACAGACAAACCCAAAGTCAATGCTGACAACACAGCAATCGGCATATCATAATCTTTTCCCACCCATCCAATCAGGCCATAAATAAACGTGATAGTAATAGACAATGGCAGCATAGCCAAAAAACCAAAAACCAAACTTCTAAATAACAATACCATCATCACAAAAACAACCACAAAGGCACTCAACAAACTGGTCAACATACCTGCCACCATTTCCTGCTGCCACACTTGATTCAAATAAGTTTTACCAGCCCATTTCATAGTCACATAATCAGGCAAAGGGTTATTCTTAACATAGTCTTCTACCCATTGCATCACTTGAGTCATATCCTGATTATCTCCACTAGTCAATTGTAACCACAGCACCGTTTCACTGAAATCTTTTGTCACAAAGTGCCACAAATCATGAGGTCTGTGAGATGATTGATACTGTAATAAAGTTTGTGCTACACCCGCCGAAGTTTCAGGTAATTGATAATCTTTATCTTCACCACTTTTTAGCTCACGGTAAACAGTTTTAACCACTTCAGGTAAACCATTGCTTTTACCAACCAAAACACTTTCTTGTAGAGATTTCTGAAGATTGACTAGATATGCCAGTGATGTAGGTTTTTGAAAGTAACGTTGATCCGACAACGCCTGTTCTATAATCGCCATAACAGACAAATAAGGCTCAGGATCATTTGCTATGAAAGCGACTTCTTCAGCCCAAGTCAACAACTGCTGCCATTGGGCAGACTTAGCCAATTCATTATCAGCCAGTACTTCATTGACTTTGGTTTGAACCGCTGATGACTGTACTTCTCGAATTGCCTGTTCTATGGCTACTTCAGCTTCTTTATTTTCATACTTAAAGACCAGATAAGCATCATAAGTACCTGCAAAATGATCATTCAACACTTCATCTGCAATTCTGATAGGATGATCCGATTTGAACCAACGCACTGGATTATCATTAATTTGAATTTTAGAAACACCCCATGCACTGAATATCAGCAACACCGCAAACATCAATACTAACTTCAATCGGTTGTTCAGTGCCCATGCTCCGAATGTCTTCATGGCTCCCGATTCAGCACTTCGATGTTGCAAATTAGACAGTGAATCAGGCTTAAGGACAATCAAATAAGCTGGAACAAAAACAATAGTTAATATAAAAGCTAAAAATATACCTAAGCCAACAAATGCACCAAAGACCTGAACAGGTGGTATGGGAGTCAACATCAGTGATAAAAAGCCAATAGCAGATGTGATTGAGGTAAACAACATGGGTTTAAACAAATCATGCATCACCTCACTAATTACCTGACGTTTGTCGCTACCAGTTTGATAGTTTTCTGTAAAATCCGACATGATGTGAATGGAATCTACTACTGCAATAGGCATCAAAAATATAGGAATCATTGAGCTCATGATATGAACAGTATATCCCATACCTATCATTACACCCATAACAATGAGACAGGTTGACATCGCCACTATCATCGGTGCTGCAATAAATTTCCAATTCCTAAAATACCAAAACATCAACAGCATAATCATCAAAGCTGCCAGCGGTGCAGAAATACCCATCTGAACAAACATTTGGTATCCAAATGTATCCTCAGCAACTGGCAAACCAGTGATATGATATTGATCTTCGCCTTTGAGAGTATCTATGATTTCTTTAATTTCCAAACTGATTCTATGTGACTCATTCTTATCCACAATAGGCACATAAATGGCTGCAGCCTTATGATCATCTGAAACCAACGTATTTTGTAACAAAGGCAATCGTGTGACTTGAGCTGCTATCCAGTCCGCATCAGATTGGCTCTTTGGAGCCTGTTTCATCAGCCATTGAAAATTAAGTACCCCCGACTCATCCTGACTGATATTATCGACATGAGACAAGGCCATCAAATCATAAGAAACAACACCATCAATGTCATCAACCTGATTTGCTAAAGTCAACATATTAGCCAAACTTTGAGGGTTAAACACCCCTGCATCATTAACCACACCAACAACCATCATATCGTGCAGCTGAAACTTGTTCTTGACTATATTATGAAAAACACGATCTGCTTGCTCAGGTGATAGCATATTTTCAGGATCGGTATCTACCTCTATTCGAATGATAAATATTCCTACAATCATGGTCACCAACAATATCAAGAACATGACTGATTTAGGTTTATTTAATGCAACATTTGAAATGGCTTTACTCATTCAATGATCTCATGGGAATAATTTTCATTATTATATTAGATATTTCTAATGTGTCAAGTATTTGCTTGAAGCCAACCAGGTAAATTTGCATAATACTGATCATGACAGAAATAACACCCATTCCATTAGATGAGATGTTGGCCCACTCCCAACAAGCTTCTGATTTACTAAAAATCATGGCTAACCAACACCGACTGATCATCTTGTGTCTGCTACATGATAAAGAGTTATCCGTTAGTGATATCAATGACTTAATTCCTAACTTAAGTCAATCAGCACTCTCTCAGCATCTGGCACAACTACGAAAATCTGGCTTGGTAAAAAATCGTCGAGATTCGCAAAATATCTACTACTCACTTTCTGACAACAAAGCAGTTTCTGTGATACATCTATTACATGATCTATACTGCAACACCTGATACTATAAGAGACCTTTGCATAAACCGTGCCTCAAGATAATAAAGTCTAAAATCTTAAATTTCTGCGTCAGCAAACTTTGCAATAGCTCACGACCTATACAGTTTTTATTCTTTGGCTTGTTGCCTGCAGCAAACCGCCAAAGAAACAAACTTGGCCTATTACATTCATTTGCTTCCTTGAATTTTAAGATTTTATTTCTTTTTCTCAATGATTCAGAATCGTGCAATGGTCTCTATAAAAATTGTCTGGCCAATTCTTGTAACATCTTTTTCTGTTTTTGATCTAAAAATGGAGCAATCATTTGTAAAATGTGAAAAATGCCGTGTGATAGTTTTTTCTGCTCATCAAAACCATCATCAAAAATAGCGATAGAGTAATTCAACCAAAATGTTGATGTCAGTGCAATTTGATCAGCCAGATTACCTATGGTAACCGCATCAGCGTTCACTACATCCAAACCTTTGAGTTGTTGAAGAATCTCTAAAGCTGTTTGTGATTTAAGCGCTAAAATATGGCGAAAATGACGCTTTAAAAATGCAATTCGGTTCATCAATTGAATTAAATTTCGATATAAAAATCGATACTCAACAACCACTTCAAAAATCAGATTGAGGAACAACCACATATCCTTCATACTGGCTGACTCAACTGTAGGTGTCACTAATATTGATTTAATTTTTGCTTCATATTGCAGAAATATTTGCCATATGATGTCATCCTTATTCTTATAGTGATAATACAAATTACCAGGAGAAATATCCATTTCATCAGCAATGTGATTGGTTGTCACATTTGGCTCCCCCTCTTCATTAAACAACCGCAATGCGGTGACAATGACACGATCTTTTGTCTTCATTAAGGCAGCAATTGATTAACCAAATCAACATATTGTTGCTTGGCTTCATCCTGGGAAATACCTTCTAATTTTCCCCAAGCTTCATATTTAGCAGCACCAACGAAATCAAAAAATCCTGGCTTCTCTCCTTGTACATTACCAACGTGACCTTGTTTATATAAGGCATATAACCTTAACAGAGTGGCATCATCTGGTTTAACAGCTAAAGTTTTCACATCCCTCTGTGCTTTCTCAAATGCATCAATTAAATCGCTCATGGTATGATATTGGCCTGTGTAGTTGAATATCATTTGACACGATTTTGTATATCGGGTCAATTATTAATGAGGAGAAAAGCATGTCATATTTTCTAACCGGAGCTTCTGGTTTTATTGGCCGCCATTTACTGGAAAAATTATTTGATCGCAAAGGTCATATATACCTACTGGTACGCAAATCATCACAAAAAAGAATGAAGCAATTGTTAGAAGAAATGAATGCACCGACCAAGAGAGTCAGCATTATCACCGGTGATTTAACAAAGAAAAATCTGGGTGTTTCTAAAAAGAACACAGATATTATGGAAGGTAAAATTAAACACTTCTTTCATTTGGGAGCTATCTATGACATGAATGCCAATATGGAAGAACAACAGTCAGCCAATGTCGATGGTACCAGACATGCCATGCAATTAGCAAAAATAATCAAGTCAGGCTGTTTCCATCATACATCATCAATCGCTGCAGCCGGGCTTTACCCTGGTGTTTTTCGAGAAGACATGTTTGAAGAAGCTGAAGGCCTGGAGCACCCATATTTTAGAACCAAACACGATGCTGAAGGTGTTGTCAGAAAAGAGTGTCAAATACCATTCAAAATCTACCGGCCTGCCATCGTTTTGGGACACTCACAAACTGGCATCATTGACAAAATTGACGGTCCATACTACTTTTTCAAACTGATCCAAAAAATGCGCAATACTTTTCCACAATGGATGCCAATGATGGGACTTGAGGGAGGTCGTTTAAATATGGTTCCTGTCGATTATGTAGTGAATGTCATGGATCACATAGCTCATCAGAAAGGTTCCCATGGCGGCTGTTTTCACATCACTGATGCCAATCCCAAGAGAATCGGCTCGGTTCTGAACATATTTGCTAAAGCAGCACACGCCCCTCAAATGAACATGCGCATTGATGCCAGAGTGTTTAATTTCATTCCTGGTGCTGTTAAACAAGGCCTGATGATGCTCTCTCCCGTCAGACGCATACGCGCCCAACTGCTACACGACCTGGGGATTCCTACAGGCATTCTAAAATTCGTTAATTACCCAACTCGTTTTGATGACAGGGAAACGCAAAAAGCATTAAAAGGATCAGATATCAAACTCCCAAAACTCAAAAAGTACGCCCATAAACTATGGGATTATTGGGAACGAAATTTAGATCCGGATTTGTTTGTTGATCACTCGTTATCCGCAAGGGTATCTGGTAAACGCGTTATGATTACTGGTGCCTCTTCTGGTATCGGTGAGGCAGTCGCTATGATGCTGGCAGAAAAAGGGGCCCATTTAATCATTGTTGCTCGAGGACTCGACAAACTCAAGGAAACAGCCAAAGTCATTAAAGAAAAAGGAGGGACCGTCTCCATATACAATGCAGATTTATCAGATGAAGCTGCCACAAAAAAACTGATCGATACTGTCGTCAACAACCACGGTGGCATTGATATTTTAGTCAACAATGCTGGCCGTTCAATCCGCCGCTCTATCGCCCTTTCTTATGACCGCTTTCATGACTTTGAACGGACAATGGGCCTAAACTATTTTGGTTCCTTACGCTTAATTATGGGTTTCTTACCAGGTATGGCAGAAAGAAAATCCGGTCATATTATTAACATTTCTTCCATTGGTGTTTTAACCAATGCCCCACGTTTCTCAGCTTATGTAGCTTCGAAAGCAGCTTTAGATGCTTTTTCGCGCTGTGCCGCAGCAGAATATAATGATTTGCGAGTCACATTTACAACCATCAACATGCCACTGGTTAAAACACCCATGATCGCACCGACTAAAATGTATAATAATGTTCCTACTATTTCACCTGAGGAAGCCGCATTATTCGTCAAAGAGGCCATTATTAAGAGACCTCAGCGTATTGCTACTAAACTGGGTATTTTTGCTCAAGTAATGCATGCGCTAGCACCCAAATCTATGGAAGTGGTGATGAATACAGCATTTAATATGTTTCCAGACTCAGCGGCTGCCAAAGGCGAAAAATCGATTGTTGCTAAAGAAGTTTCTCCTGAGCAAATGGCTTTTGCCAGCCTGATGCGAGGTGTTCATTGGTAATCGGCAACTATACTATTTCCCGTCCCAAATATATATCCGACAACTGGTTTACTGATTTTTTATGATTGATTGATTACAATACCTCAAATTTTTAAGGAGTGCGCTTGTGTTCGAAATTGTAGCCAGTGGCGGTATCGTCATGGTTTTTTTGCTCATTTTCATGGCTTTAGCGATGATGATTATTGGCGAACGTTTCTGGAGCCTGAGAGACAAAGAAATTATTCCTGAAGACCTTGCCCAACAGGTAATTGACTGGTCTAAAAAGAAAAACCTAAACCAAAAGCATATTGACCAATTAGCCACAAACTCACCAATGGGTTACTTAATGGCAACAGCATTGAATAAACGAACTGAATCACGAGAAATCATCGTTGAATCAGTTGAAGATGCTGGAAGACATATCTCGCATCAACTAGAAAAACCGCTGCATTGGCTCAATGCCATTGGTGAAGTATCTCCATTATTAGGTCTTTTAGGAACAGTAATCGGCATGATGAAAGTCTTTGCCAACATCATGGAGTTCGGAGTAGGTGATGCCAACCAGTTAGCTGGCGGTATTTCTCAAGCACTCACTACCACTGCAGCAGGCTTGATTGTAGCCATACCCACCCTGCTTTTTCATCGCCACTTTAAAAACAAAATTTCAGATCAAACGATCGTCATGGAGCAACAAGTAATGTCTTTGATTGACTCTTTAGGGAATAAGCGATGAAGTTTTCAAATACTGAAAATGACAGAAGAAACCTCAATCTAACCCCTTTGATTGATGTCGTTTTTTTGTTATTAATTTTTTTCATGGTCAGCACCACATTCGAAAAACAATCGAAACTTAAAATTGAACTACCACAGGCCACCCCTGATGCTCAAGTAACCACACAAAAAGACTTAACAATCAGTATCAGCCAAAACGGTTCATTTTATGTTAACAACAATGAGCTACCAAATGCTCAACGTCAAAGTTTAATCAATGCACTGACAAAGATTGTTGATTCACAACGCAATATACCTGTCATTATCAAAGCTGATGCCAATGTAGCGCACAAACACGTCGTTATGGCCATGGATGTACTGAGTAGCATGGGATTTGAATCGATATCAATAGCAACCACACAGTCTACAGACAGTGAATGAATCAATACACAAAGCCACCTTTGGCGATTTATTAAAGTACACAAAACCTTATCGCTGGGTGTTACTACTTTCTTTAGCAGGAGCAATACTTGATGCAGCTATGCAAGCCACCTTTGCCGCCATGTTAAAACCGATTTTAGATAATGGATTCGCAGGGCAAGAACGTGCTTGGATAAACATCATTCCTGTTCTTATTATCGGATTGTTTATCTTAAGGTCTTTAGGCAACTTCATCGCTGCGTATGGATTCACCTGGACAGGCCGTAAAATTGTTAATGATTTGAGAAGACAAGTTTTTAACCGTTATCTCAAACTACCTCAAAAATTTTATGATGAACACGCCGCGGGTGGACTGATATCAAGAATCACTTACGATGTAGAACAGATTGCCACAGGTGTGACCAAAAATCTAATACAGATTTTAAGAGAATCTCTGGCTATTATTATGTTCTTGTCGGTGATGTTTTATTATTCAGCTAAACTGGCTATGGTTGCTTTGGCAGTTTTTCCTCTTGTAACCATAATCATCCGTTTGATCAATAAAAGATTTCGACGAATTGGTTTTAATATTCAACAGTCAGTAGCACACATTACTCAAATTGTAGAAGAAGCTGTCAAGGGTCAAAAAATCATCAAAATTTTTAAAGGTGAGGAAGATGAAAAAAGGCGGTTTAATACAACCATCAAAAAAAACCGGCAGCTACAAGTCAAAATTGTTGCTACACAAGAAATAACCGCTTCATCCGTGCACTTGATGATTGCCATTGCCCTATCTTCTATTATGTATTTAGCGGCTAAATCAAGCATGACACCAGGTACCTTCATGGCCTTCATGACAGCCATGCTGGCCCTAATGCCCTCAATCAGAAGGTTATCTCAAGTATTTACAACTATCCAAACGACTCTAGCTGCTGCTGACAGTGTACTGTACATTTTAAATCAACCAGAAGAAACTGACACAGGACAGAATCAACTACAGTCCGATCAAATCGCGATCACTTTCAATGATGTCAGTTTCTGTTACCAACATCAAGATCCTTCTGATAACACACAGGCACTAAAAAACATCAATCTGCATATCAAAGCCGGTGAAATTGTTGCTCTAGTAGGCGCATCAGGTAGTGGAAAAACCTCTTTAGTAAATCTCATTCCTCGGTTTCATGACTGTACAAAAGGTCAGATTTTGATCAATGGCAAAGACAGCTCATCATACAAAATAGACAACTTAAGAGATCACATAGCCATGGTCAGTCAAGAAGTGGTACTTTTTAATGATACCGTACGTAATAACATTGCCTACGGCTGCAATCAGTGCAAAAATGATGAAGAAATAGCAAATGCTGCAGAAAAAGCCAATGCCCTAACATTTATTAAACAACTACCTCAAGGGTTTGACACCATCCTTGGTGATGATGGTACTCGTTTATCCGGGGGCCAGAGACAACGAATTGCTATCGCTCGTGCCATTTTGAAAAATGCACCGATCTTAATTCTCGATGAAGCCACCTCAGCATTAGATACTGAATCAGAAAAACATATACAACAAGCTTTAAAAATCGTCATGCAAGGCCGAACAACTTTAGTCATTGCCCACCGCTTAAGTACTGTTGAACATGCCGACTCGGTGGTGGTCATGGATCACGGAGAAATCGCTGAAAGAGGCACCCACTCACAATTACTCAAACAAAAAGGTGTTTATTATCAATTACACAAAAATCAACAGTTGGATATCCAATAATGAATGAGGAAAAAGTCAGACAAATTTGGTACGGAAACCAAACTCCTGGTTTATGGAGAAAAATTCTCGCGGCTGTTTTCAAAAATTTAGTATTTACTCGTAAATGGTGCTATCAAAAAGGTTTTTTTAAAAAGAGAAAGCTAAAAGTACCTGTTATTGTTATAGGTAATATCACTGCAGGTGGTGGTGGTAAAACACCTATGGTTATTTGGTTAGTTAACCACCTCAAATCATTAGGCTATAAACCAGGGATTATCTCTAGAGGGTATGGCGGCAAACGAAAAGTTGAACCTTTTTTTGTCACTCCACATGCTAACCCAGCCGCTTCCGGAGATGAACCATTATTAATGGCAAAACTAACGAATGTACCTGTAATGGTTGGCAAAAATCGTTTTCAAGCAGGTCATAAACTGATCTCTCAATACGGTGTTAACATCATTGTTTCAGACGATGGTATGCAACATTATGCACTACAACGTGATATCGAAATCATCATGCTTGATGGCACATGGAAGACAGGAAACAACATGTTCATACCAGCAGGTCCTTTAAGAGAACCTCTAGAACGACTAACAGAAGCTGATTTAGTGATACATAAAGGTATCTCGCGGCACACTTATTATTACTCTCTGGGAATTGACTGTATTTACGCATTGAATCATGTGACAAATAAAAAACAACCCGCTGAATTCAGAAACCAAAAAATTCACGCCATTGCAGGTATTGCTAATCCTTCAAGTTTTTTTCGACTTTTAGCATCACAAGGTCTGGCTGTGATAAAAAAACCACTGCCTGACCACCATATATTTGAACCAAAAGATTTTGAGTTTAATGATGATTTATCTATTATCATCACTGAAAAAGATGCTGTGAAGTGCCATCACTTCAAATTTAAAAACGTATGGGTAGCTAGACTAAAAGTAATACCAACAGAGTCAACGATAACAGCTATCAATGAACTATTATCGAAAAAAATAGCATGAATAAAGATTTCGTTGTATGTATACCCGCTCGATATAATTCTTCCCGCCTACCCGGCAAACCTCTGATCAAAATCAAAGGCAAAGAATTGATCTTATGGGCAGTTGAGTCAGCAACACTTTTAAATCCTCGAGATTTAGTCATCGCCACTGATGATCAAAGAATTTATAACTGTGTGATGGATAATGGTCACCAAGCAATTATGACCAGTGAACATCATCAAAGCGGCACAGAAAGAATTGCCGAGTGTGCAGAAATCATGAACTGGTCTAATGACACCTTAGTGCTCAACTATCAAGGTGATGAACCAAACATACCTAAAAATAATGTCAATGCCGTTTTATCCTTATTTGACACTCATCCTAATATAAGCATCGGCACTCTGTACAAACCCATTCAAGATATAAAAGACATTTTTGACCCAAATATTGTTAAAGTAGTCACAGATACTCATAACAAAGCACTCTATTTTTCCAGAGCACCTATTCCATGGAAACAAAGCGGTTTTGATGAAAAACAGATACTTAATACCACCTCATTTCATAAGCACCACATCGGTCTATACGCTTATAAAGTTTCTTTTTTGAAAGAGTTTGTAAGACACGCTCCAACAGATATAGAATTAATAGAATCTTTAGAACAGCTACGTGCTTTATACTACGGATATGATATTGCTGTCGCCGAAGCAGTCGACCCCATGCCTCATGGAATTGACACACCACAAGACATTATCAATTTTGAAATGAATCACTCATAGATTAATTCAAGACAGCAAAACGACTGAATATATAAAAGATTCTCATTTCTAATTGACGAACTTTCTTATTAGTTCATGCTATATCCTGCTGATGCAGTGCAATGGACAAACTCACCGATTCCCCAGTACCAGCTTCTTACTCACTATACAACAAACCTAAAGATTACATAAGAAAATGGCGGAGAGTGAGGGATTTGAACCCTCGATGAGCTTTTAACACCCATACTCCCTTAGCAGGGGAGCGCCTTCAGCCGCTCGGCCAACTCTCCGTTTTCATCTTTAAAAAATTAACTGGCTAGATACGTAATCTTAGAATTCGTAATCATGAACCACAAAAAGGAAGCATATTTTAATGTATTCTTTCCAATTTGCAACTTCAAATAACAAACCCGACAATCATCGATTACCCATATTGTCTACATCATCTTCTAAATCAATCTCTACTCCAGTTTGTTCTCCCTTAATCCGCTCATAGATTTCTTCTCTATGAACAGCAATTTCTTTGGGAGCATTGATTCCAATCCTGACTTGGTTACCTTTAATACCTAAAACTGTGACTGTAACATCATCACCTATCATTAATGTTTCACCAACTCTTCTTGTCAAAATTAACATGTAAATCTCCTTGTGTTATTATACCTTCCGACTCCTCGGGATGAGTCACCGCGATCACCTAACGGTTATCCGAAAAGATCAGCGGATAAATAGATTAAACTACATTTTGCTCAGCTTTTGAAGCTTTATTTTGGGATTGCATCTGCTATAGAGGTTCTCAATTGCTCAATATTCGCTTCACAACCACCTTGTGCAAAATCAGGTCTGCCACCACCTCTGCCACCCAAAGGTTCTAAAATATCTTTTATTATTTGGCCTGCATGTATTTTTTTCATTAGATTCTTAGTGACCCCTACTAGTACTTGAGCTTTGCCACCACTGACATTAGCAAACACTACAATACCTTGATCATATTTATCTTTAAAACCATCAACATGGTCTCGCAATACTGCAACATCGGTATCTTCAAAAACATGACTGAGAATATGCATACCATCAACTTCTTGTACTGCTGAATAAATATTCTGAACAGCATGTTTAGCCTGAACTTGATGAACAGTAGTTAATTCAGATAGCAACGCTTTATTTTTTTCTAATAGTTGGCCAACTGATTGAACGACTTGACTGGATTGCACCCTCAACTGTTGTGCCAAGTCTTTGAGTTGCTTTTCCTGGCTCTGAATATACTCAATCGCCACCTGCCCTGTGACTGCTTCTATCCGACGCACTCCTGATGCAATAGCTGATTCTTCTGTAATCTTAAACATGCCAATATCACCTGTCGCATCGACATGCGTACCTCCGCACAATTCAACTGAGTAACCACCAAAATTCATCACTCGAACTTGGTCTCCATATTTTTCACCAAATAAAGCCATAGCGCCACTAGCAACAGCCTGATCAAAATTCATTATCTCATCTTTAGCAACATAGTTTCTACGAATGGCCTGATTAACAACCTGTTCGATATCAATGAGTTGTTGTCGAGTCACAGCTTGGTCATGAGAAAAATCAAACCTCAGTTTATCGGCTGCAACCAATGACCCTTTTTGTTGAACATGAGTTCCTAATATATCTCTTAATACTTTATGCAATAAGTGTGTCGCAGAATGATTTTTCACCACTGATTGGCGAAAATCCTGATCTATCTCTGCGTGCACCATGTCATTCTTTCTTAACTTGCCTGATTTGACTTGAACATGGTGTAAATGAAATTGCCCTGCTGCCTTTTGTGTATCAGAAACCACTGCGTGACCATCACCCAACTTGAGCACCCCTTGATCACCTACCTGTCCGCCTGACTCAGCATAGAATGGCGTTTCATTCAATACCACCATTGCCTCATCACCAGATAAAAGTTCATCGACTAAAACATTATCTCGTATGATCGCAATCACCTGCGATTGAGAAATAATTTGGTTATAACCAAGAAATTTTGTGGGGATCAACTGTTCAATCATATCAGCAGAAAGCTGGTTATTTTGAATAAACTGTTTTGCTGATTTTGATCGCTTTTTTTGCGCTTGCATTAATTGGTCAAAGGCAGCTTCATCAACTACACGACCTGACTCCCGTGCCACATCTTGTGTTAAATCCAAAGGAAAACCATAAGTATCATATAACGTAAATGCCACCTCTCCCGATATATTCTCACCTGCTGCCAGATTATGGGTCATCTTTTGGTATTCCTGCATACCCAAACTCAGTGTCTCAGCGAATTTTTGCTCTTCTTTTTTCAATACAGCAATAATTTCGTCATTTTTGTCAACAAGTTCAGCATAATCAGCACCCATCACTTCAATCAATGCAGGTACCATCTGATAGAAAAACAAATCTTTGGCACCTAACTTGTGGCCATGACGAGCAGCACGTCGAATAATACGCCGCAGCACATAACCCCGCCCTTCATTTGAGGGTAATACACCGTCAGCTATCAAAAAAGCACAAGTACGAATATGATCGGCAATCACTTTTAAAGACGGACTCTGATGATCAACTGTACCAGTAAGCTCAACTGCCTTAGCAATCAAATATTGGAATAAATCTATATCATAATTATTATGCTTCCCCTGCATGATAGAAGCTATCCTTTCCAATCCCATACCAGTATCAACACATGGCTTTGGTAAAGGATGTAAAGTGCCATCAACTTGTCGATCAAACTGCATAAACACTAAATTCCAGATTTCTATATAACGATCTCCATCTTCTTCAGGTGTCCCAGGTGGTCCTCCGGCAATAGATTCGCCATGATCATAAAATATTTCAGAACAAGGACCACAAGGCCCTGTATCACCCATCTGCCAAAAATTGTCCTTAGCCCCTATCCGTGACAACCTGTCTCTTGGAAAACCAATATCATGTAGCCATATTTGTTCAGCTTCATCATCCTCTTCAAACACAGTCACCCAAAGCTTCTCTGTAGGCAGTTGCAACTCTTCAGTTAAAAACTGCCATGAAAATCTGATCGCTTCACGCTTGAAATAGTCTCCAAAACTAAAATTGCCCAACATTTCGAAAAATGTATGATGACGTGCCGTATAACCAACCTGATCAAGGTCATTGTGTTTACCACCTGCCCTTACACATCTCTGGGATGAGGTAGCCCGTGTATAATTCCTTTTTTCGGCTCCTAAGAATACATCTTTAAACTGCACCATACCGGCATTAACAAACAGCAAGGTAGGATCATTACTCGGAATCAATGAACTGCTCTTAACTTTGATATGTTGGTTTTTCTCAAAAAAAGCCAAAAATTTATTTCTGATTGCCTGGGTACTCAGCATGAATCAAATTCTCAAATAATGAAATCTCGGAATTTTATTGAATTTTGCGATTGTCGACAACGCCATTCAACAAACAAAACAAGCATCTTCCTCTATATTGACAGAACTCACCCTAACAAACCATTCAAATAGCCAAGCTTCCAAACTGCAAAACCTGCACCACCTAAAATAGTCAATGCAAGCAACCATTTCAGCAAACTTGAACCTGTTGGTTCATCCTCTATAGCATGCGACACATTTTCTTTCTTTAATTCATCATCCACTTCAACTTGTTTCTTTTCTTCCGGGCCAGACATACCGGGTGTTTGGATCAGAAAACGTAAATCATCTAGTTTGACTTCATCACCAACTTTCAATAGTAACTCTTCTATTTTTTCACCATTCACGTAAGTCCCATTAGAAGAATCAAGATCCTTTATAGTTAAACCATCCGAATCAACGGTAATTTGTGCATGCTTTCGCGAAATTCCTTCTGAATTGAGACAAATATGGCATTCAGAATGTCTGCCCATAACAGTAACCCCACGTAACGGAAACGTTTTACCGAAATAGGCTCCTGATACTCCGCGTAACACAAACTTTGGTAAAGCCATACGAATACGGGTCCTATTATCATCCTTCTCCTCACTCTGGGATTCTAACACCTTCATATGTACCTGAGAAATGATCACTAAATCACCAGGCCGAACTTCCTTCTGTCCTTTAACCAATTTACCATTCACTGAAACCAATCGGGCCTCACTGTTGATCGAAATATGCATTTCAGTGCCGTTAACATGCAACGTGGCGTGAACATCGGCTAGCCCTTTGTCCTTAATCACAATATCAGCATCATCTGAAGAACCAATATCAATTAGGCCGTCACTAATAGTCTGATCAGAAATTTCGCCGTGAGGAAAATGCAGTTTCATGATTCATTCCCTAAATGTATTTGTTATACCCATTATCGATTATATCAAAACCAACCCTAGGCGCAAGCAGTGAATGCTCTAGGACAGCTGGTTCATTACTGTTTTACCAGCCATGTAAGGCTGTAAAACCTGAGGCACTAACACACTGCCATCTTTTTGTTGGTAATTTTCTAAAACAGCGATTAATGTTCTGCCAACAGCTAAACCAGAACCATTTAAAGTATGGACGAGTTGGGTTTTTTGATTGTCAAATGGACGAAAACGCGCTTTCATACGTCTGGCTTGAAAATCAGTGCAGTTTGAACATGAAGAAATCTCTCTATATGTGTTCTGAGCAGGCAACCAAACTTCCAAATCATATGTCTTAGTCGCTGAAAATCCCATATCTCCGGTACATAAAACAATCACACGATACGGCAGCTCCAAAGCCTGCAATATAGCTTCAGCATGACCTGTCATTTCATCAAGCGCTTGAAAAGAATGCTTAGGATGAACAATTTGCACCATTTCCACTTTCTCAAACTGATGTTGCCTGATCATTCCGCGTGTGTCTTTACCATAACTGCCCGCTTCTCTTCTGAAACATGGGGTATGGGCTGTCATTTTAATAGGTAATTCAGATTCATCTAAAATGGTATCAGCAACTAAATTAGTCAGTGGCACTTCTGCTGTAGGAATCAAATAACGTTCATCTTCTGTAATAAAAGCATCATCCACGAATTTTGGTAGCTGCCCTGATCCTCTCATGGTCTCAACATTAACCAAATAAGGTACATAATATTCTTTATAACCATGATTTTGTATATGCTGATTCAACATAAACTGGGCCAAAGCTCGGTGCAACTGAGCCATTTCTCCTGTCAACAAAGTAAACCTAGAGCCTGACAAATTAGCAGCTGATTCAGCATCAAGGCCTCTATTACGTTCTCCCAAAGTAACATGATCCTTAATCTCAAAATCAAATTGTTTTGGTTGTCCCCACCGCCTGACCTCGATATTATCACCTTCATCTTTACCAACAGGCACCGATTCATGAGCTAAATTTGGCGTGTAAAGGATCACAGATTCCATCTCAGCCTGAATCTTTTTCAGCAGTTCTTTGGACTCATCTAACTGAAGCCCAATAGCTGACACCTCATCCAATAATGGTTGTACATTTTCTCCCTCAGATTTAGCTCGCCCTATAGACTTAGAGATAGTGGTTCTTTTATTTTGTAATTCTTCAGTTTCAATTTGTACCGACTTCCTTCTTCTTTCCAACTGCTTCCACTCATCAACATTCAGTTGATAGCCTCTGACAGCCAATGATTTAGCAACTTGCTCCAAATCATTACGTAATAATTGTGGATCTAACATATTAAATTAAAGATTAAAAACAAAACCGGCATTGTATCCCAACACTGACTGATAAAGAAGATTAGATAAGACCATCACCATTTTTTCTGTTCAGTACCAAAATGTTTTTCTAGCCATTGAGCATGGTCAGCCAATTCTTGCTCAGATGCTTTGACAGTAACCAATGTTGGCAAAGAAGACACATCGAAACATAATTGATCAAAAGATGTGTCATTCCTGGCTGATAACTCAAGTTTAGTTTGGCCACCAGTGATGGCTAAATAAACTTGGGCTAATATTTCAGAATCAAGTAAGGCACCATGCAAAGTTCTATGTTCATTACTGACACCATAACGTTTGCATAAAGCATCCAAATTGTTTTTGGCTCCTGGATGGTGTTGTCTTGCCAATGTTAAACTGTCAGTGATCGAACAGATATCTTCCAATTTAAAATTTTTACCACATAACATCAACTCATGATTGATGAAACCAACGTCAAAAGGTGCATTATGTATCACCAATTCAGCACCTTGAATGAATTCAATAAACTGATCAACAATTTGTGAAAAAGAGGGCTTGTCACTTAAAAAATCATTGCTAATACCATGAATTGCTAGCGCCTCTGCATCGATTTGCAAATTTGGATTAACATATTGATGATAATTAGTATCAGTAATGACTCTGTTTTGAACCACAACCGCTCCAATTTCAATAATGCGATGACCTTCCTCCGGTTTCAAACCTGTGGTTTCTGTATCCAACATGATTTGCTTGCCAACAATGAGATTCATATAATTTGCTCCGCCTGCTCACGTGCTATGGCATCAACACGTTCATTTTGATCATGGCCTGCATGTCCTTTAACCCAGTGCCAATCAATATCATGTGGTTTCATTAAATCACTCAGCTGCTGCCATAATAACTGATTTTTAACTGGCTGCTTTTTGCTATTTTTCCAGTTATTTTTCTCCCATCCTTGAAGCCACTGTGTCGCACCATTTATAACATATTTTGAATCCGTATACAGTTCGACTTGACAACTCTTTGTGAGTGCTTTGAGTGCCTTGATGACAGCAGTGAGTTCCATTTGATTGTTTGTGGTATCAGCTTGTTTGCCGGACAACACCTTTTCTTTTCCTTTATAAATCAGCAAACAGGCCCATCCTCCAGCTCCCGGATTACCTAAACAGGAACCATCTGTATAAATCTTGACCTTTGGTCTATTATCCGTAACATCATTCACAGACCTATTATAATTCAACATCGAAACATGACAATCGAAATCAACCCAATCCCCGCCTTTAACGACAATTACATTTGGGCAATACATAACAATAAAAATGTAGTTATTGTTGATCCAGGTGATGGAGACAAAGTCACTTCCTTTCTACATCAAAATCAGCTGACTTTAACCGCCATATTGATTACTCACCACCACCATGATCACACAGGTGGACTTGTTGACCTACAAGACCAATGGCTATGTCCTGTTTATGCACCTGTTGACTCAAGAATCCCTGGCAAACTGACACATGTGCATCACAAAGATCAAGTAAATGTCGACCCCCTTGACCTGACCCTGAATGTTCTTGAAACTCCAGGTCATACTTTGACACACGTGGTCTACCATGATGAAGAGAGACTGTTTTGCGGCGATACTTTATTTTCTCTCGGTTGTGGTCGGATGTTTGAAGGTACCCCAAAACAATTCACGAGATCACTCAAACTCCTTAAAGAACTATCAAGCTCAATTGAAATCTTTTGCGCTCACGAATACACATTAGCTAATGGACAATTCGCCAAACAACTGATGCAAAATAATAACCAACTGGAGATCTACCTGAAAAAAATCAAAGCTCGACGAACAAAAAATCTACCCTCCTTACCAAGTACCTTGGCTCTAGAAAAAACAATCAATCCCTTTCTCAACCTGACAAATGAACACATCATAGAAACACTAGAACATCACACATCATCAACCATTCAAAGCGAAGAACACGCTTTTGCAGTGATGCGTGAGTGGAAAGATCAATTCTGAACATCCTCATAAGCACAAATGACTATCCTGGCTATATGAATGATCGAGAAAAGACTTTGTATCCCACCTTATTAACCATCAACTAAAAACAATACCAACTAGATTGATCAACTCATAGGGTTAACTAAATAAATCGATTGACAAGTCTACAAGTCAATCAATGGCATCTATATTGAATGTAGGCTAAAATAGTAAGAACAATTTTGTGGCGTGTGTGGACGAAGTTATAGCAAGAATCAAGTAACACAGGTGGTTGAAAATGAACAACACTCTCGCTAATTTATGTACTAATGAATATTAGTAAAGTGAATATTTACTTCAATTGCTTAGACTTAAAGGCTTAGAAAACATCATTTCTGCTTGTCTACTCCACGGTTATTTTGGGGGAAATAATGACAATTTCAAAACATGATTTAATTAGCCTGGAACCTTGGTTTGATTTGTTGATTGATCAACCCAAAGAACTGCAACAAAAAGAACTGAACACACTAGAATCAACAGGCCAATTAAATAGCAAACAACTCGAAACACTCAAAAAAATGCTGAGTGTAGCAAAAGGCACTCAATTCAGCACTGCGGCCAGTCAATACATTAATCCAAGCACAGAAGACATCACTGGTCACCAAATTGGCCAATATAAAATCATCAAGCCCTTAGGTCATGGCGGTATGGGGCAAGTTTTTCTCGCTACTAGAAATGACGGAGAATTCGAACAACAAGTGGCTCTGAAACTATCTTATGATTATATTGATGACTCAATAAGAGAGCGATTTGAAAGAGAAAGACAAATCCTCGCTCAACTGACACACCCCAATATCACCCATTTATTAGATGGTGGGACAACAGAACAAAACAAACCATACATTGTGATGGAATATGTTAAGGGACTGCCTCTAGATCAATACTGCAAAAAGTCCCAGCCTAACTTAAAAAAAAGGATTGGGCTGATTTTACAAGCTTGTGATGCGGTTTCTTACGCACATAATAACTTGATCTTACATCGAGACCTAAAACCGGACAACATATTAGTCAGCCAGTCAGGCTGGGTCAAACTTTTGGATTTTGGCATTGCTAAACTAATGGATGAAGATTTGAATAATAAAACCGCCACCCAAATAATGACTCGTAACTACGCAAGTCCAGAACAAATTCAAGGAAAAACGCTGTCAGTCCAAAGTGATTTATTTTCATTAGGAGTCATTGCTTTTGAGATACTCACTGGACATCACCCTTTCCCACATAGAAATGCTTTAGAAAGAGAACAGCATGTTGTTTCTGGGAAATTACTTAAAATTAGTCAAAGGACTACACAAGAAAGTGTTTTAGATACGCATCTGGATAACATCCCTAACTCGCAGTTAGAAGGAGACTTGGAAAACATATTGCGCAAAGCATTGGCTGCAGATCCAAGCCAAAGATATAACGCAGTTAACGACTTTGCCCAAGATTTGAGAAATTTCTTAGAAAATCGTCCAATCAAGGCCCGTAAACCAAGCCTGATTTATGTCGCCTACAAATGGGTCCAACGACATAAGGCAATCAGTATTATTAGCATCTTCTCTGTCTTGAGCTTAGTGAGTGCCACTGTTTTTTCTATTAATAAGGCCAATGAGGCATTACAACAAAAGCAAATTGCAGAAAGTGAGTCAACCAGAGCGAATAAGATTTCAAGTTTCATGCAAAGCATATTCACTAGCGCAAAACCACACTCCGGCAAAGAAGAGTTGACTGCCCGTGCTTTATTAGATCAAGGGTTTGAATCTCTTGAAACAGATCTTGCCAATGATCCTGAAAGCAAATATAAAATCATGGCCACCATGCTTGATGCATACCTTCAATTAAGTGAGTTTAAAAAAGTCACAACTGTTTACGACAACCATTACCAGACTTGTATCTCAGTTTTGTTACCAAGTAGTGAACCATGTCAGCAAATATTGCGATCCATGGCCAGAGCCACTTTCAAGCTGTATGGTGATGAGCCAGCTTTAGTCTACCGCTATAAGGCAATCAACATTGCTAAACGCAGTCAACCAATTGATCATTTACAGCTGGGTACTTTATTACGGGAATTGTTTGTACCTTTAGTGAATTTAAAACGATTTGATGAAGCATTGAAGACCACAGAAGAAGGCCTGGAACATCTAAAACAAACAGGCATCAGTGATACTGACCTGGCATTTACATACCATGATTTGGCTGTTTATTTTACTAAGACAGGCCATTTTAAAGAAGCTGAAGAATACATACAAAAAGAAGAAAAAATTTTTAACCAGATGACTCCAACAAACTATTTCAACTTAGGCCATCTAGAAAATTTAAAAGGATATTTTTACTTAAGACAAAAGAATTATGAACAAGCGATATATTGGCGAAAAAAGTCCGTTAAAACTTTCAGGACTCATTTCGACCGACCATCAGAAAGCGCAGCCTACATAGAACGAGCATTGGCCAGAACCATGTATAGAGGTGGAAAAGTAGAAGATGCCATTAAGCAAGCCAAAGAAGCCATCAGTGTTTATGAAAGCCTGGGGAAAACTGATCAAACCCATCACCAAGAAACTGTGTTGATTTTAGCCCAAGCTTTGCTTGAATCGGGTGATTACAATGAAGGTATTTTACATTTCAATAAAGTTAATAAAGAAAAAATACCATTCCTCAAATGTGAATACGAGAAAATCAACACATTTATCCAATTATTTGTTCATTTATCACTCGATGGCAAAGAGGCCCTTACTTCCTATATTCAATGCGCTGCAGAGAAAGGCGAGGTTGCTGAATTTTCGGCCATATATATTCCACTCTTTCAAATGAAGTTGGCTGTCTTGAATAAACAGTTCGAAAAAGCAAATGAACTTTCACAACCTCTTGATCAATTTTGGGAAGATAACCCAGAAGAATTGCCCACCTTGAAAAACAACTACCTCAAGTTAAAACAGCAGTTATTGACTCAGTCTTAATGTAGTCCTTTTCAAAAAAACTGACTACAAGCTTTACCTAAGTTATTCGTGATCCTTTCCTTAAGCTATTCACTGGCGGTGGTTGTTTCCTTTCAAAGATCCATTGATCGTCTGTCGAAAGCCCACGGTGATACCGGTAACCATCAAATGCAATGGATTTGATTCCCTCAGGTTCGATGATTTGGTTTTGAATAATGGTTCTTGCCATTTGTCCACGTGCTTTTTTAGCAAAGAATCCTATTACACGTGTTTTCCCGTCTTTGGTGTCTTTAAAATTAATATCTATCACCTTGGCTTTTAGCTTTTTCTTTTTAACCACTTTAAAATACTCGTTAGAAGCCAAATTGATCACTACATCTTCACATTCATCATTGATGGCGTCGGTAATTTGTTCATTCCAAAACTGATAGAGGTTCTCATTTTTTCTTTGTTTAAGTTTGGTTTTCATTTCCAAACGATAAGGCTGAATCAAATCTAATGGTCGTAAATAACCATATAGACCTGACAATATTCTTAAATGTTTTTGTCCAAAAGTCCAATCTTGATCACTCATAGTGTCAGCATCCAATCCATTATAAACATCTCCCTTAAAAGCCAGAGCTGCTTGTTTTGATTGACCTAAAGTAAATGGGGTTGAAAAGGCCTGATACCGTGCCGCATTCAATTCAGCCAAAGAATCACTGATACTCATCAGTTGTTGCAATTGAGAAACAGTCATTTTTTTGAGTTCTTTAACCAACAATTCACTTTGTGACAACATTTGGGGATATGAATGTGCTAAATAAGGATGTTGGTCAAAATCCTGGCCTTTCGAAGGTGACAATAAAATAATCATGGATAGCGTTTTTTAATGACTCGATAAATACTTTTACATAGATGCTGAACATCTTCGGCTTGCATGATATAGGGAGGCATCACATAAATCAAGTGAGCAAAAGGCCTGATCCATACACCCTCTTCAACAAATGCGGCTACTAAATCATCAGTATCGACCGATTTGATCATTTCAACCACACCAATAGCACCTAAGGTTCGTATTCGCTTCACACCAGGCAACGATTGGCAAGGCAACAGCCCTTCTTTTAATTGCTTTTCCAAAAGCAGGATTTGATTGCGCCAATCCCTTTTCATTAACAAATCTATCGAAGCGCTGGCTACAGCACAAGCCAAAGGGTTCGCCATGAAGGTTGGACCATGCATGAAATTATTATCCATACCACGACCAATATCAGTGTGACAAAGAACAGCTGACAAAGTTAAATACCCCCCGGTCAAAGCCTTGCCAAGACATAAAATATCCGGAGCGACATTTGCATGCTGGTAGGCAAACAGTGTTCCGGTTCGTCCAAAACCCGTAGCAATTTCATCAAAAATCAACAACACATCGTATTCATCACATAACATCCTAATCTGTCTTAGGTATTCAGGATGATAAAAAAACATACCACCAACACCTTGCACAATCGGCTCAAAAATCACTGCAAATATTTGATGATGATGTTCTGCAATTGCCTGTTTGAATGGTTCTATATGTTTATCATCCCAATCATCATCAAAAGCACACCTTGGAGGATCAACAAAAATATGTTGGTTTAGCAGACGAGAAAATATATGGTGCATACCATTAACTGGATCACAAACAGACATGGCTCCAAAAGTATCCCCATGGTATCCTGAACGAAAAGTCATAAACCTTTTCTTATCATGTTGACCTTTGGCATAACAATATTGGGCTGCCATTTTCATAGCAACTTCAACCGCAACAGATCCTGAATCAGCAAAAAATACCTGCTGCAAGCTCTCGTGGTTAATTTCAAGCAACTGTTTTCCTAATCTAATCGCCGGCTCATGAGTTAAGCTTCCAAACATGACATGAGACATCAACTCACTTTGATTTTTCAAAGCAGCGTTCAGTTCTGGCACATTATAACCGTGAATACAAGCCCACCAGGAAGACATTCCATCAATCAACTCTCGACCATCCTCAAGTTTTAACCTAACGCCTTGGGCTGAAACCACAGGAAATGTCAAAGCAGGCTCAGAAAGATTAGTATAAGGATGCCACAAATGTTCTTTATCAAATTGAATATCCATCATTCGATCACCAAACGGATCAAATCATGACTAAAACCACGACGGTAAAGAAAGTTTTGCCGTTTGGCTTTTTCTTTCAAATCACGCCAAGGTTTACCACAGTATTTTTTTTCATAAAACAAACAAATCAAAGATTCAAAATTCAAATCAGCTGTAATCAAAGTCTGATCTATTAATTGTTTTGAGACCCCTCTTTGCCTGAGTTCCTGTTTGATACGAATGGGTCCATAACCTCTGCTGCTACGCATACGCCAATAACTTTCTGCAAACCGTATATCGGATAGGAGCCCAGAGGTTTGCAAATCAGCAATCAATGCAACGACAATTGATTCAGGGTGACTTTTGTTAAGCAATTTTTGATAAAGCTCCGAGCTAGAATGTTCACGCATAGCCAAAGAGCCTAGTGCTGAAGCACGGGCTCTGGCTTCTGGACTGTTTTTGGACTCTCTCGAGTCAGTCATCTTTATTCTGAAATGGGCTCTGCAGCTGTAACTTTATTATCAGTCTTCGGTAATAAAATATCACGAATTTTTGCTTCTAACTCTTTCGCTTGATCTGGATTCTCACGAAAATATTGTTTCGCATTTTCCTTACCTTGGCCAATTCGCTCGTTTCCATAGCTATACCATGCTCCAGCTTTAGAAACTAGGTTATGAGCCACACCAAAATCTATTAACTCTCCCAATAATGAGATGCCTTCACCATATAATATTTCAAATTGAGCTTGTTTAAACGGGGGTGCTAATTTATTTTTCACCACTTTCACTCGCGTGTCGTTACCAATAACTTCGTCACCTTTTTTGATGGCTCCAATTCGACGAATATCCAAACGCACTGAAGAATAAAATTTCAAGGCATTTCCACCTGTTGTGGTCTCAGGGGAACCAAACATCACACCAATCTTCATCCGAATTTGGTTAATGAATATCACCATACAATTGGTGCGTTTGATATTGGCTGTCAATTTACGTAAAGCTTGTGACATTAACCGTGCCTGCAAGCCCATATGTGAATCGCCCATGTCACCTTCAATTTCAGCCTTCGGTGTCAATGCGGCTACTGAATCAATAACAATGAGATCAACAGCATTAGATCGGACCAACATGTCACATATTTCTAACGACTCTTCACCTGTATCTGGCTGGGATACCAATAAATCATCAATATTGACTCCCAACTTTCCTGCATAAATAGGATCCAATGCATGTTCCGCATCAATAAAAGCCGCTGTGCCGCCTTGACGCTGACATTCAGCCACTGCATGTAAAGTTAACGTTGTTTTGCCGCTAGACTCAGGCCCATAAATTTCAATAACACGCCCTCTTGGCAATCCACCAATACCCAAAGCCACATCCAGCCCTAATGAACCTGTGGAATAGACGTCAGTAGTCAACGCTTGATTATCACCCATGCGCATCACTGAACCTTTTCCAAACTGTTTTTCAATTTGTTCTAAAGCCGCTGACAGCGCCTTCTTTTTATTGTCATCCACTGTATTCTGCTCCACTGATTTGAACGCCACATTATCGCATGTATTCAACTGTGACTAAATTCATAATTTGCGAAAAATGCTTATCTATAATTTATGACACGGTAGACAATTCATAGACAGTAAATTCAAAATCATGAGAAAAGCCTTTAATCTGGAGGCTTTTCTCAATTTTTGCTCTGAAACAATACGCTAGTAATCAAACTTTAACCCAGCTGATTTGTACACCGGTTTTATTCAAATCAATTTGGTCTTATCGCTTGAAGCTAGATAATCATCCGACTGTCGAAGTGTTCTGGCAATTATGAGGTTTATCCTATATTTTTTGACAAAGTAACTCATAGATCATTTCTCAGCCACAATATAACAAACCCAACCTGCATCGGGAGTGCCCAACATCGTTTTTGTGTAGACACCATCTCCCTCTCCAGTTGACTCATCGGTACCTTCCCAGTACACGTCGGCTGTTTTGAACCCCGCCTCTAATAACATCTCTCTGATTTCAGGCAAAGTCCATAACCGCCAGTAATAAGCAAACGCTCGATCCATCCTAACACCTTCATCTGTCTCAAAGTGGATATAACACTGCATTTCTGAAGTAATGGGATTGAAAGTAGCTTGTTCCCATATATAAGTAAATCCATCACATTCACGCTCCTCCGTCAGGACTTTATGTGCTTCATAACCACCAAAAGCATCAAGAAAAAATACACCATCTTCGTTCAATGACTGATAAACCGATTCAAAATAGGACACCATTAACGGACGTTCCATAAAAATAAAATAACTGAAATTCATCGCCAATACAGTATCAATGCATTGAACTGGCACATCTAGTACATCAGCTTCCAATAATTGGATCCGTTTTTGTTGCGACCAAGACAGAGAGGTAACATTATTGTCTTGTCCCCACTGCAGTACCAATGGATCCAAATCCACACCCCAAGCCATGTGATTATCACCACGACTCACCCACTCACAAGCAGTCTGGGCTGTACCACAAAAATCTTCTCTCAATGTTTTGAGCGGACGCTTTTTTAATGTCTGAAATGTTTCAGCCACAAAATCAATCTCAGCCTCAACACACTGGACCGAGTTTTGGTAAAAATGATGTTTATCCATAACTATCTTAAAGATTCATTCAAAACTTCTAATACACCTGAACCAGGACATAACAAGTCTTGGCTCAAAGCATTCAATGGTGTATCAACTGTTTGTATTTTCCCGTGAGTATCAGGTTGTGATTGATTCAAATAAATCAAGCCAGTTAAAATTTGCTGATCCATTTTAACTGTTTCTATTTTATCAATGGCCGATTTTCTACAACTCAAATCATAGTCATCACTGTTCTTGTTTAAATGCAATGAACTACCATCATGCAACACCACTTCTCTGCTGGTTCCTGCAGGATAATCAATACTCAGTTCTTGCTTTTGAGGTATGTAATCAATTGTTCCCGTTGCTTCCAAATGATCTCTTACCCATTCATAACCTTTGGTCGAGGAAGGGGTGTTATTAAAAGTAACACAAGGAGAAATGACATCAATAAAAGAAAAACCTTGATGCTTTATTGCAGTTTTAATCAAAGGCACCAACTGTTTTTTATCACCTGAAAAGCTTCGAGCGACCATACCAGCACCAAGTTGTAAAGCCAGCTCACAAAGATCTATTGAATCAAATACTGAAGGGACTCCTTTTTTTCCAGCAGAGCCTAAGTCTGCAGTGGCTGAATCCTGACCCTTGGTCAAGCCATAACAGCCATTATTCATGACAATGTATACCATATTGAGATTTCTTCTAACCACGTGGGCAAATTGCCCCATCCCAATAGATGCAGTATCTCCATCACCTGATATACCTATATACAGTAAATCACGGTTGGCCATATTAGCACCAACAGAAACTGAAGGCATACGGCCGTGAACAGAATTAAATCCATGTGCTTTACCGAGAAAATAGGTTGGGGTTTTGGAAGAACAACCAATACCAGAGATCTTGGCGATTTGATGAGGTTCCAGTGCCAATTCATAACAGGACTTTACGATAGCAGCACTAATAGAATCATGTCCACAACCTGCACATAATGTCGACAATGCACCTTCATAGTGTTTAATGGTATAACCTTTATCGTTAGGGGTTAACGCGGGATGTCTAAAATTGGAGCGAATGTAAGTCACGACTGATTCCCCAAAGCATGTGGCGTAGATGCAAAATAAGTTGTAACTTGGTCTCTGATAAACTGAGCAGTCACCGGCATTCCATCATAGTTAAGTACGGAAATTATTTTATCAGGAGAGACGCCCAATTCATTAACCAATAATGTTTTCATCTGAGCATCCCGGTTCTGTTCCACCAGAAAAATTCGTTGGTGACTGGCCAAAAACTCACTGACTTCAGAACCAAAAGGGAATGATTTCAAACACATGGAATCGATTGCATGAATACGCTGTATATGCACCAGTGCCTCTTTAGCAGCATAGGCACTGGTACCATAATAGACCATACCATCATGATGTCCCATTGTTTTAATTGCTGCGCTCGGTACTTTTTGCTTTGCTGTTTGCCACTTGAGCAATAGCCGCTTCATACCCCTAGCATATACCGAACCATCTTCAGTATATGTCGCATATTCATCATGGGATGACCCTCGTGTAAAAAACGCACCTTTCTCGGGATGAGTCCCTGGTAAAGTTCTGTAAGGCACTCCATCACCATCGATGTCCAGATATCGTCCCCAACGCTCTGTCATATCATCCAAATCCTGTGCACTTAACACTTTGCCTCGTTGATATCGATAGCAGTCGTTCCAGTCAATAGGATCACATTGATGAACATTCATGCCCAAATCCAAATCACTCATCAAAATCACTGGTGTTTGTAAAGATTCAGCCAAATCAAATGCTTGTACAGTAAACTCGAAACATTCTTTAGGATCACTGGGAAAAAGCAATACATGTTTAGTATCTCCATGAGATGCATATGCTGCTGACAACACATCTGACTGTTGTGTTCTTGTAGGCATTCCAGTACTCGGTCCGGCACGTTGTATATCCATCAACACCACGGGAATTTCAGCAAAATAAGCCAGCCCTAAAAATTCACTCATCAATGACACACCAGGGCCTGAAGTTGCAGTGAATGCTCTTGCCCCATTCCAACTGGCTCCTATCACCATACCAATAGCAGCCAATTCATCTTCTGCCTGCAGAATGGCAAATTTATTTTTCCCAGAGTCATCAACACGATATTTTTTGCAATGTTTTTCAAAAGCCTCAACAACTGATGTCGAAGGTGTGATTGGATACCAGCCGGCTACAGTTGCACCAGCAAAAACAGCGCCTAAACCTGCCGCATCATTGCCCTCCATCATGATTTGATCACCGTTCAAATCTCGTCGATGAATTTGTAACTGGCAAACACCTTGATGATACATTTGGGCATAATCAAAACCTAATTTCAAAGCCTGTATATTAGGGGCAATCAATTTTTCCTTTTTCGAAAACTGCCTGGCAATAGAATCCTCGAATACAGAAAAATCCATATCAAACAAATAGGCTAACGCACCCACATAAATAATATTTTTGAATATTTGTCTTAAACGGGGTTCAGTGTAATGACTATTGGCGATATCTGTTAATGGAACACCAAGGTGGGTCACATCATCACGGTGATATGTATCAGGCAACTGCTTAGATGAATCATAAAAAAAATAACCACCAGGCTCAAGCTCTTGATAGTCTTTCCACATGGTCTGGCCATTGACCGCCACCACAAAATCATAACCTCCACGTCTCCCTAAATAACCATTCTCTGAGATTCTGACTTCAAACCATGTAGGTAAACCTTGAATATTGGAAGGAAAAATATTTTTTGCTGATACCGGCACGCCCGATCGAAAAACAACCTTACTGAATAGTTGGTTGGCCGATGCTGAACCGGATCCATTGACATTAGCAAAACGGATCACAAAATCATTACAGGCCTTAATTTTATTGCTCATCTAAACACCTGCCTTGGCTTCTTTCAGTAAAAACTGCTGCATATCCCAAGCACCTGTTGGGCATCGTTCAGCACAAAGACCACAATGTAAACAAACATTCTCATCTTTTACCATGACACGCTTTGTCTTTAACTGCTCGGACACATACAAATCCTGATCGACTTGAGTGGCTGCCACTTTAAGTAACTGCCTTAAGTCAGTCTCTTCAGCATTATCTATAAAATTGATACAATCGGTTGGGCAAATATCTTCACAAGCATCACATTCAATACAACGATCAGCGGTGAAAACAGTTTGAACATCACAGTTTAAACACCGCATGGCTTCATCATAAGCCTGGCGATCTTTAAACCCCAACTCCACTTCAAGTTTACGATCCGATAACGCTTTGATTTTTTCTGCCAATGGCACCACATGTCGCTGTTCATCGGATATATGAGCATCATACAACCAATCATGAAATCCCATTTTCTGACTGACCAGATTGACTTGCGGATCGGGACGTTCATCAACTGATTTCCCTTGGCAGTATTGGTGTATTGAAATCGCTGCCTGATGCCCATGAGCGACTGCCGTGATGATGTTTTCCGGCCCCCATGCTGCATCACCACCGACAAAAACTCTTTCCAAAGTGGTTTGATGTGTTACTTTATTCACTTCAGGCATATCCCAATCATTAAACTCAATACCCAAATCACGCTCAATCCAAGGAAAAGCATTAACCTGACCAATAGCCAGCAGCACATCATCACAAGCCATCATCACTTCCTCCCCTGTAGCGAGCAATTGTCTGCGACCATCATCGTCATAAACAGGCTCTACCCGTTCAAATAGCATGCCCACTAGCTTGCCCTGCTCTACCACAAATGCTTTGGGATTATGATTTTCAAACATTGGAATGTCTTCATGAAGGGCATCTTCAATTTCCCAAGGGGATGCCTTCATATCGGATTTGGGACTACGCACCACTACACAAACATCTTCACCACCTAATCTTCTGGCTGTTCGACAACAATCCATTGCTGTATTGCCACCACCCAGAACCAAAACTCGTCTACCAATGGTTTTAACATGTTCAAAAGCCACTGAAGCCAACCAGTCAATACCAATATGGATATTGGCATGGCCTGCTGCCCGACCTGGCAAATCAGGTAAATCACGGCCACGAGGTGCTCCTGTACCAATGAATACGGCATCATAACCCTGATCTAGTACTCGTTTTAGGCTATCCACGTATTCATTGAAGTGTGTCATCACACCCATCTGTAGAATGTAATTCACTTCTTCATCCAATACCGATTCAGGTAATCGAAAAGCTGGAATTTGGCTGCGCATAAAGCCACCGCCTTTAACTTGCTCATCATACAAATCAACATCATACCCCAATGGCATCAGGTCCCTAGCAACAGTCAAAGATGCTGGACCTGCACCGATCAACGCCACTTTTTTACTATTTTTTCTGGTTGGGATCTCTGGCATTCTACTTTTGATATCACCCTTATGATCTGCAGCAACCCGCTTTAAACGACAGATAGCGACAGGTTCATCTTCCACTCTGCCTCGGCGACAAGCAGGCTCACAAGGCCTATCACAAGTTCTTCCCAACACACCAGGAAAAACATTTGATTCCCAATTAATCATATAAGCGTCATCGTAACGACCCGCTGCAATTAAGCGTATATATTCAGGAACAGGGGTATGTGCCGGACAAGCGTATTGGCAATCGACCACTTTATGAAAGTATTGTGGATCGGAGATATCAGTAGGTTTCATGTTGACTTTTGTACCCTATCAAACTTGGAGTCAAAGGCATATCAAAATAACAACAAGACTTTGACATCATTCAACAACATCCTTGTTTACTTAATCCTTAATTATTGATTTAGCTTTATAGCTGAACCACTCAATTTACTTTATGATAACCGTTTTGACACAAAAATATCAGCCACTTGTTTAAAAAACAGTTTTGACTGAAACGCAGATCAGCCTGATGAGCGGCATTGGCCAATCCACCTAACTGTCGGTACTGACGCTCAAACTCATTAGAGTAAACCAACTCCACTAATTGAGCATCATGATAAATTCTAATAATGACAGGATCAGAAACAGCGCCATCAAAGATCATCATCATTGCCACTTCGGTGGTATAACGGAAGCGTTCTTTAACCAGTAGACGTAATCGGCTTTTACCCTTGGCATCAAAATACATCTCATTAGTAATGAGATCATCTCCTAACAATTGCATCAATAAAGCAAAATTGTATTCATGTAAATCGCTATCACGACAACTTTGTTTTAATGACCATTGCCGACGCCACTGTATTTCGCTATTCAAAATCATATTGAACACTTTGCCTGAAAAACCAACTATTTTCAAGTAGTAGCTTTGTGATACGAGCAAATAGCTAAGACTTAACCAAAGTCAGTACAAACGTCTGTTAAAGTTAAGCTCAACCATGATCTTTCCGGCAATTTCCTCAATAGATGTATGCGTAGTACTCAAAAAACCAATCTGATTTCGATGAAAAATATTTTCCGCATCGGAAACTTCAGCCTGACATTTTCTTAATTCAGCATAACGTGAACCTGGTCGTCTTTCTGTTCTAATTTGTGACAACCGAAAAGGATCAATAGTTAAACCAAATAATTTATTCTTAAACTCCATAACCTCTTTAGGTAACTTCATAGCCTCCAGGTCATCATCAGTAATGGGATAATTCGCCGCTTTCAAACCATAATGCAAGGCCAAATAAAGACAAGTTGGTGTTTTTCCGGATCGCGACACACCTAACAAAATCAAATCAGCATCAACATAGTTCAAACGCATGCCATCATCATGTGACAAAGCAAAATTAGTGGCTTCAATCCGAGCATCATATCTCTGTTTGTTACTTATACCATGCGCCCGACCAACTCCTGGATCACGCTCAATCCCAAGATTTTTTTCAATCCTTCTTAACAAGCGATTAAATGGATCCAGTTTCAAACCACCTGCTGAGTGAATGATCCTTCTTAATTCAATATCGACCACAGTATTAATAACCAAAGGCTGAAAGTCACTGGGCGTATTGGCTATGATATCAGCAGCAGCTTGCGCTTTTTTAATCGAATCAATAAATGGTAAACGTGTTTGTTGAAAGTCGATGTCTTTAAATTGTGTGATCAGGCTATAGCCAACTGTTTCAGCTGTTATTCCTGTACCATCAGAAACATAAAAAATAGTACAAACTTTCTTTTTCATATTTTTATCCGCTAAGCTTGGTTGATTTAAGTAAAATATATCACTTTTATCACGCTTCTGAAATCTCATGTCAGCATACATTCGTAAACTTGATCATTTAAGCATGACCGATTTAGAACAAGTCGGTGGGAAAAATGCCTCCCTAGGAGAGATGATCAGCAAATTATCAAACCTGGGTATCAAAGTGCCTGGCGGCTTCGCTACTACTGCATTTGCATTCAAAGAGTTTCTAAAAAACTCTGGTCTGAATGTAAAAATCAGTAAAAAACTGAAGAGTTTGGATATTAATGACATTGAGGCTCTAAAAAGTGCCGGTTCGGAAATCAGAAGTTGGGTTTTAAACACCCCATTTCAACCAGCTTTACAATCCGCTATTGAAGAAGCTTACCATGCCATGCAGGAGGAATTAGGTTCAGATTTTACAGTAGCTGTTCGTTCATCAGCAACCGCAGAAGATTTACCCGATGCCTCTTTTGCTGGACAACAAGAAACATTTTTAAATGTCAATGGCATTGATCAAATATTAAACAAAACGCATGAAGTATTTGCTTCTCTTTATAATGACCGTGCTATTTCTTATCGTGTCCACCACGGATTTGAACATGATGATGTTTATTTATCTGCAGGTATCCAGATGATGGTTCGTTCTGATTTAGCAGCGTCAGGTGTGATGTTCACTATGGATACCGAATCTGGTTTTGACCAGGTAGTCTTCATTACCTCTTCTTATGGATTAGGTGAGATGATAGTACAAGGTGCTGTTAATCCAGATGAGTTTTATGTATATAAACCCGCTTTATCAGAAAAAAGACCTGCCATCTTGCGTCGAAACCTGGGTGGCAAGGCACTAGAAATGACTTATGCTAAAAGCGGCGGTGTAGAAACTAAAAACATTGACCCAATCAGATCACAACAGTTTTCTATAACTGATGATGAAGTGGAACGACTAGCCAACATGGCCATGACCATCGAAACTCATTATGGCCGACCAATGGACATCGAATGGGCAAAAGATGGATTGAGTGGTCATTTATTTATCGTACAAGCCAGACCAGAAACTGTAAAATCAAGAGAGCACGGTGTTCAAAGTATCGAGCGATACAGTATTAAACAAAAAGGCCAAATCATTTGTGAAGGACGAAGTATTGGTCAGAAAGTAGGACAAGGACAAGCTAAAGTCATTGACAATATTGAACAAATGGATCAAATCCAAGCTGGTGATGTGTTGGTCACAGACATGACTGACCCAGATTGGGAGCCGATTATGAAAAAAGCAGCTGCCATTGTTACAAACCGAGGCGGACGAACCTGTCATGCTGCTATCATTGCTCGTGAGCTGGGAATTCCTGCCATTGTTGGTTGTGGTGATGCAACTCGGCGTATAAACCATAATTCAGAAGTTACAGTCTCTTGTTGTGAAGGAGATACTGGTTTTGTTTACAACGGACTGATGGGCTATGATGTACAAGTGACTGATCTGAATAAAATGCCTGACGCTCCATTAAAAATCATGATGAATGTAGGCAATCCAGACCGCGCTTTTGATTTTCAGAATTTACCCAATTTCGGTATTGGCTTAGCTCGTTTAGAGTTTATCATTAACCGCATGATTGGCATTCACCCAAATGCACTACTTAATTATGATGGACAAAATGATGACTTCCATCGACTAGCAGATCCTATGGTAGCAGCTTATCGATCTCCTCGCGATTACTTTGTTAAAAGGCTAGCTGAAGGTATTTCCACTTTAGCCGCTGCATTCAGTCCAAAACCGGTCATTGTTCGTTTAAGTGATTTCAAATCTAATGAGTATGCCAATTTAATTGGCGGTGAACAATATGAACCACATGAAGAAAATCCAATGTTAGGTTTTCGCGGTGCTTCTCGCTATTTAGATGCTTCATTTGTCGATTGTTTCGAAATGGAATGCGAGGCCTTGAAATTCGTTCGCAACGAAATGGGCCTAACTAACGTGTGGACTATGATCCCATTTGTACGCACTCTTGAAGAAGGACAGGCTGTGATTGACTTAATGGCGAAATTTGGTTTAAAACAGGGTGAGAATGGACTTAAAATCATCATGATGTGTGAACTCCCTTCAAATGCATTACTTGCAGATCAGTTTTTGGACATATTCGACGGTTTCTCTATTGGTTCTAATGACATGACCCAATTAACACTAGGTCTGGATAGAGACTCCAGCATCATCGCAGAGCTGTTTGATGAGAGAAACCCTGCTGTTAAAAAGATGTTATCAATGGCCATACAAGCATGTAAAAAACGGGGGAAATACATCGGCATTTGTGGACAGGGGCCTTCTGACCATCCCGACCTAGCTATCTGGCTTTTGGAACAAGGTATTGAATCTGTCTCATTAAATCCTGATACAGTCATTAAAACATGGCTCAAACTAACACAATAAAAGTTTTACGCTTAATTCGATATAAAAAATGCATCGCGTTTAAAGCATACAAGCTGTTTTATTTGTGTTCTTAATCGGAGAGGGAAAGTCAACTATAGAACCATTTTATCCAACAATAAATAAAGCTGAACAAACGAAATTCATCAGTTTGGATCAAATGTAATATTTGAAAAATAACAAATACTGGACCTGTGGTTTCCAAAAGATTCTTGCGTTCAACTGCAGCACAAAAATACTAATACAGCTAAACCGTTAATGACAGAACTAAAATCACTTGATAATAAGTTATGTTTGTACAGATAATTATTCGGTTAATAGTCAAGTTATTACTGAATGACTGTAAGTGCATATTCAAACCAAAGCCAGAACTTTTGCAAGCAAGAAATTGAATCGCCATACCGAATCGCTATTATCTTGCTCGTTTCCGTCGAAATATCTTCTATTACCCTAAAGCTGGACAGATCACCGAGACAACTCTGACCGCCTTTTTATTAAAGACAACTGGAGTCATCATCTATTTTAACTCTATTAATGCCTACTAATAATCTATTCGTAATTTTTTTATCACCGGCCTTACTTCTTATCGCAAATATACAAAATAATAGCACCAGATTCTACAAGCATAGTATTTTTTACAACCATTCCAGCTTTTTCCGCTAACCTGAATCCATCTGCTATCACCCGCTCAAAGAAACGCCAATCAAAAAACCAATCATAGAACCAACTAGAATAAAATCGTTTGTCTTTTAATGAGAAGACAAAAGTGCCTTGATCACTCAACAATTGAGCTGCTGCACGCATATTATTAATAATAAGTTTGTCAGATAAGTAATCATATAAACCAAAAGAATATATTAAATCAAATGGTCCTTTATCACGTAATCTAGAATCTTTGCTAATATCAGTTAAAGCGTCAGCAACTAACGTCGTAACTGACACATCAATTGGCTTAGAGTCCAAAACTCCTTTAGCAAAACTCAACGCCCTCTTATCCTGATCAAGTAATACAATATCAGTTTTTGTTACTGACCGCCTAGGTAACTCCCTGATCTCTCTGGCTGAGCCACTGGCAATAGACAGGATACGTGCCTTGTTATCTTCTGAATAGTGACTAACAAACTCTTCAATAAAAACTCGCAATGCATTCTTTCTTGCCTTAACCGCACGAGGAAGAATTGTTGACTGAGCCCATAAATCAAATTGTCTAGCAGAAGAACTGGCCGTATCTGGATGAGGAACATCATTATATATCACTTCCAAAATAGAAAAATCACCAGGGTAGCCATATGGTTTATACAGTGCATGATTCCAAGCCAAACAAGTATCGTATAACTGTGCAATCGCTTCCCTTATTACCATAATTATTTTTTGTTTTTTTTTCTTTGATTTTTCAGCCACCTCTACCGCTTCTAACATTGCCTGACTACCCAGAAAAGCTCCAATATAGCCATCCACACAAGCGGTAGACCTAACCTTAGTTAAATTTTGACAGAGTTCTGAACATTCTTTTTCTATACTTTTAATTAATTGATCCATTATAAGTTCCCCTTGATAACACATATCTATACCGTTATGTATTATATAGTTATGAATAAACGTTTTTTTGAGAACTGTCACAATATCAAAAACCTTTATTTAATTAGTCAGCCCTGAAAAACCCAGTTCTAATTATCCAGGTTATTTGTCACTCTGACGACTATGAATGTATTATTGTGTGTTGGCTGATCGATATACAGCAAAATAAGCCAATTTTGCTTGCTTT
>JAUIGR010000106.1 GCA_030430025.1 Gammaproteobacteria bacterium
AATCATCATTGTTCGGTTGTGATTTGATGATTCCTGTGACCAATGGGCAATTGAATTTAGGCACTTGGCAAGGCATTTACCTGTGCGAACATCGAGACCAACCGCATCAACGTCGCTTGGTTTTGACTTTAAAAACATGAACTACAACAGGTGGTACTTTTGATGTTCGTACGCCCATGAGCTGAATTGAACGTATGCCAGCGCTTTTTTATGATTTTGACAAGTCACAACCTGCGCATTAATACTGGCTCCTGCAAAGCACAATGGAGATTTTTCTGGCTGCAAAACGACCAATTCATCATCATTCATATAAGCAAAATTATCACCGTATTGCATCAATGCTCGGTGCTTACTGGTCACACTTTGAGTTAAATCAAAGCCCAACATGGGATGCGGAGCCTCAACACCTATCAATGACAGCAAAGTGGGCGCCAAATCTATTTGACTCACCAATCGGTTGTCTCGCTGTACTTTAACATCGCTCCCAATTATAAATCCAGGGATATGAAATCGTTCCACAGGAACCAACTGTTCTCCTTTTACCCTCGCATCATGATCTGCAACAACCAATACCACTGCTTTCGATAAATATTGCTCATGCTCAAGCTCATTTAAAAAATTTCCCAATGCATAATCGGCATACTTTACTGCATTATTGACCGTTGCTTTTTCTTTGTCATGATTTTCAATACGTCCAACTGGGAATTCAAAGGGCGTGTGGTTACTGGAACTGAACACCAGGGTGAATTGTGGCTGATTAGTTGTCCGTGTTATGTGCGTCTTGGCTTTACCAAATAAATCTTCATCACTCACGCCCCAAGTGCCCTTAAATGAAGGTGACTCATAATCATTTTGATCAATGACTTGGTCAAACCCATTGGCCAAGAAAAAACCCTTCATATTATCAAAATGACTTTCTCCTCCATAGATAAAGGTGTTGTGATAGCCTTGCTCAGACAACAAAGCAGCCAACGTAAAAAAATCAGACTGGGCTTTTGGCAACTTCAAAACTGACCGTGCCGGAGAAGGCGGAAACCCTGTGACCAAAGCCTCTAAACCACGAGCGGAACGGGTTCCGGTCGCATATAAGCGCTCAAAAAACCATGAGCGTTCATGCCAGCTGTCGATATAGGGAGTTACACCAACACCGCCTAAACTGCCAACAAACTGAGCTCCCAAGCTCTCTTCAACCACTATCAATAAATCCTTTGAGCTTTCACCTGTCGGTGTTTTGTTTTGGTCTGCCAAGTCAGACAGTCCATCTAAGTCAAAACGAAAACCATCACCCACTTCAGCCTTTAACTCCGCCATCATGTCATCTATCGGCATTTTTCCATATTGTTTTGCGGCATTTGATTCATTTTTCATCGCATATATAGCATTCAGAACTGAATAAGTGGAGTTCAGTGACAGTTTATTGAGTAAATCATCATGAGAAAAAGCCACCATTGATGCGTTGATTGGCCTGTGTTGCAAACCTGATCGGCCCGCCAAAACCAGAACAGGTATCAACAAAACCAAAAGCATAAAATGTGTCATACTTACATCAGCTATATCGTAACTTTTTTGAAGCAAGAATTTTCTCCAAGCCCAATAAGCGAACATCACAAGCCATACCGATATCACAATAGTTACCAATAAATAACCATGAATCACCATTCCCACAATTTCTTGGGGTCGGTTCAAATATTCAAAAAACAATCGATTTGGCCGCGTGCCATATTCATTGATAAAAATCGGAGTGACAGACTCCATAAAAACCATCAACAGCAGCCATACCCAGCACCAACGTTTTATCCACACCTGACAAACATCCATGCTTTGCTTTCGAAGCAAAGTCACCAAAAGCATAGCCAAGACAGGCAACAAAACCAAATAACTCAACAGCGATAAATCAATCCGAAACCCACCTAACAGAACATTAAAAACATCGCTGAAATTATCAAGGTGATCACTTTGCCAAAGTAAAAAGGCCAGCCGAAAACTGGTTAGTAATGCTATACTGAATGAAATATACCTGAATATAAACTTAATGAAATCTGAAACCACAAGCATCAACCTTTAAAAGCAAATGCGCATTGTGTTATCAACTTTTGTCCACTACCATAGACAAATGTCTGGACTCTCTTGAATTACATGGACAGATGTCCAGGTTTAACAAAAAAATGACAACCACGATGTTTAAAAAAACCAAACAATTGATTCTGATGTCTCTCGCCCAACTGATGATTATCGTATTGATAATGGTTGATGTTTACGATGACTACAAGGAAAACAGCTCTTTCTTACACATCAGCATGGAACTATTATTGTCGGGATTGGCCATGCTGACTTTATTCTTTTTAACCAAATCTTGGATTTCACAAAATCAAAGATTGAAAGATGCAAAAATACAAATCAATGAACAGTCAGAACATATCAGCTACCAAAGTCAAAAGCTTGTCGCGGCCAAAAAAGACTTTCAACAGGTCATCAATGAACAGTTCAAAAGATGGAGGCTATCAAAAACCGAGCAAGCCACTGCATTGTTGTTGATTAAAGGTCTGAGCCATTTAGAAATTGCCAAAATCAGGTCATTAAAAGAAAAGACCATCCGACAACAAGCATCGCAGGTTTACCAAAAAGCTGGCTTATCAGGCCGTCATGCGCTGTCCGCTTGGTTTTTTGAAGATTTTCTGTAAAACAAAAATCGAACCTCCTCTATATATTAACCATTGATTGACTCGGATCAATTTTAAAACTTTCAGCCTGCCTATAATGGTGTGCACTCTTTGGTTTTAAAATTCCATGATAAACAAATAACTCATCAACCCTCAAAGCATCGTTGTCGTCGGTGCTTCCAATGACCTGAGAAAAGCGGATGGAAAAATGCTGCAAAACCTCATGACTGGTAGTTTCCAAGGTCAATTGATGGTGGTCAACAAACGTGAATCACAGGTGCAAGGCTTGGCCGCTTTTTCTGACTTAACTGATTTGTCTGAGGTTGATTTAGCTATCTTGGCGATTCCCGCCAACGCCTGTCCAAAGGCCATCGAATTATTAGCCAGCCAAAAACAATGCAAAGCCTTTATCGTGATTTCTACTGGCTTAGGTGAACTGAACTAAGCCGGCGCAGCCTTAGAAGCAAAGATGATTGCCACAGCCGATCGCTACCAAACAGCTTTGGTAGGTCCCAATTGCATCGGCATCATCAATGAACATTACCAAGGCGTA
>JAUIGR010000050.1 GCA_030430025.1 Gammaproteobacteria bacterium
CGATGCGGTTAAAGCCGTGACTGAATTGGCGAACTACAAAGAATTTTTGTACAACGCCTTGCAGTTGGCTTTGCGTAAAGCCATCGGTACCAAAGTGTTGGATGTGTTGTTGGCTGATAAAGAAGCCATCGATACTTTTGTCCGCGGCTTTGTGGCCAAAAAAGTGGTTGAATTCGGTTTGACCTTGATAGAAGTGGGTGTCAAAGACATCATCTTGCCTGGCGAGATGAAAACCATTTTGAATCAAGTGGTTGAAGCGGAAAAAGCCGCCAAAGCCAACATCATCAAACGCCGTGAAGAAACCGCAGCGACCCGTTCTTTGTTGAACACCGCGAAGTTGATGGATCAAAGCGAAACTTTGAGACGTTTGAAAGAGTTGGAAACTTTGGAAAAAGTGGCTGATAAAGTCAGCAACATCACCGTCTTTGACGGTTTGGATGGCTTGCGGAATGCGTTGATCAAATCAGTGTGACCGTTGTCAGATCTGAGATCATTCAATGCGCGGAGTCATTGGCAACGATGACATTATAGTAGTGAATAATTTCAGACTGGCTCTTAGGAGCGTAAGCCAACGGTGATACTGAGTTGGTTGATACATTCCAGATAAGACGAACATCAAATTAAATGTTTGATGTTCGTCTTCCTCTATGTATAGAAGTTTAGATTTGATTGGATAATCGCTTGTATTGAGTGGTTTTTATCTGCTTGGATCTAGAGTTCGACAAATATTAAGAACGACATCCTGGACCAGTTGGATAGAGAACAGATACACTGTCAGTGATAAATAACTCATTAATAGAGGTGCTCTTAAATCGATTCTTCGTGACACCAGTTGATTAATATTGGCAGAGTAATTTTGATCAAATTGATCTATATGCCAATATTTTGTAGTTCGTGAGTTTCAACCAATTCATTTTCACGATTTAGTTTCAACATAAGTGATCAAAGTCCAATATATTAACTATTTGTCTCATATTTATGACCAATGATAAGCATATAGATTTCATTTCGAGTAAATTAATAGAGATGAGGTGAAAGATGAAATCAGTCAAGATACAAATTTCAATATGGTTTTTGTTTGTAGTTTATATGACTCAAGTTATTGCTGGGGGATCCAACCCCTTCAATGATGAATTCCATGAATCAGTGGATTTATTAGTTAATAATACGAGCCAATGGCAAGTGTTAGGTTTTGGTATGATGGACGAACGTGCCGAAGTTATCGAGATGACGAATGGGTTGTTGATCATTGAACCTGAAATTTTTGAATTCAATGCTTGGTTTGAAGATGAATATGGACCGCTGGTTTATCAGTTAGTATCTGGAAATTTTGCTGTAGTTATCCAGTTAAGGGTAGTTAAACCTGGCCATATAGATGAAGTCCCTGATTTGGGTTTTAATGCGGGTGGTTTTGTTATCCGAGATCCAGTCGGTACACATCAAGGTGATGAGAATTGGGTGATGTATAACATGGGTGGTCAAGGGCAAGATGGTGTGACCTATGCTCGAGAAATGAAGAAAACAGTCGATTCTACATCTAACTTGTTTTTGACAGAACAGGTTGGTCTTGAAGAATATTTATTAGCTTGTCGGGTTGGTGATTTATTTTATTTTTATTATTGGGCGGATGCTATTAATGGCTGGCGTCAAGAGACATTTTATAATCAATATCAAGTGGATGGCATATTGACCACGACTTGGCAAAATTCAGATTCAGTGACCCCAGAAATTATTCCTTCAGCCATTGGAGAAGCCAATCCGATGTATTTTGAACATACTGGTATGCCAGAGACTGTTCAAGTGGGCATTATGGCTCACAGTTGGACTAATGGTATTGATGGGGTACTTGGTAGTTTTAATTTTATTCGTTTTGCCGATTCACCACCACAAAACCAATCTCAATGTACCTCTGCTTTTGAACAATTAGGGAATGATCTGATTTTTATCGATGGCTTTAACCTTGGAGGTTAATTTATCGTGAAAAGATTGCTTTGGAATCAATTTTTAGGTTGATTGTTTAGTCTGATGTAGGTGTTGACAGTAAATGCATACTCTGGGTTTTTATCATTGATCGGGTGGCGAGTGGTTACAGTTTTTTGCCACTCATTTTCGTTAAAAATAGGAAAATATGCATCTCCTTCAAAAAAACCTTCAATTTTTGTCAAAATCATTTTAGATGCTTTAGGAAGAAACATCTGATAAATATGTCCACCACCAATCACCATGATTTCTTCATTAGGTAACTCCGATAGATCTGTTATTGTGATAAATCCTTGTCGATAAAATGTTTTGTTTTTACTGAGGACAAAATTTTGTCTTTGGGGAAGGGGAAAGGGTAATGACTCACAAGTTTTTCTACCCATTAAAACCGTTTTACCCAACGTGGCATTTTTAAAATTTTTTAAGTCTTCTGATAAATGCCATGGTAGTTTGTTTTTATAGCCAATGACATGATTCTCTGCCATGGCTGCAATTAATGTATATTTTATACTCATACAGCAACCACACCTTTGATGTGAGGATGAGCTTGATAGTCTATCAGTTCAAAGTCATCAAAAGTGAAAGCAAATAAATTTTTGACTTCAGGGTTGATTTTCATTTTGGGTAGTTGATAGGGTTTTCGATTGATTTGTAACTTCATTTGCTCAATATGATTATTGTATATATGGGCATCACCGAAACTGTGAATAAAATCACCGGCTTCTAAGTTTAGTACTTGAGCCATCATCATGGTTAGTAATGCATAAGAAGCTATATTAAAAGGCACGCCTAAGAACACATCGGCACTGCGCTGGTACAACTGACAGGATAGCCGGTTATCGGCAATGTAAAATTGAAACAGGCAGTGACACGGTGGGAGTGCCATGTTATCAACATCAGCTACATTCCATGCACTGACGATATGTCTGCGTGAATTGGGATTATTTTTGAGCCGATCAAGGAGCTGGGTGATTTGATCAATTTGCTTACCATCAGGTGTTGGCCAAGATCTCCACTGATGTCCGTAGACTGGTCCTAAGTCGCCATGTTCATCTGCCCATTCATTCCATATACGCACACCATTGTCATTCAAGTATTTAACATTGGTATCACCAGAAAGAAACCACAATAGTTCGTGGATGATGGACTTGAGGTGTAGCTTTTTTGTCGTTAAAACAGGAAAGCCTTTGGATAAGTCAAAACGCATTTGGTGACCGAATATACTGCGTGTACCCGTTCCAGTTCGATCTCCTTTAACGCTCCCATTTTTAAGTATATGACGTGCAAATTCCAGGTACTGACGCATAAAAAAGCTTCCAAGATAAACAGTTGATTTGCAACTGATTATAAGGGAAGCTGTTGCACAGCTCAACGCTGGGTTGGTGTTAAGCAAACAATAACTTTTGTATTTTATTCCGGTTGTTAAGGCTAGCAACCATTTTATCAGGGTTGAATCCAAGTTCGTTATTATCTAAAGCGCCCGTGACACATGGTCGCTCTTTTTTAGAAAACAAAGCGTGTTTAGACAAATCAATGAACTTTGGTTTTTCTAAAAACTGGCCTTCATTATTCCTGATGACTAATACTTCTGGTTTAAGGCGTTTTTCCTTATTGTGTGAAACCACCAAGCATACTGAACCGTCAGATAGTTGTACTGCTGATCCTGCTGGATATAAGCCAATGGCTTGGATAAATTCATCTACCAATTGGCCGCTGAATAACTTATCCTTCTGTTTATACAACCACTCCATGGCCTGAGACGCTGTGTACCTGACACCATAGGGTCTTTCACTGGTCATCGCATCATATGTATCAACGATGCCTGCAATCTGTCCGAATGCAGGAATTTCATCGCCGACCAGTCCATATGGGTAGCCGGAACCATCGAAACGTTCGTGATGAGTCTCTGCAATCGTTAAAATATTGTGGTCAATCGATGGATCCTTGGCCAGTAGCTCAACACCCAGTTCAACGTGACGTCGGACTGTTTCCGTTTCTTCATCAGTATAAGACCCAGGTTTGTTAAGTAACTTGCGGCAAATCTTTGTTTTACCGATGTCGGCCAGTAATACACCTGCAACTAAAACCTCTAACTTGTCTTCCGCTAATCCAAGGTGACGACCAAAAACAGCGGATAAAATAGCTGATTTGAGTGAATGTCCGTAGACGTACCGACCTTGTTGCTTCAATTGTGTTAACCAAACCAGTGTGTTGGGGTTTCTCAAAACGGATTGCACCACTTGGGAAGCAATTTTTTTGGTTTTCTTGACATCCAACCCTTTACCCGAGCGAAGATTAAAACTGGTCTCCTCAATGGCTGCTGTCATGTCCAGTAGCAGGTTATGAGCTGTACCGAACTCTGATTTAATTGGTTTTAATTCTTTAGGGTAGTAATTATGCTTAATAACCAAGGGTTGTGCTTTTGCACGATATTTGTGCGTTCTTTCTTTTTTCTGCAACAACGGTGATGGCTTAGATATTTTTGGTTCGGTATTTAGTGTTTTACCTTTAACAGCGTCAATGTATACATGTTTACAAAAAGCTTGTAACTCTTTGATTTCGTTGTGTGAGCGAATGTAAAAGCCCTGGAATGGAAAAGGTGTGTCCAGCCATGGCCTGTCAAGTTTACAGACATACATGCCGATTTTTAGGAATTTGACCGATACTTTTTCTTTTTCTATATTCATGGTGGTCTTCGTAATACTATGTGCTACACGTGATTTTAACACGGAATTAGCCTGTAAAAAGTGACTGAGTTCACAAAAAACGTGTGAAAATATTTAACTGTAAGGATTTATTACCTGTTCGCTTTGGTGAGGTGATTAGAAAGGGAATGAACTCAAGACTAACCAGAAAAATTGCTAGCGCTAAGGTTGAGCGATTTTTCTGGTTTTTGTATCACCAGTTTTTAGACTTTATGCCATCGATTTAATTTTAGAATTCAGTCGGCTTTTGTGTCTGGCTATTTTATTTTTATGATATAAACCTTTGCGTGCAATATTATCAATTATTGGTACCATCTCCTGGTATAGGGATTGTGCGTTTGCTTTGTCGCCAGCATCAATTGCGTTGACGACTTTTTTGATTGCAGTACGTGCTTTTGAACGTAAGCTCATGTTATGCTGTCTGCTTTTAGCAGCTTGTCTTACACGTTTGCGGGCAGATGCTGAATTAGCCAAAGTAGTTCTCCTTCAAAATCAGTATACTATAGAGCTTTTGAGTGCTCGGGAATATAAAAAAACGCGACATTCTCCCATTTATGATTTGATTAGTCAATACAATGTCTGATAAATGAGTTTGAAAATTGATGAAACTGTTTAAATCGACCTTAGTGGTCAGTTTTTTTACGATCATATCACGCATTTCCGGTTTTGTTCGAGACTGGTTGATGCTGCGCTTCTTTGGAGCGACTATATGGACTGATGCTTTTTTGGTGGCTTTTAGAATTCCGAACTTTATGCGCCGATTATTTGCGGAGGGTTCGTTTTCCTTGGCTTTTGTGCCTGTTTTAAATGAAATCAAAGCTCGTGGTGATAGACGCTATTTAAAGTCTTTCATTAATCATGTCTCTGGTGCGCTGTTGGCTGTTTTGTTGATTGTTTTGGCTTTTATGGAATGGTTAGCTCCAGGCGTTGTTACTGTTTTTGCTCCGGGATTGCAACAACATCCTCCTTTGGTTTTTGATGTCACTGTTGGTATGTTAAGAATTACGTTACCTTATATGTTGATGATCTCGCTGGTTGCTTTTTGCGGTGGTATATTAAATTCTTTCCACCGTTTTGCTATACCTGCTGTCACACCTGTATTGTTAAATGTCAGTTTGATCATTACCATGCTTTGGTGGCGTGATGGCTTTGCTGTCCCTGAGTTTTCTTTGGCTTGGGGTGTTTTTTTTGCAGGAGTCATTCAATTGTTGTTTCAGTTACCCGCTCTGATGCGTTTGGGTTTGTTGCCTAAACCGGTGGTTCGGTTTAATGATCCAGAAGTACGTAAGGTGATGAAATTGATGGTGCCTACTTTAATTGGTTCATCGGTAGCTCAGGTTAATTTGTTGGTAGATACTTTAATTGCTACTTTGTTGCCGCTTGTTGGTAGTGTGACTTATTTGTATGCAGCTGATCGGTTGGTTGAGTTTCCTTTGGGTGTATTTGGTATTGCGATATCCACTGTTATCTTACCTAAACTTTCTTTTGCTTTTGCTAATAAAAGTCATCACGAATATGAGCAAACTATGAGTTGGGCTATGCAGTTGGCGCTTTTGATTGTTTTGCCTTGTGCTGTAGGGTTGGCATTTTTGGCTTTGCCAGTTATTTTGACTTTGTTTACGTATGGTGATTTTGTTGCCACCGATGCAATGAGAACATCACACGCTTTGATGGTTTATATGTTGGGCTTACCAGCTTTTGTTATCAATAAAGTTTTATTGCCTGCATTTTATTCACGAAAAGATACTAAAACACCAGTTAAAATTGCTGTTAAGGCGATGTTGTTAAATGCCGTTCTGAATGTCGTTTTTGTGGGTTTGCTTTGGTGGCAAGGGTTTGTCTCGTTACATGTAGGGTTGGCCATGGCAGGTGTCGGTTCAGCTTGGTTACAGTCACTGCTTTTGTATCGTCAATTGAAAGTCCAAAGTGTATTAGTGAAACCGTTGGTTGAGCGCCGATTTTTGTTTTCATTACTGGTGGCCTTGATGGTGATGGTTGGTTGGCTGTTCTTTATCCAAGGTTGGCAACCTAATTGGCTGGCATTATTATGGTATCAGCGCTTTGTTTATTTGGTGGCCATGGTATCATCTGCAGCTGCATTGTATTTCATCGTTTTGTATCTCTTTGGCATTCGGAAACAGTCTCTATGGAAATCATAAGATATCCGCATAAAGATCCTTTGGTCAGTGATCAAAATGCAGTCACTATCGGAAACTTTGATGGTGTTCATAAGGGTCATCAGCAGCTGATTAAACAAGTAGTTATTCGAGCTCAAGAAAATGACAGTCAGTCTGTAGTCGTTACCATGCAACCTTTGCCTATGCAGTTTTTTAAAGGTAAGCCAGCTGTCGATGTGATCACGCCCTTTAAGTTTAAGGCCAGATTGTTAGCTGAACTAGGTGTCGATGTTATGTGTGTTTTGAATTTTAATTTCTATATGGCTGCGATGTCTGCGAAATCATTTTTACAACAGGTTTTATTTGATGGTTTGAGACCAGGTTATGTTTTGGTTGGTGATGATTTTCGTTTTGGAGCGGGGCGTTCTGGAAATGCACAGATGTTGCGAATGTTTTGTCAGCAAGCTGATGTAGTATTTGAGCAAAGTCATTCAGTTTTGGTGGATAACGAGCGAGTGAGTTCATCTTTGATTCGATCTGCCTTATGTGTTGGTGATTTTCGTTTGGTTCAGCGTTTGTTGGGCAGGCCTTTTATGATGATGGGGCGAGTTGCTCATGGTCAAAAGATAGGTAGAACGCTTGGTTATCCGACACTTAATATCCATATTAAGTCTGGTGGCAATGCGTTGCATGGCATATATGTGGTGAAGGTCAAAATTCAAAATTGTTGGCACCAAGGGGTGGCATCGATTGGTCATAATCCAACAATTAGGCACCAAGCTAAAAAGCTAGAGGTTCATGTTTTTGATTTTGATCAAGAAGTTTATGGTGAATCGGTGGAAGTTTTGTTTTATCAAAAGCTTCGAAATGAAGTAGAATTCGGGAGCTTAACTGCCCTGAAAGCGGCCATTGCGCAGGATGTGGTAGATGCCAAGCGATATTTTGAGAATAACAAAGGAGATTGGGTGTGAGTCAAGAATACAAAAATACCCTTAATTTACCCAAAACCAATTTTAAGATGAAAGCCTCTTTGGCAACTAAGGAGCCGATGTGGTTAAAACAGTGGGAAAAAGAAGACTTATACGGTGAATTACAGCGACATTGTCAAGACCGTCAACCGTTCATTTTACATGATGGCCCACCTTATGCCAACGGTGCTATCCATATGGGACATGCCATTAATAAAATTCTCAAAGACACCATCGTTAAATCCAAACTCATGGCTGGTTTTCGTGCTCCTTATGTTCCTGGTTGGGACTGCCATGGCTTGCCCATTGAAGTACAGGTTGAAAAGAAGGTGGGCAAAGTAGGCCAGAAAGTTGATGCCAAGACATTTCGGGCTCAATGTCGGAGTTATGCGGATAATCAGATTGCTATCCAGAAAAAAGACTTCAAGCGGTTGGGTGTTTTGGGTGATTGGGAGCGGCCCTATTTGACCAAGGACTTTAAATATGAAGCCGATATGATTCGTGCTTTGGCTGATATTGTTGATAATGGACATATTGAAAAAGGCGTGAAGCCAGTGAACTGGTGTTTTGATTGTGGTTCAGCACTGGCAGAGGCAGAAATTGAATACCAAGATAAAATGTCACCTGCCATAGACGTGGCTTTTGAAGTGGTTAATGTTAAGAAACTAGGGAATATTTTTGGAGTAGAGATTGAAGGTTCTGTGGCGCTGCCGATTTGGACAACAACGCCATGGACTATTCCGGCGAATCGGGCGGTTTCATTACATCCTGAATTGAGTTATGCCTTGGTGAAAGGGCATGATAGTGGTTTGTTGATTGTAGCAGAAGAGATGGTTTCAGAAGTATTGACACGATATGGTGTTGAGACGCCTCAAATATTAGCTACTGTCACAGGTGCAGAGTTAGAACATATTTTACTCAAGCATCCATTGTTTGATATGGAAGTGCCTGTGGTCCTTGGGGATCATGTGACTACAGAAGCCGGTACCGGTGCAGTACATACTGCGCCTGGACATGGTGCTGACGATTATAATGTAGGTAAACGTTATGACTTGGAAATTTATAATCCGGTTGATTCTGATGGTGTTTATTTACCTGATACACCTATGTTCGCAGGCCAGCATGTATGGCAAGCCAATAAGACAGTCGTCGATGCGTTGGCTGATGTGGGTTTGTTGCTGCATAATGAAATGATTCGACATTCATACCCTCATTGTTGGCGCCATAAGTCTCCAACGGCTTTCAGAACGACACCCCAGTGGTTTATCAGTATGGATAAAAAGGGCTTGCGGAAACAGGCATTGACCGAAATTAATCAAGTACAATGGATACCTGAGTGGGGTGAAGAGCGCATTTACAAAATGATCGAAAATCGACCTGAATGGTGTATTTCAAGGCAGCGAACGTGGGGTGTGCCTATCACTTTGTATGTTCATAAGCATACAAGTGAGTTACATCCCGACACTGTTGGGCTGATGCTACAGGTGGCTGCTTTGGTGGAACAAAAAGGCATTGATGCTTGGTATGAGTTGAATGATGCTGAGTTGCTTGGTGATGCGGCTACTGATTATGATAAGGTCACTGATGTACTGGATGTGTGGTTTGATTCGGGTGTCACACATTATTGCGTACTGAAACAAAATGAGGCTTTACAAGAGCCTGCTGATTTGTATTTGGAAGGCTCAGACCAGCATCGTGGTTGGTTTCATTCTTCTTTGCTCACGAGTGTGGCGATCAATAATCGAGCACCTTACAAACAGGTGTTGACCCACGGTTTTGTTGTCGATAAAGACGGCAAGAAAATGTCCAAATCATTGGGAAATGTGGTATCGCCAGTGGATGTGGTGAACACTTTAGGTGCAGATATTTTGCGTTTATGGGTGGCTTCAACAGATTACCGCGGTGAGATGACGATTTCTGATGAAATTTTAAATCGAGCGGCTGATGGTTACCGAAGAATTCGCAATACTGCACGTTTTATGTTGGGTAATATAAGTGAGTTTGATGAAAAGGATTTGATGAATCTTGCTGATTGTGCACAGTTGGATCAGTGGGCTGTTGGAAAAGTACAAAAATTACAGCAAGAAGTGCTGGCTCATTATGACAGTTACCAAATGCATCATGTTTATAAGAAGGTGTTGCATTTCTGTTCTCAAGAGATGGGTGCTTTCTATTTGGACGTTATTAAAGATCGCTTATATACTGCAAATGTCAATAGTGAAGCGAGGCGTTCGGCTCAAACGGCAATGTATCATATTATGCAATCATTGACTCGGTTGATTGCCCCTGTTTTAACTTTTACCGCCAATGAGATTTGGCAGTCTATGGGACAAAAAAGGCATATTTTATTTGAAACATATTATGACTTTCCCGTTTGGCAATCAGACAGTCAATTGACTGATGAACAGTGGTCACACGTTAGTGAGATCAGACATGCTGTGTCCAAAGCTTTGGAACAGTTGAGGATTGCTGGTGAAATTGGTGCGTCATTAGATGCTAATGTCCATCTGTATTTGCCAGAATCTGTTTACCCAACTTTGGCTTTATTTGGTGATGAATTGCGTTTCGTGTTGATCACTTCAGCGGCCACAGTATCTTCATTAGCTGATGTTGATGATGCGGTAGAACGGGTCACATTAAGTTTTGGTGATATTGCAGTCACTGTTTCCAAGGCAATAGGTGAAAAGTGTGAACGATGCTGGCATATTCGAGCCGATGTTGGCCAGGATGATGAGCATCCGACAATCTGTGGTCGTTGTGTGGATAACGTGACAGGTTGTGGTGAGAAGCGAGCCTTTGCCTAATGCAGTTTAAAGAAAGAGGTATTGTTTGGGTCTGGCTGAGTCTTGTGGTTCTGGTCTTAGATCAATGGACGAAATATTTAGCGATCATTCATCTTGAATTTATGTTGCCAATTGAAGTGCTGCCGATGCTCAATTGGACGATGGTCTTTAATGAAGGTGTGGCTTTCAGTTTTTTGGCAGATCAAGGTGGTTGGCAGCGGTGGTTTTTGAGTGGTTTGGCTATAGTGGTAGTTACCTGGTTAGTATATTGGCTTTGGCAGAATAAAAGAACTGCGCGCCTGCAGAATAGTGCGTTGGCTTTGGTGATAGGTGGTGCTTTAGGTAATGTCTATGACCGCTTGTTATTAGGGTATGTAATCGATTTTATTGATGTGTATTATGGAAGTTATCATTGGCCTGCCTTCAACTTGGCAGACAGTGCCATATGTGTGGGAGCTGTTTTATTAATCATAGAGATGGTCAAAAACAAAGATGAACATTCTGTTGGCTAACCCGAGAGGCTTTTGTGCTGGAGTAGATCGTGCTATTGATATTGTCAATCGGGCGCTGGATAATTTTGGTTCACCAATTTATGTCAGGCATGAAGTAGTGCATAATCAATTTGTTGTAGATACTTTGCGTAATCGGGGGGCTGTTTTTGTTGATGAACTTGATGAAATACCGGATGACAACATTGTTATTTTTTCAGCCCATGGTGTATCTAAAGCGGTGCGAAAAGAAGCAGAAAAACGGCAGCTGAAAATATTTGATGCCACTTGTCCTTTAGTTACTAAAGTTCATATGGAGGTGGTTAGGTATTGTAAAAAAGGTCAGGACCTCATTCTCATAGGACATCACGGTCACCCAGAAGTTGAGGGTACTTTGGGCCAGTGGGATATGATGCATAGTCGGAGTGATATTTATTTGGTTGATTCAGTTGATGAGGCCTCTCAAATAAAAATTAAGCAACCTGAGCACGTTGCTTACGCCACACAAACCACATTATCAATTGATGATACGCGAGATATCATTGCAGAACTGAGAAGACGGTTCCCAAAAATTGAAGGACCTAAGCATGATGATATTTGCTACGCTACGCAAAACCGTCAGACCGCTGTGCGCGAGTTAGCTAATCAATGTGATTTAGTTTTAGTTGTCGGGTCTATTAACTCTTCAAACTCTAATCGATTAAAAGAGTTGGCTGAGCGTCAGGGCGTCACTGCGTATTTAATTGATGGTGCGGACGATATTGATAATACTTGGTTTACCGATGTTAAAACAGTAGGATTGACTGCCGGTGCATCAGCGCCCGAGAAATTAGTCAGAGATGTGATCCGTCAAATTCAAACCTTACATCCTGAGGCACAGCTAGAAGAATGTTCAGGGGCTTCAGAGAATATGGTTTTTGCTTTACCTAAAGAGCTTCGTGTGGTTAGCAAAGATTAATTGCAGAAGTGATTATTTGTTGATAGAAATTTAAGGAAATAAAATCTCCTGCACTGAAAATTGTTCAAATTTTAATTATTATAAAACGCACTCATATTTTTTAAACTAGCCGTTTGTCCTATCAGCCGAACCACTGGAGCCAGTTTCTTATGGTATAGATTGTGTTTGACAGTTAGTTTATGGATGATAGTGACTGATTAAAAGTAAGTCCATAAAGTGAACAGTCGAAAGAATACATTATCATCATGCCACAAAAGGAGTAGCGGTTTTTCGTTACTCGAAATGGTTATCACCTTATTACTGATCGTCGTTTTAATGGCGTGGGGTATACCTAATTATCAAAACCTCAAGGCCAGACGAATGGTCACAGATTTTGCTAATGAAATGGTTTACAGTTTTACCCAGGCGCGGGCAGAGGCCATAAGATATGGTACAACTGTTGAGGTGAGGCCTATTAACGGAGACTGGCAAAATGGTTGGGATACGATTGCGATCGGTGTTGATGGTGCTCCTGATATACAGGTTGCGGTGCAGGATCCAGTGGACCCTAGGCTTACCCTGAATCAAGTAGGAGGTGAAGATTATCTACAAGGTGATGTTGTTTTTAACAATATTGGAGGGTTGGATAATGAAAAAGAAGGGCAATTTACATTGGTCAATAATAATGGTGATGGAGCCGAGCGAAGCATTAACATTAATTTGTCAGGTAGCGTTAAGGTGGTCAAACCATGAAGAAGCAGGTTAAAGGGTTTACACTTATGGAAGTGTTGGTGGCCATTGTGGTGTTTTCTTTTGGTTTATTAGGACTGGCTGGCATGATGACCATATCTGTTCGAAATAATCACAATGGGTACTTGCGTTCACAGGCTAATTTTTTGGCTGAGAATATGATGGATCGGATGCGAGCCAATCAGCCTGGTTTGTGGCTAGATAAATACCAGGGAGATGCCCCGATTGGTGAGGATGTTTGTAATATTGAAGGGCCTTGTGATTTTGAAGATTTGGCAAAATATGATATGCAGCGTTGGGCACAGGCTTTAGCTGTTATGCTGCCTTCAGGTAAAGGTAATATCACTTGTGTTAAAACTGACGATTTGCCAGTTACGGTCACTGCTGCCGAGTCGCCGGCTATTTGGTTGCCAGTGCCTCCGTACAGAGGTGTGTGTACAGTTACTGTGACTTGGACTGAGTCCAATCAAGACGATGATGCAGATAAGCAAGAGCTGGTGTTGGTGTCAAAGCCATGACTTTAGGAGCAAGTATGGGTATGAATAACAAATCTGTTTCAGGATTTTCTTTAATAGAATTGCTGGTGGCGATGGTGATTGGCTTGATCATTTTGTTGGGTCTGGTGTCGGTTTTTACTGCCTCCAGCTCTCTTAACAGGACTCAATCTGGTTTGGCTGTTTTACAAGAAAATGGTCGCTATGCCATCACTAGGATTAAACAGGATATTGAGGTTGCAGGAAGGAAACATTGCGCAACTGTAGCCATGCCTTCGAGTGCTACAGCCAACTGGCATCAGGGCTATGCGATGTCAGAATGGCGAGTGGCGGGGAATGTGACATTCGATAATGGTTTACCTAATGCTACTGATGTCATGTATGATGATGGTGATGATGATCAGATGGGCAATAACTATTTTCTAGCTGGTGATACCTATCCTCTTGATCCCTCATTCTTTATTAGGGGACATAACTGTGTTGGTAATATATGTTTGCCCGATGTCAGCTCGATAGGAGCAGACTTGAGTGTTGGTTTTCCTGATATAGGTTCAGGTGATGGTAACCGAGCTAAAAATACTGATATTTTGACTGTGCGATATCTGACAGGAGGTAATAGGATCACTGGGTCAACAGACAGCGGGTTTATATTCAAAAATGCCACAAATTATACCGACGATGAAGCAAATGCAGAGGCGCTGATTGCGGACTGTCAGAATGCTTATGTGGCTAAAGCCAGTTGGAGCGATAATACTGAGGTTACGATTACTGTTCCTGAAAATGAGAATCCACCACGATTTTTGTTGACTTCTGATGTTAGGGCTTACAACATGGAAAAAGACTTTAAAACAGTCAGTTATTTTATTCAAATTGATGATGATCCGAATGACGATGGTGCCAGAAAAATCAGTTCTTTGTATCGTTCTGAGAATGGAGTTAAACAGCAACTTGTAGAAGGCGTGGAACGTATGGATTTGTTTTATTTAGCCCAAATTTATACAGGAGAGGTAGTGAGATTGACAGCTGATGAAGTTCAAGATGTTTCTGGTGGGCCATTAGGTGAGCCAGATGCGGCGTGTATTCTGCCACCACCAGTGAGTTATTTGACTAATAAACGTTTGTCTAATGATGCCGGTTGTTTATGGCGATCGATATATGCCATTGAGGTTCATTTGCTGATGAATACTGTCGATAACAGCGCCACAACTGATGATGAACCCTTTATTTATACGCCCGATTCAGTGAATCCGCAAACACCTCTTGCTACTTTACCTAGCGACTTACCGAGAGAACGTATGTATCGAAGAGAATTTACTGCTGTCGTCCCTATCAGGAGTTATGCATTATGAAATATACTTCAATGAAGAAACAACAAGGTGCGGCGTTAGGCGTCGGCCTGATTTTATTGGTGATCATCACATTGATGGGTTATACCGGAATGAAAGGTACCATGCTGCAAGAAAAAATGGCGGCTGGACTCCATAACAGGACATTAGCTGCTGGTGGAGCCAATAGCGCGTTGAGAGAAGGGGAGTGGTTTTTGTACAACCTGGTTAAAGAAACCAATGGTGTCAATATTCAAGGAACACCTGATGGGGAATTCAATGGTATATATTCTTATTTAGAAAAGCCAAATGAATCAGATAGCGAAGTTAATCCAGTTGTTACTAAATTTAAGAAAAGAAATTGGATTTCACAAAAAGGAACAGTTTTAGATGGGTTTACACAAGATATTGATCATATTAATGCCAAACTGAAGAACAATCCTCAGTACTTAATATATGAGTTAAAGAATGCTGTTTCAGGATTTAATGATGTAAATTCGCAAGAATTTGGAGTTGGTCGGGGTCGTATATCAGGGAGCTCGTCGCAATTTCGTGCATTTGCTGTGATTGGCAAATCAGACAGTGGTGATGGCAAAACATTTTCACTGCTTCAATCAACTTATACTGCTATTGTCAGTAGTGATGCAACAAATTAAGAGGTTCACTATGAAATTTATGATTAAATATTTTGTTTTAATATCAGCTGTGTTTGTTGCTGGTATACAGCCAAGTGAAGCTTCCTTGTTGCAGTTGTCACATGAGCCACTGTTTTTAAATCAGACCGTGCCACCTGCTCTTGCGGTTACTTTAGATGATTCAGGTAGTATGCGAGAAGGCTATATGGGGGAAGAAGTCAGTCAGGCAGTTGAGCAAATTAACAAATATTTCGCGGATCCAAATATTAATCGGCTATACTACAGTCCTAACATTGTATATTCACCTCCATTAAAAGCTGATGGCTCCCCTTTTCCTAATTCACCACCACAAGCTGCTTGGGTTGATGGTTATCCAAATACCATGGAGGCTACTGTTAATATTACCACGAAGTATATCGCTGTTGATGAGATTGTATATAGTCAGGCAGGCGATAAGGTTTGGGTTAAGTTAAGAGATACAGCGAGATACAATGCCAATAATGATTTTTGGCAAAATCAATATGCTTCATGCAATAATGGATGTTCAGGAACTAAGCCCTATTACTATATCGGTGCGACACGCTATGATATCACTGATCAGGGTGAGTTGCAGAATTTTGCTAATTGGTACTCTTACTATAATACACGGATGAAATTAGCTAGGGCAGCGATCAGCCGGTCATTCGCTGGTTTCAGTCCCAGTTTTAAAATTGCATGGCATGAGCTCAACAGGACGCCTGAATATAATCAATTAAAAAAGTTTGAGTTTGGTCATCGACAAGACTTTTTTGATTGGTTGTTTGGTGTGCCTAATGCTTATGGAACACCCTTGAGGCAAGCTTTTGATAGGACTACTGAGCTTTTTGAAAAAGATTCGAGTTATGAGTCTGATGATTATGAAGGGTTACTCTCTTGCCAACAAAATTTTCATATTGCCATATCTGATGGGGAGTGGAATGGTGGCTTGAATGGAAGTTATGTCCAAGACGATACCGCTAACAGTTTGCCTGGTGATACAGGGACACCTAATAATAACAATCAACCACTGTATGCTGATATGCCTTATACTGCTGGTGGCTATCAGAGAGTTTATAAACATAGTAAGGATGATTGGCTGGCTGATGTCGCATTTGATTCATGGGTAAGAGACCTCAAGCCGAATATACCTAATTATGTACCAAGACACAAAGCAGACTATACGGCACATACTGGTGCAGAAATTATATTCAATACATCCGATGAGTGGGAAAATGCAGAGTTTGTCTGGAACCCTAAAAATGATCCAGCCTATTGGCAGCATGTGGTGACTTATAATGTCGGCATGGGATTGAATGCATCTTTGGTTGAAGATCACGCTGCTGGCGATTATAACGATTGTCCTGATAATGGAATTGTTGACTCTAAGGAGTCAGTATGGGCTTCATTAAGGGCTGGTAGTGGCAGTTGTAAATGGCCTGATAATGAGATAGATGATGTTTGGCATGCTTCGATTAACAGTCGTGGTGATTTCTTCAGTCCCAGTGACCCACAAGAGTTAAGTGATGCGCTTAATGAAGTCGTTAATAGCATTATTGCGCGGGTATCCAGAGGTGGGGCCTCTTCTGTGACTTCAGGTGTGGTGACTGATGAAAGTGCTGCTTATTCACCGATTTTCGATTCATCAACATGGTCAGGAAGTTTGTTGGCTAAAGAGGTGAAACCAGATCACACTTTTGGCGATGTGATATGGGATGCGGCTTGTGTTTTGACAGGAGGGGAATGTGACTCATTAATGGGAGAAGAGGTGCCTCAACAAAACACCAGAAATATATATACTTATGATCGTGTGAATAAAACCAAAGTCAGTTTTGATACCGACAACCTACCTGATAGCCTTAGATTTGAAATGATGATGACGGCCAATGATTATGCCGATACACTATTTGGTGGTGTTGTCGATGACAGTGATATTGATGATATTATTAACTATGTCGCAGGTGATACCTCACTGGAAAAGTCAAATGGTGGTTTATTCCGAGACAGAAAATCTTTGATGGCTGATGTTATTCATGCCAGTCCAGTGATCGTGAGAGGACCGAATCAAAACTATGATGATTCTTTTTGGCCTGAGAATTCACCAGAAGCTTCTAATCCATATTTAGACTTTCAAATCCTCCAGAAGGACAGAAAGAATATGGTCTATATTGGTTCAAATGGTGGCATGCTCCATGCTTTTGAAACGGAGAATGAAGATGAAGACCTACCAGCACAAGAGCGCTGGGCCTATATTCCAAGCAAAGCTTTGGAAAAGTTGCCTCATTTGCCTTCAAACACCCA
>JAUIGR010000051.1 GCA_030430025.1 Gammaproteobacteria bacterium
ACAGGGACGTGCCACCTTGAGCCATCAGGCTCAAGTAAGGTCAAAAAAACATCAGTAAAATCACACTTTTGCGCTTAAGTGTTTTTTTGACCGATGCGGGAAAAGGCCAGGATGGACTTTTTCTGGACTGACTAATTACCAATGTGTTTTTCAAGAAATTTGAGTATGGCTTTGTATAAATCCACACGATATCCGACTTTTTGGAAACCATGCCCGTCTTTTTTGTACATGGTTTGGTACATGATACCTTTTTCTTTGAGCTTTTCTTCCAAGAAATAAGCATTGTCGATCGGCACCCTAACATCTTTTGTTCCATGAACCAAAAAGATCGGCGTTTTCACTTTGTCTAAATTCAGTGCAGGCGAGCGAGAGTCCAACAAAGCTTGATCTTCATATGTTCCAAACATAATTTTGAAATAACTTTTTCTCGCCTTCGGATTAGTTTTGAATGAATCTGCTTTTTTCCACTGTAACTCAACTTCATAAATACCCGCATCAGGAATGGTACATTTGTATAAGTCCGGTTCACGAACCACTGCCTGCATAGCAGCGTAACCACCATAACTGACACCATGAATACAAACCCGGTCCTTATCGGCATATCCTTGTTTTATTGCCCATAAGGTGGCATCAGTAATATCATCTTGCATTTTGGTACCCCAAAATGTATGACCTGCTTTTTCAAAAGCTTTACCATAACCACCAGACCCCCTGAAATCTAATTGGAGAACTAAATAACCATGATGAGCTAGCATTTGCGCTCTGTTGTCCCAGCGCCAGCGATCTCTTGCACCGTAGGGGCCACCATGCGGAAACACCACCATAGGTAAATTCTTTAATTCTTTACCATTAGGGACAGTGAGTAATCCATACATTTTCAATCCATCTCGAGCAGTCAAAGTAAATGGTTCAACTTTTGACATGAGCGTAGGATCGATTGAAGGATTACGACTGGCCACATAAGTCATCTTGTTAGTTTCACGGTTAAACAAATAGTATTCACCAGGGTTTTTATCACTAGAGACACTCACTGTAGTCATTTTTTTATCTCTTGTGTAATTGCCTATACCTATCACTTGTCCTGGGAAAGCAGCACGTACTGATTTGTGAAAAGCAATTTCAGATTTAACTGACTCATCTGCTAAATAGTAATAATCAGGATAACCCGCTTCATACCTCACTCCTATGACTTCATTATTTCTGCCATAAATAGCTCCATCAATATCGACATCGGGATGTCTGAAATGATTGGTGATTTTTCCATCACTGAAGTTGTATGAAAACAAGCCCATGCTACCTTCATGTTCAAGATCATGATTCGAGATGAAATAATAAATATCATTATTTTTGTTAAACCCTAGTCCTCGAATTTCAGGTGGTGTCTTTCTGGCTGTCGGTAGTTCTAAAAGTTTCCAATCACCGTCAGTAGTTCGAGTATGAAAATAAAGAACATCATCTTCAAAATTGTATTTATCAACAGGGTCATATTCAATCGCAACACGAGGTTCATCGTTGTGATCAACTTGAATCCAAACCACCCTGGACAAAAGACCACCAACAGTAGAGGGCGCACCAGGCTGATACCTCATTTTTCCATTTTCAACATTGAGCTTTTGTAGCTTACCCGTTCCACCATCTGCAGCATGCCTTTTGGACACCAAAATGTACTTGGGATCATCTTCAAGTAATGAAACAACGGAAAGATCACTTCGTTGAAAATCATGTAACATCTTCGGATTTTTGCCATCAATATCTACGGCTTTCAGCTCGGGATAAGAACGTTCGCCATCTAACCAGCCTGTAATTTTTTGGCTTAAAAAAACGATGCGTTTGTTATTAGCCCAGTAAAACTCAGATACTTCACGTTCTTCTCCCACATCAAAAGCAAAAACACCTTGTTTGCTTTCCATTTCCATAATACCTAATTTAACTTCAGAACCTTCTTCAAAAGTGAATGCCAAATGTTGACCATCGGGGGATAGTTTGACTGCTTTAAATTTCGCTTTAGCGGCAAATGAACTTAAGGGGATTTTTTTGGCTTCCAGATTGATCGATACAACGAGGGAAAAAAATAAAATGATGTATTTATACATGGTCCTTCCTATTGGGTATTAAAAAATTGGTACTTTAGTCAATATCAAATTTAAGTAAGTTCCTTTTTCATAATCAGTAAATTACCATAACCATCTTTCGGGGTAGCAAACTCCCATGAGTCCATCACACTGTCGATAAAATTAATGCCCATTTGTCCAGGTAAAGGCGTACTCAAATTTCTTGGTTTAATTTGACTGTCATAGACCTCCGAAGCAAAGTCACGAAGATAAAATACCAAGGTATTATTCTGTTTTTTAATATCCAGCTCGATGACTCCTTCAATATCATTTTTATAAGCATGACGCATCACATTAGTGATGGCTTCATCCAAACTGAGGACAATTTTTTGACAAGATCCCTCATCAAAACCAACCTTTAAGGCAACTTCATGAACTTGGCATCTGATATTTTTTAGTTGCCGGGTATTGGCTTGAAAATGAATGGACGTTAAAATTTGCTCGAATAAATGATCCCTTTTTTCAATCAACAGCATAGTGGCATCATCATGCAGCTTGTGCCGACGTGCAAATGTAATCAGTTTACCAATCCTCACTTCTGGAGAATCCGAGGCCTCTTTTTTGATGCGGTCAATAATACCATTTAACTCCAAACGTCCACCTGAATCATCTCGTGCATCGGTCAGACCATCTGTGAGAAAATATAATCCTCCTCCTGCTAACTCAATCTGTTGCTGGTCGAAAGACAATGAACTGGTCTTGATTCCCAATGGAGGTGCATCTGCTTGCCAAGTCTGAATTTTGCTGAGGTGACTTTTATATACCACTGGAGGGAGTCCCGCATTAGACCAAACAACGGTATCCGTTTTAGGAAGATAATAACCTACCGCCGCACAGACAAATAACCCCCTGGAAGCTTTCTCACATAGTTCACAGTTAGCTTTCGCCAACCACTGTCCTGGTGGTAATTGATCTTTACCTATCCAACGAAGTAAACTGCTGGCACGTACCATTAACATTGATGCATCGAGCCCTTTACCTGACACATCACCAATATAAAAACCAATAGTGCCATCATTTAATTCGAAATAATCGTAAAAATCCCCTGATACCTCATTCGCTGAAACGTTAGTTCCAACCACAGGAAAAGGAGGTTTCTTCCGATTAGGCAACAACGATCGTTGCAACTTTCTAGCCAGCGCCAATTCCTTACGCATGCGTTTTTGTTCAACCAGTTTCAAGGTAATTCGTGCATTCTGAACTGCCAGAGCAATGGGTGGCGCCAACAATCTCAGTATGTCTCTATCACGGTTAGTAAAAAGTCCATCATCCAAACGGTTTAAGACCTGAATAACACCAATGGTTTGACCATTGTTAATCAAAGGCGTACATAATACCGATTTGGTTCGAAAACCAGTCAGCTCATCCACATAGCAAATGAAGTCTTTATCTATGATGGCATCTTTAATCATCTGACACTCACCTGTAAGGTAAGTCCTTCCTACAATACCATCATGAGTTTCAAGCTTCATATCAGTGACATCAACCGGTCCTGCACTGGCTCTACATACTAGTAAACTGTCTTTATTAAGTAAAAATATACTGGCAGCTTCCGATTGCATGTAATCTTTGATTCTAACGACCGCACGCTTTAACGTATCATCAATATTCATTGACCTGACAAAATCCTGGCTCAGGTCAGCTAAAAGTGACAGTTGTTCAAGCGTTCCTGCTGACTGCTGATTATCTTCAATCATCATTAAAGAAACGCGATTCAACCTTCATTTGGTGACTTCAATTTGACTTTGGCCTTTCTTGTGGCACGTTTATTCTTGATAACGACCAAGGTCAAGATAATGCCAGAGAGCGCATATGATGAAAATACCACAAATAAAACCCATTCCGTTTTAATAGCCAACGCAACCATAATCAACACCAGCAACAAAATCCAAACAAATGAGACACCCTCCTTGAAAGGTATGGTTTTGAAAGAATAATAGCGGAACCTAGATACCATCAATAAACCAACTATGATGGTCATTGGTAACATCACAAAACGTAACGACTCACCTGACAACTCCATATCAACACAAACCCAGACAAACCCAGACAAGACTGCTGCTGCTGCTGGTGAAGGCAAGCCTTGAAAATAAGCTTTATCAACAACACCTATTTGGGTGTTGAAACGAGCAAGCCTGAGCGCCCCACAAACAGCAAAAATAAAAGCAGCCAACCAACCAATCTTACCAACAATGGGATGTACTGTATGCAACGAAGATAAGGACCAGTTGAATGCTAACAAAGATGGAGCGATACCAAAAGAAACTAAATCAGACAATGAATCATATTGTTCTCCGAAAGCTGACTGAGTGTTGGTCAGTCGTGCCACACGACCATCCAAACCATCTAACAATGCCGCAATAAAAATAGACAGACAAGCCATGCTGAATTTACCTTGAATGGAGGCAATAGCAGCATAGTAACCGGCAAACATAGCGCCAGTAGTAAACAAATTGGGAAGCAAATATATGCCTTTGTGTTTGGTTTGGTCTAACTTACTCATAAAACCATATCAAAAACCTTTGTTCGATTATACTTTAAATCGGTAGCTGTTCGCTTGCTATTTAGTGACATTCTTTTTATGATAAAGGCTGTATAAAACTCGAATTCGGAGTATATGCTATGAATAAAATAGCTTCTCTTTTAGGCTTGATTGCACTCAGTGGTTTAGCTTTCGCAGGCAAAGTTTACAAATGGGTCGATGAAAATGGCCAAACCCACTACTCTTCGCAAAAACCACCTGGACAGACAGCAGAAACAGTAAAAATCAGAAAAAGTCCGAAAGTCACTCAGAAGGTTGAGCCAGAAAAGGAAGCTCATCAGAGTGATGCCCCTACTAAAGAACCCAGCGATCCGAAAGCAGAAAAGGAAGCAAGGGAACAAATGGCAAAGGCGGATGCTGCCAATCGTAAAAAACAATGTGAAACTGCTCGGAAAAATTTAGCAGCACTGAATCGAAGTACCCGAATTGCTCGGGTAGACGAAGAAACTGGACAGCGAACTGTCATGACTGATGATGAACGTATCAAAGCATTCCAGCAAGCTAACCAGGCAATCAAAGAAAATTGTAACTAATGGAAAGAAGAAAATTGCTCAAGGCAGCGGCGCTAACAAGCGCCGTTACTGGTTTAGCTGCCTGTAAAAAACAAAATAAGCAATCACAATGCGCCGGTGATTATCAAGATAAAAAAAAGACAAAAATCGAATGGAAAATGGTCACCACATGGCCAAAAAATTTTCCTGGTTTAGGAACTGGTGCTGCGTTTCTAGCAGATCAAATTACGCGCATGTCTGATGGCCGATTGACTATCAAAGTTTATGGTGCTAGTGAATTGGTTCCCGCATTTGAAGTATTCGATGCTGTATCGGCAGGCACTGCACAAATAGGTCATGGTGCAGCTTATTACTGGAAAGGTAAAGTACCAGAAGCGCAGTATTTTGGAGCTGTTCCCTTTGGCATGAATGCTTCAGAAATGAATGCCTGGTTGTACCACGGTGGTGGCTTACCCTTGTGGGAAGAAACCTATCAACCTTTTGGACTCAAACCACTCCCTGCTGGACAGACCGGCGTACAAATGGGCGGGTGGTTTAATAAAGAAATTAAAAGTATGGATGACATTAAAGGGTTGGTGATGCGCATTCCTGGTCTGGCTGGCGATGTTTTGTCTCGCGCAGGCGGCACGCCGCAAATACTGCCTGGTGCTGAGTTGTTCACAGCCCTTCAGACCGGAGCGATTGATGCCACTGAGTGGGTAGGACCATATAACGACCTAGCCTTTGGTCTATATCAAGCAGCTCAATTCTACTATTACCCTGGCTGGCATGAACCAACCGCTTGTCTCGAAGCCATCATTAATCAGACAGCTTATGATGCTTTACCTACTGATTTGCAGCAAATTGTAGAAACGGCTGCCATGGCTGCCAATCAACACATGTTTTCAGAATACATAGCCAACAATCAGAAGGCTTTGGAAACTTTGCAGAAAGACCATCAGGTGAAGATTAAACCTTTCCCCAAAGAGGTACTGGCACAACTCAAGTTACATGCTCAGTCAGTGATGAACGATCTGGGAAAATCAAGTCATTTGGCTGGACGCATCCATCAGTCATATTATCATTTTGCGGAAAAAACTCAAAGGTGGCTCGCCATATCTGAAATGGCCTATTTACAGGCAAGATGAAACAACAAGACTGGACAACTTTTCCTTTTGTTAGTCAATGGTTACCCGAAGTTAAACGATTAGAAGAGTATTGGCCCAAAGTCACCGAATATGACTTAACTACCGACTGGAATGCGTTTGTTAACAGTCATTTGGAATGGGATAATTTCAAACTACTGCGTTTTTTCCGACAATCCCGATTGGCTTATTTGGCTGTCCAAGACACTCAGATAAATGATCATTTGCAGACATTACACCGTATTTCTGAGCTGGCTGAATTTTTAGTCAAACAGGCCTTGATGATGGCTCAGCAACAATTGACTGAACGCATCGGTGTAGTCAAAGATTCAAACGGAACCACAGTGCCTTTTGTTATCTTGGCTTTGGGTAAACTGGGGACCCGCGAATTGAATTATTCTTCTGATATTGATCTTGTATTCGTTGCGGGTGGTTCAGGAAATTCTGATGGCATTAGGTCGATAAATAGTGAGCGCTATTTTGAAAAATTAGGCAGATTACTAATCAAGTTATTAGACCATTTCACCATAGACGGTCGAGCATATCGTGTTGATATGCGACTGAGGCCTTTTGGTTCTGCGTCACCTCTGGTAAGCACTTCTGTGTCATTACAGCATTACATCACTACTGAGGGCCGTACTTGGGAGCGATTTGCCTGGATGCGTGCACGGGTCGTTGCTGGCTGTCATATGCTAGGCACTGAAATTCTCAAAGCCATTACACCTTTTATTTACCGAAGACATTTAGATTATTCCGTTTTTGATGCTTTGGCACATGTTAAAAGAGAAATGCAAGCCGTGGCTCATTTTTGTAGTGATGACATCAAGTTAGGCACAGGAGGCATTCGTGAATTGGAATTCATTGTACAAAGCCTACAGGCTACGTTTGGTGGTAGGCATACTCAATTGCAAGGCGTATCGATCGCACCACAATTTGCTAACCTCATTGCAACCCCCAACTTACCAGATGTTAATGCATCACAACTTGAAAAAGCTTGGCTTTTTTTACGTCGGTTGGAGAACCTTTGTCAATTGGTAGGAGATGAACAGACTCATCACATACCTGATGATGTCAAGGTAAGAGAACACATCGCCCAACTGATGGGCTTCAAAGATTGGACATGTTGCAAAATGACCTGGAACACTCACAGAGAGGTGGTCTCACAACAGTTCAAGTCATTATTTGAGCTGACAGATGCAGAAAATCGTTTATCTGACGACCAATTGTTGTGGCTGGATCAGATCATGCGACGACATTTTGAAAACAAAATGCCTCAAATCAGAGAGGATCAAATGAAGGCTTTAATTGAACGCGCACTAGAATTGACCACGCCGCAGATATTAAATGACCGATTACTCCCGATATTGCTGGCAATCATGAAACGCCCAAGTTACATCACAATGATGCTACAAGAACCCTGCTTATTATCAAGGTTGCTCAGTTTGCTCAATGAATCACCATTGTTTGGCAACATGTTCAAACAGCAACCCGCTTTGCTTGAATTATTGTTTGACCCTGAGCCAGTACCTGATAAAGTTGACCGACAATGGATAGAAGACGCATGGTACCAAACACCAATAATCGAGGATGAAGAACAATGGATCGAACACATTCGATTTTTTAAACAACAACAACAGTTCAAACTAATAGAACACTTCAAAAATCAAGCTGATGTTCTTTTTCATGGCTTTTCCCTATTGGCTGAATGCTTAATTAACTGGGTGGTTGAACGAGCGTGGCACGATGTTGTAAAACGCAAAGGGTCTGCAGGACTTGAGTTGAATGATTTGATGGTCATTGCCTATGGTTCTTTAGGTGCCAAACACATGTCCATCAACTCTGACCTTGACCTGGTCTTTGTTATTGATTTAGATGAGTTAACTCCAGATCAGCAAATTTTTATCCAACGCTGGGTTAAACGCATCAGCCATCTGTTAACAGTCAAGACATATCATGATATTTTATACAAACTTGACTTACAGCTACGACCTAATGGCAACGCTGGCGCCTTGGTTACAAGTCGTGCAGAATTTGAACACTACCAAAAACACCAAGCTTGGTTTTGGGAACACGCTGCTTTAATCAAAGCCAGAATCCTTAATGGAAATAACTCACAAAAAGAATGGTTTAATACATTAAGAACTGCTGTTCTGACAATGAAACGAGATGCTCAAAAAGTAGCCATCGATATCAATACCATGATTAAAAAACTACAGCATTTTGATCTCCAAAATCAAAAAGCAGAATTATCGCTGCTAAAAGAGATATTAATCCATGCTGCAGAAAAGCCGAAACTATTAATATTCAACAACTACTTTCAACTACTGGAACAAGCACACGATGAAAAGTTAATCGATAACAACCAACTCATACACTTAAAAACAATAAAGGCACCAATATAAAGCAACACAAGTATCGAAAGTCATCAATAAACTAAAACTTCCCAAGACAAAAAAGCCAACCTTCAGAAACTGACTGTTTAAAAAAATTACATCTAATTAGTCAGTCCTGAAAAAGTCCTTCCTGGCCTTTTCCAGCATCGCTCAAACAACACTTAAGCGAAAAAGTGTGATTTTGCTGATGTTTTTTGACCTCACTTGAGCCTGATGGCTCAAGGTGGCACCTCCATGTGCCACACCATCGACCATAAAAAAGTTTCTGGAAAACTTTTTCACGTTAGCCTGAGAGCCGCATGGAAGCGGCGAATAAAAATGCATCGTGACACCTGTTTCCTGGTCGAAAAAATGTGCAAAATTGAAATAACTCTGTATATTTAACAATACGTTATGCATTTTTCAGGTTCGACTAACTAACAACAAAACAACTCATTTTTTAATAAAAACTTAAATTTACCCGTTGTGCATTTGGTAATCTCTTAAACAAAGAAAGTTACTCATAGGCTTAAAAGCGGTATATTGATTGGTGAAAAGGGCTATTGATCACCTCCAATTCAAATGGATTTATTTGAAACGAGAAATATAAAACGCAAAATGCCAATGAAAAAATCAATTTCACATAAATGCACAATCGGTTAAATTATGTTTTCAGTACAAGTTTATCGTTTACACATCCTCACTATTACGTTGTTATTCTCTAACCATATTTATATTCAACTAATCAATTATGAATAAGGATAAAAAAGTTCAACAAATCATTTTCATAGAAGGTTCCTACAATGTGCTGGTATTGATTTTGAAGTTGATGGTAGGAATATCAACTCATTCGTTGGCTATACTTGGTGATGTTATTCATTCGTTAACCGATGTATTGAATAACGTGGTGATTTGGATAGTGATGCGTATGTCTGCAAAACCAGCCGACAAAAATCACCCCTATGGCCACAGAAAAATCGAGACCATGGCTGTTTTTGTTATGGCCTCTGTGTTGGTGGTTTTGGCTGTTGAGCTGATATTACATGCTTTGAGAAAGGAGTCAACTGAAGTAGTCAGTGAATTTTGGGGATTAATTTTAATGGTTGTCGTGTTGGTATTAAACATCAGTGTGTCACTGTGGGAACGATTTTGGGCAAAAAAACTAGATTCAAATATATTGCATGCAGATGCTCAACATACATTCGTTGATGCCATGACTACTGTGTTTGTTATCATCAGTTGGCAGTTGTCAGCTATGGGTTATTTTTGGCTGGATCAGTTATGTGCTATTGTTATGGCTGGGTTGGTTTTGTATTTTGCGTTTGAATTGTTTCAAAAAGTCGTGCCGATTCTTATTGATGGTTATTCAGTTGAGTCCGGTATGGTAGAAGAATTGGCTACTTCGGTGGATGGCGTCATGGAGGTGAGACAAGTCAGATCAAGGTGGATTGGTGACCGTAAAGCCGTTGATATGATCATTGCTGTAGATGCTCAATTGAGTATTGGCAAATCACATGAAATTGCTCATGCTGTTGAAGATTGTTTGGTGAGTCAGTTAAAAGTGGCTGATGTGACCATTCATGTTGAACCATTTGTACAATATGATTGAGTTGAACTTCATTATTTATTAGCACAATTCTCTTCATCAAAGCATCACTCAGTTGACAGGCACCTTGTGTATTTTAAAATCACACATGACTTTGTCGTATGGCTAGACCTAACACCCAAATATCAAACCAGTAGCAATCAAATTATCGACCAAGGTTTATCCATGAGGAAAATATCTGGATAACCTTGCTAATTGGTTAAAGAGGTATTGTCTTCAGTACCTATAAGCAAAAATACATATCCATCTTTTCAGTTTTCCTTGGTCGTTAAAAACAACACTTTAAGCAGGAAAATAATAAATCGATCTTTCTGACCCTCCTAAATGGAATATTTCGTATATGTAAACAGGCTATGAAATGCCTATGAATTTTGATTATTTAACCTTATTACTATATAGACAGGAGATTATTGTGAAGAAAGTATTAACTGGTATCAGTTTGCTATTATTTATTGTTTCAACGGCTTACTCAAATGGTCAATTAGGTTCAACTGATGAAATGGTACAGAGTTGTGATCATTCATACCAACAAGGTGAAGAAATTACTAGTGATTGTTACATTCCTTTTATTTATGACCGAATGGAATTTAAGTTGCCCACCACTTCAAGAAAATGTTCGGTAATAGCAAGAGTTGAGGTATGTACTTCCAGAGAAAAATGTAGTCAACCAGAACCTGGCGCGACCCCTTTGCCTAATAATTGGTGTTTAACAACATGTGTAAATAATCCTGATGAAAATAAATATGGATGTACCGTAGAACCCTATTAAGAATAAGATTTTAATTAAAAAGAGAAATATAATGAAGAGAATATCAATTGGTATTAGTTTGCTATTATTTATTGTTTCAACAGCCTACTCAAATAACCATTCAGGTTCAACTGATGAAGTGGTGCAGAGGTGTGATCATTTATACGAACAGGGTGAAGAAGTTCCTAGTGATTGTTACATTCCTTTTATTCATGACAGAATGCAATTAAAACTGCCTACTAGTCCAAGAATATGTAAAGAGGTTGCGGGAGTTGAAGTTTGTTCTGAGAGAGGCATGTGTCGAATTGAGGACTCATGCGTAAGCTGTGGCAGTAGTTTCGGTGGCTATCTTCCATGTTTAACAACATGTGTTAATAATCCTGCAGCAAACACATATGGATGTAGTTCTGAGTTCTTATAATTGAATTAACTTCCATCATCCGCGGTGCATTGAGGAAAAATTGAGCCAATCTCGTTAAAATTAATCGGCTTTCAATAAAAATCCTGATTTCCCTCAATGCATCAGCGGTTAAATCTTTTAATATTCTTAACTATGAATAATGATTCATTCAATTCTAAACCTCAAATCATATGCTTTCTCTTTAAGAGACATAACCATTAGTTTTGATACTTTTACATTGCCTTGCTGATATGGTAAACAGCGCTAGATTGAGTGGTACTGAACTTGAGTAATTTTCATTCAGCTATTTCACAAATAGAGTTAACAGTAAAAAGCCATTAAACACCTACCTTAGCATTTTTATACCGTGCCTGTCCCCGTTAGTTCTACCGTGCCTGTCCCCGTTAGTTCTCCCGTTAGTTCTAACACATAGGAAAAAACATCAACTGATCTTTTAGCGTGGTAATAGTTCAGAACCTATTCAATATGACACTTTGAACTGTTTAGACAGTATATTCGCTCAAATAGTCAGGAACAGTTGCTATCCACCCCAATTGTTGTTGTAGATGTAATCGAAATTCATCAGCTGCATCAGGTTCACCATGAACAATAAATATTTGTTTGGGATGTAAATTTTCACTGTTTTTTAACCATTCAATCAATTCATTGTAATCGGCATGTGCAGACAATGTGTCAATTTCTTCAATGTTTGCTTTAGCCTTGACGTCTTGTCCAAATATTTTAATAACTTTATCCCCATTTATTAGTTTACGGCCTCGAGTACCACCTGCTTGATAACCAACCAAAACTACGGCATTTCTACTGTCAGGTAAAAAACGTTTTAAATGGTGTAAAACCCTGCCCCCTGTTGCCATTCCACTGGCAGATATGATGATGTGAGGAAAAGTGATATTAGCTAGGGCTTTTGATTCTTCAACCTCTCTGGTGTATTCAACCAATGCGCCCATCTCTTTGCATTGTTGTTCGTTTAATCTATGTTCTTTATTGAATCGGCAATAAATATCCGAAGCGTTGATAGCCATTGGGCTATCAAGAAAAATAGGGAGCTTAGGTATTTTTTTTGACTTGATTAACTCAGAGAGTAAAAACATGATCGTTTGTGCCCTACCGACAGCAAAACTCGGAATCAAAATGGAACCACCGTTTTTAATGGTTTTGTTAATGATTGTTGCCAGTTTTTCATTGGAGTCATCTTTTTCGTGTAGCCTATCGCCATACGTGGACTCTATCAATAAGCAATCGCATGGCTCGAGCACTTGTGGGGCAGGCATAATTAACTCATTAGGACGTCCCACATCGCCAGACACTATAATAGATTTTTGTTGATGTGATATTTTGACACTGGCAGCACCCAATATATGACCAGCATTGTTTAACCTAATTGTCAAATCTTTGATCTGTAGCTCTTGCTGATAATTAATAGGGACAAATAGTTTTAGACTTTCTTGTGCTGTTGCAAGATCATAAAGAGGTAATGCTGGGCTGTGTTTAGACAACTTATGCTTATTACGGAACTTTGCCTCTTCTTCCTGAATATGCCCGCTGTCTGGTAGAAGTAATTTACATAATTCATAGGTGGCATCAGTACAATAAATGGGTCCTTGATACCCGTATTTGTATAACACTGGTATCATCCCAGAATGGTCCAAATGAGCGTGTGTCAAAACTACTGCATCTATTGTTGAAACATCAAAGGGGAATTTTTGCCAGTTCCGCACCCGCAGGTTTTTATAACCTTGATAAAGCCCACAATCAACCAAGATTTTGGACTGTTTAGTAGAAATAAGGTATTTTGAACCAGTTACTGTGCCCGTTGCACCTAGAAATTTGATTTTCATCATTTCTCAATATAGCAAAATAGTCCAATATTATAAGGGCACCTCTATTAATGAGGTGGTTTTTCTGGCAAAGCCAAAAAATAAGAGGCAAGGCGACAAGTCATAATATGTAGTTGATTAAACAACTAAGAGAAAAGGATCTTCGGTTTACGGCTATTCAATGGACTTTGAATAGCTAACAGATCACATCATTTTATACTACTTCACCCTCCTGAAGCAGCTGCACTCAGCTTGTATCTGGCCCAATTCGGTTATTTCACAAACCTAACCCAAATTACCACCCAATAACATCATAAAACGCTTCTTTGAGTTTTGTTTATTTACTAATCAACAGTATAAACCATCAAACACCTACCTTAGCATTTTTATACCATGCCTGTCCCGGTTAGTTTCCAGCTTATTACTGTAACAATTTGTCCTGTAAATTCAATTAAAACTGTCTTTGAGTTGTTCAATTTGCTTGATGTCTTCACTATTGATTAATTTGTTTTGTGCATCTTTTATGATATGTTGTGCTTGTTGCTTAACAGTATTTTTATAGCTTGCATTGATGCATTTTTGTTGCAACAAATATTCACACATACGCAACAGCTTTCTGACAATGATGATGTCATGCGAACAATAGGCCCTGAATGGGGCGAGTATGTTGTACAGTAGTTCGGCAAATGGCCTAATGTGTATTTGAATTTTTACTTTTTCATCTGAACCAATCAACATTTGATCTGCTTTTTCCATACGTAGAGACAACAGTTCAGTGAGGTAATCAATGCAGGTTGATGCTGTTCCCGGATCATTGATGCCAGGAGACATGGCTTTGATGGCAATTTCTGTGATTAATTGAAAGGCCAGATCATAGTTGTCTTCCATAGATTCAGTGCTATCAATCACAAATTGATTAATAAATTGCTGCGCTGTTTCATCATCCAATTTTTCTTCTGACTTAAAAATCGGCAAACCTTTGAACAAAAAGGTATTTTTACTCGGCAACACTTTAATCAATGTATTCACTGAGTCTATCAAACTTAATAACTTAGTGACTTTATACGTCTGAATGTAGCCAAAATCGTGCGTATAGTATTCATACCATTCATCGGCATTCTTAAAGGCGGAAAGTTGTTCCATAAAAACTTTATTTTTTTTGTCGTATGCAATCAATCTTTCCAATCGTTTTTTAGCTCTAGTGAAGATCGATTTCAGAATATGTTCCACCTGGATAGATTGCGAAATGGAATGGATAAAGTAAATAAACGCCGCCAAAGAGACTGTCATCAGCGCAATGGCAATCAATACTGAAAAACCGGGCATTTGATAACCTTTACTGGTGGGCTCAATCGAAATCAGAGTGATTAAACAATAGAAGATACTCGCCAAATGAATACCTAGGATGCTTTGATGGTTCTTATTGGAAACCAGTCCGGGTAACAAACGCGGTGAAAAGTTACTGGATGCTCTGTTAAGGATGATCATCACCATAGAAAAACTGAAAACCAATATAGAAATTAGACCAGTAATCAGGCTGGTTAGAATGTTTCTAGCGGTTTCAATGTCATTGATAACCAGTACTGGTAAAACCTTTTGCAAATATTTTGAAACTCCCATTTGCTCGGCAAAAACCATCAATAATGCAAACACAATCCCAGCTATAGCTATCAGAGTGGGGTAAAAAGCGATTTTATTTTCTAATTTCCAAAAATATTGAGTGATTTTATTGAACATAAGTTTCGTATAAATTTAGTTTGATGTTTTGCAGTTTTTATAATTATAGACAAAAGCAAACAAGACAGTCATGATATGTAGTTGATTGAACAACTAAGATCATACTCGGAGAAAAAGGACTTTTGGTTTAAAGTTTACAGTAGCCCTTGAATAGCTAACAGATCACATCATTTTATACCACTTCTCCCTCAGTGAAGCAGCTGCACTCGACTTGAATTTGGCCAAATTCAGTTATTTACCAAATCTAACTCAAGTGACCATCCAATCACCTTATATTAAGCTGTTTTTAGTTCTGCTTATTGGCTAGCCAACAACAAAAAATCATCAAATACGCCTGTTAAGATTTCTACTTAATGCCTGTCCCTGTATTTTTGTATTTCTCCTGTATTTCTTAATAAAAAGTGAATTCCATTAACATTATTTTAATAAGTATTATTGTACCATTGGTACATATGGATTAAATTCATATCAGACGCCTAAGAAGTCATAAAACATTTAGGCGATTTAATTAACCTGCTTTAGGAGATATAACGATGAAAGAACTATCTTTAGACCAACTAACTGCACATTCAATTACAGAAACTGAACTGAACAATGTATTGGGTGGTAATGACTGTGACTGTGAATGTTACGAAGTAACTTACAAAAATGGAATACCATATTACAAACAAATTCCTTGCCCTTAATACATAGATATCCAAGTAAAGCAAATAAACCTATTCGCTTTAGGATTGTTGATTTGAGAAAAAACTGTTTTATAAATCACATGAAAACATCTATTCGGATAAAAGTGTGAAAAACTGGAAATAAAAATATGAGTGGTTTCAACCACAGGAGAAAAATTTATGAAAGAATTAACTTTAAATCAATTAGCTACGCACTCAATTACAGATGTTGAAATGAACAAAGTATTAGGCGGTGGTGATTGTTACAAATATTGCTTCGATGAAGAAGGTTATCTCATATCTGTTGAAGAAATTCCTTGCCCTGAATAAACTAATCATCTAGTAAAGCCAACAACCCTACTCATTTTAGAGTTGTTGGTTTGAGAAAAAATCCCCGCTTTATCAATCATACTCAAAGACAACAAACAAGAGGAACAATCAAAAGAACAACCAAGAACATATATGAACGGTACATGGCTTGTAAATCCTGTTGCTCGATGGTTTTTACTGGAACAAAGTGAATACCTGGACATAAGCTGGCTTCGCCGATTGCTACGGCATCGTGTCTATCGTTAATGTTTCATGATGAATGTCTCAGGTTGTTATAACAGGTGTATTTAATCTAAGAGGTTGAAAATATAAAAGCTACACGTTAAATTAATCCCTAGCTAAATCAACTTTGATGAATCGAATGACTACACAAAGCTCTCTATTAATAATTAAATCAATTATGATGCTAAGTTTTATTACCTTATTTTTTTCAACAGCATTGATAGAGAAAGCAATATCAAAAAAGGAGAACGTTGAATTACAACTAATTGCAATTGGCGATGTTTCAGATAGTATGATGCAGCATATTGCAGACTTTTGCCAAGACACCTTCAACTTGACGGTGAGAATTATGCCACCATTAGCTATATCCCAGCAACCAAGGACAGTCACCATGTAGGGATATTGTTACAAGGTAATCCACCATTTACTACAGATAATTTCTGACCCAACAAGCAAAATATCAGTTTTGAATGGAGAAAAAAACATGACAGTAGCTCGAAATCGGCAGATATGCCTAGATGAAACACCCTATTACCATATCGTCTCTCGATGCGTCCGCAGGGCATTTTTGTGTGGTAAAGATGTGGTCTCTGGACGTTCATTCGAACACCGTCGAGATTGGCTTGTTGATCGAATTAAATACGTCACTTCTTTGTTCGCCATTGATGTCTGTTCCTATGCCATCATGAGCAATCATTTTCACCTTGTGCTTCAAGTCAATGACTCATCTGATTGGCCAGCCAATCGGGTTTTGATGCATTGGCAGGGATTGTGTCAATTACCGATGCTTTGTAACCGGTATTTAAAGGGTGAGATCAGCACAGAAGCTGAACTGAAGAAAGTCTATGAGTATGTGGCTGACTATCGAGTCAGGTTGATGTCAGTGTCATGGTATATGAAGTTCATCAATGAGTACATAGCACGTATGGCTAATCAAGAGGATAACTGCACTGGTCACTTCTGGGAATCAAGGTTCAAATGCCAAGCACTACTCGATGAGAGAGCGTTGTTAACCTGTATGGCTTATGTTGATTTGAATCCAATTCGCGCCGGTATGGCTAAAGCTTTGAAAGACTCTGAGTATACTGCCATTCAAGAACGGCTTGGACATCAATCCACATGGCTTGCTGAATTTGGCAAAGGTCGTTTTGACCTGCCTTATTATCTTACCAGTTATATTGATCTGGTCGAAGAATCTGGCCGTTGCATCAGAGATGATAAACGTGGTTTTATTGCCAAAGAAAGT
>JAUIGR010000052.1 GCA_030430025.1 Gammaproteobacteria bacterium
CAATTTTGCACATTTTTTCGACCAGGAAACAGGTGTCACGATGCATTTTTATTCGCCGCTTCCATGCGGCTCTCAGGCTAACGTGAAAAAGTTTTCCAGAAACTTTTTTATGGTCGATGGTATGGCACAGGGACGTGCCACCTTGAGCCATCAGGCTCAAGTAATGTCAAAAAACATCAGCAAAATCACACTTTTGCGCTTAAGTGTTTTTTTGACCGATGCTGGAAAACGCCAGGAAGGACTTTTTCAGGACTGACTACTTATAAGTTGTATACTAAAATAGCCAGATGAATGGACCATTTATTTCTAGATCATATAGCTATGTCATATAACATCATTCAAGCTGGAAACTTTTGATAGGTAACAGGTAACAAGTAACAAGAAACAGTGTCGGTTAATAGATATTCAACATCAGATGAGCCCACAACACCATCGCACCACTGCTTCCTGAATAGGGCGTGGGTCTATTATCATCTCGACCCACCCAGATGGTCGCTAAATAGCGCTCATTAAATCCCGCAAACCAACTGTCTCGACCCTCATTTGTCGTTCCTGTCTTGCCGTACAGAGTGCCTTTCAGACCGTATTTTTGAGTCAGTTTTTTTGCTGTACCTTCTGTTGTTATCTGATGCATTGCTTGATTGATTTGGTCAATATCCGGTGTTTTTAAAGAGCTATTAAAAGCTGTTCGGGCACGACTCAGCATGTTGTTATCAGCATCAGTGACATGGCGAATGGCATTGATTTGATTGGCCTGACCTATTGAAGATAATAGAGTAAATAAATGTTGAACATCAAATGGAGTCAACTCAATAGCTCCCAAGAAAAGTGAAGGGTGATTAGCACGATTGATCTTCAAACCCAAGCGCTCCAAGAAATCAACCAGTTTGGATACTCCTATTTTTAAGCCAAGGTCAACAGTTGCTTGGTTACGTGAAAAAACCAAAGCGTCTTTCGCTGTTATTTCTCCAAGACTTTGGTTATCCCAGTTTTTTGGCTGCCAATAACTGCCATCATCAAGCGTTAACCGTATGGCTTCATCCTGCAATTTGCTTGCCATGGTAAAGTCGGGCAGCTGGTCCAAGGCGGCTAAGTATACAAATGGTTTGATTAAAGAACCTACAGCTCGCCGCGCCAGTAAGGCACGATTAAACCCTGAATGAGCAGATTGTGAACCAGAAATGGCCAATAATTCACCATTTTGAGCATCACTGACCACGATCGCCGACTCCATATTTGAATCTAACCATTGATGAGTCCTTCTTGCTGTCTGGTTAGTTTTGTGTTGAATATATGGGTCTAAATTGGTGAATATACGTAATCCTTTGTGTCGAAGGTCTCGATCTGAAAATTGCGATTTGATTTGCTGTTTGACTACTGATATGTATTCATCATAGTCGGTTTTGAGTTTGTGGTGTTGTAATGCGATTAAAGGTTCATTTTTGGCATTCTGCCACTGATTTTGGTCAATAACTCCTGTTTCATACCATACATTAAGGACTACATTGCGTCGGTTGATGGCTCGTTTTGGGTTGCGGCTGGGATTATACCAGGAAGGTCCTTTTAACAGTCCAATTAACATCGCTTGTTCCGTGATGTTTAACTGCTCAACTGATTTGGCAAAATAAAAACGAGCAGCATCGACAATGCCATGTATCGCTACTTTACCCTCTTGGCCCCAGAAAACCTCATTAAAGTACATTTCTAGGATTTGTTTTTTACTTAATTTGTTTTCAAGTAGGGTTGCGGCTAAGGCTTCATGAAGCTTTCTTAACCAACTTTGATGATCATAACGGAGTTTGTTCTTGACCAACTGTTGTGTGATGGTGCTGCCTCCTTGAACTATTTTTCCTGCCATGATGTTTTTCACAGCAGCCCGAATAATACCCCCCCAATGAACACCATGGTGGTGTTTGAACTCCCGGTCCTCAATTGCTTGAATCCCTTGTACTAAGGTGTTAGGTACTTGCTCAAGCTTAATGGGATGGCGACTTTCAAACGCACTGGTATAAAATTGGCTGATGATTTTGGGTTCCAATCGAACCAATTGAGGATGAATGTCAGCAATTTGTCCTTTATTGATAGTCAGTTTGACTCGTTTGGCTTGTGTTTTCTTATCAGCAAAAACGAATCCTTTGGTCATGATGTCATAATCAGAGCCATAAAGCTGATATTGACCTATTTTAGGTGAAGAAGTGACTTGTTGATAACCAAGTAAATCCAGTTCGAACTGTAAAGCATCTACTGAAATGTGTCGACCTTGATAAAGTTCCAAAGGACGTGCATAAACTAGAGAAGGCACTTCCCACCGTTCATCTATGATGCTTTCTGTTACATAATTGATATATAAAAACCAAGGTATCGTCATACCTGATAAGGCACCCAGTCCAAATAAAGTGACTTTGTATAACCATTTTTTAAGCGAGCCACTTTGAGCTTTTCTTTGCTTTTTATTCTTTTTCTTTTTTGTCACTGGTCAGCTGTTTTAACATCAATGCTGGGCGCATGTTAACACGAGATTCGTTCTTCTGTTGTATGTTGTGTTTGTTATATAAGCAGCCAGAGAAAGCTACCCCATCTATCTTTGTATCTTAGCAATGACATAGTATCGATGATATCCCTCGATTGAATCGTTAAATTTTCATACAGCCCGCTCTGATTGGTGGGCTTTTTTGATAGAATGCGCGAATGAAAAAAAACGCACTCACTGTCTTTTATAACAGCCAAAAAGTCACCAAGGCCCAAGGGGTCTGCCAGATTGGTAGTGATTATCATGTTGCTCACCAAAGATGTGATCAAATACTGATTGAGCTGTTGTTAGCTGAATTGCCAGTGCGAAGACCGTTGCTTGTTGTTAACTGTGCTGCACAGTTGCCTCCTTTTTGGAAAGAAAGAATGGCCAGTGCAGTTGACCTGCCGGACCATATTGGTTTGGTGTCAGCATTGACTAGTCGTTGCTATAGTTTGTCGCCAGTGACGGCAGAACAGCCTTTCAATGGTTCAGTTCTCGAACTTGATCAGTTGATCAGCCTTATCCAAAAACCCAGCTATTACCCGACCAAGCAAGTTAATGTTGATTGTTTCTGGCTAAGGGATATCAGTTTTTTACAAAACATCTCGGATAATCAAACCAAGTACGCTCTGAACCATTGTTTGGTGCAACAACCCGAATCCCCTGTTTGTTTGCAAGAAGTGATAGACATCGGTGATCAAAATCCATTACCTGCGCATCCTTTGGCAACGTTACAGTTGCATTTGAAAAAACTGGAACCGCAATCATTATCATATCCTCAATATGATGAAAAGCCGGTAGTGCTACATATTACTATGGGTTGGGGTGGTGGTGTACATAAGTGGATCAATGACTATATTCAACATACCCCACAATACCATCACTTAGTTCTCATCAGTTGTGGAGAACTGTATCGTCATCAATACGGTGAACAGTTCAGGTTGTTATGGCAGGGTACTGAGGGTGTTGAATTGGATAACACTCATATGAGCTTACCTATAGCCGCGACACAGGTAATTCATGAAGAGTATCAAATGATGCTCAGAGAGTATATTGGTCGTTGGTCGGTTTCGGCCATAGTCATTTCTAGCTTGATTGGCCACACAATGGATTGTCTTGATACTGGGTTACCTACCTTACGTGTGATGCATGATTATTTTCCACATTGGCCAGCACTCAGTGCATCGCTAGATGAAAGTTCCATTGATGAACAACAAATCAAACAAGCACTCCTGACAACAAAAACGGAACCTTTTGGAGAGATCAAAAGAAAAGATTGGGAGCAATGGCAGCAGGTACACAACCAAAAGCTCAAACAGACTCATGTCCAGATAGTCGCACCCAGTCAATCAGTTGTTGATAACCTTAAAAAGCTGAATCATTCAGATGCTTTTGATCATTGTCATGTTTTACCTCATGGTATAGAGCCGATTCCCGCGATTCATTATGCTGATGATTCAAATCCTTTGGTCATATTGGTTTTGGGTCGAATCAGTCCTCCTAAAGGACAACAGGTTCTTGATCAGATTTTGGATCAATTATCGGAGCGAAATGATATTGAATTTGTTTTCCTTGGTGCAGGAAATGAAGGGAAAAAGTATTTACCAGATCAACGAATTAAGGTCATCATGGATTATCAACAAAGAGAATTACCTGTTTTGTTGGAAAAACATAGACCACATTTAGCGCTGATCACTTCTATTGCCTCGGAAACTTTTTGCTATACCCTGAGTGAGTTACAATCTGCAGCCATCCCAGTTTTATCTACAAAAAAGGGGGCATTAAAGAGTCGAATTATTGAAGGAAAAACAGGATTCTTCTGTGAACCGAAAGCTGAAGATTTTGTAGACAAAATATTGTCGTTAAAAAGCAATATGAAGGTATTGTCATCGGTTCATGAGAATCTTAAGAAATTGCCAGTGCTCACCACAATAAGTTCGATCAAAACATATGATTCTGTTTGGGCACTTTCAAAAACCATCAGGCCTCAACATATCAAGTTGTTATCGAGTTCACCATGGACTGTTGAACTTCAGTCACTGAATCAATTGAATAAGCAGTACTTAGCCAGTTACCAACAAGCCATTCAAAATATAGAAGAAAAAACCACCTGGGCAAAAGAATTAAATACACAAGTGGTTCATTTGACTCATAACATTGAGTTATTCAAAAAAAGTGAAAAATCACTCAAGAAATCAATTCAGGCGATAAAGAAAGCCATGGATGATAACGAGAAAAGACACCAGATTGAAGCAAAAAGACTCAATGAGGTGATCGAACAAAAACAACAGCAAATTGAAGAAGCTAACCAACAATATGCAATAACTTCGATGGAGTTACAGCATACGGCGGCAGTATTACAAGGTGTTTATGAAAGTCGTTCATGGCGAATAACGAAACCTTTGCGATCAACCACCACATGGCTTCGAGACAAGAGAAATGTTGTTAAGTTTCGTATTAAACAGATTCAATCCTGGCCTAAGAGAGGTATGAATAGCCTCAGAACGAGGGGTGTGACACAAACTTTTAAAATCATTTGGCAAAAATTCCACAGCAAACAACCACAAACGCTGTTAACCAAAGTTGCTAAAAAACCTAACCGCTCATATCAGCCGCTTCATATCAACACAAGCGCCAAGCCAGTCGTTAGTATTATCATACCGGTCTACAATCACTATGATCATACGCATCATTGTTTGAAATCATTGTCAGTACTTTCTGATGGCACCGCTTTTGAAGTCATCGTGGTTGATGATTGTTCTACTGATGACACCTCCGGTTTGATCAAACAAGTGACTGGAATCGAATATCATAGACAAAGTCAAAATGGCGGTTTTATTGAATCTTGTAACACCGGGGCTACCCTTGCTCAAGGTGAGTTCTTGTTGTTTTTGAACAACGATACCGAGTTACATGACAACAGCATTGATTCATTAGTACAGGTATTTAAACATTTTCCTGACGCTGGATTGGCGGGTAGTCAACTGATATACCCGGATGGTCGTTTACAGGAAGCCGGCGGTATTGTTTTTTCAGATGCCTCTGGGTGGAATTATGGACGTTTAGATGATCCCAGCAAACCGTGTTATCAACATGTTCGTGAGGTGAGCTATTGTAGCGGAGCAAGTATATTGATCCGTCGCTCTTTATTTGAATCGTTGGGCATGTTTGATGAACGTTATAAGCCAGCGTATTATGAAGACACAGATTTGGCTTTTGCTGTTCGAAATGTGGGATTGAAAGTTTATTATCAACCGGCCAGCATAGTAACCCATTTTGAAGGGGTTTCTTCAGGAACAGATCTATCCTCTGGTATCAAAAAATACCAGGTTATTAATCAGAAAAAATTTCATGAAAAATGGCAAAGTGTTCTTAAAAAACAACCCAATCCAGGAACTGATATCGAGCAAAGTCGCTTTCAAAATAAACCCAAGCGGGTTTTGATATTTGATGCTTGCACACCGACACCAGATCAGGATTCAGGGTCATTGCGGATGCTCAATTTAATGAAAATTTTTCAACAGTTGGGTTATCAAGTCAGTTTCATTCCCGAGAATCTGGCCCATTTTGACCAGTACACCCTTGACCTACAACAACTGGGTATAGAATGTATTTATGCGCCAGTATTTTCTTCCGCTGTTGATTATCTGGCTCAAAATGGCCTGCATTTTGAAGTGGTGCTGCTCAGTCGTTATTATGTAGCCGAGCCGATCATGTCGATGATCAGATCATATTGTCCAAGAGCACAAATATTATTTGATACCGTTGATTTGCATTACCTGCGCGAAATTCGAATGGCTGAATTGGCAAATGAAGATAAGCAGTTGAAGGCTGCTCTAAATACCAAAATCAAGGAGTTGTCTGTAGCTAAGGCTTGTGACATCACATTGGTGGTTAGCCCTTATGAACAGCAAGTGCTGGCAAAAGAAGCACCTGAACTGAAAGTTCACGTGCTGTCTAACATTCATGAAATTTATGGTTGCCTCAAACCTTACGAACAGCGTAAAGACTTGGTTTTTATCGGTGGTTATCAACACACACCAAACGTCGATGGTATTTGTTGGTTTGTTGACGCCATATGGCCAAAAATTAAACGATCACTCCCTCAAGTACAGCTACACATAGTCGGCTCTAAAGCACCTGCAAAAGTTAAAGCATTGGGTAATCATGACGGTGTAGTATTCCATGGTTTTGTTAAGGACATTGAACCAGTTATGAGTGATTATCGAATCGCTATTGCGCCTTTGCGATTTGGTGCTGGCGTGAAGGGAAAGGTCAATATGAGTATGAGTTATGGCCAACCTGTTGTTGGTACGGCTGTCGCCGTGGAGGGTATGTATACTACGCATGGGAAAGATGTCATGATGGCTGAAGATGCTGAACAATTCGCTGAATGTGTTATTCAACTGTATCAGGATGAAGGATTATGGAATCAAATTTCAGAAGGTGGTTTGGAAAACGTTCGGCAATGGTTTTCTTTTGATGCCGCTAAAGAGCAAATTAAAAATATCTTGGATTAGGGTAACTCAACGTAATAGAGGAACACTTTTCAAGATTGCTTTATGATCCACTTACATGAGCCAAGAACGTCGATAAACCATTCAATTGCTTACCTTATTTTTTTAAGGTAGAATCAAAATACATCCTAACTGATCACGCCTTTGGGTTGAATGTTTGACGATATGTATGTTTTCAGAAAGGAACTTTCATCGAATGGATGAAGGCATCTGACAAGATATCTTTATTGTAGCTTATAAGGGGGCCATTAATGAACTACTTGGAAAACCGCCGCATTCTTTTTGCACTGTTGTCTTTATTACTCAGTGTTGGCAGTTTTTTGGTGCTTGGTGAGTTATTGTTAATGCCTTTGATTGCAACTGTTATTTTGGCCGCGGCATTTTTACTGGATGTGCCATGGGTAAAAGAACGTATCAATGCAGATCATCATCAATTAGCTGATTGGCTTTTACCTTTTTTGGCTGCTGTGTTTTGGATGTTGGTGCCCTGGTTGGCTCAAAATGTTCACACCCCCTGGTTTATTTTTATTGCCATGACGTGGGCATTAGCTATTGTTTCATTCACTGAATTTCCCATTGATAAAACGGCCGTGGTTATCTCTCCGCCAGCGGTTGGTTTGTTTTTTTTATTAGTCTCTAAGTCCACCCTTCTATTACAAACAACCAGTCCACTTTTATTGGGTTTGTGGGTTTTTTTGGTTATTGGCTTTGTGATTGTGGCCTTAAAAATTTGGATTGCTGCTTATTTGAAAAGGAAAGAAGAAAACAAAAAGACTCCCTTACCTGAGAGCTTATCTATCCAGATTCAAAAAACTGATGAAGCAGAAATAGAGGCCAGGGAACTGCGTGAACAAGTGAAAAAATTGCAGGTAGATCTTTCCGCAGCAGAAATGGCAAAAATGGAATTTTTGGCGACAATGAGTCACGAAATTCGAACGCCATTGAACGGTATCGTGCCATTACTTGACATTGTTATGGATACTAAATTGGATGATTTCCAGCAAGATTATTTAACCACAGCACATACTTCAGCCACTCAAATGCAAAAATTGATTGATGATTTGCTTGACTTTTCTAAGGTAGAGGCGGGCAAACTGACTGTTGAAATTACGGGTATTAAAATCAAGAAAGTTTTGGAAGAAGTGTGTTCCAATTTAGCACCTGTTGCAGAAAATAAGGGACTAAAAATCAAAGTCAACTATGATGAAAACATTAGTCCTTTGCTCAGAGGCGACCCGATCAGAGTTCGGCAGGTACTGACCAATTTGGTATCAAATGCTATCAAGTTTTCAGATTCGGGCACGGTCACTATTACTGCCAAGAAAACCAGAAACTTCACTACCAAAGAGGCGATCCGTTTTTCTGTCAAGGATGAAGGGATGGGAATTCCCCGTAGCCAGCTGAGTAAATTGTTTACGGCATTCACACAAGCTGATAATTCCTCCACAAGAAAATTTGGTGGTACAGGACTAGGATTAGCCATCAGTCAAAAAATTGTTGAGCTATTAAAAGGGAAAATGGGTGTTGAGTCTGAAGTAGATCACGGAAGTGATTTTTGGTTTGAATTGGAGTTCAGTAAATCCCAAGGTGAAGCCCTCAATCCAGGCACGGATATTTCTTATCATCAAGCAGTGATATTGAATACCAATCCTATCCTAAGCCGCCGCATACAAATGGAATTGGATAAAAATCAAATAAAGTCTCAAACTTCTCTTAATTTAGATCATGCATTAGCAAGAGTTAAGGCAGCAAGGGAAGTCCAAGATCAGAAACAAATGCTATTATTTATTGACTTTGATACCAATGCCAAGTCATTTAGACAGTTGATGTTATTGATAGAAAAGGGCGAGCTTAAAGACTTATGGATTTGTTTGGTTTCGGAGGCAGATCATATCGCAGGTATCAAGCGACACAAAAATATTCAACGATTGGATACAGAGTTTGATATTGAAGAAGTGATTGACGTTTTTGAAAACAAGTTTTCCATGACTTCAGAAAAAATAACAAATATAACCGAGGATGATGAAAGTGGGGAAAAAACCACTACCGCTGACGAACAAAAATCGTCTGCCTTGCCTCGTAAAAATTTAGAAAATATCTCTGAAAAAGTGCTACTGGTAGAAGACAATGAAGTTAACTTAAAAGTAGCACAAAAGTTGATTGACTATATTGGTTATCCCTTTGATTTAGCAGAAAATGGCATGGTTGCATTGAAAAAAGCAAAAAAATGTCGCTATCGAATGATCTTAATGGATTGTCAAATGCCTGTTATGGATGGTTATTTTTGTACCAAACGGATTCGTAAATATGAGGAAGACAATGCTTTAAACCACACGCCTATTTTAGCCATGACGGCTAATGCCATGCTTGGCGATAAAGAAAAATGTTTAGAGGCGGGTATGGATGACTATATGTCTAAACCATTAAATCGTTATATTTTGGAAAAAATGCTAAAGAAATGGGACCCTCTGGCTCATGTGGTGAAAGCCAGTGTGGGTACGGGTACTGAAGACGGCCAAACTCAAGAGGGAACGTCCGCAGAAGACCCAGAAGTCATTAATGGTAAATGGCTCGATGTCAATGTTTTGAATGAGCTAGAAGAATTTATGGGTGATGATATTGACTCACTTATAGAGATGTTTCTTAAAGAAACACCGAGAATCATCAAGACTATTGATCACCACATAACAGCTAAAAATTTTGATGAAATCAAGCAACTTGCACACACATTAAAATCGACCAGCGCTAACATTGGTGCTAAAGGATTGACTCACTTTTGTAAACAACTAGAGCAAGCGGCCATACAATCACAAGATGCGTTGGTATCAAAAATACAAGTGAAACTTAAAAAAACTTACCAAGTCACGTTACAAGAACTCAAGAAATATAAGGCTTTATAACAGATAGAGAGTAGTTGAAATCTTGTCACCTTGCAGAATAACTCATTAATAGAGCTGCTCATATGCTAAAAAGGCACAGGTGATTCTGAGACAATCACCTGTGTTTCAATAGTCGAACCCTTACTCACATGAGTAAAGATTCATCATAAGTTCTCATATGAATTTATTCGAACTGATCCTCAAAAATCAAATCATTCGCAAGCGTTTCATCAGCTCCTGCATCCCAACTGCCAGATACATTGGTAACAAAAGGATCATCAAAACCGCGAACTTCTCCATCAGTGTCGAGGAAAGTGAAAAATTGAGCCGTGTGATCATCATTGCACAGATCTACAGCAGGTGAATTAACAGCATCAATATGATAGTTTTGGTTGGCACGATCAATAAATTCTGGATCATCTACAAACAAATCAGTACCACCCAGCTCGCTCATTGACTGACTGTCATAGGTGATCACACAGTTGATTTGATCAGATAGTGGATTGGCAGAGTTATAAGGGGATAATGAATCATCATTATCAGGTCCTTGATGGACAATTGAAGAGAATAATTTAACATGTGCGTGAAAGTTATCGATGATTCCAAAACTCCCAGAATCATTATCCGCTATGGTGCTGAACACCACATTCAAGATAGTACCAGATGCAGCAGCAATAACAGCCGCGTCCATGAATGGGTCGTCATCACCACCGTCATTGCCATAGGCAGTGATACCAATCAAAGTGGTTGTAGAATCTTCATTGGCTGTATAAATAGCTGCTGCACCGTTATTTTCGGTATAATTGCCAAAAAAGTGAGCACCATTGATCAAAGTATTACCCGAATAATTTGACAATGCACCACCATTTAAAATGGCGATATTGTTATTAAATTGGGTGCATGCGCCAGGCTGCCAACAGTTACTGCCACTGGTCAAAGCAATTAATTGGGCATTGTCATTAGAGAAAATGCCAGCACCATTAAAAGCTTTATTAGCAACGATAAAACCATCAATTATATTCACTTCGGTATTAGTATCTTGCATATGAATTCCACCACCATAGTTACTTTCATTGCCAACGATGCTCACTGGTTTAGTATTATTTCCTATACAAATTGATTCATTACAGACTTCATGGCCAAATAAATTCAAAACCGCACCGTTTTTAACAGCTGCGCCCCCACCTCTACTACTTGCCACGTTTTTAACAATGCCTCTGAAATCAAAAAGATTATTGACACTGTTGGTGCCTGAAAAAAATGAAAGAGTACACTTGGAGAGCAAAAGGCCACCACCATCGCCGCTTGTCGCTTCATTATCATGTATGCCTGAGAAAAGCGATTCACCTGAATCAACCATCAGCAAATTTGTCGAAGGCGAACTACAGTATAAACCACCACCTGTGAGGGCCTCATTGCCAGAAAGCAAAACATCAACCATAACCACATCAAGTTGACTATCAGTACCTATTTTTATGCCGCCGCCAATTATACCTTTATTATCGATAATCGCGACATTAAACAATCCTAACGACCCCTCCAGTGAACTTATATTGATACCTCCTGCACCATCGTCGATGGCCCCATCTCCTTGTTGAATCGACATATTGGCTATACTGATGTTTAATGTAGGACCTCCGCCGATTATCTGAACTACCGGTTCTGAAACAGCAGCATTGACCACACTCCGATTGGCAAAGTCGCTACTGGCGTTGTTCATATCGACAGCATCGGAACAACTATTAAATCCACCGGTCATTTGCATGTCAGTATCTATGGTAATATTTTCATCGTAGGTACCAGAAGCAATCCTGATATCGGTGGCGCCACTGTCAATGGCATCTTGAATTTTTGTATCGCCTAAGCGGAAATCACAAAAGTTATCAGTACCAACGGTGACAAACTGTTGACCACCTTTATTTTTTATTGATTGCGTTGCTTTCATATACATATCCAATGCTTTTTTTGCGGTTGAATCAGTATTAGCCTGAGTTATCAGACTGGCAGTTAATAAAATGGGTGTTAGTAATTTCATTTTCATAATAGTTCCTCATCATGATGATTACAAAGAGCTTTGAAACGATGCGTCAAATGCATCAGTCGTATGACTCTTTGAATAAATGAAGAAAGGACTGGTCTTTCTTCTCTTAGTCTCGCCATCGATAAAACAATTGCTAAAAGTTCACAAAAAACATGTTTTTCTTGGCCGATGATGAAATTTGTGATTTGGTTGGCAGTTTTTTTAGATTTTCTTATCTAGATCCAAGTATTAAGTATCAAAGAGTGCAACCAGGAGGTTATGGTCTTATCATTATCAGACACTATCTAAGCAAGTGATGGGTGATCTCTCTTGATGGTCACATCAGTTGTACTTTGACTTTGGTTTGGAATAGGCTTACAACTCGGTGAAAAAATTTGCCATTTATGTGGTGGTTTTGTGCTGATCTAAGGACAAGCAATTTAGGTGTAAATAGGCAATACAATATTGCGAATCATTTTCACTTAGTGTACATTGTGGTGCCTTTTTACACCCACTAAATTTAATGAGAAAAAAATTATTACCCTTGTTGCTTCTGAGCAGTATTTCCGTTTGCGCCGAAGATGATAAGAGAGAAGTAGAAGAGCTATCACCACTACAAGTTACCTCATCGAAGATAGCCACTGCCAGTAACGACACGGCTGCCGCTGTTACCGTCGTTACTCGTGATGAAATCAGCCGAAAGCCCAATGCTTTACTACCAGATTTACTTCGCGAAGAAACAGGTGTTTACATACAGCAAACAACGCCAGGACAAGGTATCCCAATTATTCGAGGTTTAAAAGGCTCACAGAATGTCCATTTAATTGATGGTATCCGTTTGAATACTGCTTTTTTTCGAAATGCGCCTAACCAGTATATGGCCTTAGTTGATCCTTTCATGACAGAGCAAATTGAAGTAGTTCGTGGCCCAGCTTCAGTCTTATATGGTGGTGATGCTCTTGGTGGTGTTGTTAATGTATTAACGCATACCCCGCTGTTTATAGGAAAAGAAAATCAATTGTCTGGACAGTTGTTTACTTCTTTTGATAGTGCTGATGATAAGTGGTTAAGTCATATTGATCTTGACTATGGTAATGAAAAAATTGCCACAACCATGGGTTTATCATATCAAGACATTGGTCAACGTACCACCGGGTCAGGTGAGACGATTCCTTTTACTGCCTATAACGCTCGTGCGTTCAATAACAAATGGGTCTTCAACACTTCCGATGATACACAATGGTTATTTGATGTCCAGTACTTACATCAACCGGGTACACCGAGGGTAGATGATTTAGTGACTGGCTTTGGGCAGACAGAACCTGATTCCAGTATTTTTCTGTTCAAACCCAATGAAAGAGTATTCTCTCATTTAGCTTACAACACTGATAGGGCTACTGGCTGGTATGATCATGCCAGTGTTCATGTGGCCTATCAGAAAATCAGAGACAACCGCTTTAAACAATCATTCGGTTCAAGTAACATTGATACTGAACAAAACTCAAGTGAAATGCTGACTTTCCAAACCGATTTTACGAAAATGTTTTCTAACCAATCGATGTTGGTTTATGGCTTGGATGCCTACCATGACACCATTCGAAGTGCCAAACAACGTGTTTCGGAAAGTGGTGATGTCAGTATTCGTGAGTCACGTTTTCCCGATGATTCGTCTATGCGACATCTAGGGTTGTTTGCTGACTATCACATGTATGCAGGCGATCATGAATTAACTATAGGTGCGAGGTACAGTGATTATCTGATTGACCTGAATAGTCCACAAATAGATGATGATCGTTTGGATTTGAATGATATAACTTGGCATGCCTCATGGCTATTTAAGCTTAATGAAAATGACCGATTATTTGCTAACCTTGGACGGGGCTTTCGCCCTCCAAATATTTTTGATCTCGGACAAGTTGGAGAAAGACCGGGCAATCGCTTCAATGTCATCAACCCCAATCTTGATCCAGAAACCGTGATCTCTTTTGATTTTGGTTGGAAACATGCCGGTAATGGTTGGCAAGCGGAATTGGTCGGTTTTGTTTCTGACTACAAAGATGTGATTTCATCAGTATTGACTGGTGAGCAAAACGCCGAGGGATTGGATATTGTTCAATCGCAAAATATCGATGAAGTGCGTATTTGGGGTATCGAAACAGCCCTCAATTATTATCTTGAAAATGGAGGTCAGTTTTTTGTTACAGCGACCCATACCTATGGTAAGGAAGAGGCGGCTGAAAGTGAAGGGCCAGCTGATCGAATACCGCCGACTTTTGGTGTTATTGGTTATCAACAATATTTATCTGAAGCGTGGCATCTTAAGTCACAAGTTCGCTATGCAGCTACTCAAGACCGGCTGAGTGAGCGAGATTTAGGTGATCCTCGCATCAATCCTTTTGGCACGGGCGGTTTTGTGGTTTATGATACGCATTTTACTTGGTACAGTAATAACGATTTCCGCATCAGAATGGGTGTTGAAAATATTTTTGATAAAAAATACAGAGAACATGCTTCAGGACTGGATGCACCCGGTCGAAATTACCATGTATCATTCCATTATCAATTTTAATAGGAAACTTTAAGTGTTGATCTTTGAAAAGTCTAAGCAGGGGCGCACTGCTCGAGCCCAATCGCCGACAACGGTTGATGTATCGCATTTAATTCCAGAGCAGTATCAAAGGGGCAGTCGATTAGGGATGCCACAAGCCAGTGAACTGGATGTCGTCCGCCACTACACCCGGTTGAGTCAAAAAAACTTTTCTATCGACACACATTTTTATCCATTGGGCTCATGTACTATGAAATACAACCCAAGGGCATGTAATTCGTTGGCGATGAGGGAAGAATTCCTGGCCCGTCACCCTTTGGCACATGAGCGTCTTTCTCAAGGTTATCTTGCCTGTATGTATCATTTGCAGGAAATACTACAAGCTGTAACCAATATGAAAGGTGTGTCACTGACACCGATGGCAGGTGCGCAAGGTGAATTTTCTGGTGTCGCCATGATCAAAGCTTATCATGAGTCACGAGGCGATTTTGATCGCAGAGAAATCATCGTACCAGATGCTGCCCACGGTACCAACCCAGCCACCGCTATCATGTGTGGTTATCAGGTTAAAGAGATTAAAACGGACAGTGATGGTAATGTAGACATGGGGGCTTTAAAAGCAATACTAGGACCCCAAACAGCCGGTATTATGTTAACTAATCCATCGACTTTAGGTGTTTTTGAAACACACATTAAAGAAATAGCTGAAAGTGTACATGGGGTTGGTGGCTTACTTTATTATGACGGTGCGAATCTTAATGCCATATTGGGAAAAACCAATCCGGGTGTTATGGGTTTTGATGTGATTCACATGAATTTGCATAAAACTTTTTCTACCCCTCATGGTGGTGGCGGTCCAGGATCAGGTGCCATTGGTGTCAGTCAACGCTTGCTACCGTTCATGCCGGTTCCATATGTTGGTAAAAATGAACATGGTTATTATTTTGTTACTGAAAAAGAGGCTCCACAAACGATTGGTCAGCTATCAGCATTTTCGGGTAATGCGGGGGTAAACCTGCGTGCCTATGTCTATGCTTTGTTACTTGGTAGGGAGGGTATGGAGCGGGTCTCTGAATTTGCTACCTTGAATGCCAATTACATGATGAAACGCTTACAACAGGAGGGTTTTGATTTGGCTTTCAAAAATAGACGAGCCAGTCATGAGTTCATTGTGACCTTGAAGCGTCAATCTAAGGAATTAGGGTTATTGGCTACAGACCTTGCCAAAGCTTTATTGGATAAAGGTTTTCATGCACCCACTGTTTATTTTCCTTTGCTGGTTTCCGAATGTCTACTGATTGAGCCGACTGAAACTGAATCCAAGCAATCGATTGATGCATTCATCCAAGCGATGGTCGAAATTCTAATGCAAGCTGAACAGGATATTGGGCCTCTAAAACAAGCTCCGATCAAGACACCTGTGAGGCGATTGGATGAAGTGAAAGCAGTTAAAGAGCCCAATGTTGTTTGGGATATCAGTGTCAAATAATGGCTGACTCTGGTTTTCGAGGTCCAAAAGAACTGATTAGAGCAGGTCGCTGGTCTGTTCAGGGACTCCTTGCTACTTATCGTCATGAAGCTTCTTTTCGACTAGAAGTTTGGTTATTTATTATTGCCATTCCTTTTGCCATCTGGTTGGCTGAATCATCGATGCAACTTTTGTTGTTACTCGGTTCCGCCTGGTTGGTATTATTAGTTGAAATTCTCAATTCGGCACTGGAAGCTGTGGTCGATTTGGTTTGTGGTGATGAGCGGCATAAACTCGCCGGTCAAGCCAAAGATATGGGCTCTGCAGCAGTCATGTTTGCTGCTATTTTGACTATAGCTACCTGGTCTATCGTCATCTACCAGAACCATTTTACCTAGCTGGAACCTAACTCACTAAACAAGAAACTGTTTTTAGCAAACTTGGATTCAAGTAATAAGTGCAATAATAAATAACCATTCAAAAAAGCTCCTTCACAAAATAGTAAAAATAAGAACAAAAACCATGGAACAATATTGACAACAACAATTTGTTTTATAGAATAAGCCCTTTTTTTACATCTTAAGAGGGAGTATTGTGAAAAATTCTTTAACTAAATTAACATTGTCATTCTTTCTTTTGTCTGGTTTCGGGTTCAGTGTGGCAACCGCTGATATTGAGTTACCACCAATCACAGTGAAGGCACCGTCAGGAAATAGTAATGGTTGGGTTACAATATGTACAGGAAACCAATGTGCTGATATGTTCAATTCATCCATTTTAAATAGTTGGAATGAAGATTTCAATGCTGAGATGGGCGAACTTATTGATGAATTAGTTACTATACTGTCAGTAGAAAATGTGCCTGATAACCATCAAAACAACGAACCAATCGATTCTTGTAGTGCTGCCCTGCCACTTAGATTAAATCATGCCCAAAAAGATATGGCATCTAAATGGATTTCTTATAAGATAGGGAGAGTATATAGGATAAAATACAGTAATAACTTAACAGAGCTTTGGATTAAGGTGGCTTCCCATGGTTCAGCAAGTTTGGTGAACATTCCCGGTTCATGTGGTTGAGGAAAATAAAATGAAAAAATGGTTATTACTCTTATGTTTCGTCGCTGCTTTGCTGATTTATTTTTTGTACGAGAACGCACAAAAAAATTC
>JAUIGR010000005.1 GCA_030430025.1 Gammaproteobacteria bacterium
ATAACCAGCAAGCAAGGTACTGCCGTTCACATCATTATCAACTACCATGCTGTTTTCAATATTGACTATGGCACCATACGTCGCTGCACCGGCTGTGGTGCCCACTTCAGTGATGTTGCCGGAGATTATTGATTGCGTTATGGAAATGGCAGCATTTGCTCCTATAGCATAAAAAGCACTGCCAGCAACAGCACCATTGTCCTGAATGGTTACGCCATGCATATTCAATTGACCATAATAAGCAGCCACACCACCGCCAAGTTCAGCAGCATTGCCTTCAACGGCTACACCATGTAAGTTCACTATTCCATCAGTCAAAGCTATGACACCACCCCCAACATAGGAGGCCTGATTGTCAGTGATTGTTGTTGGTGCATAAACATCGACATGACATCCATCAGACGCACCTAAACCACCACCATAATATCCAGTATTTTCAGTCAATTGGCTATTGCCCTTAATAGTGACTTTATTTAATGAACCAGTACAAGCCAAACCAATACCTTCATTACCTGTGATGATGCTGTCCTCGAGTGTAATCGACTGATCTCCTAACAAGAAGAAAGCTCCAGCACCCTCATTATTAAAAATGGTTACCTTGTTCATGGTTAAATTAACAGTCGAATGTGAAGATCTGATGCCAAAGTATCCTCCCGTTACATTCATGTTTTCCAAATGAACGGCTGAGGGTTGATCGCCTGTGATGGTGACCGTTGACTGATTCAAATCGGCTGCATTGACAGTAAAAGCACCATCACCTTGAATACCAGTATTGGCTGCTTGACAGTCTGTATAGCCCCCAATGATATCGACATCGACATCATCGAGTATCAGGTTTTCATTGTAGATTTGATTAACCACACGAATCACAGAAGGACCTCCTTGTATGGCTGCATTGATGGCTTCTTGTAGTTTAGTGTGTTGACAACCATTCCCTCCCACTGTGGTGAAAGTACCTTGTTGCTGAAGCACTTCAGCTTGTAGTTGAGATGCTCCAGGTATTAATAACATCAATGGAAGTAGTTTCATGTAATCTCCTTAATTTTTTGACTTTAATCTAAAATATATACGGAATAGACATGAAAATGGACCAGCTTTTTTTCAGACATAAGCATAGCGGCCATGCCATCATCTATGAGATGGTTTTGTAGGCGTCTTATGAATTTTCAGTGACTCATGTAACTTGCTAATAATGAGGAGGTATTTCATCATCTGTTTTCCACTGACTGGCATGGGTTTGTAACTGTGACATGTGTTGTCTTAGATTTTTAATGTGACTATTGTATTGTTTTAACTGTTCTTGTTGTTGGTAGACCAGTGTGTTCAGTGTGTTTACAGTATCTTCTAGAAAGGCAATGCGAGTTTCTAAATCAATCAATCTTTTTTCAGACATGGTGTTTCGATGATGTTTTCTCATAGTATAATCGATCATTTGTGTCTGTGGATCGCTAATGTCAGGGCAGTCAAATTGGATCAATGAGTTATTGAACCGACGTATCCCTCAAATTTTAGGCATGTACGTGGCGACGGTTTGGCTGTGTGTCGAGATTGCAGATTGGATGAGTGAACGTTTTTCAGTGTCTCAATCCTTTTCTGCTTACGTCTTTGTTGCTTTGATTTCCATGATTCCAGCGATTGCTTTTATTGCTTGGGGACATGGAAAACCAGGTAAAGATCAATGGACCCGATCACAACTGTTGATAGTGATCTTCAATCTTATATTGGCGATTTATGCTACCTGGCACTGGGTCGAACAACCTAGAGCATCATCACAGGGTATGGAGCCAGCCATTAAGACCATTACGGTTGAAGATGAGCGATCAGGTCATTTGATAGACTATGAAGTAGCTAAGGAAGGTATGAGTCAAAAAGTGGCTATATTTGCTTGGCAAAATAACAGCGGTAATAAAGATCATGACTGGTTACAACATGGTGCTGGTTGGTTATTAGGTAAAGATCTGAGTCGAACGCCACTGATTTCTGTGCAAACATTACTCACTTCTGGCGCTATGCGTCAATTATTGGGTGATAAGGGACTTGACCAAGGTATGGGAGAGTCATTGCCTTTGGCTTTGCAGGTTGCCCAAAAACGCTCGGTTCAGTGGCTGGTTCGTGGGGAGATTAGCCAACAGGGCGAGGAGTTGACCTTTAAGGCTGAGCTGTATGATGTGATCAGCGGTGCTTTGATTAAAACGATCAGTTATCGCCATGTCAACTGGCTATTGGCTTTAGATGAAATATCCAAGCAAATCTCTGATGTCATTTTGTCAGAACATTCACAGATAGAGCAAAATTTCCCTGATTTGTCATTGTCGGATCATTTATCTTCCAATACCCAGGCCATCCAGTTTTTGATTGATGCTTTACATTCATTAGCATTCGATAATGATTATGAAAAAGCCAAACAAGCTCTACTGACCAGTACTTCTCTTGATCCCAATATGGCGGAGGCATATGTGCAACAAATGAAATTGCATGTCAACTCAGGAGAGTATCAGCAAGCCGCTGAAATGGCTGAAAAAGCATTGAATCTGGACTATAAACTTTATGGAGAAGAGGTGTTTGAAGTCAAAGCACAATTGTATGGTATTACCGGACAAGAAGATAAGGCATTAAAGGTCATTGAAAATTGGACCAAAGTGTATCCAGAAAGTGTTAGGGCATGGTTGTCTTTGGCTAATAATTTATTGGTTAAAGGTAACCGTTTAGATGATGCTGTCATTGCCATTCGGAAGTTGATAGACATTGAGCCTGGCAGTCAGCATTTTTTGAGACTCAGTAATATTCATATTTTAAACGATGATTTAAAATCAGCTGAATCAGCATTAAAGGAATTACTGGACTTACAACCTAACCATACGGGCGCATTGATGGCCTTGGGAGATTTGTCGCTGAGGCAAGGTCAGTTTGATAGGGCAAAGCAATATTTTGAAGATGCAGAACTGTATGGTAGTGGTGAATTTGCCGCACGTTTACAACTGGCACAGGTAGAGATTCATGTTGGGGACATTGGTCAAGCAGAAAGTCAATTGCTGGGTTTACTTGATGACAGTAAAAATGAACAACAGCAAATGCAAGTTTACTTGATGTTAGAGAAACTCTATTTGCAGAGAGGGCAATTCACTAAAGCACTTGAGTTGCTTGAAACGTCATATTCAGTGTCGCAATCAACACAAGTTCCCATTGCTCATTTATTGACTTACAACGGTAAAAAGATCGGTTATTTAGCTGCGCTAGGTCAACGGGAAGCAGCTCGGGTTGCCATGTCTAAGTTGAAAGCACAAACCAAGTCACCATTCAGAGAGATGTTAGTTCTTATGAAGTTGTCCTATGATTCGTTGATAGCTGACTATGAACAGCTCAAGTCTGATTTGGAACAGGCCAAAGCTGTACTTGAAAATTTTAACATGTCGATTTATCAACAATTTATTATGCACTATGAGGCTGTTCTTAAACGTTTCGAGAACGATTATGATGTGGCATTGAGTATCCATGAAAAAGCCATCAATGAATCAAAACAGTCCATTCTCACCCTGAGTAATCGAGAAGTATTGATCGGTTTTTATTATGAGCAGGCGAAGACACAATTCCGGGCCAGTTTGTACGCGGAAGCCGTGGCAACACTGGACTATATTTTGCAATCCCACCCACGGCATCCGGAATCAAAATTACTAAAAGCTGAAGTTTTATTGCAACAGGGTAAAAAGCAAGCAGTTAAAATGCTCTTCGAACAATTAGATCGACAGTGGATTGACGCTGATCCAGAATATATGGAATATCAAAGGTTCCAGAAATTGAAAGCAGAGCTGTAATGAACCAAAGGCCTAGACTGACTCTGGTTACAATGATGTTGGCTGGTTTTTTAGGTACAGCTGGTATTGCTTTACCATATCCTGTTTTGGCGCCTTATTTTTTGGATTTTCCAGTTAATGATTTGAATCATTTCATGGGTTGGCATCCAAAGGTATTACTTTCAGTTAGCTTGGCTATTTATCCGTTGGGGTTGTTAATTGGCAGTATGTACATAGGTGCTTTTTCAGATTTATTTGGCCGAAAAAAAGTCATGACACTCAGCTTGGTTGGTGCGGTATTGGGCTACTTGCTGACTGCTTGGTCGATTTGGTCTACATCATTCGTTGGTTTTATTATGTCAAGATTTCTCAGTGGTATGTGTGAGGGTAATATTTCCATTGCCAGAGCGATAGCTGTTGAGTTGGAACCTACTATTTCTAAAGCACGAGGTTTATCCTTGATGTATTCTGCTACTTATTCGGGGTGGTTAGTTGGTCCTATATTGGGAGGTTATCTGGTGGTCTTTGGGGTCATGGAATTGTTTTTATTTGCCGCAGTAGGTATGTTGGTGTCACTGTTATTAGTGGTGTTGATTCTAGAGCAAGACGGTGAGCGAAACTCAAACAAGAACCGTTTGATTACTTTGCTCAAGCAGCAGAACGCTTTTGGATTACTAAAAGATAAAAGGATTTGGCCTATTTTCGGATTTTATTTTCTCTATACTTTAGGTTTGAATGCCTTTTATGAGTTTTATCCGGTTTGGTTTGTTGACCAATTTTCTGCTACGCCAAAAATGATTGCTCATTGTACTGTGTTTTTGACTGCAGCCATGATTATAGTCAGTGTGTTTTTTGTGCCCAAAGTTCAAAGTCACTGGGGGGAGGTTAAGGCAATGCTGATAGGTGCGACTTTGCTTTCTTTGTTATTATGGGTTCAGCCTTTTACAGGTATGGAACAAGTGAAGTGGATCTTTGTCATGATTGGTGGTGCTATTGCTATAGGTAACAGTATGGTGCCCACTTTCTTGTCAACGGCTTTTGGCCATTTGGGGCAGGGGAAGGTCATGGGCCTACAAACGTCAACATTTTGTATCTCAAATTTTATCATTGCGCTCATAGGGGGTCCTTTGACTATTATCAGTGCCACTTATACTTTGTTATTCGGTGGTGTTTTGGTGGCTGCAGCGGTGTTGTTACTTTGGACCCATCGTCACAATCAAAAAAACCTCTTAGTACGGTTCGACTCGTAATGGCAGGATAACTTATCGCTTCAGCCGATAAACATAGGTGGCTGCATCTAGATGGTTAGTATCTTCTTTTACGATGACTTCGATTGATTGATCTTCAAAACCATAACGGTAAACACTGTTTTTGCGATCGCTGGTCATTAACATATGGTCAGGTCCATCCATGAGCATTGCTGATGGGCCTGTGATCATCGGGAACATGATGCGGTTGATTCGACCCTCTTGAGTTAATTCAAAAATGTTGCTATTACCCCATGCTGAAACATAAGCTTTATCCTTTCGCCAAAGGATGGTTCTGGGTCGATTTATACCGAGTTTTTGGTTCACCCAATCAGTGACTTTTTGACTTTTGAGGTCAATTCGAATGATGTTATTGGAATCATATCCTGGGACATATAAAGCGCTGTCGGAACCAAAATTAGGTCCTAAATCAATCCCTCTGATGTGTTCATTGTTGGCTGTCAGTAAGGTTTGTGTACGTTTCCAACTGGTCATGTCGTAGCGGTGTATGCTGTTTTCTGCATAACTGAAAATCAGTACGTCGTGTGCATCGACATGAACAGCACTGATGGGGCTTTTAATTTGTCCTGATGGGATAACAATGTCTTTGAATTTCAGCGTCTCACCATCGTATTTGAGCAACTGATGGTTACCTTCGCTGATGACAATCACATCTCCCAAATGGTCTTGAAAAATAGCTTGAGGCCCTTTAAGCATATTTTGATTGTCTAAGTAGCGAATGAAGTGATAGTCACAGCCATCGTAGATGGCAATGTTATTACTTCGCCATGAACTAATCAGTAACTGAGAGTCACACTGGGCCTTATCTTGATTGGCGTGAACAGTCATGGTTGCTGGAAGCATAATACAAAGGATAATCAATATACTCATTGCTATTTTCCGTTAAAATCATCACCTTAAATTGTATTAATTTCTTTTGCCAATGTCTAAAGTCACGGAAAAACCTTATGCCCCTGCTTGTGAGCGTAACCAACAAGTGATACTTGATGTGCTCAAACGTGTCATCAGATCCAGTGATCGACGGTTATTAGAAATAGGTTCTGGTACCGGCCAACATGCTGTATTTATGGCCCCTCATTTTGTTCATTTAGAATGGCAAACCAGCGATTTAATTAATAACCATGCGGCTATTCAATCTTGGTTGGATGAGGCCCAATGCCCACAAATCAAGACACCTGTGCATTATCAGGTTGGGAGCACTTCATTCCCTGAAGGTACTTTTGATGTTGTGTTCACTGCCAATACCTTGCACATCATGGCATGGCAATTGGTTCAAACGATGGTGATCGATTGGGGTATTTATTTGAACTCAGGTACTCGGGTGGTGATTTATGGGCCGTTCAACTACAATCATAACTTTACATCATCATCCAATGAATCATTTAATCAGTGGCTTAAAGAACAAAATTCTGACAGTGGCATCAGAGATTTTGAAGCAGTGGTTGATCTGATGTCTCAGCAGGGTTTTAATTTGAGAGAGGATGTTGCTATGCCCGCTAATAATCGTTGTCTTATTTTTGAGAAATGTTGACCTTATCTGACATCAAAGCAGCTTATGACAGAGTTAAATCATATGTCCATGCTACACCAGTGGTGCAGTCAGATTTGTTGAATGGTTGGTTAGGTCATGATATTTATTTTAAAGCAGAGTGTTTTCAAACAGTAGGCGCATTCAAGGCTCGTGGCGCCTGTAATGCGGTACAACAGTTATTGGCTCAACATGCCGATGTTAAAAAGGTAGTGGCTAATTCCTCAGGTAACCATGCACAAGCGGTGGCCTGGAGTGCTCGAACTTTCGGTTTGGACGCCACTATTTTTATGCCTGCTTTTGCCTCTCAGGTGAAAGCGCAAGCGACCCGAAGTTATGGTGCTGATGTGATATTGGCAGAGACCCGTCAGGTAGTTGATGCTATGGTATTTAAAGCAGCGCAAAAATCCGGCACTTATTGGGTTCCTCCGTTCAATGACTTATCAGTGATGGCTGGACAAGGCACTGCTGCTTTGGAGGCGTGGTCACAATTGAACGATGAGCCTGATGCCGTATTTGCACCTTGTGGTGGCGGTGGTTTGTTATCTGGTACTTTGGCAGCAGTGCGAGGGTTATCCGGTTCGTGCCAAGTGATGGGTGCCGAACCTTTGGTGGCTAATGATGCTGCGATTTCTCTCCGGCAAGGATCCATCTATACTTTAACTGATAGCCCCAAAACTTTGGCTGATGGTGCCATGACATTATCTGTTGGCGATTTAACCTTTCCATATCTACAACAGTTAGATGATTTTTTTGAAGTGTCTGAAAGGGATATCGCTTATTGGACCCAATGGTTACAACATTTACTGAAGCTACATATTGAGCCCACTTCAGCGATGACTATGGGGGCGGTTTTTCAGTGGTTGTCCGCTCAAAAAAAGAGACGCAAAGTATTGGTGATTATCTCTGGAGGCAATATCGAAGAAGCTCAGATGAGACGGCTTTGGGCTCAGAACCATCTTGCAACGCAGCCACAGTTATTTAAATAGTCAGTCCTGAAAAAGTCCTTCCTGGCCTTTTCCTGCATTGGTCAAAAAAACACTTAAGCGCACAAGTGTGATTTTGCTGCTGTTTTTTGACCTTACTTGAGCCTGATGGCTTAAGGTGGCACGTCCCTGTGCCACACCATCGACCATAAAAAAGTTTCTGGAAAACTTTTTCACGTTAGCCTGAGAGCCGCATGGAAGCGGCGAATAAAAATGTATCGTGACACCTGTTTCCTGGTCGAAAAAATGTGCAAAATTGAAGTCACTCTTTATATTTAACAATAAGTTATGCATTTTTCAGATTCGACTAAATACAAGAATAATGTATCTTTTAATTCATTTTAGAACCCATTACTGGTAAGTAACTTGAGATTGATTTAGTTGATTTCAAACACATCGTAGTTTGGAAATCGTGTGTTATGATGATGTGATTTTAGCTAATGACAGGTATGCAATACATCTGGTTGATTGTTTTTGGTGCGGTGTTGATTTGGTCGGGTATTCAACCTAAAGACTATTTTACTTGGATGTTGGAAGTTTCTCCTGCTGTGATTGGTCTGATTATTATGGTATCGACTTATCGTACATTCAGGCTGACATCTTTGTTATATTTTTGGATTTTATTACATTCTATAGTGTTGATGATTGGCGGTCATTATACTTATGCTGAGGTTCCATTTTTTGATGGTCTCTTTGGTTGGGAAAGAAATAATTACGATAAATTGGGTCATTTTTTCCAGGGTTATGTCCCTGCTTTATTGACCAGAGAAATAGTCATACGTCACCAAGTAGTTAATGGGCGATGGTGGCGTGATTTTTTTGTGATTTCTGTCTGTTTGGCTTTCAGTGCTTTTTATGAGCTCATCGAGTGGTGGGTTGCTTTGCTCAGTAGTGAGGCTGCTGATTCATTTTTGGGCACACAAGGCTATGTTTGGGATACACAATCAGACATGGGGCTGGCATTCTTGGGAGCAATACTTTGTTTGTTGACCTTATCTCACTGGCATGATAAACAATTAAGGACATCTCGTTAAAGAAGTACCCTTAAGTCAAATGCACAAAGCTTGACTACGGGTTCAAATTTTTAAAAGTTGTTAGTTGGTCTGGGTCGGCTTCTTTCTGATACTTTTTTTTCCATTCGGTATAGTCCATGCCATAAATTATTCGACGTGCATGGTCAATATCGATGTTTTCACCAATGACTTCAGCTTCTTGTACCATCCACTTGGATAAACAGTTACGACAAAACTTGGCCAAGATCATTAGGTCAATGTTTTGTACGTCTTTGTTAGTATCTAAGTGGGCAATCAAACGATCCAAAACACGGGCTTTGATTTGAGTCTCTTTATTCATAACTTTTGTCCCAATAAGGTGCCTTGTTTTATTGCTTGTTTAGCATCGAGTTCTGCGGCGACATCAGCACCTCCAATGATATGGTATTTTTCATTGTCCTTTTGATAAAGACTCTTGTTTGATACTTGGCCGGCGCAAATGACCACATGATCAACGTCGAGAACTTGTTTTTCTTCCCCAATGCAAATGTGCAAACCAGAATCATCAATCTTTTCATAGTTGACTCCGCTGAGTGTCTTGACCCCTTTTTTCTTAATGCTTAAACGGTGTATCCAGCCCGTTGTTTTACCTAACCCTTTACCTGGTTTGTTGGTTTTTCTTTGTAATAAGTAGATTGTTCTTTTGGCTTTTGTATCGACTGCTTTCTGCAATCCGCCTGGTCGTTCTATGCTTTGATCAATACCCCATTCAATGCAAAATTCATTGATGCTTTGGATATGGTTGGGATCATCTTCTGCCAAATATTCTGCGACATCGAAACCAATGCCACCAGCGCCAATAATGGCCACTTTCTTACCTGCTTTTTTCTCCCCAGAAAGTAGTTCATTGTAGATGATCACTTTGTTGTGATTAATGCCCATGATGTCGGGAATTCGCGGTGTTACACCCGATGAAATGACTACTTCATCATAATCAATCAGAGCTTGTTCTGTTGCTTTGGTGTTGAGTTTTAATTTAACGTCATGTTTTGTTAACAAGTGTTGATAATAGGCGATGGTGTGGACAAATTCTTGTTTTCCTGGAATATTGGCAGCCAAATTGAATTGGCCGCCGATTTTATCACTGGCTTCATACAAAGTGACTCGATGCCCACGTTCAGCCAGAGTCGTGGCACAAGACAGTCCCGCCATGCCAGCACCAACTACCGCAATCTTTTTAGCTTCGCTGACCGGTTGAGTAATGTATTCGGTTTCGTAACAAGCCTGTGGGTTGACCAGACAGCTCGCTCTTTGTCCCTTGAATACGTGGTCAAGACAAGCTTGGTTACAGGCAATACAAGTATTGATTTCCTGCTCTTGTCCCAGCCGTGATTTTCTCACTAAGTGAGGGTCAGCAAGAAATGGTCTGGCCATCGAAATCATATCAGCTTGACCAGATGCAATGATATTTTCGGCGACCTGTGGATTATTGATGCGGTTAGTGGTAACTAGTGGTACGGATACATGTGCTTTGATTTTTTCTGTTACCCAAGCAAAACCTGCTCTTGGCACCATAGTGGCAATGGTAGGAATTCGAGCCTCATGCCAGCCGATACCACTGTTGATGATACTGACTCCAGCTGTTTCAAGTTGTTTAGCCAGATCAATTACTTCGTTGATTTCTGAACCATTGCTGACCAGTTCTAGCATTGACAGTCTGAATATAATGATAAAATCCGAACCGACAGCTTTTCGTGTTTGTTTGACTATTTCCAATGCCAACCGAATTCTGTTGTCAAATGAACCACCCCAGTTATCGTTGCGGTCATTGGTTCGTGGTGAAATGAATTGATTGATTAAGTAACCTTCAGAACCCATGATTTCTACACCATCATATCCAGCATCTTGTGCAAGTTGGGCACAATTAACGAAGTTCTTAATTTGCTTATGAATGCTTTTTTCATTCAATTTTTTGGGCTTAAACGGTGTAATTGGTGATTTTTTATCAGTAGCTGAAACGATAAACGGATGATATCCATAACGTCCTGAATGCAGTATTTGCATACAGATTTTTCCTTCTGCTTGATGAACTGCATTTGTGACTAAACGGTGACGTTTGATCTGAAAATTGTATTTGAGAAATCCAGATAATGGAGCAACCCAGCCTCTGATATTAGGAGCAATGCCTCCGGTCACTATGATACCCGCTTCACCTTCTGCTCGTTTTTTAAAGTATTCAGCCAGTTTATGGTAGTTTTTGGCACGATCTTCCAGTCCAGTATGCATTGATCCCATCAGTATACGATTTTTGATGGTGTGTCCCGAAATCGTTAATGGTTCGAATAATTTAGGATAGCTAGTCATCGCTTATTTCATATGTTCTTCTTTCAGTCTAATTAAAGCCATTCTAGCGACTTGCCATTGGCTTTGTTCCCAAAAGGGAGTGTCGGTTCTGAGTATCGATTGCCCCTTTAAACGAGTTATTTTAGTTAATTTGGACAAGGTTTTGGGTAAGTATTTCAAACGATTGTTTGAAAACAATGTATGACAAAGTTCATGGTCACAAACAAGAGCTAAGTCAATATTCGCATCTACACAAGCTTGATACCTTTGTTCAATAGTACCGACACATTCGGCTGCTTTCATACCCAGATCATCACTGATGGTGATGCCCGAAAAACCATGTAATTTTCTAAGCATATTTTCTGTCCAAACCTGAGAATAACCAGCTGGTAAATCACAAGTTTTATTATAGATGACATGCGACATCATCATGGCATCAATAGAGTTTTGTCGGATCAGTTCTATAAATGGTTTCAAATCTTTGTCATTGAGTTGATTTATGCTGCGTGTGTCTACGGGCATTTCAAAATGAGAATCAGCTTTGACTGTACCATGACCAGGATAGTGCTTGCCTGTAGTTTTCATGCCAGCAGTCCGCATACTTTGACAGTAAATATGTCCGAGCTTGCTGACAGTATTAGGGTCAGAGGAGAAAGCACGATCTCCTATGACATCTGAACCATTGTCAATATCTAATACGGGTGCAAAACTTAAATCAATACCGATGCTTAATAGTTCTGATGCCATCAACCAGGCATGTAAGTGTGCATAGGTCTTTCCAGCTTCCGGATGGATTTCGAATAGCTCGCCAACCGTTTTTAACTCGTCTAATTGACTGAAAGGTAAGCCAAAACGTTTGACACGGCCGCCTTCTTGGTCAACAGCAAATAGGAAATGATTGCCTTTGATACTTTTGATTGATGAGAGCAGTTGGGTGAGTTGGTGGTAGTCAACAAAGTTTCTTTTAAAAAAAATCACTCCTACAACTAAAGAGTGGTTGAGGTTTTGTATATCTTGGGCGGTTAATTCAGGCCCCGCTAGGCCAATCATCAATGCAGTCATGTAGGTATTATATCTTTTTAATCCGTAGAGCATTGAGGAGATTTTTATCAGAAATTGATCAATTTGGTAGGGCAGGTTCTACCTGTAAGGGTAACGAGCTAAGAGCCAGATAGTATTTCAAGGAGGTTGAGGTAGCCAAGTATTTTTCTGGGTCAGTTGTTTATGTGCTGCTCAATCTGATTTGTTTACTCAATCATTACACGATCTAGCTACATGGATTTGGACAGATACTACCTAATCAAGCCATTGATTTTCTCATTGCATCGACAGTTTGTCCTACTCTACCGCATCATGACGGTATTGATGAAGATCAATGAAGCAGTGGTGTTTCAGTCATTACAACAAGATTTTGATCGCAGTGGTGAGAAAGGGCAGTTAGGGGTTCTTTACTTAAAAGATCAATTTTTCTGAGATTCTGCGTAAGTGATTGTTAATACTGTATTTATTTACTCTGTCTGCTGTTTAAAAAATCAATCATCAAATCTGTAAGTTCTTGAATATCAAAGGATTTGTCAACCAGACAAAATTCATATTTTCCAATCAAGTTGATATGCTGCCAGGCAACGGGCGAGAATCGCACAATTTGCAAAGCGTGGTTTCTCGTACCATTGGACTTCAAACTGCCTCGCTTAATACTATAAGGCTTGGTGAGGTGTCTGTTGTTTAGCTAAACAAGATACTCACACGACACCTCATCAGAAAGAATGACAGGGCGTTTATGGGTCTGTTGGATTGAGTAATTCTCTCTCTGAAAACCAGTTTGTTTCAATTAGTCTGTAAAGAACATCTGCCGCATTCTGCCAATCGGTAAACTGAGAATATGTTAGCCTATTTTGTAAATGTTGCTGGACAGACATACCACAGAATTCATCATAAGATAAACAAGTTCTAAGCATATTAAAACTATTTGGGCCACAGTCAGAATAATAACAAATGACTAATTGACTGGTATATATTGCACCCTCAAGAGATCTGATAAACTCCAATGAACTAGTTCCTAGCTCCTCACCAATTTTTAACTGTAACTCGGTGTCAAAATGAAGCAAATATATCAGTTGTGACTCTATCATTCTAAAATCTGAAGTTTCATTTATTCCTTTTTTTATATCATTTACAGCGTTTAACAATAACTGCGAGTTTACCTGCTCCTCTGTATAGACCTCTAAGTAGTTTTCATATTCTTTAATCCAACCCTCCCTGTTTTTTTGTATTTCTTGAATGTCTGTTTTGTCGAGATGGTCATACCAATCCAAACATACCTCTTCTAACTTTTCAAAAGAGTTCAATTGTCTTTGTGTCATTTCAGAAATATCTGTTTTTGCGCCTTTTAGATAAAAATCATCAACTCTATATCCACACCTTCCTATAATATTGTTGATTACTGAACCCTCTGCGAAATTATTATTAAACGTAACTTCAGAAGCTGTAGGTTCAGCATCTTTTATATCTTGGGTTTGACTCGGTTTCAACCTTTCCTTTTCAGTTTGTAAATTGTTTCCGAATTGAAATTTATGAGAAAAATGTTGATTAACATTGAGCAGATAAATGATTGCAGAAATAGCAACTGCTATGCCTGCAATCAATGCTTTCTTAGACAAAGCTGACATAAAGGTTTATGAACAGCTAACGGGAGCACCGCCCAATGCCACACCACCAAGAGGGCTTACTATTTTATAAGTTGCGGTTTGCCCACTTGGAAGCTCAATTGTCCAAAGTGTATTTGTTGGATGGTCTGATTGATACTGAATATGACCATGGTCGCTAATATACTTTGATCTATACTTTTTAAAAGCATTGTTAGCCCAGTTAGCATCAGGATTAGAACAACTGATATCATCAGTAGTCGTTCCAATATAACCGCCGCCGCCCGTGAGGCTTAAGGCAAAAGAAATTCCTGCAATACCTCCAAAACCACCAAAATTTGGTGCATAACCATAAACTGTGATTTTACCTTGTTCTTCAGGTTCATCACAATTGATACTAGCATCTCCCGTAAATGAAGCTGACAATCCTGAGTTGGTCTGAACCGAACCTTGCCCATCGCTTACAGGTCCACCAACACTTTGAATTGAATTATCGCCGCAGGCAACGGCCAAAAAAGAACTGAACATCAGTATTAAAAATATAAGTTTCTTCATTAAAAATCTCCTTCTATAATTAATTACACACGGGGCGCATTCTATCATGTTTCTTTTTTACATATGGTGATGAATGCATGCGCTTGTATTCCAATTATCAGTGATAATAAAGTAATGGTTTTTTTGAGCATAAATGCCTCCATAAAAATTAGTGAATTCGTTCAGGTAGGGATACGTACCAGAGATGTTATTTGGATCAAAAAGGTGGTTCTTTGGTTTAAAAGCGTGAATCAGTTCTCTTTTTAGCTGTTTTTAGTCAAAAAAGACTGGTTTTTCAGTATAAACACACGAGGCAACCATAAAATTGGTTCGTTTTTATATGTGTTTGTTAATCATTGAAAGTCAGATATAGCTGAATTTGGTCCAAATGCTCTACGGGATTTTTTAGTGTAAATGCATGACGAATACAAAGATTTATATAGAACTTGTTTTTTATATATATTTATTTATAATTATTTTAGCTTGAATAAAAATTAAAGTGGGGGCGAAGAGGCCCATAAAAAAAGAGGAGGGGAGCATAGTCTGATTAAAGTGTCGTGTCGGGCATGCGTTTGCAGGTGCCACTATATAGTGTGGCACCTGCCTTGTTTTTTTGTATTGAGCAACGGGTTGTTTCGTTCAAAAATCGATTTCTTCACTGAATAGGTATTGAGCGATGTTTTGGATCAGATGTTCTACTCCAGTTTTATTAAAAGAGGAAATTAAATAATAGTTTTCTTTCCAGCCGATTTTTGTCACGAATTCTTTGACCATGGTCTGGGCGTTTTCTTCTGTGGTGATATCTGCTTTCGTGAATACTAACCAACGTTGCTTATCTTTTAATTGATCAGAAAATTTAACTAACTCTTTAGATAATTGGTGAAACTGTTCAACTGGGTCATTTTGACCTTCATATGCGGGGAATTCGATCATGTGTAATAGCAAGCCAGTACGTTGTAAATGTTTAAGAAATTGGATGCCAAGTCCTGCACCTTCCGCAGCACCTTCTATGATACCGGGGATGTCAGCAACAACAAAACTGGTATCTCCATCGACTCTGACCACACCTAATGCGGGGTAGAGGGTGGTGAATGGGTAATCAGCAATTTTAGGTTTGGCTTGAGATACGGCACTAACAAATGTTGATTTGCCAGCATTAGGAAAGCCCAATAAACCGACATCAGCCAGTACTTTTAATTCCAGTTTGATTTCTCTTAACTCTCCTTGTTCTCCTGATGTAAAACGTTTTGGTGCCCGGTTGACTGAGCTTTTAAAGTGCATGTTGCCCAATCCTCCTTTACCTCCTTTGGCAATAATCAGCTGTTGCTGATGCGCTGTGATATCACCGAGTTTTTGGTCTGTTTCTAAGTCATAAACTTCGGTGCCTGTGGGTACTTTGATAATCAGGTCATCGCCGCCTTTACCATACATTTGTCGACCACGACCTGATTCGCCATTTTGGGCATCAAAGCGCCGTTTGTGGCGAAAGTCTACCAAGGTGTTCAGTCCTTGGTCACCTTGTAGAATGACGTCACCACCTTTGCCGCCATCACCACCATCAGGACCACCAAAAGCCACAAATTTTTCTCGACGAAAACTGGCCGATCCTGAGCCACCGTTGCCTGCTTTGACAGTGATGTTAACTTCGTCTACAAATTTCATTACGTTATTATAAAGTGCCTCTATTAATTAGTCGAACCTGAAAAATGCCAGGATGGACTCTTTCAGGGTTGACTATTAACAATAGTATGATTGTCAGGTGCTGTGGTTTGAGCAAAGGGTGTTGGGTTGAATATTGTTTGTACGTGACCATAAAAAAGGCCCACTTGACAAGTGAGCCTTCTATGAACCGATGGACAGCAATTACGCTTGAGTTTCGATTTCTACGTATTGGCGGTATTTTTTACCCTTTTTGGTGAATTTAACAACACCATCTTTAAGAGCAAATAAGGTATGATCTTTGCCGATACCAACATTGTTGCCAGCATGAAACTTGGTGCCACGTTGACGAACTAAAATATTACCAGCAATGGCTTCTTGTCCACCGTACATTTTGACACCCAAATACTTAGGATTCGAATCGCGACCATTATTAGTACTACCTGCTGCTTTCTTATGAGCCATGACGATTTACCTCTTATCCAATTTTTGTGATTTTCAATTCAGTGTAATTTTGACGATGACCCATTTGTTTCATGTGGTGCTTTCGTCTTTTGAATTTCAGAATTCTGACTTTTTTACGACGGCCATTTGACAACACTTCGGCTGATACGATTTTGCCTTTCAATAATGGCTTACCGATTTCGATATTTTCGCCATCAGATAACATCAAAACCTGATCCAGGTTGATTTTATCTCCGGCTTCTACCTTCAAAGACTCAACTTTGATGACATCGCCTTCTTTAACTCTGTATTGTTTGCCGCCTGTAGCTACAACTGCATGCATGAAACTACTCCAATCGTTCGGTTGTCTTGAAAAGAGCCGGGATTTTACTGAAATTCATTAAGTCGGTCAACTTATTATTGCATTGTTTTTGTTTTGTTGTTTGGTCATGCGTTAATGATTCATTAACAGTTGTAAAATAATGAGTAGTGGTGATATATCGGTCAAAGGGTCAACAGCCTAGTAACAAGTACTCATTTCCCATGTGTGATCAGTTGTTGCCTCATTGATTATCGTAAAGGTAATTGTGGGTACAGAATTGGCATCAAAAAGAGTAAAATGATCGGTTTGTTGTGTTTTGAACAGAAAATGAAAAACATATCTTTACGTGGTGTTCGTACCCACAATCTCAAGAACATTGATATTGATATTCCTAGAGATCAGTTCATAGTGATCACTGGGTTATCAGGTTCTGGTAAATCATCTTTGGCTTTCGATACCATCTATGCTGAGGGTCAAAGGCGTTATGTAGAATCTTTGTCTGCTTATGCGCGTCAATTTTTGTCGATGATGGATAAACCGGATTTGGATCATATAGAAGGATTATCGCCAGCGATTTCCATTGAACAAAAATCTACTTCTCACAACCCGCGTTCAACTGTTGGTACTATTACTGAGATATACGATTATTTGAGGTTGTTATATGCTCGTATCGGAACACCACGTTGTCCTGATCATGACATTTCGTTAGAAGCTCAAGAAGTTTCAGAAATGGTCGATAAAGTATTGTCTTTGGATGAAGGGCGTAAAATGATGTTGCTGGCACCTATTGTTCGTAACCGAAAAGGCGAACATTTACAATTGATGGAACAGCTAAAGTCCAGTGGCTTTGTTAGGGTACGTATTGATGGTGTGGTATATAACATCGATGAGTTGCCAACATTGAATCCTAAACAAAAGCATGACATTGAAGCGGTGGTCGATCGTTTTAAAGTCAAAGCTGGTATTCATCAGCGCTTGGCAGAATCGTTTGAGACCGCTTTGATATGGGCTGAAGGTTTAGCTAAGGTGGTTTCTTTTGATGATCAATCGTCAGTTGATATGTTGTTTAGTTCGCTCTTTTCCTGTCCTGTCTGTGACTATTCTCTTAGTGAGTTGGAGCCCCGGTTGTTTTCTTTTAATTCGCCTAATGGAGCGTGTTCAGAGTGTGATGGCTTGGGTGTCAGTCAGTATTTTGATCCGGATCGCATTGTTAGTGATTGGTCTTTGTCTTTATCTAATGGTGCTGTTAGAGGTTGGGATAAACGTAACGGTTATTATTTTCAGATGATTCAAGCGGTTGCTGATGCTTATGATTTTGATGTAGAGACGCCGTTGGAGGATTTGTCCAATGATGTGGTGGATGTGATCTTTTTTGGTAGTGGTGATAAAAAAATTCCATTCACTTACTACAGTGATAAAGGTCAGTACAATCGTAATCATACTTTTGAAGGCATTGCCACTAACATGAAACGGCGCTATCAGGAAACAGAGTCTTCAATGGTGCGTGAAGAATTGAATAAATACATCAGTAAGAAACCTTGCCCCTCTTGTGAGGGTCAGCGGTTGAATCGTTCGGCTCGTCATGTGTTCATCAATGAGGTGCCTTTACCCAGTATCAATGCGATGTCCATAGCCGATGCATTACAGCATTTCCTTGACATCAAGTTGCAAGGTAATAAAGCCCAAATTGCTGAAAAAATCATTAAGGAAATTGCTGAGCGATTACGTTTTTTGGTTAATGTCGGTTTGAACTATTTGACTCTGGATCGCAAAGCTGATTCTTTATCTGGCGGAGAAGCCCAGAGAATACGTTTGGCAAGTCAAATTGGCGCCGGTTTGGTTGGTGTGATGTATGTATTGGATGAACCATCGATTGGGTTACACCAACGAGATAATGAAAAACTATTGAAAACATTAGTGAACCTAAAGAATTTAGGTAATACCGTTATTGTGGTGGAGCATGATGAGGATGCCGTTAGAATGGCTGATCATGTGATTGATATTGGTCCAGGAGCCGGTGTCCATGGTGGCCAAATTGTGGCTCAGGGAACACCGGCCGAAATCTGTAAAAATGAACACTCAATTACCGGTCAGTTTTTAATAGGGAAACAGGCAATCGACGTACCGAAAAGAAGGCACCCATTCAATGAAAAGAAAGTTTTCAAGCTGATTGGAGCCCAAGGCAATAATTTGAAAAATGTGACACTGGAAATACCTGCTGGGTTGTTGACTTGTATTACCGGTGTTTCGGGGTCAGGTAAATCGACATTGATTAATGAAACTTTATACAAAGTGTTGGCTAACGAACTGAACCGGGCATCACAACAAGCGCAAAAATATGAGGCTTTTGAGTATATTGAATTGTTTGATAAGGTGGTTGATATTGATCAAAAACCCATTGGCCGGACTCCGAGATCAAATCCGGCTACTTATACTCAGCTATTTGGTCCCATCCGTGATTTATTTGCAGGTACACCAGAGGCCAGAGCCCGTGGTTACAAACCAGGTCGATTCAGTTTCAATGTAAAAGGGGGGCGTTGTGAGGCTTGTCAGGGTGATGGGCTCATTAAGGTGGAAATGCACTTTTTACCTGATGTTTATGTCATCTGTGATACCTGTAAAGGTAAACGTTATAATCGTGAAACCTTAGATATCCACTATAAAGGTAAAAATATTTATGAAGTTTTGGATATGACGGTGGAAGATGCCTGTGATTTTTTCTCAGCGATTCCTGCTATTGATAACAAATTGCAAACATTGATGGATGTTGGGTTGAGCTACATCACCCTGGGACAAAATGCCACCACATTATCTGGTGGGGAGGCACAGCGTGTCAAGCTGGCTAAAGAGCTATCCAAACGAGATACCGGTCAAACTGTTTATATTCTTGATGAACCGACCACAGGTTTGCATTTTGCCGATATCAAGCAGTTGTTAACGGTGCTTCATCGGTTGCGTGATAACGGTAATACCATTATTGTGATTGAGCACAATTTGGATGTCATTAAAACTGCCGACTGGATTGTTGATTTGGGTCCTGAAGGTGGTCATGGTGGAGGTCAAATTATCGCCACTGGCACACCGGAAAATTTGATTAAAAACAAAAAAAGCCATACGGCTAAGTTTTTAAAACCGATGTTGAGCCAGAGTAAAAAGTAAAGATGATGGTTCAGTTCCTCGACTGGTATTTATGTCTATTGGGCTATACCATTTTTTCAGTTTCCATGTGAGAATAAATTGATGACAAAATTGAGGGCTAAATCATGCAACGCTGGTTAATCTTATTTTTGGTGCTGTCTTACCGTGTCAGTGCCAACGAATATATAAATGGTACAGTGATATTAAACAATGGTGAGTCACACACGGGTCTGATTCGTTGGGATGAAGATGAAGAAACTTTTTGGAGCGATCATTTTAATGGTGAAAAAAGTGAAATACCTGGTTTCTCCAAGTTGTCTGATGAAGTTAAAGAAGCGATAGAAAATAGTCAAAAAGGGCCTTCTTTTGATTTACTGTCTTTTCAAGTCCAACTGAGTTCTATTTTTGCTGAAGACATCGATGCGCCTAATTTCATTGTCCCTTTTGCTGCGATTCAGTCTTTAATACCGAAAATAATATCAGATAGGAAAGGTTTGGAAGTACATTTACATAATGGTGATGTGTTTTTTACCCATGATGGTTCTAACGACGTTAACGCTAAAATTTTTGTAGATAAAGCTGATGGCAGTGTTGGACAATTCAGAATGGATCAGGTTAAAGAAGTGAATTTTTCAACCACTCGAGCCAATCGCCTTGGCCCAAATCACGGTATATATGGTGTAGTTGAAAGTCAAATGGGTACATTTATAGGGCGTATCCACTGGGATCGAGATGAACGGTTTGGTCATCAGACTTTAGAAGGTCGTGACCAGAACAAGCTTAACAGTGAGGAGGTCAGTACAGTTATTTCAGATATTAAAGCCATCACACGGAAGGATGATGCGGCTTTATTTGAAATGAAAGATGGTAGTCAAGTGTTGATGACGGGTACCAATGATGTTGATAATGGTAACCGAGGTTTATATATAGATACGCCTGACCAAGGTCGTTTGGTATTACCTTGGGAACAGTTTAACAAAATCACCTTCACAGAACCTGTCGAAGATGGCTGGGATAGCTATCATCAAGCAGTCAAAAAACCAGGTAAGTTAAAAGCTATTGTTAAACGACGATCAGGTACAGAACTGGATGGTGACATTATCTTCAATATGGCACAGAGTAGCCCGGCTGAGATGATTCGTTGTACCATTAAAGGTATGGATATTTATATGCCAATGTTCATGATGCGGAGTATCAAACCAGCAGGTGATCAATACAGTGATGTGACTTTGACTGATGGTACAGTCATGAAAGTGTATGGGTCGGCCAGTTTTACCAGTGAAAACTTGGGTCTTTTAGTTAACCCTTCAGATCAAGCCGAATATGTTCCTTGGGAAGATGTGGAAGAAATCATTTTCAATCACTAAAGTAAGAAAGACTTTTGCCCAACTTACCATTATTTCATTGCTCCATTATGAAGTGACTTCAAAACCAAAGAGTTAAATTGACAGAGGACTTCCCCCTGTTTAGATGAAGAAATCGAAGTTTACAGAAGAGCGAATTGCCTTTGCATTGAGACAAGCTGAGACAGGACAGGAGCGTGTTGTGGAAATATGTCGAAAGAAGGGTATGGCGGAAACGATATTTTATAATTGTAATTGGAAGAAGAGTTTTTGTGGCCTTGGTGTTCCAGAATTCAGATGGCTGAAATAACTTCGGAAAGAAAATTGCAAACTGAAACAGTTAGTTGCTGATTTAGTTTTAGATAGTCGAACCTGAAAAATGCATAACTTATTGTTAACTATCAAGAGTTACTTCAATTTTGGACATTTTTTCGGCCAGGAAACAGGTGTCATGATGCATTTTTATTCGCCGCTTCCATGCGGCTCTCAGGCTAACGTGAAAAAGTTTTCCAGAAACTTTTTTATGGTCGATGGTGTGGCACAAGGAGGTGCCACCTTGAGCCATCAGGCTCAAGTAAGGTCAAAAAACATCAGCAAAATCACACTTGTGCTCTTAAATGTTTTTTTGACCGATGCTGGAAAAGGCCAGGAAGGACTTTTTCAGGACTGACTAGATAAACAAATGCTGCAAGATTTTGTTTCAAATGCCTCTGAGAAGTAACAGATCTGTTTTTTTTGCAATAAATTAAAAAATGATGACCTTTTTTTCTATTAATTTTCGATGGTTGGTAGTGTTTATTGAAGAAACAGGTGTGAGATGAAAAAATTTGTTCTTTTGTTTTCAGTTTTATTTTTTACTATTTGTTATGGTCAAGTAGATTACGAATTTGAAACATTCGATCCGAACTATGAGAACTTAGATGGTATGCTCAATAGGATCATGCTTTTCGATGGGAGTGAAGGTTTTTATGATGATGATGAAGCTGAAATAGATTTACCTTTTCCGTTTGAGTTTTATGGAAAGACTTATAATAGCTTACGTGTCAGTACCAATGGTTACCTGGTGTTTCCGGATGGTCAAAGTGGGGTTAGTTGGAACAATACTTTTTTACCCGATATTAACGGGCCTAATGGAATCATTGCTGTTTTTTGGGATGATTTAGCTGTTGCTCAAAATCAAGAGGTTGGTAAAACTGATCAGATATCATATGTAGTGCAAGGTCAGGCGCCCAATCGAGTATTAATTATTGACTATCGTTCAGTACAAATTCGTGCTCCTGAGAACCAGTTTACTGATGATTACATTTGGGCTCAAGCTAAGCTGTACGAAGGTTCCGATGTGATAGAGTTACATTATGGGGATAATGAAGTGAATGATGGTTTTACAAACGCTACTATTGGACTGGAACATCCTTGTGGTTGTTTAGCTGTTAAGGGTGATCATTACTATAATAACCAATTCTTTGCTATGGGTGGCTATCGTTATACTCCTGTGCCAAAATACTATACACGCAATGGAGTCAATATGGATTATGAAGTGTTGAATGGCTTACCTGGTAGGGTGATGCTTTTTGATGGTAATGAGGGTGTTTATGGTAATGGAGAAGCTGAAATCAATTTGCCATTCCCATTTGAGTTTTATGGACAAGAATATAATAGCCTCCGTGTCAGTACCAATGGTTATTTGGTATTTCCTGAAGGTGAAGATGGCACTAACAATATTAATCGTATAATACCTGACATATTCGCTCCTGCGGGTATTATTGCTGTTTTTTGGGATGATTTAGAAGTGGCTCAAAATGCAGGCATACCTGATCAAATTTCATACATTGTCCAAGGACAGGCTCCCAATCGGGTATTGATTGTTGATTATCGTTCAGTAACAGTTAATAATAGTGTTGATGATTATATCTGGGCCCAGGTTAAACTATATGAAGGGAGTCATATGATAGAACTTCATTATCATGACAGTGAAACTGATGATGGCAATGTAAGTGCCACCATAGGTTTGGAACACCCTTGTGATTGTATTGCTGAGCCTGGTCCTAATTATAATCATAATAATGATGCCGTGCCAGAGGTCGCCTATCGTTATGTTCCATATAGCGACTTGATTTTTATGGATGGGTTGGATTGGTAAATTTTGTGTTGATGAAAGCCTGTAACCACCTCATTTTGAATGACACTTTGAAATGGGGAGATTACAGTCTTGATCTAGGGTCTGTTAACACTATTTAATTGGCATCTAACTAATAAATAGTGTTAACAGACCCTAGCTATTTTTAAAGTTTTTTCTCAGTCAGTTAGAAACGGGAAAAGTCCTTTTTAAGAATTTTCTACCTATATTCAATGTTAAATTTACTGTTAATGAGTTGAGAAACTGAAGTAAAACTGTTTGCATTTTATTTCGAACGGAAAGTGATGCGCCCTTTTGTGAGGTCATATGGTGTCAGTTCTACAGTAACTGTATCACCTGTTAAAATACGGATGTAATGCTTACGCATGCGTCCTGAAATATGGGCTGTAACAATGTGACCATTTTCTAACTCAACGCGAAACATGGTGTTGGGTAGTGTATCTATCACTTTGCCTTCTAATTCAATGACGTCTTCTTTTGCCATAAGTTTAGGTATTTAAGAAAAAGGGGAGTATTCTATCAAAAGTTTATCGAGCCCACCACTTTTAAATCAAGCTGAGGGCTCATTTGAGTGAGTTAAATGTTGTTAAAGAACAATGGCATCAAAGCTGTCTTTGAAAATCAAATCATTCACTTTTGGGTGTACTGTTTGGACAGAAAATGTTGTGCCGCCATTTTCTTCTCCTTGTAATGTCAGTGTGCCAATTTCTGGTGGGACATTAGTAGTAAAAGAAAAGCTGAACAACATGCCCCAGTCGATGTAGTTACCATTTATAGAGGATAATATCAATTTGTCCTCTTGTCTAATGACTTGCCAATCATTGTTTTCATCATGGTCAATGTCTGACCAAACAAAATCAGCATAGCTAGCAAATGCAGGCAGTGTAACTTCAATTTCTGAGACTTGTGGGTCATAGTCATGGTTTTCTACCATGTAATTATAGCGATATAATCCATCTTCTAATTCAATGACTTTGACAGCCACAGTTAAGTGACCCTCCTGTGGCTGTAAGCTTCGGTATGATGCGCTCATCAAGTCCTGAGCGGTGGTATTCGGTGTCACATATGCATCAGATGCAGGACCAGGAAATAACGTGCCTGGATTATTGAATGACCAAGCCGTTCCTTGTTGATTTGAGATGAGGTCGTAACTTCTGTGTCCCATCGTATTGAATATATTGATGTCATCTCGAATCAAGTACCAAGCCGAGAAATAAAAATCATTGTTGGAGTCAATAATGTCAGAGTCATGAACGATCAGGCGATTTTCATCTGTATTATTAGAGATGTTATCTTGAATACCATTGCCATCTTGATCAAAAAATGAACCGACTTCTTCCCAAATGCCAGTAAAAGCTTCTAATTCTTCTTTCGGTCCTAGATAACTACCGCCATCATTATTACTGACTGAGTAAACGTCTTCACAGCCTTTATATAGTATGTGGTTATTACCACAGTTATAGGTGCAGTTGGTATTGAGTGTATAAAAGGCGTGTTTGATTCCAGATAGTCCAATTTGTTCAAACCTTCCATCGACTTCTCGATAAGCCGACCAGAACAGAAAAGGGTGTTGAGAGTTGTTGTATGGGTCATAATTTCCTGTGAATTTTCCATACCATGCGACATCTGCTTCTCCGACGTTTTTTAGGGTGGCGTTTGGAGCAAAGACGAAGTTGCCATTGCCCAGATTACGCACCTGTTGCCAGGTCATGTTGATTAAAGCCACATCTGCTGTGTTTTTAGAATCTGGCCAAAGTGGACGGTCATTAGGACATGTAGGTACACCTTTGATCGAGGCATATTCTGGGGGAATCGTTAGGTTATTCTCCATGTGTGCTTCACCGATGACTAGACCGGTTAATAGCGGTTCACCAAGTAGTTTGGCAAATTCTTTGGTCACCCGGATATCCATTCTTCTGGCATGGAATTGGTTATTTTTTTTGTCCAGTTCAGTATGAATGTTGTCTAAAACAAATAGTGGTGTATTGTCTTCGGATACCACCAATAGGCTGATCATTTCACCTACATTGAGGTGTTTGGTTGTGGTGACAATACGCAAATTATTGTGAATCATCTGTTTTTGTAAGGTATTCCATTCCAGGCCGCCGACGAGTTGTAACGTTCCTTCAGGAACCCCTTCAAGAACGCCAAAAGGTGCTTGTAAGGTTAAGGCAGATGTGTTTCGGATATGATGAGTTTGGTGTTCCAATCCTTTGATTACTTTTGTTTGTTTACTTGTGCTATTGACTTGGATACCCCAGTCTTTTAGCAAATCATGATTAAATCTGAAGTGGATTTGTCCGCCATCAGCTTGCCATTTTGCATTGAGCTGTTGTTTTTTTTGTGCGTGTTCAAAACTTTGCAGCCATGGTGCTGTAGCTAAGCTTGATTGGAAATTGATGACTAAACATAGACTGATCAGTATTTTTTTCATGGCATTAAATGACAACAGACGATTGGTTTCATTATATGGGACTGCATAATAATGGGAAAGTTAATTAGTCTATAATTGCCAATTGATAGGCACTTTTTGGTGTTTTGATAGGTATTGGTTGGCTTTGGAAAAGTGCTGACAGCCAAAAAAACCGCGCTGGGCGGATAAAGGAGAGGGATGTGGCGCTTTAAGAATCAAGTGTTTGGTTTCGTCTATATGAGCTCCTTTGCGCAGGGCATAACTTCCCCAAAGCATAAATACAACATGTTCAGTCTGAGAACTGATAACGGAAATGACCTGGTCAGTAAATTGTTCCCAACCTTGGTTTTGGTGGCTGGCGGCTCGTGCGTGTTCGACGGTCAATACACTGTTTAAGAGTAATACGCCTTGTTGGGCCCATGGTGTTAAGTTGCCTGTATTGTTAGTGATGCCAAGGTCTTGATACTGTTCTTTAAAGATATTGACTAATGAAGGTGGTATTTTGACACCTTCTGGTACAGAAAAACACAAGCCATGGGCCTGTCCAGGACCATGGTATGGGTCTTGTCCTAAGATGACGATGTTTACTTTATTCAGAGGTGTGGTATTGAGTGCATTGAATATCAGAGCACCTTTTGGGTAAATAATTTTTCTTGATGCTTTTTCTTTTTCTAAGAATTTCTTCAGTTTTTGCATGTACTCCTTGTCGAACTCCTCAGCTAAGTGGTTCAACCAGCTGCTATGTAATTTAACAGTCATTGTTGTGCTGACATTTTTTGTCGGTGAAACTGAGTAAATCGAATTTGGAATTTGATTTTTTTTACCAATGCTTCTTGATTGACGGGTTTCCCTATTAGGTCATTGGCACCTTCGTTGAGAATTTGCTTTTGGTTCTCGGTGTTTTCATCACCAGTCATAATGACAAATGGCATTTCAATTTTATTTAAGCCCAATTCATTCCTGGCATAATCGAGCATACCTAGCGCTGTTTCGTTATTTTTTAAGTAATAGTCAGTCAATACCAATTCAAAATTGTTGTATGCTGTGTTTCGATCTGGCATGACATCTTTGGCATCAGTGACTGATAATTTATGAGTGATCTCAAGGTTATGGTTTTGTAATAATTTTTTTGTCGCGTGCGCTACGACCATAGAATCTTCGATATAAAGAATGCGTCCATCAATTTCATCGTCTGGTCGCAGTAAACCTTGAAGGAAAATTTCAAGTCCTTTTTGTCCTGCGGCCTTATCAATGTAATCTGTGACATCGGAACTTATCATTCTTTTTTTGAGCCGATTGTCAACACTTCCAGATATGATGATGACAGGCAAATAATGATGGTTTTCTCGGGCATATTCACATATTTTTGTACCATCGTCATCAACCAGTCTTAATGCTGAGATGATTAAATCAACACGGTTAGATTGCATTTTGTTAAGGGCTTGTTCTACTGAATTAACAGCGATGACTTCAGTATAGGGCTGGATTTTTTTTACCAGACGTTCAGTCATTGAGCGAGCAAGCTTTGATGCATCCGCAATCAGTACTTTAAAAGCTTCTGTCATGTGTTCATTGTACATCAAATTTTTATCGACTTGATGGTGATTAGAGAAATCTGTGGTTAATATTCCGAGTTATTATATTTGTTGTATGTGATTGGATGCACTGATACGAATACCAAGCCAGGTGATGGCAGTGGAGGTGGTGACAAAAAATATTGATGTGCTGATATTGGGGTAGTTAAGTTCGATGTTGTATCCAAATGATGATGATAAATCACTGATAGGCGTAGCGATCCACCACAGTGTGCTGAATAGCAGTAACAGTGCAAGACAACCAGACATCATTCCGTAATAAATACCACCATATAAGAATCTTCGTCGTATTTGGCTGGCATGGGCGCCTAGCAATTTTAGTAATGTAATTTCTTTTTTATGATTAGCTACTTCATTACCAATGGAGTGACTTAAAAATACCAATATAATAACCATGAAAATAGTAATGCTTGCTTGCATGAGGTAGAAAAAAGCATGAGTCAGTGCTTGTAATTGGTTAAACCAGTTGACATCAAAACTAACATAGTCAATATGTGGATTAAGTTGTAGCTTTTGGCTCAGTGTATCCAACTGTTGATTGGTGGCATTTGGGTGGGGAGTCAAAAAAATTTGGTCGGGTAGTTCTTGTGTTTCGATGATCGTTATTATCTGATTAAGTTGCGGGTCATCATTCAGTTGTGATTTGATTTGATCACCTGTCACTAAATAACTATTGCTAATCAAACTTTGTTCATTCAAGTCATGTTGTAAATTGGTTAATTCATCAACTTTGATGCCAGGTTTTAAAAATACGGCCATTGATCCTTTACTTTGCCACTGTTGTTCTAACGAATCAAAGTTTTGCCAAACGGTCCACATTACCAGTGGTAAATAAAAACAAATGCCTAAAGTGATAACGGTAAACAGACTTTGCCAGGGGGTTTGTATTGGCATTATCCAGCCTTCTCTCATGGCACGAACATGCCCCCTGTACCACCTGGCTAGAGCAGTGGGTTTTTGTTTTCTAGGTTGATTCATAGATCTGGCCGATAATCATCTATTAACTTGCCAGAATCCAGTACCAACACCCTTTTTCTCAACCTTTTGATTAAAAATAAATCATGGGTAGCGATAATTACAGTGGTACCTTGCTGGTTTATTTGCATAAACAGTTCCATCAGATCCAATGATAAGTCGGGGTCTAGATTACCAGTGGGTTCATCAGCCAATAATATGTCTGGTTTGGAAACAATGGCACGTGCAATACCCACTCGTTGTTGTTGACCACTCGAAAGTTCATTGGGATAGAAAAGGGCTTTATCGCCTATGCCAACCTGGTTAAGTACTACCCTTGCTTGTTTTAGACCTTCAGCTTTAGCGTATCCTCGTAACCATAGTGAGAGAGCGATGTTGTCAATAACGGTTCGGTTTTTTAGTAACTGATGGTCCTGAAATATCATCCCTAGAGATTGACGATAGTGAGGTAAGCTGTTGATGTTAAGTTGTCTTAATGTGAAACCATTAACCCATGCTTGGCCATAACTGATGTCTTCAATACACATGACCAATTTTAAAATAGATGTTTTGCCGGCACCTGAATGTCCAGTTAAAAACAGCATTTCTCCACAATCAACTTCAAAGCTGACATCATCCAAGGCTTTATGGTGTTTGCCATAAGATTTACTGACTCTGCTGAAGCGGATCGCTGGTTGGTTCATTGAATAACTGAGTTGAGTTGAAATATAGGTAATAGCATGGCCAAAACGATGAACAGGATGACCACGCCAACCACTAAAATTGCCAGAGGTTGAATGGCACCAATTAACGTAGCCAGCTTGTTTTCTACATTTTTTTCTTGGATTTGAGCAGCACGTTCGAGCATGTCACTTAAATTACCACCTTGTTCTCCAGCATTAACTAATTTAACTGTCAATGCAGGAAATTCTCCATGTTGATTCATAGCTGTGGCCAAACTAGCGCCTTCGCGAACAGCACGAGCTGTCTGCTCACAAGCCTGTTTGAATCGGGCATTGCGGACAACATTAGAAGATAAACTGAGAGCCGAGACAATGGGTACAGCACTTTGGCTTAATATGCCCAGCGTTCTTGTGAATTTTGCTGATTGCGAAGTGCGCACCAGATTACCTATTATCGGAGCTTGCATCAACCAGGCATGCCATTTGATTTTGAATGTTTTGTTTTTAAGCAAAGTGATAAATCCAGCCAGTGCAGTGGTCAAAATTAATAACAACCATATGCCATAATCGCTGATGAATTGACTGATGTTGATCAATGTGACTGTCATAGGCGGTAAGGCCACTTGTGAATTGGCGAAGACTTGAGTTACTTTAGGTACAATATAGACCATCAATCCGGTCACTACTGCAATCGATGTTAATATCAGAATGGCAGGGTATAACAAAGCCATGAGCGACTGTTTGCTCATCTGATCTTTGGTTTCAAGGTAGTCAGCTAATTGTTCCAGGACTGCTTCCAATTGACCAGCTTGTTCACCTGCTTCAATGCTGGTGGCAATTAACTCATCGAATGCTTTGGGGAAAATCCTCATGGCAGTTGCCAGTGATTGACCTTCCATGATTTTTGCATGTAAAGTGGATAGGATTTTCTCTGAATTTCGATGGTCACTTTGTTCAACCAATGTTTTTAAAGCATCATCTATAGGTAAACCTGCTTTAATCAATGTTGCTAACTGTCTGATCAGTAATGGTAATTCATCACGTTTGAGTTTAAAGCGACGAGGGCTTAGATTTTGTTTTGCATGATGTAAAACTTGTTCAACTTGAACGGGCATCAATCCCTGGTCACGAAGAAGATTCCTGGCTTGTTTTTTATTTTCAGCCTGGATAACGCCCTTGTGTTGTTTCCCGGTTTGGTCAAGTGATGTGTGTTCAAAGGCTTCCATTTTATGAGTCGTACATCACTCGATAAAGTTCATCAACAGAGGTCAAACCTTGACAAAGTTTTTCAACTGCATCTTGGCGAATACTAGGAAAGTATTGATGCGCTGTTTTTGTTAATTCCATCTCTGAGTTGTCTTGATGGATCATTTGTCGAAGTTCATCATTGAGTTTGATTACTTCAAAGACACCCAGCCGACCAGTATAGGCTTCATTGATTGGCATCCGGCCATCGGCTTGATAGATGGTCTCTATATGGTCAGGAATTTGAAGTGCTTGTCTCAAGTCTTGTTTTACTTGAGTTGCTAATCTATTTTCTGGATTGAGTTTTTTAACCAGTCTTTGTGCAATGACGGCTTTGATTGATGTCGCTAATAGGAAGCGTGGAACACCCATGTCAATTAATCTAGTAACAGCACCTATGGCTGTATTGGTGTGTAATGTCGAGAAAACCAGGTGGCCAGTCAAACTCGCTTGAATGGCTATTTCTGCTGTTTCCAAGTCGCGAATTTCCCCTACCATGATGACGTCAGGATCTTGTCGTAAAATGGCTCTGAGCCCTCGTGCAAATGTCATGTCTACTTTGTCATTGACCTGTGTCTGACTGATACCTGGTAGGTGGTATTCAATTGGATTTTCAATGGTCATGATGTTCCGAGAACGTTCATTGATGGCTTCCAGTGCTGCATATAGGGTGGTCGTTTTTCCAGATCCTGTTGGACCTGTGACTAAAATAATGCCATGAGGTAACTTCACCAAGTCATCCATGATATCAAGGTGATGAGCGTTCATTCCTAACTCGGCTAAATTGAGTTGGCCAGCTTTTTTATCGAGCAAACGCATTACAATGCGTTCGCCAAATGCGCCTGGAATAGTAGATACACGTACATCAATCGGATGGCCAGCAATTTTTAATGATATTCGACCATCCTGTGGTAATCGCTTTTCAGCAATGTCCAGTTTTGACATGATTTTAATGCGTGAGGCAATCAAAGCTGAAAGAGATTGATCTGGTGTTAAAACTTCTTGTAAGTGGCCGTCAACACGATATCTTATGGCCAGTTGGTTTTCTCCTGGCTCGATGTGTATGTCAGATGCGTTGACTTTTACTGCGTCTGCTAATAATGCATTGATGAGGCGGATAATAGGCGCGTCATCGTTACTTTCCAACAGGTCTTCCGGTTCTGCTAAAACTTCAGCAATTTGTGATAGCTCATTTTCATTTTGACTCCAGTCAGCGACCACATCATCAGTCATGGATTTTTCATGGTGGTAAATTTTTTGGATTACTTGTTGATAAGCTTCGGGATCAAAAAATTCGATTTTAACGGGTGCTTCACAAAGTCTTTGTAATTCTGCAATGGCCTGAGGTTTAGCAGTTTTTGACACAGCTAAGGTGATACCATTATCTGCCTGTTTGAGGATGGTGGCGCCTCTTTTCTTGGCAAAACCATAAGCAGGAAGTTTGACACTCATATTATTGATTGACTTCCTTTGTGGGGTCTTCTGGTAGCAGCGGTTGACCTCGCCTGAAAGTTTCTGGGTTAATTTCTTTTAACTGTTCTTGACGGATTTGTTGGTAACGTTGTTTGCTGATTTGGTGTTGTTGTTGGTCATCTTTTAAGATGCGTGGGTGAATGAAAATCATCAAATTGCGTTTTACCCTAGTGCGTTTTTTCGTCCTGAATAGATTTTTGATTAAAGGAATGTCTCCTAACATAGGTACTTTTTTAATGGTTTCCCGAATCTCGTCGTCTATCAGGCCACCCAGTACCAGAATTTGATTATCAGGGATCATGACTGAGGTATCTAGTGTTCTCTTTTTGGTGACCAAATCGACAGCTGTTACGGCATTGGGATCTATACTGGAAATTTCTTGTGCGATGTCAACCACTACTTGACCACCTTCATTAATGTGTGGTGTGACAGTAAGTGATAAACCGACATCTTCACGATTGATAGTTGTGAACGGGTTAGGTGAGCCATTGGCATCGGCATTGCCTGTTTGTGAATATTGGCCCGTGACGAACGGTACTTCCTGGCCTACCGATAAACTGGCTTCTTGATGGTTTAGTGTTACTACTGATGGTGTCGACAAGACATTACTGTTGCCATCAGTTGCAATGGCTTTCAGTAATCCGCCGAAATTAAGATACTGTTCGCCTGCTGCATTGGTTCCAAAGTTAAGGTATCCGAGGTTCAAGCCACCTGATAATAAGCTGCCAAAAACATTCAGTGGATCATCAGATGAAAGATTGGGTGAGGTGTTTCCTGTGAATGAGCCGCCAACGATGCCTGAACCACTATCTCCAGCGATGGGGGCATACCAGTCGACGCCAAGTTCTTTAGAGCTGTCGACTGATATCTCAGCGATGATGGCTTCAATCAGGACTTGTTGTCGGCGGATGTCCAACTGATCAATCGCGTGGTTGATGTTTTTGAAAATCGTTGGTGGGGCATTGATTACCAGAGAGTTGGTTTCTGTGTGTGCTTGAATGCTGACATTACTCGTTTCACCTTCTTGTTTGCCGTTATTAGCCAGTGTTTCCAGTATAGGTACCAATTTCTCAGCAGAGGCATATTTTAGGAAAATGACCTGTGATTGAGTGTTGGTGTCTAATGGTTGATCTAACTGGGCGATGATTCCCGTGATGCGATTTTTCAAAGATGGGTTGGCATTGATGATGACAGCGTTGGTCCGGCTGTCAGGGACAATTTTAGATTTTGGACCCAGTGCATTACCAGTATCCAGCAGGCCATTGAGTGTCTCTGCCACATCATTGGCATTGGCGTACTCTAATGGAATGAGTTCAATTGATGTATCTGATTTTTGATCGATATTGTTAATCAGTTGTTCCATTTGAGCGACATTGGCAGATTTATCCGAAACTATTAGTAAATTGGCATCTGTATTGGCAATGAGTTTGGCTTTACTGTTCATTGATTTGAGGGTTTGTTCCACTTCACTAACAGGCAAATGCTTGATGCGAAATATTTTGGTCACTAATTGATCTGGGTGGCCTTCATTTAAGCCTGACAAGGGATTGCTTTTGGCGACAGGTATGATTTTGATGGTGTCGCCATGAGTTTCTGTGGTGAAGCCATTGACACTTAAGATGGAAAGAAATAAATCATAAATTTTATCTTCACTGACGGGTTGTCCTGAAATAACGGTGATTTTTCCCGAAACTTCCGGATCGAGCACAAAGTTCTTGCCGGTAATATCACTGACTGTTTCAACCAAAAGTCTAATGTCTGTGTCTTGCAGGTTCAGTGTGTGCATGTGGTTATCAGCTATAATGTTTTTGCTGAATAAAAGGCACAGGGTAAAACACAATTTAATGGTGGTGGTTTTCATTGTTGGGGGTCGTTGAAGTTGACGTTGAGGTTTATTTTTTTACCATTGCGTAGCAATGTTAATTGCGCACTGCTGGCTTTGCTCAATTCAGAGCGCAGGTTCAGTAGATTTCTGTTGTTGATACTGGTGCCATTAATTGCGATGATCTGGTCATTGGGTTTTAAACCATGTTGCAGTAGCATATTGTTATCACTCATAGCGGATACACGAAAGCCGGTGATTTGTCCTTGACTGTTTTGAAGGACATTGATGTTATTGACAATATGAGCAATCTTATTAGGGTCATACTTTTGTTGGTTTAGGGTTTGTTGCCAGTCATCTGACTTTTTTACAAAATTTTGGATGTTGTTAAGTTGTGTGTCGTTTGTTTTATTAGTCTTTTGGTTGAATTGAGGATTGGTGTCTATTCCCACACCTTTGTGAAGTGACAGGCGCTCTTTTTTCTGGCCTCTTTTAAGAATCAGGAAATCGTCGTGTATTTCAGTTAGTTTGGCTAAGCCAAACACATCATCACCTACTTTGAATTTTTTTTCTTCGCCACTAGTGGTACGAATATAAGCCATGCCTGTCGTTACATCATTACTGGACATGATACCTGTAAGAATAAGGTTTAATTGACTTTCTGTATCATATGCAGCCATAGAAGTTTCAGTCACTTCAGAGGAGCCAAATAGGTGATAGGTTGATGGTTTTGGTCTAACACTATTCATGATTTTTTGAGTTGATGGGTTGGTGTTGGACTGAAAGTCACCATCACCACCCAACGGAAACAGAATAAACTGTACCCAAAGGGCAACCAGCATTAAAGCCAACAGCCATGTGCTTAGGCTAATTATGTGTTTTTGGTAATGACTCAAATTAATTCATTAAAATTCTGCCGGTTGCATGTCCATCAAAGGCGCTGCACCACTAGCTATGACTGCTTGCAAGCTGTGACATCTGGGCAAGATTTTGGCAAAATAAAACTCGGCAGATTTGATTTTGCCTTGGTAAAAATCGACACCCAATTGACCTTTGCCTTCCTTAGCAGCATTATGCAATTGAGCTTGAAAAAAAGCAAGAATCACATAGCCTGACATCATTAGGTAGTCAACGGAGGCTGCGCCGATGTTGTTGGGATCTTTTGTAGCAGATTGTGCAATCATGTCGGTGGTCTCCTTCCATAAGTTGAGGTAGGCTTGCAACTGTTTTGCTAATGTTGAGCTGCTGTTATCGATGAATTCCTGAATGATGTCCGCCATCGGACCAATTTGACCTTTTTGTGTTTGTATCAGTTTGCGACCTACTAGATCTAGAGCTTGAATGCCAGTTGTGCCCTCATATAGGGTGAAAATTTTAGCATCTCTTGCCCATTGTTCTTGTCCGTGTTCACGGATATAGCCATGACCACCAAAAATTTGAATACCATAATTAGTCGCTTCAAGAGCTACTTCCGTCAAAAATGCTTTAATGATGGGTGTCAAAAATGCTAATAAGGTCTCAGCTTTTTCTACGGTTGCTGCATCCTGACTGTGCTTGATCACTTCAATTTGTTGGCCTACAAAATAGGCCATTGCACGGTTACCTTCTGCAAAAGACTTTTGAGTCAATAGCATACGGCGTACATCAGGATGGACAATGATGGGGTCAGCAGCTTTGTCAGGATAAAGAGGTCCAGTGGCTGCACGCATCTGTAAACGTTCATTGGCATATTCAAGGGCGCTTAAATAGGATGCTTGTGTGGCGGCTAATCCTTGAATACCAGTATTCAGCCTTGCTCCGTTCATCATGGTGAACATCAAGCGCAAGCCTTGGTTGGCTTCACCGATCAAAAACCCTTTGGCATCATCAAAGTTCATTACACAGGTAGCCGAACCATTCAGCCCCATTTTGTGTTCAATGCTGGCAGCACCCAAGGTGTTTTTGTTACCCAAAGAGTGGTCTTCATTGATGAGAAATTTAGGTACAATAAAAAGCGAAATACCTTTGGTGCCTTTGGGTGCTTCTGGTAATCGTGCCAACACCAAATGGATGATATTGTCACATAAGTCGTGTTCGCCTGAAGTGATGAATATTTTGGTTCCCGTGATTTGGTAAGAGCCGTCTTCACTGGGTTTGGCGGAAGTATTAACCAAACCTAAATCAGTACCACAATGTGGTTCAGTTAGACACATGGTTCCAGACCATTCGCCAGTAGTTAACTCAGGTAAGAACATGGTTTTTTGTTCATCAGAACCGAACTTTTCCAGCAGCTCGCGTACGCCATGAGTTAATCCTGGGTAGTTAGACCAGCCAGGACAATAAAATGTGTTCAGCTCTCCCAGTATGAGTTGTAACCAGTAGCTCAACCCTTGTCCGCCATACTCAGGATCGCCGTCAAGGGATGCCCAACCGGCTTCGCAATAGTCTTTATAAAGTTTTTTAAAGCCATCTGGAGTCGTCACTGTATCTTTTGTATGGTGACAACCTTGTTCATCCGCGTTTCTGTTTAATGGTCCAGCATGTTCATGCAAGAATTTAGAGGCTTCCTCAACGATGGTGACAAAAGTTTCTGTGTCGATTTCTTCGTGTATTCCTAGTTTTTTATAGTGACCGTTTAAGTTTAAAACTTCATCAGCAACAAACTGGACTTCTTTGATAGGGAAAGGTAAATTAGCCATGTTTCAAACGTTTGTTTAAAAAAAGTCATTCTACCAGAAAATCATTGAGAGACAATGAGATTCAGATCAAAGATCTTTGTTGATTTTTTTCGCATATTATATGGTGTTACATAATCGACTGTCTTTAACAGTTATATGATCTATCATGGTCAATTGGGTTAATTTCTTTATTCTTTTACACCAGCGGCTTTGAGCATTTTTGCGAGAGGACAAAATCCACTGAAACTGTATTGAAAAAGATTGATTCCAACAAATGCAGTAAACCATAGCCAGCTAGGTTGAGATAGGTTGGCTTGTGCTGTAAAGTGAGCTAATGTTAGGCTTATTATGATAAAGAGACCGGCAAACATGTGAACCATTCTGGTAATATTCATAGCAATTTTCATTTTATAAGTGATATTGACAATCATTATATAAGAAAAGTTTAAATTAGTAAATACTTATATAATGATTGCATTCCTCACTAATGAATAGGGTAAATTATTCTGAACAAGTATTTCTATAAACGCAGCAGGTGAAATAAGTGGCCTAATTTATGAATAAGAATAGATCATTCTGGAAGTCAGATCACGTTATTAGTTTAAGTGCCTGATCTTTCTTTTTGCGGGCATAAGCACTGTCAGCAAACACTTGTTCTTCATTGCCAGTAAGCAATTGGTCAAATACCTTTGAGTCATGTACATTGGCTGGTGTATATGCCATGCTTTTAATTCGCCCCCTAAGATAAAAAAACCAATGCTTTGAAAGGAGTCAAGCGCATACCTTTAAATTACAGAAACTATGAAGTTATTCAAACTTTTGAATACATGAATTTTTTAATCGAACCATTTTCAGCTCCCAATGCGTATACCCTACCGAAGATAAGTTAAAAAATAATTGGAGTCGTTATGTTCAAGAAAACCCTAACCCTGTCTGCCCTGATACTGGCAGCTCATAGCTATGCTGGTGAAGCCGAAATTCGTGATATTCTTAATCAATACTTTATTCCAAATTTTCAAGCTATTGAAGCCGCCGGTATAAATAATCCTAAAACTGTAGGTCCTGGTGGTTGTGATTTCAGCAGCATTCAAGCAGCGGTTGACTCAGATGCCGATCAGGTCAGGATTGTTGATAAAGGATCTCCCTATTTTGAGAACATAAAAATAACTGATAGCTTTGTGGCTTTAGAAGGTAATTATGCGAACTGTAATGATGCTGAAAGTGGTATAACCAGTGATGTCAGAGCTGTCATTGACGGGAATGATACTGGCTCGGTGATATCAATTTATAAAGGTGATTTAGAAGAACAAAGAATTGCTATCAGTCATTTAGTTATCCAAAATGGCGATGCCCAGGGAGATGATGATGAATCACCAAATGGTGGCGGAATTAATGCAGGTTACGCACAAGGGAGTTTTGTGATGCTTGATAATCTGTTAATCACTGATAATATGGCTAATGTTGGTGGGGGTATAAATACTTCCGCAAGATTGTACATCAAAGACACAGTTATCGATTCAAATAAACCTCGAGGTATAGACGGTTATTACTACACAGTAATAGATGGTCATTCTAAAATCACAAATAATGACGGTGGTGCGATAAACGGCAGTCCAATAATATTTTCTCCAGCAGAAATTTCGGGAAACCACAGCGAATATGATGGTGGTGGAATTAGAAGCAGGGGTTTTGAGATTTATGGCGGACAAATATGTGAACAAGGTTATTGCTTTGGTGCAAAGAACCAACCCGTAAGTATTATTAATAATTCATCTGAGCAGAGGGGAGGTGGAATCTCAGTTTGGCTCGGTAAAGCCTCGATACACAATGCCCTTTTTCAAGGTAATCATGCTCCTTTTGGTGGCGCTTTGAGTGTTGGCAGTAGCTATTCTGATTGGAGCCGTGAAGTAACCATATCTAATAGCTTGATTATGGATAATCGCGCCAGTTACGGAAGTGTAGCTCAGCTTTGGGGTGATGTAGACAGTGAGCCTAGCCTTCTAACCATAAAAAACTCAGTAATCGCTAACAATGGAAGTGCTGGTGATCAGGAATACAATGACCTTAACTTATTCTTTGCCATTGAAAATGCCAGCTTAAACCTGAATTATAACACCTTTGCCAATAACGAAGTAACTGATGTACTGATTCATAATTATGGCGCTGATGTGGGTACTTCAGTGGTTTCCAGTATTTTTGATCAATCAGAACCATTCTTTTTTGGACCTGAAGGTGCATCTTTAGCAGCTGATTGTTTATTAATTAAGAACCTGGAAGGCATTACCTTGCCACTACCCGCAGATATTCAGGTTGGTGATGCCGAGTTTGTTGATGCCGAGAACGGTGATTACCATTTAACGGCTGATTCTCCTGCCATAGACTTTTGTGGCCAAATGGTTGAAGGTGATTTTGATAAAGATGGTAATCCCCGCGGTTTTGACGATATTAAAGTTGATCAATTCGGAACTTATGATTTAGGAGCCTATGAATACATAGGCATTGACATCATCTTTAAAGACGGATTTGAGTGATTTCCACTACTATACATTAGGGCTATCAATAAGGTGTTTTTTCTGAAGGCAATAAGCGTTCACTGCAAAGTGCGCCTTGCATATGACTCCTTGTCACCTTGCAGAAGATATAACTCATTAATAGAGGTGCCTTAAAGTTAACAATAAAGACATTTAACGATGGTTTCACCAATGCAAAGATAGAGAGATGACCTGTAAGCTCAGGTCACCTCTGTTCATTGTGTAGCCGGTTTAAATATCATTCAAAACCATTTTGATAAATCAAATCAGGATCATACTCATACGGATCATTAGGGATCGGCGCTGCTGTTGCCCCAATTGCAAAAGTAGATTCAACACTGCTATAACCGTTGGCAGCGAGGCTGATTGACCACTGAAAGGCACCTGTGAAATCACCAGGGCCAAATGGTAATCCTGTGTTGTCAAGATCATCAACGAGGGTGTCATTTAATAACCCCCTTATATTTGGGTCATCACTGTAAGCACGAACAATAAAAGAAACGTTTCCACCAGCCCTCAGCTCACCAACATTAACAAGGTTGGGTGTTACATTATCGACCAAGGAAATGTAGTTATTTGCTTGAGTGAGTAATGCTTCATCGTTATTGAAATCAGCAAGGTCGAAGTCAATATAATGGAAAATTTCAATGTCATTGCTGTTTCCAGAAAGATCAGTTAAGGTCATGGTGTTGACTAATGTGGCACTATTAGCAACTGGGTCATTTAAATTATGAACTAGTCCAGCACTGAATAGACCCAAGCCACCTACATCATTCCATGTAAGAGTAGCTACATTGCCACTATAGATGGCATTGTCTGGCGCCGGAAATTTGTATTCTTGTGTGTCACCATTGACCCTGAAATACCACCATGTTGCCCAGAGATTATCGTTACCATCAGCTGAAAAATTATTCCGAGCACCCTCGACACTGGTAAAGTCAGTGTGATAACTGAACTCAGCACCACCTGAAGTGATCGAACCGATCAACGCGCCCTCAGGTCCAATAAGCCCTTGTGTGCGAATTTCTCTCTGTTTATCAGCATTTGAACTGCCCACACCCAAAGTCAATAACATAATAATGTGCCTCTTTTTCATAAATTCCCCCCTTTATTAAATTTAGAAATGGCAAGTGTTAGGGTACTACAAACAGCGAAATAAATAAAAAATCAGAAGATATTGATTACTAGAAATGAAAAAATATTCAAAGGCTAAATTATTCTCAAAGTTTTTAAAGAAAGAGAAAAGTGGTTGTTAAAAATTGATAGTTACTGTTTGGAGTATATCAATGATATGCTGATGTTTTGGTTGATGTAGAGGTGGCATAATGCCGAATGGAACACATGAATATCTTAATGATCCACGAAATGCTGATATCTTGATCAATATTAATGGTGAATTGCTGCCAAGAAATAAGGCAATGGTGTCTGTTTTTGACAGTGGGTTTATTTTAGGTGATGGTGTTTGGGAAGGTTTACGCCTTCACCAAGGTGTCATTGTTTTTCTTAAGGATCATTTAAAGCGGTTATATCAAGGTGCCAAAGCATTGGATATTGATATTGGACTGACATCCAATCAGTTAACTGATTGGCTTAACCACACTTTGCAGGCCAATCAGATGGAAGATGGAGTCCACATACGACTCATGGTCACACGAGGACAAAAAATGACGCCATATCAAGATCCTCGTTGTACATTACCTGGAGCGACCATTGTTATCATTCCTGAGTATAAAATACCTTCTCTAAAAAAAGTAGACGGCGGCATTCGGCTGTTCACTACTCATGTTCGGCGTGGTTATCCTGATGTTCAGGATCAGAAAATGAATTCACATTCTAAAATTAACTGTATATTAGGGTGTATTCAAGCAGCCAAGGCGGGTGCGGATGAAGCATTGATGCTTGATCCACATGGGTTTGTGTCAACATGTAATTCAACTCACTTTTTCATGGTGACCGATGGCGAAGTTTGGACCTCAACAGGTGATTATTGTTTGGGTGGTATCACACGCAGCAAGGTGATCACTTTGTGTCAACGTGAGGGTATTCCTATAAAACAGAAGAATTTTTCGTTGTTTGATGTTTATGGTGCCGATGAAGCATTTGTGACCGGTACTTTTGCTGGATTGACACCAGTGAATGAAGTCGATGGCAGAGTCATTGGGACGGGTAGTCGTGAAATGATCATGCGTTTACAGGAGTTGTATCTTAGGTTGATTCATGCAGAGGTGCAGGTATGATTCGGATTGCTATGTGGTCGGGGCCACGTAACATTTCCACTGCGATGATGCGCGCTTGGGAAAACCGCAAGGATACAGAAGTTGTCGATGAGCCTTTGTATGGACCTTATTTGCATGCGACAGGCAAAATGCATCCAATGCGGCAGGAAGTCATCAATGCCCAAGGTGATTCATATGAAAGTGTCATCAAAGCATTATGTTATGACCAGTTGGCGACAGTGAAAATAAATTATCAGAAACATATGTGTCATCATTTGTTGCCGGATATGGACCTGTCTTTTATAGAGTGTTTTCGAAATGCGTTTTTGCTTAGGCATCCATATGAGGTGGTAGCATCTTATGTAAGAAAGCATGTGGTGGTAACACCTGAAGATTTGGGCTTTCCTCAGCAAATGGAATTATTTCAATGGCTTCAAAAAGAAAAAGCCATTACTGCGCCAGTCATGGATGCTAAGGATATATTATTGAATCCAAAAGGGATGCTGATAAAGCTTTGTGAGTTATTGTCAGTTCCTTTTGATTCAGCCATGTTGTCTTGGCCAAAAGGTTATCGGGAGAGTGATGGGGTTTGGGCTTCTCATTGGTATAACCGTGTTATTGAATCAACAGGCTTCGGTCAATATTTCCCTCACAAAAATCGTTTGGACAGTCAAAGTCAAGCGGTTGCTGATGCATGTATGCCATACTATGAAGCGTTAGTCGCATATAAAGTTGTTGTTTAAGGTCTAATAGGATTTAATAGAGGTGTCCTTAAGCTTATAGGTTTTGAACTGCATTGGACTTTTGACCCAATTTTGTGAGTTTGCTCTGCTCTGACAGCTCTTCATAAAGATTTAAAGTCATGTTCATTCAATGCTTTCTGTAACACTACAGGCAATCAACACAAATGTAATTTAATAGCGCATTTTCTTTTTCCGATGATTAAATTCTGTCACAATGTAATTTTCCTTGGATATTGTGAGCGGTCATGACAATAGTTTCTGAAGCATTTGTTTATCCTGTGTTAGCCCTGGTTTTATTAACTTTTACCGTTTTATTCACCATGGGGTTAGGGCGAGTTAAAAATATCGGTAAAAATGGAGTTCATATCAAAAAATTCAGGTTGATGGAGGGCAAGCATGAGTTGCCAATTCATTTACAACAGATGGATCGAAATTTTTCTAATTTGTTGGAAGTGCCGATTTTATTTTACGTTTGGTCTGTGATGGTAATGGTGATGCAATTATCTGCGGCCGATTTAATTTATTTGGCATGGGGGTATGTGGTACTGCGATTCATTCATACATTTATTCATATTTCGTATAACAATGTAACTCATAGGTTTTGCATTTATGTTTTATCTTGCTTATTGTTGCTTTGGATGTGGGTTCGGTTGTTATTTGCTTTGTAGTAAATAGTGCAGTAAGGCTTGGCGTAGTAGTACACCATTATTGACTTGTTCTAGAATCACTGATTGGTTGCCATCTGCGATAACAGAATCGATTTCTATACCTCGATTGATAGGGCCAGGATGCATCACAATGGCATCTTTTTTGGCTCTTTTTAGTAAATCGCGATTTAAACCGTATTGTTGGTGCCAATTGTTCAGAGTGACGGCAGGTAATTGGTTCATACGTTCTTTTTGAATACGTAACATGACCACCACATCAGCATTACATAACACATCGTCCATTGACGTTGCAATATGAGCAGTTGTGGATTTTGGTAGTAAGTTATTCGGTGCATAAATCCAAGTGTCTCTATTACCCAAAATATATAGCCCATCTATTAGAGATGCTGCCACTCGTGAGTGTTTGATGTCACCAATGATGCTGACTTTGATGTTTGTGAAATTTTCTTTATGACAGCGGATGGTGTATAGGTCAAGTAAACCCTGAGTGGGATGTTGATTGGTTCCATCACCTGCGTTGATAATGCAACTGTCATTGGTTAGCCACTGTGTGATTTTTTTAGCGATGTTGTTTTCATGGTGCCTGATAATGAATGCATCAACATCCATGGCATCAAGGGTTAATAGTGTGTCTTTTAAAGTTTCTCCTTTGTTTGTTGATGAATGGGTGATGTTCAAAGCATTGAAATCTAACCCTAACCTTTGTGCTGCCAGTTGGAATGACATCAGTGTTCGAGTGGAGTTTTCAAAAAATAATGCCATGGCTGTTTTGCCGTGGTGCCAGGTTTTTGTTTCAGCCACAGTGAGTTCATCGATCTGGTCAGCTAGAACAAAGAGGTCATTCAGTTGCTGCTGTTCAAACTGTTTGATGTCATAAAGGTGTTTCATAATTGATCAAACCACGATTGTAGGATGATTTGAGCTGCTAAAGCATCTATCATTTTTTTGTCTTTTGCTTTGGCTTGTTGCTGGTTTCTTTTTTGTTGGAAGAAACGTTCTGCTTCATATGAAGTGAGGCGTTCATCGACTAGATGAATCGGTCTTTGACAGTAGTGGCGAACTTTCTTTTCAAAGTTTTTAACTTGTCTGGTGATTTCTTGTTGTTGACCATCCATATCAAGCGGCAGCCCTAAGATAATTGTACTTATTTGCCATTCTGAAATAATATGATTCAAGGTGTCAAAAGTGGTTTTGTTATTGAGTATGGTTCTATAGGGTTGTGCGGTTCTGGTCAATGTTTGACCAATGGCCAGTCCGATGTGTTTGGTGCCATAATCAATGCCTAGCACGACTTCAGGCATGGCCAATATGACTCGATAATTGGTGTGCTTCGATTCCTAGTATATTAAGAGCTGCTGACCATTTGTCTTGTTTTTTGTCAAATAATATATGCTCGTTTGAAGGGCAGATCAACCATGCATTGTCAGCAATTTCTTGTTCAAGTTGGCCTCCCACCCAAGTGGCGCAGCCCAATACTAAGAACCAGTTGTCAGCCAGTTCTTTGTTAGCAATCGCTTGAATAATATCTTTTGATGTGGTCAAGCGTAATTTATTGTCTATTTTCAATGAACTGTCAAAAGCTAATCCAGTGTTGTGCAAAATAAATCCGCATTCTGTGTTTACCGGTCCGCCTTCATGAACTGTAGGAAAATCGCTTGTATTGTTATTATTGATTTTCAAACTTTCTAACACTTCTTCAAATGTAATTTCACTTGGGTGATTGATGTTTATGCCCATGGCTCCGTGTTCACTGTGATCACAGATCAGTATCACAGCTTTTTGAAATCGTTCATCTGGCATGTCTGGTGTGGCTATTAATAATTGGTTGGTAAGATTCATGGTTCTATTTTACTCACATCGGTGGCCTTAATAGTATAGTGATCTGCTTTTTTCTCGATAGTTGCTTTATTTTATTATAGAGACCTTTGCTCGAATTATCTAAACATGAGTACAAATGATATAATGGCTTTACTGAACGAATTGCGAAAAAGTCATGTCTTGGAAATAACTTAATCAACAAAACTTATCAGATTCCCTAGCCTCCCACGATAAAGCTTTATGATGACATTATTTAAAAAACATTTTGCATCGACCAGCATGCTGACAAGCCTATCCAAATTTGTGTAGAATGAATTGTCTACAAACGGGTACTGGCAGGTATGCTAAAACACACTTCGCTTCAATGTTGGATTTTATTTCTGCTCTTAAGCGTTGGAACGCTTAAAGCCGCAGACCCCAAAATCGGTCTGGTCCTGGGCGGTGGTGGTGCACGTGGTGCTGCTCATGTGGGTGTTCTGAAAGTGCTTGAAGAACAAGGGATAGCCATTGATTACATCGCCGGCACCAGCATGGGTGCCATTGTCGGCTCTTTATACGCTTATGGTTATAGTGCCGATGAAATCGAAGCCATCATTGCTGACATAGATTGGACAGACTCCTTAACTGATAACTCACCACGACCCAGTCAAAGCATTCAAAGAAAAATAGATGAACGCAGTTTACCCTCCAGCCTGGAAATCGGATTCAGTAATCAACAAGTAAAAACACCGCAGGGACTGATTCAGGGTCAACATTTGAATTTATTGCTCAGACGTTTGTTGGCTGGCCAGGAAGACCTCAAGCATTTTGATCAACTGCCCATTCCTTTCAGGGCCATTGCTTGTGACATCAGCACTGGTGAGGCGGTGATTTTAGAATCCGGTGATTTGGTGGAAGCGGTGCGTGCCAGCATGTCCGTTCCCGGGGTTTTTCAGCCCGTTAAGATTGATGGCAGACTGTTGGTGGACGGTGGTGTGGTCGATAATGTACCGGTCAAAGTCGCTCAACAAATGGGTGCCGACCACTTGATCGTGGTTGATGTCGGCTCTCCTTTGTTGAACGAAAATCAATTGAACTCCCCTTTTGCTGTAACCGAGCAGGTGTTTACCGTTTTGACCTTGGATCAAACCAAACGCTCAATTGCCCGAATGCAAACCGGAGATGTGTTGATCAGGCCCGAATTAGGAGACATCAACTCAGCACAATTCAATCGCGCAATGGAAGCCATTCCCATGGGTCAATTGGCAGCCAGGCAACAACTGGAACCCTTAAAGGCCTTGACTTCAGAAACGAATCAATATGATAACTATCGGCAATCTTATCAAGTGGCGATTGATGAGAAAAAAATACTGACGGACATAGAAGTTGACAACGAGAGCAGCAGAACTTCGCAAAGAGTTGCTGGGTTTTTCAATGATCTGCTAAATACTAAAGTCAGTCGTGATCTGATAGAGCAGAAAATCACTGAGCTTTATGGTGAAGGCCGTTATGAAAAACTCACTTACCGTCTTGAACGCATCAATGAACAAGAAACGCGTCTGGTGTTGTTTCCTGTTGATAAACACTGGGGACCGAACTTCACCCGAATCGGTTTGAAATTAAGTGATAACTTTGATGGTGAAAGCACTTTTCAACTTGACCTGCTAACACGGGTACAAAGCCACAATAACCCAGCTGCAGAATGGCGTTTTAAACTCGGCATCGGTGACAAAAGCGAACTGGGTGCAGCCTGGTTGTCACCCGTGGGCGATTCAGAACAGCTGTACATAAAACCTTACGCTCATTGGCGGGCCTTCAATCAAAGCGGTTTTTTACTGAACCCAAATCAGGAATTAGCCAGGTTCCGATGGAATCGCGGCAGACTCGGTCTGGAATATGGATATGACTTCAATACAACCAATAGAGTGTATGTGAACCTGGAAGGCGGCAGAGATAAACTGGACCTGAAAGTCGGTCCACCTGAACTTAATGTGTTAGATGGACAACAATATGGTTTTGTGGGTCTTGGCTTTTACCATGACAGTTTGAATGCAGCCAGTTTTCCCACCGCAGGACAACAACTGAACGCTCAGTTGTTGTATTATTCGGAAACACTGGGCAATGATGTGACCGGCACAGCCTATCATTTGGACTGGAAAAAAGCCTTTGCTTATCATGACTATTCTTTCTTGGCTGGTGTCAAAGCTGCTACCACCACCAATGATGCCCTTTCACTACAAGCTTTGAATTTCTTGGGTGGTCTGGGACATTTATCAGGCATGGCAGAAAGACAAATTGGCGGCACCGAAATGTTCTTTTCGCGTTTCATTACCCGCAAACAAATTGCGCAAAGCGAAAGCCTGGTCAATTTTCCCATGCACCTGGGATTCAGTTTGGAAGCAGGCAATGTATGGGGACAAAGTGAGCAATATGATTTAAATGATTTGATATACGCTGGCAGTATTTTTATGGGTCTGGACACCCCATTGGGACCATTTTATTTAGGCTACGGCCGCACCAATCAGGACAATAATGCCATATATTTACAGTTTGGCAGTTTATTGAATCAAACAGAGCGATAAATATCATTCAAGTTTGATCTGATTATTTAGCAATCTGTTCAGTAAAGTCATTATGTCATTTGTACTCATGTTTTGATGGTTCGAGCAAAGATCTTGTATTTAAAGTTGCTAAAATGATAAGAAAATCAGTAATCAATAATCAAATGACTGATATGGGAGGTAAGCCTAGATTGTTTCAATTATTCTTATTAAAAATAACAAGAGAAAAGGTTATTTGTGTCGTAACAGATGTCCAGGTAAAAACTGCCAGGTTCGTGTTATGTATAGGATATCAACACGTTCTTTGGTCTCTGGCAGTGGGTCAAATGGTTGTGCTAGTGTAACAATGTGTTTGGCCGCTTTGTTCAAGAATCCATGAGGAGAAGGTTTGATGATTTTTATTTCATGGATGGAGCCATCTTTTTTAATGCCAACTGAGAGTATGACACTGCCTTTGAAATTTTCCTTTTTAGCTTGCTCTGGATAGTTTAAATCTCCGGTTTGTTCGATTTTGGTGACCCAATTTTTAATATAGGGCGCGTATTCATAAGCTTTAGTGCTACTGGATATGTATTTACTCCGTGGTTTTTTGGCGTATTTTTCAATTTTTTTTGCTAGCTCATTTTCAATTCTAGCTAACTTCTGTGCAGGAGTTTCAACCGAGTCATTCTGATGTTGTTGACCTTTTTCCGCTGTTTGATTCTGATTTACTTGGATGTCTGATTGTTTTTGTGTCAGTTGGTTGTTTAATCGTCGTTCACTGTGTTTTTTTCTTCTTTCAGGTGTTTCTTTTTTGAACATACCATTTTGGGTTGGTGAGGATGCGTTGGTAATGTTTTGAGGTCTGACTTTCTTGTCTTCTGTACCACCGCCAAGTTGATTGTTTTGAGCCAGGTAATCAGCTTCTTCGGGAGCTTGGACATTCATTTTCTTCGAAAGAATGACGTCCATGCTGTAGAGTACTTGTTCTTTGGCTGGTACATGAGTGAAAGAAATACCTAATATAAGCAATGATAAGAACAAACAGGCTAATGTTAATGTCAGTACATTTCGATCTTTGCTTGAAATGTTAGCAGTCATTTATTTTCCTAAGGAATATTACATCATGTCTATAGACAGAGAAAAAACAGTTAAGTCCATGATCATATGTAAGCCTTTTCAAATGAGTCAAATATTTGTCCTGCTATGTTAAGCCCAAATTCAGTATCCAGCTCGCGGATACAGGTTGGACTGGTAACATTAACTTCTGTTAAGAAATTTCCTATGACATCAATGCCGGCGAAGTGTATGCCCATTTGCTTTAATTTAGGTCCTACTATAGCTGCGATTTCTATATCTCGGGCTGATAGCTTAACACCTTTGCCAGTGCCTCCTTTAGCCAAGTTACCACGAAAATCGCGAGCAGAGGGGATGCGGGCGAGTGCAAATGGTACGGGATTTCCATCAATGATAAGGATTCTTTTGTCTCCATTTGTTATTTCTGGAATATAGCGTTGAACCATGGTCATTTTGGTGTTGTTTTGAGTGACTGTTTCTAGAATTACATTGAGGTTCTTATCTTGTGAAGATGTTTTAAAAATGGAATGGCCACCCATACCATCCATTGGCTTAACTATAACTTCTCCGAGTTCCTCAATGGTGTTTCTTAAATGTTCGGAGTTTCTCGAGATGATATTATCAGGGGTAACCTGGGGAAACATTTCAGTGAAGAATTTTTCGTTGGCATCTCTCAGTGCTTGTGGTTTGTTAATGACATATGCACCTTGTTTTTGTGCTAAATCCAGTACATAAGTGTCCATTATATACTCCATATCAAATGGAGGGTCTTTTCTCATAAAAATATAGTTAACTTTTCCCAGATTGATGAGCTCCTTGGGTGCAAGTTGAAAGAAATTTTCAGTTTGGTCAATGAGTTGCACTGTTTGTCCATAAGCAAAAGCTTCGCCTTGTTGACAAAAAAGGTCATGTTCAGTGATATGGAAAATTTTGTACTTGCGCTTCTGTGCTTCTAGCATCATGGCAAAAGTAGAATCTTTTTTAGGATTAATAGACCGAATGTGATCCATCACGAAAGCACATGTTTTCATGACAATTGTAAAATTAAATAACAAGGTATTATAAGCAGTGATGAACTGAATTCCTAGGCTGATTAATTCAATCAGTAAGACTAAGATCATAATGTGATTTTAGTTTGAATGATATCAATTGGTAGTAGGTTTGTTTCTGATTACTGTTTTGTTTTCATTTGACAAATGTTAAATAAAAGCCTAACTTAATAATTCGGGGAGATGCTCTGTAGTGGATTTTTAAGGTACGGTGTGTTGTTTTTTTGAGTTGCAGTTCAGTGAAACGTGATCAAATTAGCATGCCAGTAAGTAAAAAACTGATGGCGCACAACAGTTGTTTTTTTATTTAAATGCAAATTAGATTTGTATTCACATTAAAAATAGGGTATTTTCTTGATTAATGACGTACTTAGAAGTGTATTTTAATCGATGTTATGAAAAATAGAGGAACGCTTAAATTTCGAATTCACTTGGAGAAGCTATGAATTTAGAGGGTTTAAAAGTGATGGTCATTGATGACAGTAAAACCATCCGTCGGACTGCTGAGACATTACTGAAAAAGGAAGGGTGTGAAGTAATCACTGTTGATAATGGCTATGAAGCTTTATCCCAAATTTCTGATCTGGAACCTAATATTATATTTGTAGACATCATGATGCCAAGGCTGGATGGGTATAAGACCTGTGCGTTAATAAAGATGAACAGTGAACATAAAAACACACCTGTTATCATGTTGTCGAGTAAGGATGGTTTATTTGATAAAGCAAAAGGGCGTGTGGTTGGTGCTGAAGAATATTTGACGAAGCCTTTCACGAAAGAAGAGTTGATTGAGGCGATTGAGGCTTATGTCAAGAGGGATTGATGGGCATGTCTAAACAAATAATCAAACCATTTGAGCTGCTACTGGAATATGAACGGAGAAGTGTTGCGCATGTTTTAGGGGGCGTGACTAATGAGGATGTAGTTGAAGATTGGTCGGGGATTGGTTTTAGAATAGGAGATAAGAATTTAGTTGCTGTTGTGGATGATATCAATGAAGTGGTGATTTTACCTGAATTGATTAAAATTCCTGGTATCGACCCCTGGGTATTGGGGCTGGTTAACATTCGTAGTAACCTGATTCCTGCAATAGACTTAAAACAATTTTTCAGTGATGAACCTTCGAGAATAACGAAACACAGTAGAATGTTGGTGATTGACCAACCCGGTGGTCAAGCGGGGCTTGTCGTAGATGAGGTTTTTGGACAAAGGCACTTTAGGGAAGATCTCATGCAAGTGGTACAAAACAATGAACTTGATCAACGTATATTTAATTATTGTAAACATCAGTTTGAAATCGAAGACGTTAATTGGTATGTGTTTTTGGTAGAAAAGTTAGTGCATGACCCTGACTTTCAAAACGCTTCGGCAAGGTAATTATTAATAGAGGTAGATTTTATGAGCAGCTCTTCAGTGGATGTGGATCAAAGAACCCGAACGCTGCCGATGTGGCAGTTGTTGATTTTAGTTGTTCTGGTTTTTGCATTTTTTGGCCATTCTGCCTGGTTGGATATTGTTAACTCTAATCAGTCATCTCATATACAGATCAGTGATCGTATCACTATTAAGGCTCAACAGTTGGGGCAATATGCTAAGGGAGCATTGGCTGGTGATGTTGGTGCTTTTGATGCGTTAGCAACAGATAGGGGAATCGTTGATAACGCCATTAGGTCGCTTTCTGAGGGAAATGATGAGTTCCCTCCCATTCCTACTGAGCTGAATCCAAGGTTAGATTCGATGAAAGATGCATGGAAAATTATTAATGCTAATGTTCTTGTGATCTTGGGGCAGCGTGAAAAAATCCAAGAATTAACCACTATTTCTGATAAGTTTGATAGAGAAGTTCCTGCCTTAAGAGATCGTTCTGATGATGTGGTTAAGCGATTGGTTAGTGTTGGCGCTGATAGGAATCAAATCTATCTCGCAGCACAACAGGTGATACGAGCAAATCGGATGCTTAGTAGTATCGGTGAAGTTCTCAAAGGTGGACAACAAGCACTTGTTGGAAGTGCTGAGTTAGATGATGATGCTAATTTGTTTGAAAGTGTAATGAATGGTATGTTCAACGGTTCAGATGACATAGCTGCAGTGACCGATGAGCAAGCCTTAGAGGCATTGGGTGCTGCTTTCAATGCTTTTGATAGCATCCAGTCAGACATTGCTTCTGTTGTTAATGCCAAGGAATTGTTTGAAGCCCAGGTCGAGATGGATATCGAAGTGGATATTGAGCGCTTTGTAAATAATACCGAGGCTTTACGTGATCAACTGCTTTCAGAACAGAGTCGCCCGGTAATTCCATCAGAAACAGTCGGCTATATAATAGTGGGTGTTTTGTTTTTGTGGTTGATTGGGATTTTTAGAACATTGTCAAAAAATGATCGCATTCGCGCTGTAATAGCACAGGATCAAAATGAAAGAAACCAACAAGCCATTTTACGACTGCTTGATGAGATGGCTTCATTGGCAGATGGTGATTTAACAGTGAATGCTACTGTTTCTGAGGATATTACAGGTGCGATTGCTGATTCGGTTAATTTTGCAATTGAAGCTTTGAGAACACTGGTTAAAACTATTAACGATGCGTCTGTGGGTGTTGCTTCAGCTGCTCAGGAAGCACAAGCTACAGCGATGCATTTGGCTGAAGCATCAGAACATCAAGCGACTCAAATTACTAATGCTTCGACTGCGATTAATGAGATTGCAGTTTCTATTGATGAAGTTTCTAAAAACTCACTTGAGTCGGCTGATGTGGCACAACGTTCGGTATTAATTGCCCATAATGGAGCTGAGGTCGTGCGAGATACCATCAAAGGGATGAATAACATCAGAAGCCAAATTCAGGATACATCAAAGCGTATTAAGCGACTGGGTGAGTCTTCGCAGGAAATTGGTAATATTGTTGAGTTGATTAATGATATTGCTGAACAAACAAATATTTTGGCATTAAATGCTGCTATACAGGCAGCTTCTTCTGGTGAGTCAGGTAGGGGGTTTGCTGTAGTAGCTGATGAAGTCCAGCAATTAGCCGAAAGGGCATCGAGTGCGACAAGACAAATTGAAAGTATTGTAGAAACCATTCAAACTGATACTAATGAGGCCGTTAAGTCGATGGAGCAAACGACTACTGAGGTGGTGGGTGGTGCTCGTAAAGCAGAGGATGCAGGTGAGGCTTTGATCGAAATCGAGACGGTATCGAACGATTTGGCGGAGCTTATTCAAAATATATCAGAAGCAGCAAGGCAGCAGTCGGTGGCCGCTACTAATATTTCAGGAACCATGAATGTGATTCAAGAAATCACAACACAAACATCTGCAGGTACACAGCAGACAGCTGAGTCGATTGGTAACCTAGTGGAACTGGCAACAGAGCTGCGTAAGTCAGTTGAAGACTTTAAGTTGCCTGATGATGAACTCTTCTGATGAAATGATGTGATAACCGATGTATAAAATGTACGGCGATAAACTGTTTTTTGAAATTCCATCTTTGTCTGATGATCAATATAGGCGCTGGGCGGAACTACTAGAACATCGGTTGGGAGTCATCGTTCCAAAGGAACGCAAGTTATTTTTGCAATCAAAAATTTGGTCAAGGATGAGAGAGCTTGGTTATGTCGATTATGATGAGTATTGGAAATTCGTAAATTCTGGTATAGAGGGTAATCTTGAGTGGTCACAGTTGGTTGACCGTTTGACGGTACATGAGACCTCTTTTTTTAGACACCAACCTTCATTTGACCTTGTTGCTGAAGACTTGGGTGAAAAATTCGTTTCTCAGCAAAAACCGTTCAGGTATAAGGTGTGGAGTGTCAGTTGTGCAACAGGGGAAGAACCTTATTCACTGGCAATGATGTTACACACGCTTTGTCGGCAAGCTGAAGGTGATGTTAATTATGGTATAACTGCCACTGATGTAAGTAGTCCTGCAGTAGCCATAGCGAAACAGGGTGTTTATAGTAGTGATAAATTGATTAATATAGAGGCTTCGTATCATAGTCATATTAGTAAGCTTAATGATGAAATGTTTGTGATTAAAGAATATATCAAAAGGCGTTTAGCTTTTGGTGTCTTTAATCTACTTGATGTTAATAAACCATCGAATATTAAATATGATGTTATTTATTGTCAAAACGTATTGATGTATTTTGATAGGTCGGTCAGGCAGCGGATACTGAATGGACTAGTTAACTATTTAAATACCAGAGGCTTATTGATTTTAGGACAAACAGAAATTAATGCTTGGGCACATCAAAAAATGACGCGTGTCGATAGAAGCAGAACATTGGCATTTAGATTAAAATAATATGAGTAGTACAGACCATATCGACTTTTCGACACTGACATGGGTTAAGTCAGAACTGGATGAAACCTTGAATCGAGCTAAAGAGGCTTTAAAAGCTTATGTGGAGGATTCAGAGGATATCAATCAATTACAGTTTTGCGTTACATATTTACATCAGGTTCAAGGCACCTTGAAAATGGTTGAACTGTATGGTGCAGCGATGGTTGCTGAAGAAATGGAATTGGTGGCAAAAGACTTAATTGATGGGCATATTACCGACACTGATGGTGCCTATGATATCTTGTTACAAAGCATCTTGAGACTTCCTGATTACTTAGAGCGTATTGAGCTAGGACATAAGGATGTACCGATTGTTTTGTTACCACTAGTTAACGATTTACGAGCTGTACGTAGTCAAAAACTATTATCTGAAAGTGCTTTATTTAATCCTAATTTGGCTCTCGGTGTTCCTGATCGCCTGGTGGAAGGTGACTTTTCTATGTCCGGAAGTCAACTAAGTGCTGCATTGACGAAAATTAGGACAGTTTATCAGGTGTCATTATTAAATTGGATTAAACAAAATAATGGAGACAAAGCTTTATCTAATATACAAATATTGGTTACTAAGTTGCAGACATTAACAGGTGCATTGCATCTAAAACAATTGTTTTGGGTATATTCCGCAGTTATTGAAGGATTAAGATCGGATGCTATCGAAGATTCTGTTTCAGTTAAACAAGTTGCTGGTCAAGTCGATCTGATTTTAAAAGAGCTTGCCAATAATCCAGCCTTATCTGTGTCGAAAATAAATCCAACCACTAAAAATTTATTGTATTTTCTGGCCATGTGCAAAGGTCAGACTAGGCTTGTAAATGAGGTCAAAGATTTTTTTGAATTAGAGCAGTTCATACCCGATGAAGAGGAAATCAAGCATGCTGAGGGTAGTTTGTCAGGTAAAAATAAAGATCTGTTACAAACAGTTTCAGAAGCGATTAATGACGATGTTTTGATTGTTCAAGAGTCATTAGACTTATATATTAGAAATAGTGCTGCTGATATTGATGAACTTGTACCTTTGCTAGATAGGTTGCAAAAAATTGCAGATACTTTGGGTATTCTTGGCTTAGGTGTCGCGAGAGAGAGCGTGTTATTGCACAGTAAGGGGTTGAAAAAGGCGATCGATGATAATGAGCGACCTGATGATGAACAGTTGCTTGATGCAGCTAAGTCACTATTGATGTTAGAGTCTCAATTAAGCGAACATATTCACAATTTAGGTAGAACAGCACCTCTGACTGATGAGGATGAGAATCAGGTTGATCACAATGTGCCCAAGACTGAGCAAGCTGAAATTTTGAAGCAATTAGCCAAAGAGTCTATAGTTAATTTGCAGCAGATCAAAGCTAATTTTGTGGCCTATATAGAATCGCCTTGGGATAAAGATCAGATTAAAAACAATCCAAAGTTGTTGCGAGATATTATCGGTGCGCTGAAAATTCTACAGTTGGATGAAGCCAGCAAGCAGTTGACTCTATTAAATAACTTTATTGAAGATCAAATTATCATTAAGAAAGCGACACCATCAGCTGCCGAGCTTGACCAGTTGGCAACGACCATATCAACATTCGAATATTATTTGGAAAATTTAGAACAAGGACGGTCAATCCAAAACAATTTATTAGATAAAGTTATTGATCAAGTTGAAAAACTACAAGAGTATGTTACTGACATATCTGATGTTGATAAAGTCAAAGAAGAAGTGACAGTGTCTGAAGATATTGCGAGTCAGCCGGTTGAAACACAAAAAGATGTTGCAGAAGTTGTGAAAGATTCTCACGATACATCCCCTAAAAAGAACGTAAAGACGTCATCTGAAGATGGGGAAATTGTGCAGTTTGGTGAGGATGTGGATGAAGAGTTTAAAGAAATATTTCTCGAAGAGTATCAAGAAGAGTTAGTCAATCTCAAAGATAAACATCAAAAATGGCAAGTAGATCCAGAGAATAGTAATGAAGAGATCAGTGAGATTAGGAGGATTTTCCATACACTGAAAGGCAGTGGTCGTATGGTTGGAGCTGAACTTGTGGGTGAGTTTGGTTGGCAAATGGAAAATATGTGTAATCGCTTCATAGATAAAGCTATTGAACATACACAGGCATTTGAAATGGTTTTGAGTGACGGTGTTTCTATGGCTGGCAGTTTGTTTGAAGCTTTGAAATCTGAATCGACCTTGCCTGTGAACTATGATCAGCAACTAGAGTTTGCAGAGTTGGTTGCTAATGGTGCAACTCAATTGCCTGAAGTGAAGGAAGAAACATTGGCTTTGGATGATGATATGTCAGGCTTAGACTTTTCTTCGGATGTTGAGGAAGAAGATGCAGTTGAGGAGGAGTCTTCAGAAGCTGAAGAAACATTGGCTTTGGATGAAGATTTGTCAGGATTAGACTTTTCTTCGGAAGTTGAGGAAGAAGATTCAGCTGAGGAGGAGTCTTCAGAAGCTGAAGAAGCATTGACTTTGGATGATGACTTGTCAGATTTAGATTTTTCTTTGGATGCTGAGGAAGAAGATTCAGTTGAGGAGGAGTCTTCAGAAGCTGAAGAAACATTGGCTTTGGATGAAGATTTGTCAGGATTAGACTTTTCTTCGGAAGTTGAGGAAGAAGATTCAGCTGAGGAGGAGTCTTCAGAAGTTGGAGAAGCGTTAGCTTCTGCTGAAGATAATGAGGCTGTGCTTGATTTAACTGATGCTATGCTTGATGAAGATTTGACTGAAGTTTTGTCAGTAGATGATCAAGAAGATGTTTCAATGGAGAATTTCATTGGAGATGAAGATGATGAAGAGCAAGTAAGTTTTGACACTGATGATGAAGAAATCAGAGAAAATTCAGCAAATGGTGATTCGGATTTAAGTGTTGATCCAGTTTTCATAGAGATATTACAAAATGAGGTTGGTGGGCATATAGATGCGCTACAAAAATATCTGAATGATACTGATGGTGCAATTACAGAAGATTTTATCAGAGTGGTTCATACTCTTAATGGTGCTGCCAGTATGGCTGAAGTGAATGGCATAACGCACATGACATCAAATTTGGAGAAGTTATCGACCTTAATCAATGAGCAATCTGGTTCTTTCAATGGTGAGGACATCAATCAAATTAAAAAGCTTGTAGAACATTCAAAAGCCATCATGGCTGATTTGGGAGGGGGTGATTATGAAGCTGATGACCAGGTAGGTGACTACTTTATTGCAAGGATTCAAGAGTTGAAGGCTGCTCAATTGAAAGAAGAGGGTAAGGAGTTTGAAAAGGATACCGAATTGGCTTCCAACGACAGTGTATTTGAAAAAGTGACTGATACACATGAGGGGCAGTCAAAAGAGGTGGTAACAGAAATAAAAGATCATCAAGATGACGAAGAAGAGCCTGAAGTGTTGGAACAAGAGGAAGCAGTTGCAAATTTGGATGATGAATTGCTAGAAATTTTTTCTGAAGAAGCCAGTGAAATATTTGATCGGGGAGAACACTTACTGGCTGAATTGGATGAAAAGCCAGATGATATTGATATTATTCAAGCTTTGCAAAGAGATTTGCATACACTTAAAGGTGGTGCAAGAATGGCTGGTTTGAACCAGATTGGTGACTTGTCTCATCAGTTAGAATCTTTGTTTGAATCAATCGCGGAAAAAGAAGGTGCAATATCATCCGGTCAGTATGACACGATTTCAAAGGTAATGGATAAACTGCACAGTATGGTTACAGCTGATGATTATGGTCAATTGACGAGTATAGAGTCTGAAACCCAATTGCTAGAGAAGATTTTGTCTGACGAAGGTGCTGAAGTCGGTGAAGAATCGAAATTAGATAAAGAGTTTTTTGATCCATTGAATCAAAGTGTGTCACCTATTGTTGCAGACTCATCTTTGGCAGATGAAGAGATTGATGCAATGCCAACTGATGTCCAAAAGAAAAAATCTAATGTACTTTCTGGTGGACAAATCAAGGTTAATTCTGAGTTGCTTGATAAACTAGTGAACTTCGCAGGTGAGGTCAGTATTTATCGATCACGAATGGATCAGCAGTCAGCGGAGCTGCGGTTAAATATTGATGAACTGGAGAACACAGTTGAACGTGTGCGTCGTTTGTTACGGGAGTTAGAACATGAAACCGAAGCACAAATTATTTCAAATTACCAGCATGAAGGTGAAGAGTTAGAAGAGGACTTTGATCCACTAGAATTAGACCAATTTTCGACTATTCAGCAGCTTTCTCGATCTCTTGCAGAGTCCGTATCCGACTTGAGTAATATTCAAAATTATCTGCAAGAGTCAGCAAGATCTTCAGAAACCCTACTACTCCAACAGTCGCGTGTAAATACCGAATTGCAAGAAGGACTGATGGAAACCCGTTTGGTAACGTTTAATTCATTGGTACCACGTTTGAGGCGTGTATTACGTACTGCATCTTCTGAAATCGACAAAAAAGCGAAGTTGACTGTGATTGGTGCTGAAGGTGAAATGGACAAGACTGTTTTGGAGGGAATTCAAGCACCATTGGAGCATATGATAAGAAATTCCATTGTGCATGGATTAGAAAGTGATAGAAAGGCTGTTGATAAACCAGAACAAGGCAATATCTCGATCAAATTGAGTCGAGAAGCAACAGAGGTGGTTATTACTGTATCTGATGATGGTGCTGGAATTAATACTGAAGTAGTTAAGACAAAGGCAATTGAGCGAGGTATTATTGATGCGGATAGTGCTTTGACCGAACAAGAAATTGCTGAATTAATTACACATTCCGGTTTATCAGCTGCCGATAAGGTAACCAAATTAGCCGGACGCGGTGTAGGCATGGATGTTGTTAGTAATGAGATTAAACGCCTGGGTGGCAGTTTGGAGATCGTTTCTAGAAAAGGAGAAGGTACTACATTTGTTATTCGTTTGCCCTACACATTGGCCTTGACACAGGCCATCATCGTTCAAGTTGCTGATCATCGTTATGCGATACCTGCTTCAGGAGTAGAGGGTTTGATTCGTATGAGCTATGATGAGTTCAAAAGAAGGTTGGCTGAGAATGACTTGGAGTATGACTATGCCGGTGATCAATACCACATTCAAGAATTGAATAAGCTCCTATCCGTTGACTCAGATCCTTTGGTGGAGAGTGGTCAGGTTCCGTTAGTCATGATCAAGACTGGTGATCAGGGCGTTGCTTTAAGGGTTGATCAAACATTTGGTGGCAGAGAAATTGTTGTTAAGTCAGTAGGTACTCAAGTTGCCAGTGTGCCAGGTATATTCGGTGCGACCATTTTAGGCGATGGTGCTGTCGTTTTGATATTGGATATCATACCTATGCACAGAACATATCAACAGAAATTGAAAACCTTGGTTGACCAAGGTGTTGAGGTCGTTGATGAAGTAGGTGATGATCACAGCATTACCGTTATGGTTGTAGATGATTCGATTACTATGAGGCGTGCTGGCGAGCGTATGCTGACTCGTAATGATTTTGAAGTAACGACTGCAAAAGATGGTATAGATGCACTTAATAAGCTACAGGAACAAGTACCAGATATGATGTTACTTGATATTGAAATGCCTAGAATGGATGGTTTTGAATTGGCGTCTGAGATGAAAAAAACGGATAAGTATAAAGACATTCCAATTATTATGATTACATCAAGAACCGGGCAAAAGCATAAAGATCGTGCCAAGGCAATTGGTGTAGACCGCTATTTAGGTAAACCATATCAAGAACTGGAGTTATTAAAGAATATCAAAGAATTACTCAATTTAGAAGATGTCTAGTAATGGTAAAGTATGTTTGCTACATCTTGGTATGCAGCAACCTTCAGCGCTTCATTTGAGCAAACAGTTACTCAGGGCTGGTTATGATGTTCAAAATTGTGAACTTGGTGAATTGATGGGTATCAACGTATCTGGTATACCCGTTGTGGTTAATGTGCAGGCCAGTGATGATAATGAGCATGGGTTGGAAGAAGCGCTAAGTCAGTTATCTGATCAAAACGCAAGAATCATTATTAATGAAACCGCGGCTTCTAATAATTTGGTTGGGTGGAATAAGAACCGATGGGTTCGGCATATCTTACATAAAATAGATCAAGCCAACGGTATTTTACCTGATCCAAAGATTGAGAAAAGTGGAAATGAAAACATTGACTTGAATGCAATGGGGATTGAGCAAGTGTGGTTGTTGGCAGCATCTATTGGAGGACCTGAGTCGCTGATCAAATTCCTTGCAAGTTTTGATGGTGACGAGCCTGTACTTTTTATTATAGTGCAACACATGGATGATGAATTTGTTGAAATGATGGTAAACCAATTAAATAAAAATAATACGATACCTGTGACTTTACCGCAATTAGGGGAACGGATTCGGCCATCCCAGGCATTGTTAATTCCGGTCAGTGAAAGTTTAGTCATTGAAGCTGATGGTCATGTGAGTAGTAAGGATGTTAATCCAAACAGGTTAACAACGCCTTGTATAGACGATATTTGTCTGGATATGATAGATCAGTTAAAGCAGTTAAATATGGCTGTTTTTAGTGGAATGGCTACTGATGGTGTAAAAGGCGCTGCTAATATTTACGGAAATGGTGGGGTGGTGATTACACAATCTGCTGATAGTTGTGTGGTTTCTGCTATTGCTGAAGAAGTCAGACAAAAAAAATATTCCCAATTTGACGGAGAGCCAGAAGCAATGGCACAATATATTAAACAGCAGTTATAGGCTAGTTCTATGGAAAATGAAATCCGTGCGGTCATGATACCGATAGATACAGAAAGAAAGGTGTTGTTACCCAATGCAATGGTGGCTGAAGTGATGAGCCTCAGGAACATTGAAAAAATAGATGATGTTGAGCCTTGGGTGATGGGACAAATTTCATGGCGGGGATGGGACTTGCCATTAATAGATTTTGCTGTGTTGACTGGAGGTGAGCCAGTTGATGAGCTTAATAAAACATACAATATTGCGGTATTGAAGTGTATTAATAGGCCTGAAGATATGCCTTATTTCGCTATCTTGTCTCGTGGTATTCCTAAGTTACAACTGGTTTCGCGTGGTGATATGCAGTTGCATGAAGATAGGTCTATTAACCATAATGCGATTGCTTCTTTAGTTTCCATCCATGATGAAACTGCTGATATTCCTAATATGAATTATTTAGAGTGGTCATTACTGGCGGTTATTAATCCTTGAGTCCTGTAGGTCAATAAAAGTAGGTGAGTATCAAATTTGCAAAATACTAAGCTGTGTCGTATACATTTATTGAAATGACTTAGAAATTTACTTAGCATGATATGTCGTCATGATTGCTGTTGAAACCTAATGAACTTTTAAGGTTATGAAATTTCTAGAGTTGTTCCTAATAAAACAACTATGACCATATAATTAGTCATGGTGTTTTTTTTAAAGTCTGTTTTGATTTACTCAATAATATTTGTTTTGAGTACATTTTTTATATCAGTTTCTGATGCCGATGATCATACAGGAGGCCGACTGAACTATCGTGTTTATTTCATTGAGCCAACAAATAATTTTCAACCTTCAGGATTAACCATTAAAAACAATCGGCTATTCACGGTATCAGATAAACATGATGCCATATATGAACTTTTAATCGATGAACAAGTGGCATATATGAAGTTACATCATAAAATTGATGTTCAGCAGTTAGGAGTTATGTCTCTCGATTTAGAGGGAATTACCCATAATGCTAGAGATTTTTTTCTGGTCAGCGAGGCACATCATCGCATGATTCGGGTTGAACCTAGTGGGAATAGTTATTGGATACCAAGTGATGGTAAGAGCTTTTATCGTTCCGCAAATCAGGCAGGCTTATTTCAGGTTTTTAATGCAGCTTTAGAGGGAATTACTTGGTTGGAAATAGAGGGGCAGTTTTTATTGGCCGCAGAACGGCAGCCCAGAGGTTTGATTGAAATCGCAGTTGATGAGCAATTTCGTATGATCAGTCAAACAAACCATGTTTTAAATCAGACTATATATGATTTACCCAAGAACCGTCAGCCAGATTTGACAGGTCTTTTTTATTATCAGGGTAGTATTTTTGCATTGCATAGAAATGCTGAACTCATTCATCGTTGGGTAAAAGATGACTCAGGCCGGTATCAAGAACAAGATAGCTGGTCGTTTACTGATATTGTTAACCAGCCAGATTTTCGATATCAAGATAAACGTTATGGTCATGCTGAAGGGTTGGCAGTTGATGAAGATCATTTTTACTTGGTCATTGATAATAATGGCATAGCTAAGGAACAGCAAGATAATGATAACAGGCCGATGTTAATCATCATTGACCGTAAAAATTTATAAAAACAGAGTTCGTTCAATATTTCGTGTCATGGACTCCGAGTTAACAGATTTTGATTTGTCTTATGTCTTTGATTATTTTCAATTTGCCGCTTTTCGGAAGAGTTCAAATATCAAATTGAGTGTTTGATGATAGGATTTTATCCATTTTATTAGGTATTCATATCATACTCCATAATGACAGGCGCATGATCTGAGAACCGTTCTTCTTTATATATATTGGCCTTCTTGATTTTATTTTTGAGACAAGGTGAAGTGATTTGATAATCTATGCGCCAACCTGTGTTGTTAGCCCACGCTTGACCTCGGTTTGACCACCAAGAATATTGATGCTCACCTGGCTCGACTTCTCGAAAGCCATCAATCAAGCCAAACTCGTCAAATAATTTGGTTAACCATGCACGCTCTTCTGGTAAAAAGCCAGAATTTTTTAAATTACCTTTCCAGTTTTTAATATCTATTTCTTTATGAGCGATATTCCAGTCACCTGTGATAATGAAAGGTTTTTTGCTATCGAGTAAACGCTTGAATACTGGTTCTAACTTTTCCATACAGATGTACTTGAAATCTTGTCTTTCTTCTTTGGCTGATCCAGAGGGTAAATACAGTGAGATGATGATGATGTCATCAAACTCGGCTTCCAACCATCGTCCTTCTGCATCAAAGGTTTCAAAACCAATGCCATATTTCACTGCTAGGGGCTGTTTTTTACAATAAATAGAGACGCCGGAATAGCCTTTTTGGGTGGCATCTGCTTGGTAAAAGTGGTGTCCCGGTGGAATGAATTGAGCGGGTGATAGTTGATGCAATTGTGCTTTGGTTTCTTGGATACATATGACATCAGCTTGTTCTTTTTCAAGCCATCTAAAAAGACCTTTCTTTTCTGCAGCTCTGATGCCATTAGCATTAAGAGTGATGATTTTCATAAAGTAGCCAAGTATAAAATGGCGATTATAGCACTTGCAAATTTTCATTGCCTTGCGCATCATACTGGTTTTACATGTGAGCGAAGTTGATGGATGTTGCACAGGATTTTCTGAAACTTGCAGTGGATAAAAAAGTACTGAAATTTGGTGAGTTTGAACTAAAATCGGGTCGAATTAGCCCTTATTTCTTTAACGCAGGATTATTTGATGATGGGGAGTCTATGGCATTTTTGGGTCAATATTATGCACAGACTATCATTGATTCAGGAGTTGAATTTGATATGATTTACGGTCCGGCATATAAAGGGATACCTTTGGCGATAGCCATTGCTATGGCGTTTTATCAGTATTATGAAAGAAATATACCAGTGTGTTTTAATCGCAAAGAAGTTAAAGACCATGGAGAGGGAGGACAGTTGATTGGTGCGCCATTGTCTGGTGATGTATTGATTGTTGATGATGTGGTGTCTGCTGGTACTTCAGTTCGTGAGTCAATTGAGCTGATTACACAGACTGATGCTCGTGTTTGTGCTATTGCCGTTGCATTGGACCGACAAGAACGTGGTCAAGGAGTACTCTCAGCGATGCAAGAGCTCCACAGGCAATTTGGTTTAGATACAATAGCCATTGCGAATTTAGATGATTTGCTTGAATTTTTAGAAAATGATGTTGAAACATTACAAAAAATTCAAGTTTACCGTGCTCGATATGGTGTTTGATGGCTCACTTTGTCATTGGTGATGTGCAGGGATGTTTTGATGCTTTTAATGAATTATTGGTGGCTATTGAGTTTGATCCTCAAAGCGATCAATTGACCTTTTGTGGTGACTTGGTCAATAGAGGTGGCCAGTCCCTTGAAATGCTTCGTTGGGCTTACCAACATAGATCCTGTTGTGATACTGTGCTAGGTAATCATGATTTGAGTTTATTATCTAAATACTATTGTCCTAAACAGCGAGTCAAGAATGCAGAATTTGATGTGATCTTTCAGGCTGGTGATAGTGATGAGTTACTTGCTTGGTTATTGCAGCGACCAATGATATTGGAGTTTCCTCATTGCTGGATTGTTCATGCTGGTTTTTATCCTTTATGGAATCCCAGAAAGTGGCATAAGCATGCTAACAGAGTGACAGAGTTTATGAGAGCCGATCCTGCCAGTTTTTTTAAATTCATGTTTGGTAATCGGCCATTGCATTGGGATAAGGTGAAGAATAAAAAGGATAAGCTCAGGTTCATTGTCAACGCCATGACGCGGATGCGCTATTTGGATCCCAAAACCAGTAATCTAAATCTAAAGGAAAAAGGAACTTTGAGAGATAATGTTAATTTGATGCCTTGGTTTCGACATCCTCGTTTAACACAAACTGAAAAGACAATCATTTTTGGTCATTGGTCCGCTTTGGGGTTATACCAAGACAATAATGTTATTTGTTTGGATACAGGTAAAGTATGGGGTGGTATGTTGACGGCGCTTCGACTTAATGATGGTATTTTGTTTCAAGTATAAACCAAGGAGCCGTGAAAGACTCCTTAGTTTTTTTATTATCAAATATAGATTTTATAAGTTTTCAAACCCATCTTCAAATATCAAATCATTATCAGCGGCACTGCAACCTTGGACTTTGACATCATCAATATGCCAACCTGGTCGGGATACTGATAAATCTGTGGCCATATGAAATCTGAATATTACATCTTGGCCGGCATATTCATCTATATTGACAACAGAATTCAGCCATTGTTGCGGGTCACCACACCAGGCTTGATTACCGGTTTGAGGATTATCATACCCATCGGGTATGGTACCGTCATATGGGTCGGTCAACAGGTTATTGTTATTTATCAGTGTGAAGTCATCACCACCATTGGTTGATACACTTAACAGTCCGCCATCATAACAACCGTTATTGAAATCTTCCATTTGTTGTTTGTTCCAGAATTGTAATGTCAATAAATTTAAATCGTTAGGCAGTTGGATTTCTGGTGAGGTTAATATTTGATCCCCAACTTGATCAACATCTTCAGCATGCATGGATGCAACACCTGAGTTTGACTCTAACATGTCAATAGCCCAGGTGTTAGGGCCATTAGGAATGTTAGTGTCCATTGACCAACCTATAGGACCAGATTCAAAGTCAATACTGTATAAAACTTGAGCGACAGTGCCTAACGAGCACTCCCCAGGTGCTGCTAGAGTGGTAAAACTATAAATGGTGGAATATACTCCATCGCCACAACTGTTTTGGGATTTTACTCGCCAATAATAGACAGTATTTGTATTCAATTGATTGTTGAATGTATGACTGGTTTCATTGGTTGTTGTAGTGTAATCAATAGAGTTAAATGTGATGTCATCATCTATTTCAATAACATATTGGTCACCCTGGTTTGATGCTTGCCAACTGAAAGTAGGGCTGGTGTCAACGTTAAAGTCATTATTAGTTGGTGTTGTTAATAATACTTCATCAGGCAAAGCATCAAAAATATACAGTGAAACCGGATAGTTTTGAGTGCCGGTGACAGAAGTCCCTTGGATATCAAAGTTGTATTGGCCAGCGCCTATTGCTTGAGTTTCTGAAACAGTCATGGTCACGGCATTCCCTGGATTGACAGGTGTGTTAGAAAAAATAATGCTAGCATTTGCTGGTTCGCCGGCAGTCCCTAAGAAAACAGGCTCATTGAAACCACTGATGCCAACTACATTAATGCCATAAACAGCATCATTTGGGCTACATACTGACAGTTCTGAAGGAATCGTTTCTAGTGCGAAATCCGGATCTACTGAGCAGTTGTTACATACCAAAGCAAAATCCTGATCAGTGATGTCTCCAGAGTAAGGAACACCATCACCTGCTATATTAGTTGCCGTCACTTTTATTGTTACAGCAGCACCGGGGTTAGTAATAATGATGTTCTCTACATTATTGATGGTATCAGATTCACCTCCTGTGATTGATACGCCTGCGCTGAATTGATTGCCCAGATACGTTTGTCCTCCTGTTGTTACTTCTAAATCCAAATCATTGACAAGAGCTGGATTGGCGCCAATAGCACCTGGCGCATCAGTCCAGGTTAGGGTGATTCGCAAAGGCTCATTAGTATCATCAACGCCACGTGTTACCTGCCATGTTTCTGAATTGTTGTCAAAAATGTGCTCTTGATCATAAAAATTATGTGTGGTTGGCGATTGGAATAGGTTTCTTAATGTAACTCTTCCCCAACCCTCATTAAAGTTAGGAATGGGAACACCATCATCAATGTCTGTAGCTGAATTAACCAATAGTGCCTTACCCATGGCTGCGCTGGGATTGGCTCCACCATTATTTTGTTTCTACCATTGAGTGATTAAAGCCAATGATCCTGAAACATGGGGAGCAGCCATGCTAGTACCTGAACATAAAGAGTATAGATTATCAGTATTAGGAACGGCAGAAGTGCATTGATTACCACCTTCCCGCATTGTTGATCCTACACTTTGTCCCGGTGCTGCGATGGTGGGTACATAGCGACCATCTTCAGAAGGACCTCGGCTTGAGGAGTTGTACATGGCATCGACATCACCATTGACCCGGTAAGCTTGGGTCCCCGCAGTGACAATGACATTTTTAGCATCTTTGGGAGATGTGAGTGAGTACGCGTCTGGTCCAGAATTTCCTGCTGAAAATACCCAGATGTGTTCTTCGGCGACGTCGGGTGTGTCCCAATTGCCATCTCGAACAGCAAGGTCAATAGTTCTTTCGGTGGCTTGATAACCATGGTTGATACCCTCACCTGAAGTCCAGCTATTATTGGAACCCACTGCACCACCGAGCACTGCCTGTTTTGAAAGTTCTTGCCAGCCACCGGCTGGAGGCCATGAGTCTTGTGAACCACAGATTGGGTTTTGTGCGAAGATCGAGTAACCTGGAGCTACACCTAAACCATATAGGTAACCGTCATTGTCAGTAAAAGCCCCGGTAGCATCACCTCCAATGATGCCTGCTACATGGGTGCCATGGCCGCCTGATGTTGGATCATCACCAGGGTTAGGAAAATTACAACCAGGATAGTTATGACCACCAATGATTCTGGTATTTAAATCGCCATGTTCATAATATATGCCGGTATCTGTGATTGACCATATAACATCGGTGCCGTCTAAGCCAATATCAGTGAGCCATTGATCGTAATTAAGCTCAGGTACATTACTTAAATTAAAGTTGCCAGCCACAGTTTGAGAAGTGCTTTCATCATCGAGTATTGGTGCCTCTCCAATTCGGCCAATCCAAATAACTTCAGGAATTTGAGCCAGTTTGTTGATGTCTTTGGCATCAATGTCTATGATGGCATCATAAACACTTTTTGCTGGATTTGCAGGGAAGTAGTTGTTTATGACACCTCCCATGTTTTCAATTTGTGCTATGGCATTTTCGGGTGATCCATTATTATAAAAATGGACATCAACGTTTTTTATCTTACCACTGTGTCCTTTCAAATTCTCGCTGAGCCTAAAATCAGCTGAAAACTGACCGGTCCATCGTACATGGTTATTGGTTTCTAATGACTCTAATTGTTCAGATGTTGCCCAAATAAGGTAAGCATCGTGAGGATAATATTGTATGAGTGTGGCGCCATGGTTTTCTATTTGTTCTAGCCACTGTTGTCTGACTTTGCTGTTGAATTGAACGAACCTGAGTCCATAACCTTGTTCATTTTCAATGACCAGATTGTTTTTTATTGCGCTAGTTAAAGGGTCAAATCTATGATACGAAAAGCTGACTTCTTTGGCTTGGATGTTATTACACATTAAAAGTGTGAGGGTTGATGTTAAGGTGAGTTGCTTCAAAATGATCTCCTAATTGGTATTGACTGTAATAAAAAATACTCAGTTTTATTTTTAGTACACCCTTGATGTACTGTGACTCGTACTATATCACTGTCGACACTTTACTTACTGTGAGGTTAAAAAAATAATAATTGTCTTTTAAAAAATGTATTTTTTTAAAAAAAGAAAGTTAATTGAGGTTTTTTTATGTCTTTGTCATCAATCATGATACCTGGGTGTTATATCAAATCGTTCAACGGTTTTGCATACTAAATATTGGTATAAATCACTGCTTGTAATAATAGTCCAATGGTTCAACTACCATATACGAGAAGGACAAATAGATAACCTCAAAATCAGACTGGTTTAATGTGCACTACTTATAAAAAAACAATGGTTTCTTTATTGTAAACTCAAGGCTAAAATAGGCGTTTTGTGGCACAAACTCGCCATTTAGTGTTGTTTTATTTTTTTATGGGGACATGAAGTTCATGAAAATTGGAATTCCAAAAGAGACCAAGACCTTAGAAGGTCGAGTGGCTTTGGTGCCAGCTGCGGCAGCTGACTTGGTTCGTTCAGGACATGATGTGTACATTGAGTCTGGAGCGGGTATCATGAGTGGCTTTTCTAATGATGATTATATTAAAGCAGGTGTTCATATTGAATCCGATGCGGCCAGTCTATACGGTGTGGCTGAAATGATTGTTAAGGTCAAGGAACCGATTGCTGGCGATTTGAAGCACTTACGTGCAGATCATTTGTTGTTCTGTTATTTACATCTGGCTGCTGAGCCTGAGTTAACTCAGGCTTTGGTTGATATTGGATTGACTGGTGTCGCTTTTGAAACAGTTGAAGAGGCTGATGGGTCTTTGCCTTTGCTGGCACCGATGTCTATTATTGCAGGTCGTATTGCGACTCAAGTTGGTACCCATACTTTACATCATCCTTTGGGTGGGAAAGGCCTATTGTTAGGAGGTTTGCCATCAACAGAACGAGGCAAAGTGGTTGTTCTAGGTGGTGGTGCAGCTGGTGGTAATGCCGCTTCATTGGCAGCAGCTTCCGGTGCTAATGTGGTGGTGTTTGATAAGAGACAGGATCGATTGGCTCAAATGATGGCAATGGGTTCTAATGTCACTGCTTTATATCCCTACCAGGAGTTGGTAGCGCAAGAGATTTCAGATGCAGATTTGGTTATTGGCGCTGTTCTAGTTACTGGTGCCAAAGCGCCTCATGTAATTTCTGAAGAAATGGTGAAGGGAATGGAACCAGGTTCAGTGATTGCTGATATTTCTGTAGATCAAGGTGGTTGTGTGGAAACAACACGACCTACTACTTGGGCAGAGCCGACCTTTGTTAAGCACGGTGTGGTACACTTTTCGGTGACAAATATGCCAGGTGCTGTGCCGAGAACATCAACACAAGCGATATCTGCCGCGATATTGCCTTATGTGCAGCGATTGGCCCAGCCTGAGTGGGTTTCGGTGCCGTCATTACAAAAAGGCATCAATGTCACTGCTGGTAAAATCGTTCATCCAGCGTTGTTGTAGCTGAACCATAGGTAAAGAAAATTAAGCTATATTGATTGATTAGGTTTTTTGTCAATGTTTGATTTTAATAAAATATTGCTTATAGAAAGTGTGGTGAGATAGTAAATAATGGGTCACTGTTAGGTCACTGGCATGGCTCTTTGATTGAGGTTAGGATTGACTAAAGTTTCAAAACAAATCAAAAAAAGGGTGTTAGAAAGTGCAGTATTTGTGTTAGTGCCACTGGCAGTGTATTTTTTACTTTCTTTACTTTCCTATCATCCCGGTGATCCTGGTTCGTTCGCATCATCTGATGTAGAAAAAGTAAACAATATGGGCGGATTGACAGGCGCCTATCTGGCCGATTTTCTTTTTCACTTGCTCGGTTATTTTTCTTATTTTTTGCCTTTGGCTTTGATCATCATTGCTTGGCGGTTATATAAAGGATCTGTTGATCAGGAAGAGTTGGGTTGGTTAGATACGTTGATTAAAATGGGTGGATTTATTGCAGTTGTGGTGACTGGCTGCGGCTTGGCTCATTTACATGCCGGCACGGGGGGCTTACCTTTTTCTGGAGGAGGTATCGTTGGAGAAGTTTTTGGAGAGTCCGTAATTTCTGGTTTTGGTGTCATTGGTGCAACTTTAATTCAAGCGGCAGTTTTTTTTGCAGGTATCACATTGTTCACCGGGCTTTCTTGGTTCATGTTAATGGATCAGGTAGGCAAGAATACTTTGTCTTTTTTTACCTGGCTAGGTGTTTTATGGGATCGTTTCAGTGATTGGAAGGCTGGTAGGCAAGCACAAACAGAGCGTCAAGTGGTTCGGCAAAAAGACGCAGAAATACAGCGCAATCGTGATCCAATTATTATAGAAAAATCTGAAAACATCAAAGAGGAAAGTAAACGGGCTAACAAAGAAAAACAATTGAATTTATTTGACTCATTACCTCCGGGCAAATTGCCACCTCTGGCGTTGTTGGATACAGCACCCAGTCAGGTGGTAGGCTACACTGATGAAGAGTTGGAAGTGTTATCTCGCCAATTAGAATTGAAATTGGCAGATTTTAAAGTTAAAGCTGAGGTGGTTGGTGTTTATCCTGGTCCGGTAGTCACTCGTTTTGAAGTCAATCCTGCTGCAGGCATTAAAGCTGCGACCATTGTTAGTTTAGCTAAAGACTTGGCTCGTGGTTTATCAATTACCAGCGTGCGTATAGTTGATGTCATTCCTGGTAAACCATACATTGGCATTGAGATTCCAAACATCAATCGTGAAATCGTATATTTAAGTGAAATTCTAAGATCAGTTGAGTTTGATAAGTCAAAGTCGCCTTTGACCTTAGGGCTGGGTAAAAGCATCAGTGGCCGTCCGGTGATTGTTGATATCGCGAAAATGCCACACTTGCTAGTAGCCGGGACCACAGGTTCCGGTAAATCGGTGGCAGTTAATGCCATGATCATCAGCCTCTTATACAAATCGACGCCGAACGAAGTGCGTATGATCATGGTCGATCCTAAAATGCTGGAATTATCCATTTATGAGGGTATTCCACATCTGTTGGCGCCAGTGGTAACTGATATGAAAGAGGCTGCCAATGCGTTGCGCTGGTGTGTGGCCGAAATGGAGCGAAGATATAAATTGATGGCAGCCATGGGCGTCAGGAACTTAACTGGCTTTAACAAAAAAATTAATAAAGCCATTGCCGATGGTGAGCCAATACTCGATCCGTTTTTTGATGAGGCTGGACGTGCTATGGGACTGGAGCCAGAGGAGTTGAAGCCACTGCCATACATTGTCGTAGTGATTGACGAGTTTGCTGATATGATGATGATCGTGGGTAAAAAGGTTGAAGAATTGATTGCTCGTCTGGCACAAAAAGCCCGTGCTGCAGGGGTCCATTTGGTATTAGCTACACAAAGGCCGTCTGTTGATGTCATTACCGGTTTAATTAAAGCCAATATTCCTACTCGAATGGCATTCCAAGTTTCATCCAAGATTGACTCACGAACCATTTTGGATCAAGGTGGTGCTGAACAATTACTGGGACATGGAGATATGCTCTACCTGCCTCCAGGTAAAGCACAGACAGAGCGTGTTCATGGCGCTTTCGTTGATGATCATGAAGTTCATGCCGTGGTCAATTATCTGACTAGTCATTATGAAACGGATTATCAAGAAGGTATATTGGATGAGGTTCAGTTAACGGAAGATGGTCAAATGTTAGGTGATACTGGGTTGCCTGAAAAAGCCGAAGGTGATGTTGATGAGTTGTATGATAAGGCTGTTTTTGTGGTAACGGAAAGCCGTAAAGCATCGATTTCTTATGTCCAGCGACGTTTGCGTGTAGGTTATAATCGGGCGGCGACAATTGTAGAGCAGTTAGAGGAAAATGGTGTGGTCTCTGCTCCTGCTCATAATGGTGCCAGAGAAGTATTAGCCCCGCCACCGCCTTCAGTTTGATGTGTTCATTGCTCATTCATGACTATCAGTTATAATGAGCCAGCTTAACTGGAGAATTTTATGAGGTTTAGCATCATATTTGTTATTGCTATAGGGGTGTTTGGCATTGCTAAGGCAGAAAAAACGCCACAGTCCATTTTAGATGCGCTGCGTAAAGATTTACATTCGATGCAGGCCGATTTCATTCAATACCAAGAGATCGAAAATGGTGGCCGTGAAGATGAGAATTCTGGTCAGGTTTGGTTGCAATCGCCAGACAAATTTCGCTGGCTATATCAACAACCACTTGAGCAATTGATTGTTGCTGATGGTCAACAAGTATGGGTTTACGATGAAGATTTAGAACAGGTTACTGTTAAAAAACAAGATAATGAATTAAACCCCATTTACGTTATCATTAACGATCAACTCAGTAACGAACATTATGATATAAAGTTGGAAACAAGTGTTCAAGGGGTAGACTGGATCAGTTTGACACCGAAAAAACCATCACAAGAGGTTAAAACTGTTTGGTTGGCAATCAAGGACGATAAACTCCATCGCATTAAAGTGATCAATACCATGCAACAAACTTTAATGTTTGAATTTTCACAAGTCGTCAAAAATCCTCAACTTGCTAAAGACTTATTTACTTTTACACCGCCTGAAGGTGTTGATGTCATTCACACTTATGATAACCAACAGGGTGGCGAGTTTTAGTGTTTGAGCCGCAGTCACCATTGGCTGAATTACTTCGCCCTCAACAATTATCTGATGTTATTGGCCAGAATCATTTGGTTGGTCAGGGTAAACCTTTATCTAGGCTGGTGGCACAACAACGACCTTATTCAATGATATTTTGGGGACCTCCAGGTACAGGTAAAACCACTTTGGCCAGAATCATCAGTAGGTCGGTCGATGCACAATTGATTAATTTATCTGCGGTACTGTCCGGTGTTAAAGATATTCGTGATGCAATCACCAAAGCTGAAGCCGTTTTGCCGCAGCGGACGGTGTTGTTTGTCGATGAAATACATCGTTTTAATAAGTCACAACAGGATGGGTTTCTGCCTCATTTAGAAAGTGGTCTGATCACACTGATTGGCGCGACAACAGAAAATCCCAGTTTCGCTTTGAATAATGCCTTATTGTCTCGTTGTAAAGTTTATGTTCTGAAAGCCATCATTGATGAAGATTTAATGCTTTTATTAGAACGCAGTTTAGAACATGAAAAACTTGAACAGATGTCTCTCACTCTTTCACAACGTCAGGCTTTAGTTCATGCAGCTGATGGTGATGCTCGAAAGTTGCTTGGTTTGATGGAAATTCTCGCTGATTTTGCATCATCTGATCAGGTTGCTGATGAAGAAGTGGCTTGGGTCATTTCCGGTCAAACACGTCGATTTGACAAAAGGGGTGATGAGTTTTACGAACAAATTTCGGCATTGCACAAATGTGTGAGGAATTCACACCCAGATGCTGCCTTGTATTGGTTGGCAAGAATGTTGGATGGCGGTTGTGATCCAAGATACATCGCTCGTCGGTTGTTGCGGATGGCATCAGAAGACATCGGTAATGCAGATCCTCGTGCCATGACTTTATGCTTAAATGCTTGGCAAATTTTTGAACGTTTGGGATCGCCTGAAGGTGAATTGGCATTAGCTCAAGCGGTGAGCTATTTGGCTTCATGTCCAAAAAGTAATGCTGTTTATAGTGCTTTTAAAATGGCTCAAAGTGACGCCGCCAAAGGTTCATATGCGGTGCCAATGCACTTACGTAATGCACCCACACAATTAATGAAATCTCAAGGATATGGCCAAGACTATCAATACGACCATGATCATGATGATGGAATAGCTTACGGTCAAACAGGATTTCCCAAAGATATGGGGGAAAAAGTGTATTACAAACCAGTTAATCAAGGTTTGGAAAAACAAATCAGTGAAAAATTGCGTTTCATTCGAGCTGAAAGAGATAAGTCTCAAGGTCATAAACATGGTTAATCCTTGGTTATTAGTGGCGATTGGGGGTGCCTTAGGTGCGATGGGTCGTTACGGAGTTAATCGCCTGGTGATGAATGTACTAGAGAAACCTTGGACTTGGGCAACTTTAATTGTTAATGTCTTGGGGTGCTTACTCATGGGTATGGCCTATGCTTGGCTTCAAAACAGACCCGATTTGGATGCGACCGTCAAGTTGTTGCTCATGGTCGGTTTTCTAGGTGCGTTGACTACTTGGTCCACGTTCTCTATGGAAGCAGTATTGATGATTCAAAGTAATCAGTGGTTGGCTGCCTTAGGTTATACTTTACTGACCTGTTTGCTATGTTTTGTTGCATTTTGGTTAGGCGTTAAATTATGAAGGTGTTATTTTTTCTATTGTTGTCTTGGTTTGTTGATGTAAAGTCAGAAGAGCATGATGTGCCGATAGAGCCTCCAGGAACTGAGATATATCTATTTGATATCAATGATGAAGAAACCATACCTTCATTACAATCTCCCAAAAATATAACGAATAGTCGAGGTTATGATCCACAACCCAAATTCAGCAAAAATGGGCAGACCATTTATTACACTAAAATACGTGATGGACAAGCTGATATTTATCAGTATCAGCTTGAGTCAGGTGCTACTTCAGTTTATATGCAAACACTGGAAAGTGAATACTCACCTACGATCATTCCTGAAGAAACAGGACTCAGTGTCATCCAAGTAGATGAGAAGGGTGATCAATATCTGGTCAAAATCAATGTGGTTGATGGTAGTGTTAAACGGTACAGTGATCTGAAACAAGTAGGGTATCATACTTGGACCAAAGGAAAACAACTGCATTTGTGGACCTTTATTTTAAGTGATCAAGGTGGTGACTTGTATCACCAAGCGAAGGGTCAAAAAGCCACCAAAGTAGCCAATAACATTGGTCGTTCATTGCTTACTGATAAAGGTCAGCAACAACTTTATTATATCGATAAAAACAATCAGCCTTGGCAAATCAGGTCAAGGAAAAATAAAACAGGTGAGGGTAAGCATATGATTGATTTGCTTTTAGGCTCTGAGGATTTTACCCTCGATAGCAAAGGTCGTTTTTGGACCAGTCAAGGTCAAAGTTTGTTTGTCAGCACTGATGGTCGGTATTGGATTTTGGTTACTCAATTTATTAATGATAAGATGGGTAGTATCAGTCGTGTGACCACTAATCCAAAAGCTGATAAAATCGCTATCGTTTTTGCAGAAACTGACAAGACTACATTTTAAATCTTATTATGCGCTTGTAGCTCAGCAGGATAGAGCAGCCGCCTCCTAAGCGGCAGGTCGCAGGTTCAAATCCTGCCAAGCGCACCATGTTTTCTTAGTTATAGAATGTAGTTTGGGTAATACTTATTTTTCACTGTACCACCTCAGCAACATGCACGATGTACCTATCTCGACCTGTCTTAGTTAATTTTTCCAGAAAATTCTTATTTAAAGTGGTCCTTTTTTCAGGAGAAGGTCAGGTTGGTGAAGTCAGCGGATTGAAGATAAAAGGGGTATAATTGAGTATTATTTCAAAAGGGACATTTTGATATCGATGAGAACAGTGCTGGATCAATTTAAGAAACTGAGTCGGATTGATTACGAGTCATCCGCTCATTCGCAATCTACTGATTTATCTGAAGCGGTTGATGGGCTGCTCGGGTTGATTGGTTCAATTGATCTAGACGATTTGAAAACTATCAATCAGCTACTGTCAGTTGTTGCTGAGCTCGGTCGAGTTGAACAACAAGCGTTTTGGCAATTAAATAATCGGTTGCTTCAACCTTTGAAACAATTGATGGCTGACACTAAAGCAGGTGGTCAGGTAGCGTGTTTGCTGCAGAAGCTACAACAAGTAGTAGTAAAAATCCAACCACCTGACAGCCAGCGAATCACTTTGAGACAACGCTTTGTGTTGTTGTTTTCTGCATTCAGCTCCCCTTGGGAAATGTGGTTAGCTGAATATCCAGAGCAGAAGCAAAAGTTGATGATTTTGGTTGATCAGTTAAACGCAGAAAAGTCGCAGCTTAAGAGAGACAATCATATTCTAAACGTAGATCGTGATCAGATCAGTTCTGCGGTTAAAAACCTGGAATATGTCTGTGATTTGGTTTCTCTGTTTGAGCAAAAGTTTAAATCCTCAGCAAATTTTGATGAGGTGTTCAATCAACAGCTTTTATCATCTGTGCAGCGACGTTTGTTGGAATTACAACAACAATTATTGATTGGTAGGCAGTCGGTGATGACTCTCGATTTGCTGATCAAACAGAATCAATCTCTGGTTAACAGTATTGAACAGGCAGTTTACTCAACGACTTCTGCTTTGAATGTGGCTACAAGTGTGGCCTTGGTCAGTAAGAAGCAAAAAGTGTTAGATAGCGATCATTCTCGTGTTAATGATTTGATTGATGGAGATAAATTAAGACAAGCGCAGTTGTTAATTGAACAGAGTTTACAGCAAATGCATCAAGTACAGAGTGAAACGGCATCGGTCTCTGATGATATACAGAGCCAGAGTATAAAACCAGAGATCAATGAATGAAGTCAATACAACAATTATTCAAAAGATTACGGCTTACTTAAACAGTTGTTATCAGGCAGATAATCGTGAACACAGTCTTTGGGATTTGTTCTCTGATAAAAATGAACTGCTGAAATTAGCAAATTGTCAGCAACTAGATGATTTAAAAACCAGATCATTCTGTTATTTAGACGCTGATTATGGTTCTAGGTTAGCGAAAAACGTAGTGATGTATCGGCGTGAAAAAATGTTATTGTTTGGCCGCTGGTTTGTGTTTGCTCAACTACCCATCAGTAGTAGTGGGTTGAGCTCGAAAACTAACCGCATTTGTGCGCCGTTGTTGTTGTATGAAGCTTCACTCCATGAATCGAGCCAACAGCATCAATTGCAAATTGAACGTACTATGGTACGTTGGAATAGTCCACTGCTGTCCATATTATTTGATGACAAGGATATTGAGTTGAGGCTTGATGGAGTCCTTAATGATCAGTGGACCCTTGATGGACCTGGTTTTTTAAAACGCTTGCAGTCATCATCGGTGATCAAGCAATGTGATCTTGCTCTAGAAATAAACAACACTGAGGATTTACAAGCTGGTAAAAATAACAGTCGAAAACACCACCTCACTCTGGCACCTGGTGGCTGTTTCGTGTTGACCAAAAGATCGACTTCTTCTCGTGGTGTTATCGATGAATTGAATGCCATGTCAGCAACTGATCGACACTCAGAAGCCATTAGCAGTCTATTTAAAACAAAATTGGTAGAAAAGTGGCGATCCAATCGTTGCCAACCAGACTATGTGCCAGGCTTACTTAGCCACTCGCAAGAAAGGGCATTGTATAACGCTGCCAGGAAAAACTTGAGTGTGTTGATTGGTCCTCCAGGTACCGGGAAGAGTTACACCATCGCTTGTATCATGTTGGAGCGTTTTTTACAGGGTGAGTCGGTATTATTAGTAACCCGCAACGAATCGGCAGTTGATGTCATTCAGGAGAAATTGGTTGAGCAATTAGGTATTTGTGCCAATGCCACTATTCGTTCTGGAAGCAAGGATTATCATCAGGAGTTGAAAAATAAACTGGCAGATATTCTTGGAGGCATGTTGGATTTAGGTGATGGAAAACAACATCACAAAGCACTCCATCGAATCATGAAAAAGATCAAGCGAGTTGAGCAACAATTTATTAACCACGCTCAGTCTGCTGTCAGTGATGGCTTGTTTCTTGACACCATGAGTCAAGGGGAATTAAAAGCTGGTTGGTTCAATTGGTTCAAACAGTGGTTAATTGCAAGACGAGTGAAGATAAGTCAATCTTTGTATGCTCAGCTGAAAGCAATACATGAACTGCATGCCACTAGAGAAGCTTTATTGGCTAAACATATCAATGCTCGTTATCAGTTGGTGCTAAAAGAGATGCTGAGCAAAAACCGTGAGCAGTTAGCTCAATTTGATTCTGCTTTGAGGGCCAGAACATCCTTGGGGCAAAGCAGCCGGTTTTTGCAGGTCGATCATCAATTATTGCTTAAGGCGTTACCGATCTGGTTAAGTTCATTGTCGGCTTTGCATCGTTCGCTGCCAATGAAAGCAGAATTGTTTGACTTGGTGATTATCGATGAGGCCACCCAATGTGACATGGCATCTTGTCTACCTGCATTATATCGTGCTAAGCGAGCCATAGTAGTCGGTGATCCTAAGCAGTTGAGACATTTGTCATTTTTATCTGCTAAGAAACAACAGCAATTGTTTGAGAAACATGATTTGTATAATTTGTCGGTGGATTTAAACTATCGAGACCAAAGCATGATCGATTTGGCTATAGCACAGGTGGATTCACAAGATGCTGTGGTGATGTTGGACGAACATTACCGCAGTGTTCCTGAGATCATTGGTTTTAGTAATCAGCAATTTTACCAAAGTCATCTGAAAATCATGACAGCTAAGCCAACCACCAATCAAAAACCAGCCATTCGGTTGGTTGAAGTTCCTGATGGCATGAGGAACTTAGGTGTTAATGACAAAGAGGTCGATGTATTAATGAAGCAATTGGATACAGTGTTGGGATTTCAACAACACCTCCCACCACAATATCGTCAATCTATTGGTATCCTGTCCTTTTTTCGGCAACAAGCAGAAGCCATCAAGGAAAGATTGATAGCCGATTATAGTACAGAGATACTGACGACCCATAAGATAAGAGTATCAACTCCCTATGGTTTTCAGGGAGAGGAACGTGACATTATGCTGATTTCTTGTGGAGTTTGTCCTAAGACAATTGGCAGCACGTCTCATTACATGAACAGGCCGGATGTTTTTAATGTGGCTGTAACCCGAGCCAGGGATTTGCAATATCTTTTTATATCGGTGCCTCTGGATGAGATGCCAGCAGATGGTCTACTGACAGCCTATGTGGACTATGTCAATCATTTATCTACTAACGATCAATATCAAATTGATCAGCGTGAAAAGAATGTATCTGAGTTATGTGCTGCTTTAAATCAGGTTGGAATAACTACTATTCAGAACTATATTGTTGCTGGGGTGGCTATGGATTTAATGGTGATTGAGCAAGGGCATGCACTGGCCATCGATCTCATAGGATTTCCAGGCGAGTTTCAGGATGTGTTGCATATTGAGCGGTACCATATATTTGCCCGCGCAGAATTAATTATATATCCATTGAGCTTGGGTAGGTGGATGATGTTCAAAGAGCAGGTTGTTAAAGAAATTAAACAGTTATTGTCAGATTTACATATGAGCTCGATTGAAAATATTTCAGTAGCTTATCAGATACATTTTTGGAAAAAAATCAATGTCATTGATTCGTTATTGGCTAAGCGAGTGCGTGAGGTTGAACATCAATTGCTCGTCACAAATAGTCATAAGGGGATGGATCAATTGAAATCAATGGTTAATCTTTATTGTCAGTTAAGGTATTTATTGGCAGAAAAACTCAATCCAGGAGAACTGACCTCAATGCGTTATAACCGAAGCTTTACAGAAATTTTCAACGCCTGTTTGGATCGATGGATGGAGCTTATTAACAGCTCATCACATATGACTACAACAGCAGTTGAAGCAATTTATGAAGACAATCAACAAGCGCTGGATAAATTGAAGGAAACTCAAATACATCTACAAAAGTTAAAAGTGAATGGCCAAACATCAACATCAAGGTCGGCCAGTCACTTGAGCGAATTGGATGATTTAAATCAGAACACTCGTTATTTTTATGATGAAAATGACATTTGATTTTTCCATTAAAATCACTAATGGTTATTGTTAGTGACCTATGGCATATGACATAATATGTCAAATTGACATATTATGTCATGGCAGCATAGGGTTGTTTGAGGAGAATAATAAAGTATGAATACCACGGATTTAATTAATCATTTATCACATCATAGAACGCCTGAAGGATACACTTTTGATTGTCAACATATAAAGGGAGAAGTGAATGTGTTGCAAGTTGAGATGAATGGTTTTGAAGGTTTTCCGGTGTTTATCACTTGCACGGAGCATCAGATAATTTGTGTTGTTTACTTGTGGAGTGAAACAGAGATTGTTGCTGATTTGCGAACCGATATGCTAGAAATGATGCTGGATACTAATATTGCGATTCCTTTGTCATCTTATGCCCGGGTGGGTGAACGTTATGTGCTGTTTGGAGCACTATCGATTTCATCTGAACCCGATCGCATCATTGAGGAGGTAGTGACGCTTAATGAGAATGCTTTGGACGTGATGTTTGCTATGGATGAGTTTTTACGTTGAGTGGGTATGATATGAGCAAAAAAAGACAACAGTTAGAACAGCAGATGATGGCTTTTTGCCATCAATTTCGACCTTTTGATAATAGGCATACAAAGCTTACTCCACTCAATATTAGTGGTAAGCAACTCGATGAGATCAAAGTGGTACTAAAGGAAGCTGGGGAAGTGGCGTTACAAACAGATTACCAAGTCGAGACTGCCAACTTCAACAAATTGATGGAACAGACTGAACGGTGTTTGAAAGCTGTAAAACGGCAACAGATGATGTTAGAAACGACTGAAAACATCAATAAAGTCACTGATGTGATCATTAATAATTATGGTAATGAGGCCAGTCGTTTGTTGTCAGCCAAAAGGACTTACGCGCAAAGTAAACAGAAACCTACTACTGACCTGTTTTCATTGTCTAGCGTAAAACGGGATAATGACTAAAAAGAAATCTAACATTCCGGCTAAGTGGGAGGCAGAGAAAAAAGCCATCAAAGCGACCCAGGTGGCCTTTGATGTAGGAGAACAAGTCCAGTATGTGATTCGTAAAGAGGCGTTGGATAGAAATATTAACCCATCCGACCGAATCAGACAAATACTTGGATTGAAAGTGACCCGTAAGCCCAAAAGGTTGAGATTGTCAGTGTCATTAAGCGATGAAGATCTTATCTATTTGGCTGAACAGTATCAGTTAGAAAATCAGGATCCAATAGAAGTGAAAAGACGGGCTGCTGAATTATTGGTGGCCCATGTGAAACAACAAATCAAAAAGGTGTAGTCATGGAACAGTTTTTAACTATCAGTACTTCATTCCCAGTAATAGTGTACACATTTTTAGTAGCAATCATTGTTATTTACTGGTTGTTGGCCATGATTGGAACAGTAGACATTGACATGCTTGATGTTGATTTTGATCTGGATGCAGATGTCGATATGGATGTTAATGCAGGCAATGGTCTAGGTGCTGATGTAGACGCAGAAGGGCTCAGTGGTGTCACTGGTTTTATGGTTAAGTGGGGTCTGACTGGTGTGCCTGTGACTGTGGTGATTTCGGTGCTGGTGGCATCGGCATGGTTAATTTGTTATTTGGGTATGTCATTGGCTTATGCTTTGATCTCATGGAAGATCTTACTCTTTATTTCAGCTGGATTCTGGTTGATATTCAGTGCTGTTTTAGCTGTGCCAGTTACTGGTTGGTTTATCAAGCCCATGAAAAAGTTTTTTGTTTCTTATACAGCAGCAGAAAAATCATCATTTGTAGGTAAAACATGTCAGGTTAAAACAGGGAAAGTAACGCTTAATTTTGGTCAGGCAGAGTTGGAAGATGGTGGTGCAGGTATGTTATTTGATGTCAGGGCTGATGAAGCTTATGGTATTAAAAAAGGAGATTGGGTAATCATAGTTGAATATGATGAAGAAGATGGTAGTTATTTGGTCAGAAAAACTGAATAACTCTTTGTATGTTTTAGAGAAATTGTAGGTTAATCATTTTATTAGGAGTGAGAATGTTATGAATAGTGATTTGCTGATAGCCATTGCCACTTGGGCAGGGGTTGTATTGCTCGCCGTCATTGGTTTGGCGTTGATCGTCATGAAGTTCTACCAAAAGGTAGAACAGGGACAAGCGATGATTGTTAATACTATGAAAGAGGTTCCAGAAGTGACCTTTACTGGGAGAACAGTTTGGCCTGTGATTCATAAAAAAGAATTTATGAATATTTCCTTAAAAACCATAGAAATTGATCGGCGTGCGCAGGATGGTTTGATTTGTAAAGATAACATTCGTGCTGATATTAAAGTGACTTTCTTTGTGCGGGTGAATAAGACCAAGGAGGATGTTTTAAAAGTCGCTCAAGCCATTGGTTGTGATCGTGCGTCTAAACAGGCCACGATTGAAGAATTATTTAATGCCAAGTTTTCAGAGGCGCTGAAAACAGTAGGTAAAAAACTTGAGTTTGAGGAACTCTATGAAGAGCGTGACCGTTTTCGTGATGAAATTATTCAGGTCATTGGTAAAGATTTGAATGGTTATGTGCTCGAAGATGCGGCGATTGATTACCTCGAGCAAACACCTATTGAATCACTGGATGAAAACAACATCTTGGATGCACAAGGAATTCGCAAGATTACTGAACTGACAACTGCTCAACATATTTTGACTAATGAATTTGTTCGTGAAGAAGAAACTAAAATCAAAAAACGTGATGTTGAAGCGCGAGAGCGTATTTTAGAGTTAGAGCGTATAGAAGCTGATGCAGAAGCCAGGCAGCAAAGGGAAATTGCATCTGTAAGGGCACGTGAACGAGCAGAAAAAGAAAAAATTGAAAGTGAAGAGCGACTCAAGTCAGAAATGGCCCGTATTGCCACAGAACAGGAGGTTATGGTTCTTGAGGAGAATAAAATGCGTGAAATAGAAGTGGCAGCCAACAATCGCCAGCGTGCTGTTGCTATAGAAGAAGAAAAAGTAACTAAAGTCAGACAATTGGAGATAGTGGGTCGTGAGCGTGAGGTGGCTTTGCAAGAAATCAATAAGCAAAAAGACCTGGAAGTTGAAAAGAAAAACATCGCCGATGTCATTCGTGAGCGTATTGCAGTAGAAAAAACTGTTGCTGAGCAAGAAGAGCAGATTAATGAGTTACGAGTGGTGGAAGAAGCCAAACGGAATAAATCCGCTCAGGTCATTGCGGCTGAGGCTTTAGCCGAACAGGAATTAATCAAAACAATCAAAGCTGCAGAAGCTGATGAGAAAACCGCTGAACACCGAGCTAAAGAGCGCATCACTTTGGCAGAAGCAGCCAGAGAGGCAGCTTCTAAAGAAGCTGATGCTAAGATCAGACTGGCAGAGGGTATACGTGAAGAAGTTGCAGCCAGTGGATTGGCTGAAGCCAAAGTGATTGAGGCCAAAGCCGAAGCATCACGTAAGCAAGGTGAAGCTGAAGCTGAGGTGATGACTCAGAAATTAAAAGCGGAAGCTATTGGTGCAGAAGAAATTGGTATGGCCAATGTCCGTGTTAAAGAAGCCGATGCCAAAGGTGAAGAACAACAAGCGATGGTTGCGGTGAAGATCAAAGTGGCAGAAGCACAGGCGATTGAAGAACGTTATGCTGCTGAAGCTCGTGGTTTGAAAGAAAAATTTGCTGCGCTGGCAACCATGGATGACAAAGTACGTCAGCATGAAGAGTTCAGAATGGGCTTAGACATGTCTCATCTGGAGAATATGAAGGCGATTGACGGTAATATTGGTATCGCTGAGATTCAGGCTAAAGTATTGGCTGAAGCACTGAAGGAGGCGAATATTGATATTGTTGGTGGTAATGGTGATTTCTTAGAGAAGTTTATGAGTTCATTAGCTGTTGGAAAGGCGGTTGATGGAGCCATTGGTAAAAGTGATGTATTGCAGGCTGCTGTTAAGAAAGTCATGAGCATAGGAAGTGGTCAGAAATTTGATAAGGACATGGTGACTCAAATGATTAAAAAACTGACCAGAAATAGTGAAGAGTCAGGTGATGAAAGTTAATGACTGAACAAGTGAGGTGGATGATTTGTAAAAGATTCACCTCACCTTATGTCTCAATAACACGATCAAGGTAAATCATGGCTGAAAATAATCATACCATCAATCATGCAGTGGCTTCAGGTGGGTCTTACGAAGTCATTCGCAAAAGACTGGAACAACAAAACAAAACACTCGAACAAAGCATTATTCAACTCAATAACCTACGTCAGAATGCTTTTGGTGAAACTTCACTGGAGGTGATAGATAGGGTTCGGGTACGTACTGAAAATAACTGTACGCCAAGAGATATGGTCAGAATTGGTCAATATCTGTTATTCGGTTATAACGTTTTTTTGGGTCTTAAAAAAGAGACACAAGTGGAGGATGTGTTTGCGCTCTATCAGTTAGTCAATAAGAATGGTCAGTATGAAATAAGCGCTAAGACTATTAATCAGACTTTTCTTGATGATGATGTCTTTGTTAAACAATTTAAGGAATTGTACAGCTACTATAAGAAAACTGAACTGATTCAGCTCAGGGTTGTTGATCAAAAGTTGCTTGCTGCTTTTAAAATAGGTGAAAAAATGGCTGATATTCGAGTGTTTCGCTGGGATATTGGTAATGATGGTGAAGTCAAATACATTGATGACCGGGGTGAGCGTGATATTGAGTTACCACCACCTTATGATTTTGAGTGGTATAAGGTATCCCGAGAGCAATTCGTTCATGGCCGCCATCCACATGCTAATATTCTCGATCAAGTGTTTGTTGAAACTGTGGGTGGTGATTTAACCATCAAAGTGGAAGACAACACTGAAGATGGTGAAGGCATATATCAAGAGGCTGTTGAAGAAACCAACCAGTCGTTAGAAGATGCTGATATTTACTATGCCAAATTAAACAGCCTCATTTTATTGAAAATTCTACCTTATAAAGAAACACAGTGGCGACATTTTATCTTTAATACACGTAATCATGATGTTGTTAGAGTAGATGCTTTGGCTCATGCTTGTGTACAGCTACCTAATGATCATGGCATCATCTTTCCTGGAGGATATTACCTACAAACGGGTGAATACAAGGTATTTGCTGAAAGCAGTGATGGTTTGCTTTTTAAGCGTCGTTGGAATGCACCTAATGGTGAAGATGTCTTGTATGTGTTTTATGAACACGTAGAAGGTCGGTTTGCCTTATATTCATACAACGTGATTACCAAATCGCTTCAAAACCCCATATTTGGACATGGATACTCAATATTTGATGATGGAAAAATGATCATCTTCAGATCAGAATCCAAGGAACCTTCTCGTATTCACCCGATGCAAATTTGGCAAACCCCTTTTGCCAGTGAAGAGTATGCCGGAACTCAACCTGAAGAACAGTCAGAGTTGGCTACTATTGGAAATGCCGAATTGGTTCAGGGTATTTCTGAACTTTATAGTCTCTCTAAGTTGATCAGTGAGCAGCAACCAAGTGTATTGGTATACGAGGAGTTGATCAAAAATGTTCAAAGGGTTTTGGATGGTTACTATTGGTTGGACAGTAAATCGTTGGGTGATTTTTCGAATCAACTAAAAACGATTGGAGATACAGCTGAACTGGTTTTGGATGAGTTTGAGAAAGTTAAGTCCATTAATCAGGCTTCTGCCAAAGCATTGGTTGCTGCTCAACAAGAATTAAAACAGCTATTAAGAAATATTCAAGTCTCAAATTGGGATACACCAGAGCCTTTTGTTGACGGGTTGTTGCAATTAAAAAAACAGCAAGGTCATCTTCTTTCTTTGCGAGAGTATCGCTATATTGATCTGAATGAGATAGATGCCCTGAGTAATCAAGTAAGCAATGAAATGGATGCATTGGGACAAAAAACTGTCAGATTTTTGTCCAATCAGCAAGCCATGAAGCATTACGACAAGACAGTAGAGGCTGTTCATGACAAGATTGGATTGCTCAAAACCGCTAAAGACCTCAAACCTTTACTGGAAGAGTTGGAGTCTATGAGTCTTGGGCTTGATGCACTTTCAGAGGTGATTAATGGGCTTGATATTGATGATACTTTACAAAAAACTGCAATCCTTGAATCAGTGTCTAAGGTCTACAGTCGAATCAATCAGACCAAGGCTCATGCCAAACTAACCATCAAAGAATTCTCGGCAACAGAATCCGTGGCGGAATTTTCTGCTCAATTGGCTGTGTTGTCACAAAGTATTACCAGTGGTGTAGCCTTGGCAGATACTCCCGATGCTTGTGATGAACAATTAGCCAGATTAATGATCCAGCTGGAAGAAGTTGAAAGTCAGTTCAGTGATAATGAATCATTCTTAGATGAAATTCTCAATAAAAGAGAAGAATTGTATGAAACATTTGAAAGCCGAAAACAGCAGCTGATTGACCAGAGGCAACGTCAAGCTGAGCAAACACAGTCAGCAGCCAATCGTGTTTTGCAAAGTATCGAAAGACGCTCGTTAAAGTTCACAGACAATGACCAATTGAATACTTATTATTCGTCAGATCCAATGGTTCATAAAGTCAGTGAACTGGTTATTCAACTGCGAGATCTTGATGACAGTGTCAAAGCTGATGATATTGAAGCTCGTTTGAAGGCCATTAAAGACCAGGCTATCAGAAGTTTACGCGATAAAAAAGATATTTTTGAGGATGGAGGTCAGACCATTAAGTTAGGTAAACATCGGTTCAGTGTCAATACCCAGCCGATGGATTTAACCATATTGCCTAAAGATGATGTGCTGGTTTACCATTTGTCAGGGACTGATTATTATGAACCGGTCATTGATGAACAACTATTGTCTTTTCAGCCTTATTGGCAGCAGACAATGCCATCGGAAAATGCCCAGGTGTACCGAGCTGAGTATCTAGCCTATGAGATATTTTATCAGGCAATGGAGGGTTTTTTTTCACATACCTTGGCAGATTTATATCAGATGACTGATGAGCAACTGGCATCGGTTGTCATTGCTCATGCTGGACCCAGATATCAGGAGGGTTATGAAAAAGGGGTACATGATCATGATGCCAAAAAAATCATCAAACAGCTGTTAAGTAGTTATTATCAGGCACCGATGTTGGTTTACAGGCCCACTGCAAGAGCCATTGGCATGTGGTTTTGGTTAAGTCAAAGCGACCAAAAAGTGAAGCAACAATGGATTGATCAAGTCAGAACAGCCGAAAAAATTGCAACGACTCTTGGTAGTCGTTTGATGATAGAAGATTTGTTTGGAGTTTTTCAGCAAGCGATTGATGAGAACAACCAGGAGTCAGGTATGAATTTCGAAGCAGTAGCCTGTGAACAAGCTGCTCGATTCTTGTTTACTTACTTGACTCAACTTGATCATTCAACTCGTTTTCAAGTGTCTGAGCATGCAGTGACATTGATCAAAACACTGAAAACACATTTAGAGTCGATAGGTGAGTACAAAACTTTCAAACTGTCATTGCAAGGAACAAAAGACATCAACAGAAGATGGCAGTATCTTCGGTATTGGTATCAAGGTTTGGTCAATCATTCTTCAAAGGCAAATAGTTCGCTGCTGCGCTATGTAGAAGAAGCAGTAGTTTATGAGTTGATTGACGAAGTACATTTTGATCCTAAGGCTGTTTCAATGAAATGTGAAGTTAATGATTTACTTGGTGATCACAGAAATATTTTTGACCGTCAAATGATTTTTGAGTTGGATGAGTTTATGGAGCGGTTGCGCCATTTTGATTTGGTGGTGAGACCGGCTTATCATCAATACCGCTCACTCAAGCAGCAACTGATGAAAGATCAACGCAGCCATATGGCACTGGATACATTCAAAGCCAGACCATTATCATCTTTTGTTCGAAACCGATTAATCAACGATTCATACCTGCCGATCATTGGTGATAACTTAGCCAAACAGATGGGTGCTCTGGGTCAGCAAAAACGCAGTGATTTAATGGGTCTGTTGTTGTTAATTTCACCTCCAGGTTATGGCAAAACAACTTTGATGGAATATATTGCCAATCGATTGGGTTTAAATTTCATGAAAATTAATTGTCCTTCGTTAGGACATGATGTGAAATCACTCGATCCGGGTAATGCACCCAATGCCACAGCCCGTCAGGAGCTAGAAAAACTTAATCTGGCTTTAGAGATGAGCAATAATGTCATGTTGTATCTGGATGATATACAACATACACACCCTGAGTTTCTTCAAAAATTCATTTCTTTATGTGATGGCACCAGAAAAATTGATGGTGTGTTCAAAGGTGAAAGTAAAACTTATGATTTAAGGGGAAAAAAATTCTGTGTGATTATGGCAGGTAATCCTTATACAGAATCAGGTGAGGTATTCAAAATTCCAGACATGTTAGCCAATCGCGCTGATGTTTATAATTTGGGTGATGTACTCAGTGGGCAAGATGACATTTTTGGCATGAGTTATATTGAAAATGCTTTGACTTCCAATCAAGTTTTGTCACCTTTAGCGCTTAGAGATCTGAATGACTTATATTTATTGATGGATATGGCCAGAGGCAAGGAAGTGGCCACTGCTGATCTAAGTCACAGTTATGCTTCAAGTGAAATCAATGAAACCACCACTGTGTTGAAATCATTATTTCAAATTCAGGATGTGATCTTGAAAGTGAATCAGGAATACATTCGATCCGCTGCTATGGATGACAAGTATCGCCAAGAGCCACCATTTAAACTTCAGGGTAGTTATCGAAACATGAATAAATTGGCTGAAAAAGTGGTGGCAGTGATGGATGGCCAGGAGTTGGAGCAATTAATCGAAGATCATTATGTTGGAGAAGCTCAGCTCTTGACCACGGGAGCCGAGGAGAATTTGTTGAAATTGAAAGAGCTGCGAGGGAGGTTGACAAAAGAAGAACAGCTTCGTTGGGAACAAATTAAAAATGAATTCAGAGTTCGTAATGCAGTGGCTGGTGATGATGCCGATGGTGCCACTAAAATTGCCAGTCAGATAGCTGGTTTACAATCGTCAATGAGCCATTGGGCTGAAATGTTCAATTCTGGACGGAAACAAGCCACTGAAAAAAGTGAGGATCAACTATCAAAACTGACCAGTGATTTATCGCAAGCGATATCAAAACTGAATTTGGAAGTTAATGTTACTAATGAACCCCTACCTGGTTTAGATCAGGCTTTGGCTTCATTATCAGAAACTATGGAAACCTCTTTTATTCCAGTGATCATGACTATGAATAAAAAACTCAGCATCAATACAGAGGTGCTGGAAAAAGTGACGGAACTGAGCAATAAAATACAACGATTGAGTCAAAGAAAAAGTACTCGAACAAAGACTATAACCAATAGTGCCGGACAGAAAAATCCTGGGAAGGAATGAATAAGGAAACAGTGAAAAATAGGACTCAATAAACCCATATGGTGCATTATGAAAAAGCAGCTAAAAAATCGGTCTGATTTAAGCCACTTTTTATAGTTTCATAACTTTGAAATCACATTGATTTAATACAAGGCATGGTTCAATACAATCGATATTGGGCAGTCATTAGTTTGTCTTTCTGAGACAAACTTGTCGCTTACATCTGTTTTCAATGGTGTGAGTATTTAACTTTAAATCAAAATAAGGAGAAAAATATGAACTTAAAAAGGCTTTATATAACAACAGCGATTATGGGCTTATGTGGAGTAACAAGCTCACATGCAGAAACAGGAATGACATGGACCAAATACGGTGTAGATGATGTTTCTGGTGTTGTCAGTGTTGGCTGTGGCTTTACACCAGGTGTTAATCCCCCTCATCAATGTAATGCTTATCAAGGGGATACTTCATGTGAGGCAGAGTTGCCTTTGTTGTGTTTTCTAGATACTGGTTTAGAAAAGCCGGAGGGTTTACAAACAGGAAGCACGAATGTTTGGTCAGGAGGTGTAGTTGCGACTACGGTTCCAGTTAAAGGCAGCAGCTTTAATACGCTAGCTGAAGCGGATCAGTTTTGTAAAGACAGTTTTGGTGGTAAATGGCGAGTTGCGGAGTTTCATGATGGCTGGGGCTGGGGTTTCACTGCTTATGGTAATGTAGGTGATAACTATAACGACTCAAAGAGACGTGTTTGGGTTGATATTGACAACCAGCCAGCCAACTGTTGGGATTAACTACTATATAGATTGATTTTCAAAAAAGTCTAAGGGTGTCATACTGGTTTCTCTATATTACAGCCTTCTTGAGGCCAGTGTGACACTTAATTAAAACACAACAATTAACTAGCTAGCTAGTCCATTTGACTTCATTGCTGATGCTAATTGCAATTAATTTTTTACTTATGTTGTGTTGCATTGAGTGGCCGTGATTGACTACTTGATTAACTCTATTGTGTATAAATTCATCTGTATAATCTATACATGAACCCATCGTTTTAGCTTTTATGGTTAAGTTACTATTTGTACTATAAAAAGTGCCTATAATTCTTAGACCTTAACAGTTTTTTTAAATCCAAAATATGCACTGAATGTGAGTGATTTAGGGGGTTTACCTCGATACTACGGACATAATCTGAAAAAGTTATTGTTAACTCAAACAGAGGTGTTCTATGTGGTCAAGAAGAAAATATTTCAAAGAATTCATCCATCAGTCTCTGTTATAATTCGCGGCTGAGTTTTTGGTGAGAATTTGACTTGTTTTTTTGTGTGTTAAAGGGTCGTACATTGATTCTATAGAGCCACGTTATCAAGTGAATACTCAAAAGCTCAGTTACTTTCAGTAACTGGGAATCAAATTGTAGGAGCAGACATGAGCAAACCGACTATCATTTACACCATCACCGATGAAGCCCCAGCTTTGGCGACCTATTCATTCTTGCCTATTGTCAAGGCCTTTACCGCTAAGGCCGATGTCCATGTCGGTACCAAGGATATATCTTTGGCCAGTCGGATATTGGCTCAGTTTCCTGAGCGTATGAGTTCAGAGCAGCGAAAAGAAGATGCTTTGAGTCAGCTAGGAATTTTGGTTAAAACCCCTGAGGCGAACATCATCAAATTACCTAACATTTCAGCCTCCATTCCTCAGTTGAATACAGCCATCAAAGAACTGCAGGCTCATGGCTACGATCTGCCGAACTATCCAGAAGAGCCTCAAAATGATGATGAGCGTGCCATTCAAACCGCTTATAGTAAAGTATTGGGTTCGGCAGTGAATCCTGTATTGCGAGAAGGCAATTCAGATCGTCGTGTTGCTGCTGCGGTCAAGCAATATGCTCAAAATAACCCACATCGTCTGGGTGCCTGGGATAAAGATTCAAAAACTCATGTTGCTCACATGACAAGTGGTGACTTTTATGGTTCAGAGCAATCAGTGGTGATCAAAGAAGCTATTAATGTGCAAATTGAACATGTTGACACAACTGGCCATGTCACTGTGGTCAAATCAGGTATTGCTATGCAAGCTGGTGAAGTAATGGATTCTTCATGTATCAGCAAAAATGCCTTGCGTGCCTTTTTGGCCAAAGAAATCGCTGAGTGCAAGAATCAGGGTTTGTTGTTGTCTTTACACTTGAAAGCGACCATGATGAAAGTCTCAGATCCAATCATGTTTGGTCATGCTGTTGAAGTATACTATCAAGATGTCTTCGAAAAGTACGGCGAATTATTCGCTGAGCTCGGTGTTGAGCCTAACAATGGCATCAGTCATGTATATGACAAGATTGTCGACTTGCCTGCTGAGAAGAAAGCACAAATCGAAGCTGATATTTTGAGTTGTTATCAGAAACAACCCGCTTTAGCAATGGTTGACTCAGACAAAGGCATCACTAACTTACATGTGCCTAACAATGTCATCATCGATGCATCTATGCCAGCCGCAATCAAAACTTCTGGCAAAATGTGGAACCCAGAAGGTCAGTTACAAGACAGTAAAATGATCATCCCTGATCGTTCTTATGCGGGTATCTATCAGGAAATTATCGAATATTGCCAACAGAACGGTGCCTTTGATGTGCCAACTATGGGTAATGTTTGTAATGTGGGTCTGATGGCGCAAAAAGCTGAAGAGTATGGTTCTCATGATAAGACCATTGAAGTGCCGAGTGATGGTGTGATCCGTGTGGTTGATGCTGCAGGAAAAGTTTTGATGCAACATGATGTCGAGCAGGGTGATATTTGGCGTGCTTGCCAAACCAAGGATTTGCCGATTAGAGATTGGGTTAAACTGGCTGTGGTACGAGCCAGAAACACGGGGTCTGCAGCCATTTTCTGGTTAGATGAGAATCGTGCGCATGATCGCAACCTGATTGAAAAAGTGAACGTGTATTTACAAGACCACGACACCGATGGTTTGGAAATCAAAGTAATGAACCCATGTGCAGCAATGCGTTATACCTGTGAGCGTGTCACTCAAGGTTTGGATACCATTTCGGTGACTGGCAATGTGTTACGTGATTACTTGACTGACTTGTTCCCAATTTTGGAATTAGGGACGTCAGCTAAGATGTTATCGATTGTGCCTTTGTTGTCAGGTGGTGGTTTGTTCGAAACTGGTGCTGGTGGTTCTGCCCCCAAGCATGTTGAACAGTTTGTTGAAGAAGGTCACTTACGCTGGGATTCTTTAGGTGAGTTTTTGGCATTGGCTGTTTCTCTCGAAGACCTGTCTGACAAAACGGGTAACAGCAAAGCGAAGGTATTAGCTGCAGCATTAGATCAAGCCAATGGCCTATACTTGAGTGAAAATAAAGCGCCTTCACGTCAAGTCAATAAACCAGATAACCGCTCCAGTCATTTTTATTTGGCCAAGTATTGGGCTGAAGCTCTGGCAACACAAAATGATGATGCCGATTTAAAAGCGATTTTTGCACCATTGGCACAAGCTTTGTCAACACAGGCTGCTATTATTGAACAAGACATCATTGATGCTCAAGGTTCAGCTCAAGACATTGGAGGTTATTTCCAGCCCAATAACGCCAAGGCCGTCAAAGCAATGCGTCCCAGTGCTACTTTTAACAGTTTGATTGACCAATTCTGATTGCACTCGTTGAGGAGTAAAAAAGCGCAATTCGATCTGATAGTGTTACATCAGTCCCGACTAAATCTAACACCTTGCTTTGAAAAGTCAGGGTTACCGGTTTATTAACAATACGAATTTTTAATCTAAACAGAAAGGTAACCCTTATGAACAATCATAGTTCTAAAATAATCAACGTACATATCAAGGCAAGGTCTGCTATGGCAGAACTCCAATGGAGACTTTCAAAAATGGACTGACCATCCTGAAGAAAAGAGGACTATAGCAACCACAACTATGGAGTTTGCTGATTTCAATTTAAAGACAAAAATTTTCTACCAAAGTTCAGGGTTGTCAAATGCTTTAACACAAGACGGGTTATTGGTGATTGGTTCGATTTCTTGACCAGTCAATGAGAGACCTAGCCATCCCTCTGGTTGAGATAGTTTAAATGGAGGTTTTATTGTTTGTTCGGTAATCTGTTTGAATCCAACTTTTGAATAATAAGCAGGGTCACCGTAAGTAACAATAAGTGACACTTCATCTTCCTTCAAAGAATCAATACCATAGTTAATCAACTTTTTACCAATACCCTTTTTTTGAAAATCAGTTAAAATTGCAACAGGTGACAGAAGGAAAACATTCATAGCATTTTGAAAATTCATTCTCGTAAAAAAGATACTACCGGTGATTCGTTCACCATCACTAGCGACAAACCCATGAAGGTCTTCGTCCTCAGTATTGGTCATTAAATTTCGAGTCAAATTGCCAATCAGTATTCCCTCAGTTTCTCCTTCAGAATCAGTAAAGGTTTTAAAAAATAGTTGACTGATTTTGTCTATGTCGTTTGGATTGAACTTTGAAAATTTCATAAACTGTTTCTGATAGTGTTTTTACAGATAGCTGCCGGATCCGGTCAAATAACTTTTGTCAGGAAATGCAGATTATCTCATATCTTTATAACCGTTAAAATGATTGAACCCATAGCCTATGGATAACGTTATAATCCGGTGTTCACCCATTTAATTTGATAAACAATGAAAAAATATTTTACTTACCCGATTCTTATTTTCTTTTTAGTATTGCCATTCTGCACTGTTGCTAATGAAGGAATGTGGCAGCCGGGACAATTGCCTCAAATTAAGTCACAATTGTCAGAAGCTGGCTTAGAACTTAATCCCGATGCTTTGACTAACCTGACAGATTTTCCTATGGGGGCTATCGTCAGTCTTGGAGGTTGTAGTGCTTCTTTTGTTTCTGACCAGGGCTTGGTGATTACCAACCACCACTGTGTGGTGCGCTCTATTCAACATAACTCAACCACTGATAATAACCTCTTGGAGCAAGGGTTTGTGGCTAAAAATCATTCAGAGGAGTTGCCTGCCGCTCCAGGTAGTAAGATTTTGGTTACTGAATCCGTTATCGATGTGACTGATCAAGTGCTCACAAATTTGAGTTCAGAGATGGATGGTCAAGCCCGTTATGAACAGATTGAAAGTAACACTAAGAACTTAATACAAAACTGTGAGTCAAATGAAAGTTTCCGCTGTTCGGTGGTTAAATTTCATGGTGGATTAAGTTATTTTCTATTTAAACAACTGCATATCAGAGATGTTAGGTTGGTCCATGTGCCAAGCAAGTCAGTAGGTAAATATGGTGGAGATATCGATAACTGGATGTGGCCCAGGCACACCGGTGACTATGCTTTTTATCGTGCTTATGTGGGTCCTGATGGAAAACCAGCTGATTACCATGAGGATAACCAACCGTATCAACCGAGTCATCATCTAAAAACCAACCCTAATGGCGTCAAAGAAAATGATTACATTATGTTAATGGGTTATCCAGGTCTCACCAATCGTTACCGTACGGCATCTGAAATCAAACACACTTTTAATCACATCTATCCGCTGACTATCGATTTGATGGGGTCATTGGTTTCAGTGATTGAGGCTAACTCTGCTCCCGATAGCGAAGCCAGAGTAAAATACCAAAGTCTATTGGCTGGACTGTTAAATTATGAAAAAAATCGCAAATTAATGGTTGATAGTTACCAAAAAGGCACTACCCAACAACGTAAGGATGCGCTGGATCGAAACCTGAGGGAATGGGTGGCCGCTGACCCAAAGCGTCATTCTGAATTTGGGGCTTCTATTGATCACTTGGATCAACTGATTAAACAGCATCAAACTATGGATGTCAGAGACATTTTACTTCGTTATATGACATTTTCCTCTATGATCGACTCAGCCATAGAGTTACATAGATTGGCTGTAGAAAGCACTAAACCAGATGAGCAGCGCGAAATGGGTTTTCAAGAACGTGATCTTAGAGATATCAAACAACGTATGTTGCGCATTTCCGGAGAATATGACTCACATGTTGATCAGGCCATACTGATGGTTTTGCTCGAACGATATGCTGAGCTACCAGAGGCCCAAAGGCTTCCATCTATAGATGGCTTTTTTGGTATCGAAAAGGTTTACTCAGCAAAAGATCTCAGTAAAAAATTGCAAAAAATGTATGAAAAAACCAAGCTTCATGATGAAGACATACGGTTAGGATGGATAGGAAAAACACTCAGTGATTTTGAATCAAGCAAAGATCCTTTTATTCAATTTGCTGTTCAGTCTTTTGCTGATCGCATTAAATTAGAAAATCAGGAAAAAGAAAGAACGGGTTTGTTAAGTGTTGCTAGACCAGTCTATATGAAAGCCATCATTGCCTATAATGAGAGTCAGGGTCAAGCCATTTATGCAGATGCCAACGGCACTTTGCGGTTAACCTATGGCCATGTCACTGGTTATCAACCCAAAGATGGTCTGATTGCCCAACCATTCACTACTTTGCAAGGTGTTTTAGAAAAATACACGGGTGTCTGGCCGTTCAATGCTCCTCAATCGTTATTAGACTTGATTGAGAATCAAACCTATGGTGATTATGTAGCCGAAGAAATCCAGTCCGTACCCGTTAATTTTTTGGGTAATTTGGATATTACTGGTGGTAATTCAGGGTCTGCCACCTTGAATAGTAAAGCAGAATTGGTAGGATTGGTTTTCGATGGCGTCAGTGAAAGTATTATAGGTAACTGGGATTATGATGCTGAATTTAATCGCTCTATTCATGTTGATATCCGTTATATTTTATGGGTAATGAAATACCTGTATCAGGCTGAACATTTGATAAAAGAAATGGATTTGATTAACTAATAGATTTTAAGTTATAGGTGGAAACTTGATCACCATCAATCATGAAAAGCTCAACATTTGTTGGGCTTTTTTATAGTCTCTAACAATCTGTTTAAGAATCTGTTAGGTTATAATCAACGATTTGAAGAAGGGGCCTTTTGATGTCTATAGAGTCTTTAATCGTTTTATTGATTGTTGGTGCCGTGGCTGGTTGGTTAGCTGGCATGTTGCTGAAGGGTAAGAGTTTTGCTATAAGCGTCAATATTGTTATCGGTATTATTGGTGCTTTTATTGGTAACTATGTGATGGGCAAGTTGGGTGTAGTGATTGGTTCTGGTATCGTTGCTGCGATTATTAATGCGACCATTGGTGCTGTCATTCTATTGTTTGTCGTAGGTGTGATCAAAAAGGTGGCCTAAGTATGCTGGTTATCACTAATCGCAATATTCAAAAGCAACACTTTGAAGGCCTGGTCGGTAATGATCGGGCTTTTGGTGAGCAAGTCAATACTAAAGGCCCTGGTGAAGTGCGGTTGGCTTGGGCTTCCAAAAACAATGATCAGTGGCAGGTTGAGTTAGTACCCGAGCCAAAGCGGCTGACTGTCAATAATCTACCGTCAAAATCTGTTTTTTGTCAATTACGAAATCGACTTCAGGCTCAATGTAAGAACTGTTTGTTTTTTATCCATGGTTACAATCAGGATTTTAAGAAGAGTCTCGAAAAAGCACAGCAAATTGAGCAACGATATGGTGTTGAAGTGGTTTTGTTTTCATGGCCGTCAAATACCGGTGGTTTCGCGGTTTATGAATATAGGCAAGCCAAGCGCGTGGCCCAAGCATCAGTTGCTGCACTCGATGCTTCTTTAATGAAGTTGGGAGGTTATCTGTGTGGTGATTTTGATCGTCAGGCACAGCAGGGTTGTCGCGTTAAATTTTCTTTGATGGCATACAGCTTAGGTTGTTTCTTGTTTAAAAACTATGTTCAGGATGCTGTTTTTGAGCGAGAATCCAATGTTTTTGAAAATATCATCTTATGTCAAGCTGATGTTGATAACAAAGGTCATGCTGATTGGATAGATGATGTCCATATTGGCAAACGCAATTACATTACGATCAATGAAAATGATTGGGTTCTGAAATGGTCTGATGCTAATTTTCAGCGGAGTCGACTGGGTCGAACAGCCCAAAATCTTAATGCCCAGAACGCCATATATCTCGATGTTACAGATGCTCCTGGTGTTGAGCGAAAGCATGGTTTGTTCTACGCAGAAACCAACGCCACTATAAAAAGTTTTTTTGATGTTGCTATCAACGGCGGCAGAGCAGAAGAAGTATCAGGTCTGGAGCACCATACGCAAAGAAATGCTTATGTCGTGATATAAGATCAAAAAAGGTACAAGTGTTTTCAGACGCTATGGTTTCAGACTTTCTTTTTGTTTTTTGATGTAATCATCAATCATTCGTTCCAGTACAGACAATGGTACTGAGCCTTTAGCGAGGACGGTGTCGTGAAACGTCCGAATGTCGAACGAATTTCCTAAAGCCTGTTCGGCTTTTTCCCTGAGCTCCCAAATTTTGATTTCTCCTAGTTTGTATGAGAGGGCTTGTCCTGGCCAGGCGATGTAACGATCAATTTCGGTGCGGACATTGTGTTTCGATAAAGCAGTGTTTTCCTCCATCAATTTGATCGCTTCTTCCCGACTCATGTCCATGGCATGCATGCCAGTATCTACTACTAAACGCATGGCACGCCACATTTCATAGGTTAATCGACCAAAATCTGAATAAGGATCTTGATAAAAACCGACTTCTTTAGCCAACTTCTCACAATATAGTCCCCAACCTTCACCAAAAGCTGAAATGTAGCTATATCGTCTGAAATTAGGTAAATTATTCAATTCTGCGCTGAGGGCATTTTGCAAGTGATGACCTGGAACTGCTTCATGGAAGGTGAGCGCTTCTAAATTGTACAATGGCCGTTTTTCGAGGGCATAAGTGTTAACCCAATATTGACCTGGTCTTGTTGAATCGAGAGGTGCAGAGACGTAACGTCCGGTGGTGTAATTGGGTGCGATGCCTTCGGGAACTGGATTGACGGTATAAGGCTGACGAGGTAGACGAGTGAATAACGCAGGTAGTTTACCATCCATTTTTTTAGCGATATAACTGGCTTCTTTGAGTAGTGCTTCGGGGGTTTTTGCATAAAATTGTTCATCCGTTCGTAGAAATTCAATGAAATCGGCAAAGCTGCCTTCAAAAGCCAAGTCTTTGATGATTTGCTCCATTTCTGTTCGGATGCGCTTTACTTCCTGCCAGCCAATTTGGTGGATTTTTTCAGGGGTCCAGTCGAGAGTGGTGTATTCCTTAATTTGTTGTTGATAATAAGCCACCCCATCAGGTAAGTTTTTTGCCCCAATGGTTTTACGGGCATTTGGTAGGTAGTCATTCTCCATAAAAGATTTGAACGACTGATATGCCGGATTGATTTGATTTTCAATAATGTCCTGAGCCTGTTGTTGAAACTGGTCAAAAGTGTTTTGGTCTATGTGCTGGGGTTTTATTTTGAAGGGTTCATAAAAGGTCGATTCTGTGCCATCAGACTTGATATACTTTTCAATAAATTCAGGGTAATGCTGAATGATCACTTGTGGTTGTGTAAAGCCACGTTTGATCCCAGCCTTCATGTTATCCATGTGTTGTCGTATTACCCTTGGTACTTGTTGCATTTTCTTCAAGTAATTTTTAAAGTCAGTGATGTTTCTGAATTGACTGTATCGGTGCATTGATGCCAGGTTGACATGGAAAGAGCCCTCAGCAGTGATAGGCATTTGATATTCGTAGAAGTGGTTATCAGCAAGGTTGTTTATTAAAGCTGTTTTCTGCATCTGCCAGTTGATTTTGTCATCTTCAGACAATTTCTCTGTTTTGATGTCATCGAGTTCTTTTAAAGCTTGTTCAAATATTTCATTTTGTTTGCTGTACCAATCAGCAGACACCTCGTTGAGTTGGTCGTTGTACTTGACGTTCCCAAAGTAAGCAGCAGATTCGGGAGTTAACTCCAACTGGCTATTCCAGATGTCTGACAGTAAAGTATGAAATTTTTTGGTTTCTTTCTTACTAACCTTGGCTTGTCCATTGACTAAAGTTAATAATAAGATGATAGAGATCAGTGTTTTTATTTTCATTTTACGCTCACAAAAACGATATAGGCTTGTTGATTAATGATTGAATCATAGTAACAGATGCTGCTATCATTCAGTGTAATACCCGAACTTTGATGGTGCCATCTATTTTTTTTAATTGCTCGGTAATAAGATCTGATGACTCGCTCTGAACATCCATAATCACATAACCGACATTATCTTTAGTTTGTAAATACATGGCGGCAATGTTGATATTTTGGCTTGTAAAAGTACGGTTAATCTTTTCCAGCATACCAGGTTGATTGATATGTATATGCATTACACGTGTTAAATCTTCATGCAAATGTGGTAGTGAAACCTCAGGAAAGTTGACTGCTGATGCTGTGGTGCCATTGTTCGAGTACTTAATAAGCTTGTCAGCAACTTCATTAGCTATGTTCAATTGTGCTTCTTGGGTGCTACCACCTATATGAGGTGTCAAAATAACATTGTCAAATTGGCGCAGCGAAGATTCAAATGTGTCATTGTTACTGGCTGGTTCTTCAGGGAAAACATCAATAGCCGCGCCATTGAGACGTCCATTAGCCAAAAATACGGTTAAATCATCAATATCAATGATGTTTCCTCTGGCAGCGTTAATGATGAAAGCCCCTTGAGGCAGTAATGAGAGCTCTTTAGCGGTAATCATGTTTGCTGTTAATTCTGTAGCAGGTACATGGAGACTTAATACATCGATCTGGGGTAATAATGCTTCGAGAGATGGAACAGCCTGGCAGTTACCCAAAGGTAATTTGTTTTCAATATCGTAATATTTGACCCGCATACCAATAGCCTCTGCCAGAATACCCAGCTGAGATCCAATATGACCAAAACCAACGATACCAAGTGTTTTGCCCCGTGCTTCATTGGCGTTGACTGCAGATTTAAGCCATTGGCCATTATGAGCTTTGGCATTTCTTTCTGGGATGCCACGCAAAAGCAAAATAATTTCTCCCAGCACCAGTTCCGCAACGCTGCGTGTATTTGAATATGGTGCATTAAAAACGGGAATGCCTCGTTGGTTGCAAACATCTAAGTCAATCTGGTTAGTGCCAATACAGAAAGTACCAATAGCCATTAATTTGTTACAGCTATCTAAGATATCACCTTTTAATTGTGTTCTTGAGCGTATGCCAAGGATATGAGTATCGCTCAATAATTTTTTCAATTCATTATCGTCTGGTGTTGATTTCAAAACTGTGATGTTGTTGTATCCATCTTGGCGGAACATGGCTTCGGCATCGGGATGAACGCCTTCTAATAAAACCACTTTGATTTTTTCTTTACTTAGTGACAGTTTGGACATATTCTTGCGTGTTTTTAAAAATCTTGGAACTTTCAGAATTCTAACAGATATGACAGAGCAAACCCTGGAATCTTTATTACAAAATCGATTGCCTAGTATTGATTTCTCAATGGAGTCTAATGATTTGAAATCGTTTGGTCAGGATTGGACCAGGTTCCATCAACCCAATGCCACTGTTGTGTTTTTTCCAAACAATACCGAAGAAATACAAGCCATTGTCCAATTGGCTAATGAATTGGATGCTGTGGTAGTGCCGTCTGGCGGGCGCACTGGTTATTCAGGTGGTGCAGTAGCGACCATGGGTGAATGGGTTATATCATTGGTGCGCTTGAATCAAATCAGTGACTTCAATGACATTGATCAAACGGTGAAAGTGGGTGCTGGTGTGATTACCGAACAGCTGCAACACTTTGCCAAAGAACAAGGTTTGTTTTATCCAGTAGATTTTGCCTCTTCTGGCTCAAGCCATATCGGCGGTAACATTGCTACCAATGCTGGTGGAATCCGTGTTTTGCGCTATGGTTTAACTAGGGATTATATTTTGGGCTTGACTGTGGTGACTGGTCGTGGTGATGTTATTGAATTGAATAAAGGTTTGGTTAAAAATGCATCGGGTCTCGACTTGAGGCATCTGATGATTGGTTCTGAAGGGATATTAGGCATCATAACTGAGGCAGAAATCAAACTGATTAATCAAGCACCCAATCAGTCTGTCATGCTTTTGGCCCTGTCATCCTTAGAGGCAGTGATGGCGGTGTTTGCTGATGCCCGGACAACATTGAATTTATCATCATTTGAGTTTTTCTCAGATCGTTCTTTACAAAAGGTGATGGCACATCGAAACTTTTCTAATCCATTTGAAGATATCCATCCTTTTTATGTTCTACTCGAATTCGATGAAAATGAGATGGCAGCGATGCAAGTCTTTGAACGGGGTATGGAAGCGATGCATGTGACCGATGGTATCATTGCTCAAAGTTTAGATCAGGCAGAACAGTTGTGGCAGTATAGGGAAGGTATTTCAGAGTCTATTGCGCATCATACGCCTTATAAGAATGATATCTCGGTAAAAATCTCGCAGGTTCCTAAATTCATGAATCAATTGGAAGAAGTGTTATCAATAGAATACCCAGATTTCGAAACCATTTGGTTTGGTCATATCGGTGATGGTAATTTACACCTCAATATCCTTAAGCCACAAAATATGAGTACCACGGTTTTTAAGGCACGCTGTGAGCAGGTTAATGCTCATGTCTATGGTCTGATACAAAAATTTGGTGGTAGCATTTCTGCCGAACATGGAGTAGGTTTGCTTAAAAAACCTTTCTTAGGGTATACCCGTTCAGAAACCGAGATCCAATTAATACAGCAAATAAAAAGAGTTTTTGATCCTAATAATATTGTGAATAGAGGAAAAGTGGTCGATTAGAATGAGATGAGAAGAATTTTCTCAACTCTATCACTATAGACCCGAAATAACGAAAGCAACATTTTAGCATTCAATGATGTTGACTGCTAAACCACCGCGCGAGGTTTCTTTATAAATTTCTTTCATGTCATCGCCCGTGGCCTTCATGGTTTGGATGACTTTGTCCAGTGTAACCCAGTGACAACCGTCATTTCTGTCAGCCATACGAAAAGCGTTGATCGCTTTAACTGCACCCATGGCATTACGTTCGATACAGGGGATTTGAACAAGGCCACCGATTGGGTCGCAAGTCAGTCCCAAATTGTGTTCCATGGCAATTTCTGCAGCATTATGTATTTCTTCGATTGTTAATTGACAGGCAGCTGCTAAACCAGCTGCGGCCATTGAACTGGCTACCCCAACTTCTCCCTGACAACCTACCTCAGCACCGGAAATAGAAGCTTTGGTTTTGTATAGGATGCCTATCGCTGCGGCGGTTAACAAAAAATCATGGATACCTTGTTCGGTGGCATCGGAAACAAAGTGATGGTAGTAATGTAAAACTGCTGGGATGATACCGGCTGCACCATTAGTGGGTGCTGTGACCACACGTCCACCGGCAGCATTTTCTTCAGATACGGCCAAAGCAAACATATTGACCCAATCGAGAATGGTCAAGGGGTCAGTTAATGAAGTTTTGGGGTTGTTTTTTAGTTGTTCGTGTAGTTTAGGAGCGCGTCGTATGACTTTCAGTCCACCAGGTAAAACACCATCAGTGGTCAAGCCACGTTGTACACAAGAAACCATGGCTAGCCATATTTGGTCTAAGCCCTGTTTGATTTGCTCATCATTTCGCCATGTTTGTTCGTTGGCAAACATCAATTGTGCTATGGTCAAACTATGTTCTTTACATTGGTTCTCTAATTCAGCAGCAGTGGTGAAAGGGTAGGGAATGTCTGAATCATCCTCCATGATGTGTTTTTTAGCGAGGTGAGAATGTGACATGATGAAACCACCACCAACAGAGTAATAAGCTTTGCGTAAAAGTTCATTGCCGTCTTTGTCCAAGGCGGTGAACTGCATGCCGTTGGAGTGTAAGGGCAGGGTTTTCCTTTTATGGAATTTCAAGTGTTTTTTTTCTTTGAACTGCAGTGTTAATTGACTGTCGGCCTGAATGCTTTCCGACTCTCTGACTTGTTCTAATAATCCTGGAATATCATCTGGGTTAATTTCATCTGGCATGTGACCGAGTAAGCCCAATATAATTGCTTTGTCAGTACCATGGCCTCTGCCAGTGTGGCTGAGTGAACCGTACAGCTCAGTCAATATCGCGTGAGTTTTTTCGGCTAAGTTGTGAGAGATAACTTGTCCGATGAACAAATTGGCCGCACGCATGGGGCCTACAGTGTGAGAGCTGGAGGGCCCAATGCCGATTTTAAATAAATCAAAAACGCTGACTGCCATGCTAATATACCCGCCATGAAAAAACTGACATTATATAGCAGAATCGAATGTCCCCTGTGCGAACATGCGGCAGAAATGTTAGAACAATCTGGTATTGTCTTCATTGAACAAGATATCGAGGAAAATGAAATTTTAGTTAAAAAATACCATGTCCGTATTCCTGTATTGAGTGATGGTGAAATCGAACTGAATTGGCCTTTTGATTCAAAGCAAGCAATGGAGTTGTTTAATGGCTAAAGAAAAGTCACAATTTGTCTGTAATTCCTGTGGTAATGTAACCAGTAAATGGTCAGGCCAGTGTAGTGCTTGCAAGGAATGGAATTGCATTGATGAAGTTAAGGTGCAAGCGACCACTGTTACAGGTAAAACCAATCGATACGCCAACTACTCTGGTGAAGTTTCCATCAAAAAACTCGGACAAGTCAGTGCCGAAAAACAGTTGCGCACCACTTCCCATATTAATGAATTGGACCGTGTTTTAGGTGGCGGTTTGGTTCCTGGTTCAGTGATTTTGTTGGGTGGAGATCCAGGCATCGGTAAATCGACTTTATTACTGCAAGTTTCTGCCCAGATTGCTACTGCTATTGAACCTTTGTATGTTACTGGTGAAGAGTCTTTGTCACAAATTGCCATGCGGGCTCGTCGTTTGTCTTTGAATGTTGATGATTTGGATGCCATGGCTGAAACTTCGGTTGAACGCATTATCAGCACTTGTTTACAAAAAAAACCCGATTTAGTCATCATTGATTCGATACAAACCCTGTTCAGTGAACAATTGACTTCGATTCCAGGTTCTGTATCTCAAGTTAAAGAAGCCGCTGCTCAGTTGGTTCGCATGGCCAAACAAAATAAGATTACTGTGATTTTGGTCGGCCATGTCACTAAAGACGGCAGCATTGCTGGACCACGCATATTAGAGCATATGGTGGATACCGTGTTGTATTTTGAAAGTGATGGCAATTCGCGCTATAGGGTGTTGCGCGCTTTGAAAAACCGCTTTGGTGCGGTCAATGAAATTGGTGTGTTCGCCATGACTGAAACTGGTGTCAAAGAAGTTGAAAATCCTTCAGCTATATTCTTGAGCGAAAGGGAAGAAAACAAACCGGGTTCGGTGGTTATGGTTACTCGTGAAGGTACCAGACCTTTATTGGTAGAGATTCAGGCTTTAGTCGACCAGAGCCCTCTTGGCAACCCCCGGCGTTTATCTGTTGGTTTGGAACACAACCGTCTGGCCATGCTTTTGGCTGTTTTGCATCGCATGTGTCATTTGGCCATTCACGATCATGATGTGTTTTTAAATGCCGTTGGTGGTATGAAAATCACTGAAACAGCAGCTGATCTGGCGATTATTGTTGCTATTCTTTCCAGCTTCAAAAACCGCTATTTACCCAAAGATACCATCGTTTTTGGAGAAGTGGGTCTTACTGGTGAGGTTCGACCAGTCTATAATGGTGAAGATCGTCTCAAAGAAGCCGCTAACCATGGTTTCAAAACCGCTATCGTTCCTAAAGCCAATGCCGGCAAATGGGTTAAATCTTTGCCGATTAAAATCATTACAGTTGATCAGGTTAATCAAGTTCTGGATTTAGTTTAAGGTCCCTCATTAACAGGCCTTAGTTATCATTCACATTTTACCCTCAAAACGAGTCATACCGAAGAACAAGGTGGTTTGAGACACAGCTGAGAGCCACTTGGGTTCGGGCAGAGTTTGATTAATAGAAAAGTCGCCATGATTTTGATCCAAAAAGTGTAGTTGAGATGTTCTGTTTTCTTATCCCTGCACTACATGTATGAAAAAAGACCAAATAAATGAGCTCTTTTTAGATTCATTTACGATGGTCCTAATACACACATAGATTCAATAAGGTGAAAACAGCTCATTTCCTTAACGATAAAGGATGATCAACTCATTCAATTTGATAAATGAGGTAATTGATGTGTTATCTACCAATAGAGTTTATTGGGTGTATTTGCTGTCATATTTTGGTAGCCAAATAAGGCCTCGGATAAAGTCTAGGTGTGGGGTTATGTTCGAGGACATTCGTTTAATTAGTCAGTCCTGAAAAACAAATAAGAGATTGATATTAAATACAATGTTGTTGTTATACCTGTTATATTTCGACCGGTGATGTTAAAATTATTGTTACTTTCTGGTCGAAATCATCAACAAAATGCGCTCAAAATCACCGGATCAATCACCACAAACATCCTTTTTTGACATTACTTCCCAGTTGAATCAATCACACCCCTTGAT
>JAUIGR010000053.1 GCA_030430025.1 Gammaproteobacteria bacterium
GAGGTAAATAAACAATGGATTTCTTAAAAGAACTTGGACTGAAAGACGTCAATTACGGCACATGCACAGGCCACAATGAATGGTCAAAAGACGATTCAGCTGGTTTGATTGAATCTTATAACCCAGCCACTGGTGAGTTGTTGGGTAAAGTGGTATCTGCCACTGATGCAGATTATGAAAACGTCATCACCAAAGCACAAGAAGTGTTTAAAGAGTGGCGCAAAGTACCTGGCCCACAACGTGGCGAAGCCGTTCGTTTGGTGGGTGAAGCTTTACGTAAACACAAAGATGCCTTGGGTTCTTTGGTTGCTGCTGAGATGGGCAAAATAAAATCTGAAGGCGACGGTGAAGTACAGGAAATGATTGATATGGCTGACTTTGCAGTCGGTCAAGCACGCATGATGTATGGTAACACCATGCATTCAGAGCGTCCTGGTCACCGCATGTATGATCAATGGCATCCGCTTGGAGTTGTGGGCATCATTTCTGCCTTTAACTTTCCAGTGGCTGTGTGGTCATGGAATGCGTTTGTTGCAGCCATTTGTGGTAACGTTTCAGTTTGGAAACCTTCACAAAAAGTGCCTTTATGCTCTATTGCAGTTCAAAACATCTGTAACGAAGCGCTGAAAGATGCTGGTTTTCCTCCCATTTTCATGCTATTCAATGATGACAGCAATGAATTGGCCAAGAAGTTTGTCGATGACAAACGCGTTAATTTGATTTCATTTACCGGTTCTACTCACGTAGGTCGCCAGGTGGGTGTTCAAGTGGCTAAGCGCATGGGTCGTTCTTTATTGGAATTGGGCGGTAACAATGCCCTCATCGTTGATAAGTCAGCTGATTTGAAATTGGCTGTTCCAGCCATCGTATTTGGTGCTGTTGGTACCGCTGGTCAACGCTGTACCACCACACGTCGTTTATTTGTTCATGAAGACATTGCAGATGAATTGATTGAAAAAGTGGTCAATGCTTATAAACAAGTACCCATCGGCAATCCTTTGGACACCCAAACTTTGATGGGTCCTTTAATTGATGAAAACTCAGTCAACAACTACCTGAGCGCTGTGGCCAAAGCTAAAGCCGCTGGTGGCGAGGTTCTAACTGGTGGTAACAAAGTCGATAAGCCAGGCCATTTTGTTGAACCGTGTGTGATCAAAGCAAAAACCGATTGGGAAGTAGTCAAAACAGAAACTTTCGCACCTATACTGTATGTCATGACCTTCAACAATTTGGATGAAGTGATTGAGCAACAAAACAACGTCGCCCACGGGCTGTCATCAGCCATCTTCACCAATGATCTGCGTCAAGCCGAACAGTTTTTGTCATCTGCCGGCTCTGATTGTGGTATTGCCAATGTCAATATCGGTACTTCAGGTGCTGAAATTGGCGGTGCTTTTGGTGGTGAGAAAGAAACCGGTGGCGGACGCGAAGCAGGTTCAGATGCCTGGAAAGCGTACATGCGTCGACAAACCAATACCATCAACTATTCTACCAAGTTACCATTGGCCCAAGGTATTAAATTTGATATTTAAAACAATCAAGTCTATTTAAGCTCCCATTTTAGAACAAATTCAAAATGGGAGCTTTCTACAGACCAAACCTACTCTCGTCTATAAAATCATTCGAAAAGTCAAAAAGACGCCTTTTATTTGTAATGAAAGGTCAACAAAGCAAAAGCAAAAATGAAATTCAAATGTTTTGTGCTCGATAGGAACTAAGCGAAATTAGATAATCAGCATAAGAACTGGTTCACCGAGAACTATAGGCCCTCACTCTCTATACACTTGTCAAACTTTCAGTAATTTTTCAATATGCGGTCTAATATCCTCAGGTTTAGTTGTAGGTGCAAAACGCTTGATTGGTTTACCATCTCTCGCTATAAGAAACTTAGTAAAATTCCATTTAATTTTTTTACCCAAAGTTCCCGGCAGCTCATTTTTTAAATATTTAAAAATAGGATGCGCTTCATCACCATTGACATCAACTTTATCAAACATTTGAAAATCAACGCCATAATTTAATTGACAAAATTCTGCGATATCATCTGAAGAACCTGGCTCTTGTTTACCAAATTGGTTACAAGGAAAACCCAAAATTTCCAAACCATCTGTATGCATTTCTTGATACAACTCTTGCAGTCCTTTGTATTGTGGCGTCAATCCACACTTACTCGCTGTATTCACAACTAGAATGACTTTGCCTTTATACTCCTCCATACTTTTTTCAGGACCATTGAGAACTTTGGCATCAAAATCATAAAAACCTGTCATGTTTCACCTTTATTAACTTGTGATACGGTTATGGTAACCATTTAAGGAACATAAATCATTTCAAAAATACGATTGATCATATTTAAAATAGCTGCAATAATCGGCGTTTTGTAAAAAAGATGCCACTAGTTAATCCTTTAAATCATTTTACCAACCCAGAAGTTAAAAGACTCGTCGAATTCTTTAATGAAACTTTAGGCTTTTGCCCTAACAGTGTGTTAACAATGCAAAGAAGGCCTGCAATTGCAGCAGCTTTTGTTAATTTGAATATGGCGGTGATGTCTAATGAAGGTCGAGTTACTGCTGAACAAAAAAGATTAATTGGATACCTAACCAGTGCTCAAACAGGTTGTAAATATTGTCAAGCACATACCATATTAGCAGCAAAACGCTACGGCGGCTCTGAAGAACGTCTGAAGAACATATGGAATTTCCGAGAATCTAATCTGTATACTGATGCTGAAAAAGCTCTATTTGAATTTGCTTTGGCTGCTTCTTCTATACCCAATGCTGTGAACAAAGGTATTGAAAAAGAATTAAAAAAATATTGGGATGATGGAGAAATTATCGAAACTTTAGGGGTTATCGCCCTCTTCGGTTACCTTAATCGGTGGAATGACTCGATGGCCACTTCTTTAGAATCGGATGCAGAAGATGCAGGAGACAAATATATCACTCAATGGAACAAAGGTAAACACATGTAACATAAAGCTACATAAATGGGATCATCATTGGCTATTGAAGATATTGTTGAAGAAAGATCCTTAACCCCCTCCCGGCATAACCAGGGGGGGGGTAATTATTACGGTAGTTAACTAATATTATTCACCATCTTCTGGCAACTCTACAGCAGCAACCTTGACTGGACGATCGACTAACTCAACATAAGCCATAGGTGCTTTGTCACCAGTACGGAAACCACACTTCAAAATTCGGAGATAACCACCTGGACGCTCTTGATAACGAGGCCCCAATTCAGCAAATAATTTATTGACAATTTCCTTATTTCTTAAGCGTGAAAAAGCCAAACGTCGATTAGCTACTGAATCTACCTTCGCTAAAGTAATTAATCTCTCAGCAACCTTACGCAACTCTTTTGCTTTGGGTACTGTTGTTTTAATCAACTCATGCTCAAACAATGATGCAGACATATTCTTGAACATCGCCTGTCTATGAGATGAATTCCTGTTTAATTTTCTACCTGATTTTCTGTGACGCATGATTTTGCCTTTACCCGATAAGACGCTCAGCTGTTCGAATCGCAGCTGGCGGCCAATTTTCTAAACGTACACCCAAGGTTAAGCCCATCTCTGAGAGTACACCTTTGATTTCATTCAACGACTTTTTACCTAAATTCGGTGTTTTCAGCAGTTCCACTTCTGTTCTTTGAATCAAGTCACCAATATATTGAATATTTTCTGCTTTCAAACAATTTGCTGAACGTACAGTTAACTCTAACTCATCAATTGGCTTTAACAGAATTGGATTTAATTTTTCCTCTTCTTCTTTTTCTTCAACAGTGGTTTCAATTTTGAAATCAATAAAAATAGCCATCTGTTCGACTAAAATTCGTGCAGCCGTTCGAACTGCATTTTCTGCAGAAATAGATCCATCTGTGTCAATATCTAGAATTAATTTATCCAAGTTAGTTTTTTGATGCAAACGTGCATTTTCCACATCATAAGCAACACGTTTAACAGGGCAAAAACTGGCGTCTAGCAACAACTGACCAATTGGCCGTGATTCATCAATTTCTAAACGATTCACTGATGGTTCATAACCAACACCTTTTTCCACTTTCATACGCATAGAAATGCTGCCATTTTTATCTAGATGGCAAATCACTTGGTCTGGGTTAGCTACCTCAACACCTTCTGCCAATTGAATATCTGCAGCAGTGACAACACCACCTTTAGTAACGTTCAACATCAACTCAGCATCATCACGGTCCGGCATCATAAAGGACAATGTTTTCAAATTCAAAAGAATTTCGACAACGTCCTCTTGTACACCTTCGATAGCGGAAAATTCATGCTGCACACCATCAATATTAACCTCAGTGATAGCGCAACCGGGAATTGAAGACAACAATATCCTACGAAAAGCGTTACCCAAAGTATGTCCAAAACCTCTTTCCAAAGGTTCGATAATGATTTTTGCGCTATGTTCAGAACGTTCATCTACCTCGACAACTCTGGGGCGCAATAATTTAGCTAATATGTCAGACATAAAAACCTCTCCTTAAAAAGTGGATTACTTCGAGTAAAGCTCTACAATCAAATTCTCATTGATGTCAGCTGGTAAGTCATCACGGTTTGGAACTGAGTTAAACGTACCAATCATTTTAGCTGAATCAACTTTAACCCAATCAGCAAACAGATTCATTTCAGTCCATAAATCCAGAGCTTGCTTGACTCGCAACTGCTTCTTAGACTTTTCACGAACCTCAACTTCATCACCAGGCTTAACCTGATAAGAAGGAATATTACAAACTTGCCCATTAACCATAATAGATTTGTGACTCACCAGTTGACGAGCCTCATTACGAGTGACGCCAAATCCCATACGATAAACCACATTATCCAAACGCGATTCCAGTAGTTTCAATAAATTTTCACCAGTAGCACCTTTTTGACGAGCTGCTTTCTTGTAATAATTCAAAAATTGTTTTTCTAATACACCATAGGTACGACGTACTTTTTGTTTTTCTCGCAATTGCAAAGCATAATCAGAAGGTTTATTGCGTTTTGCAGCCAAGCCATGTTGACCAGGAGCCACATCCAACTTGCATTTTGTTTCCATTGCTCGTGCTGGGCTTTTAGTCATTAAGTCAACACCTTCTCGACGTGCTAACTTACATTTAGGACCTAAATATCTTGCCATTTTACTTCTCCTTAAACCCTACGACGTTTTGGCGGACGACAGCCATTGTGAGGAATGGGGGTAATATCAATGATGTTAGTCACTCTAAAACCGAGGGCATTCAATGCACGAACAGAGGATTCTCTTCCTGGACCTGGACCTTTTATACGAACTTCAATATTTTTCATACCATATTCTTTTGCTACTTGGCCTGCTCTGTCAGCAGCCACCTGTGCAGCAAAAGGAGTACTTTTTCTTGAACCTCTAAATCCAGACCCACCAGCCGTCGCCCATGACAGGCCATTACCCTGTCTGTCGGTGATTGTGATGATGGTATTGTTGAAAGACGCGTGCACATGCGCGATACCATCAACAACAGTTCTTTTTATTTTCTTTTTTGTTTTTTGTGGTCTTGCCATTTTACAATTCTCTATCTAATGACGCATCGACTAAGCAATGGATCAACTATCGTTTGATTGGTTTTTTGGGACCCTTACGTGTACGCGCATTGTTCTTAGTTTTTTGTCCTCGAACAGGTAAACCCCTTCGATGACGCAAACCACGGTAACAACCCAAGTCCATTAAGCGTTTAATATCCATAGCAATTTCTCTGCGTAAGTCACCCTCCACAGTAAATTTAGCTACTTCAGCACGCAATTTATCCAAATCTGCTTCTTCCAGCTGACCCACTTGATGTGTTGGATCAACGCCAGCATTATCACAAATTTCATACGCACGCGTCCGACCAATACCATAAATACTGGTCAAACCGATCCACGCATGTTTGTGAACTGGTATATTAACACCCGCTATACGAGCCATGCTTTACTCCTCATTCCTCAAATATCAAGTTATCTAAACCTCTAACTAGATAAGGCTTTAAAAACTCCTGTGAATAACAACATAAAACACCTATTTTATGTTTTGCCCTTCAGCAAAGGGCGAAGATTATATACCAATAAACGCAACGATGCCATCACTTTTTAGAGCGATGGCACAGTAATATATTGGAATATCTTAACGACGTATCCTGCCTGACCGTCGATAATTTTTAATATTCGATTTTTTCATTACGGAATCATATTGCTGTGAAACCAGATGATTCTGCAACTGTGCCATAAAATCCATAGCTACAACTACGACAATTAGTAGTGAAGTACCGCCTAAAGCGAATGGCACTTGTACAAAGTTTCTAATCAAATCAGGCATCAAACTAATGCCAAGCAGGTACAATGCACCCCAAAACGTTACTCTGTTCAAAACACCGTCTAAGTAAACCGAAGTTTGTTTGCCTGGCCTAATTCCTGGTATAACAGCGCTCTGTCTCTTGAGATTATCAGCAGTTTCGTCAGAATTAAAAGTCAAAGCTGTGTAAAAATAGGCAAAAAAGACAATCATTGCTCCAAATAAAACCATGTATAAAGTGTTACCTGGGGACAATTGTGCAGCCAAGTCTTGTAACCAACCAAAACCTTCATTTTGTCCAGCAAAACTGGCTATCGTACTAGGAAAAAGGACTAACGAAGATGCAAATATCACAGGAATTACGCCTGACATATTGACCTTTAATGGAAGATATGAAGTTTGCGCTTGTGTCGCTTGCCTTCCACCACGACGAGCAAATTGCATTGTAATTCGGCGTTGACCTCGTTCAACAAACACAATAAACGCGGTAACTATCAATGATATCATTAACAATACTAACGCAAATAATGCATTCAACGTACCTTCACTCACCATTTGAAACACTGAATAAATCGCACCAGGTAAACCAACGACAATACCAGCAAAAATGATCATAGAGATACCATTCCCAATACCCCTTTCTGTGATTTGTTCACCCAACCACATCAAAAACATGGTACCACAAGTCAAAGACACTGTAGCTGTAAACAAGAATCCAAATCCAGGAGAGGGAACAACAGGCACGTTACCCACAAAACCCAATTTTTGTAAAGAAAATGAAATACTATAAGCTTGGAAAGCAGCCAGGACAATGGTGAAATATCGCGTGTATTGTGTGATCTTACGCCTACCTGTTTCACCTTCTTTTTTCAATTCTCGAAGTGCGGGTACTGTAAAACCTAGAACTTGCATGATAATCGATGCGGTAATGTAAGGCATTACACTCAATGCAAAAATTGAATAACGCCCCAAAGCCCCTCCTGAAAACATATTAAACATATCTAGGAGGCCGCCTGAGTTTTGTGCCAACAAATCTGCCAATACTTTGGGGTTAACACCAGGAACAGGTAAAAATGTACCCATTCTATACACAATTAAAGCACCTATAAGAAACAAAATACGGCTTTTGAGTTCACCCAAACCTTTTTTGTTACCGAGTAACTTTTCTACTTGTTCTTGCCTTGTTGACATGGTTATTCTACTTTTCCACCTGCTTTTTCAATAGCTGTTTGAGCACCCTTGGTCGCAACCAGACCTTTTAAGTGAATTGCCTTATCAATAGTACCTGTATTAATTACTTTTACTTTGGTCACCCCTCGCTTAACATAACCATTCTCAATCAAATAGTTCAAGTCAATCTCAGCACTATTCATTGAAGCAAATTGATATAAGCAAATTTCAGCACGGGTTTCAGCTATCTTCGAGGTAAAACCATACTTCGGTAGTCTTTTATGAATAGGTAACTGACCGCCTTCAAATCCAACTTTATGAAAGCCACCTGAACGTGATTTCTGACCTTTGTGACCACGACCACAGGTTTTTCCCAAACCAGAACCGATACCACGACCTACACGTTTACGTGATGACGTTGCCCCTACTGCGGGCTTGATTGTATTCAATTTCATAGTCGTCTCCAGCGTTATACTTCTTCTACCTTCAGAAGGTGAATCGCTTTATTAATCATACCTAAGTTTTCAGGAGTAGCATCTACAATACGAGATTGATGAATTTTTCTGATTCCTAGGCCTCTAACACAAGCTTTATGATTTGCTAATGATTTATTAGTACTTTTAACCTGTGTCACCTTAACTTGACTAGCTGTTTTTTTCTTAGCCATGATTTTCCATTACCTCCTCAACAGTTTTACCACGCTTAGCAGCAATACTCTCTGGTGAAGTCATTTGTTGCAAACCTTTAACAGTTGCTCTGACCAAGTTGATTGGGTTATTCGAACCTTGCGATTTTGCCAAAACATTTTCAACGCCAACCACATCAAAAACAGCACGCATCGCGCCTCCTGCAATCACACCAGTACCTTCTGATGCTGGTTGCATATAAACACGTGAACCTGAATGCTTCGACTTTGTAGCATGCCACAAAGTAGTGCCTTTCAAATCAACCTGTACAATATTTCTGCGAGCCTGATCCATCGCTTTTTGAATGGCCACTGGTACCTCTTTGGCCTTGCCATAACCATATCCAATCTTTCCTTTACCATCACCAACGACGGTTAAAGCTGCAAAACCAAATTGTCTACCGCCTTTAACTACTTTGGCAACACGGTTAACTGCAACCAAGCGCTCTAATAAGTTATCGCCTTGCTCTTTCTCTGCCATAATTTCTCTCTAATCTCGTTATTATCAGAATTTCAGGCCAGCATCACGCGCAGCATCAGCCAAGGCTTTTACTTTACCATGATACAAGTAACCTGATCTGTCAAAACCAACGGTATCAATACCAGCATCTTTGGCTTTTTTAGCAATGGCTTGACCAACTGCTTTTGCAGCTTCTATATTAGTACATGAAGCACCATCAGCTACCAACCCTTTATCCAAAGTTGATACCGACACCAAAGTGGTTTTACCATCACCTGAGAAAATCTGGGCGTACAAATGTTGACCAGTCTTATGGACAGACAACGCTGGCTTAGCCAACTCGCGTAGTTTCGCTCTGGTTTTGGTCGCTCTTTTAATTCTTAATTCGTTTTTTTTATGCATAGTCTTATACTCTAAAAAGCATTACGCTTTCTTGGCCTCTTTTCTATACAAACGTTCATCAGCGTATTTCACACCTTTACCTTTATATGGCTCAGGTGGTCTAATGGCCCGAATCTCTGCAGCCACTTGACCGACTTGTTGTTTGTCAATACCGTTAACAACGATTTCTGTTTGGCTAGGGACTTCAAAGGAAATGCCCTCACGTGCTGGATAAACAACAGGATGAGAAAAACCCAAATTCAAATCCAAATCCTTACCTTTCATAGCCACACGATAACCCACACCTACTAATTGCAGTTTTTTACTAAAACCATTAGTGACACCCTCAACTATATTAGCAAGCAAAGCACGCATGGTACCAGCCATGGCTAAAGCTGTTTCATTTTCTGGCTTCATCAACAATTCTTTATCGTTCTGCTCAATCGTTACAGAAGGATGTAACTCAAAAGTCACTTCACCCTTGGGACCCTTGACTATTACAGTTTGATTTTTTACATCTAGGTTGACATTGGCAGCTAATGTAATCGGTTTCTTTGCGATTCTTGACATGATTGGCTCCCGAATTATTTAATCACACACAATACTTCACCACCAACATTCGCTTTACGCGCCTCTTTGTCAGTCATGATGCCTTGTGATGTTGAAATAATGGCTGTTCCGAAACCAGCATCAACATGTGGCAATTCATCTGAACCACGATATTGCCTTAAACCTGGTTTACTAACTCTTTTAATCATCTCAATCACAGGTTGATTTCTGTAATATTTAATATTGATCTTGATGAACGGATGACCGTCTCTCTCAATCATTTCATAAGAGCGGATATAACCTTCTTGTTGTAAAACTGCCAAAATACCTTTTTTAACTTTAGAAGCTGGCGTGGCAGTGCTTCCTTTATTGACAGCTTGTGCATTCTTAATGCTACAAATCATGTCTGAAATTGGATCACTAATACTCATAATCTTCCTCTCAATTACCAACTGGCTTTCTTCAAGCCAGGAATATCACCACGCATTGCAGCTTCACGCAATTGGGTTTTACTTAAACCAAATTTATTGTAATAACCACGAGGTCTCCCAGATACCTGACAACGATTTCTCATTCTCACAGGTGAAGCATTTCTTGGCAATTTTTGCAGTTTTTCCTGCGCCGCCATCATGTCTTCAAATGATGTACTAGGGCTAGCAATTATTTTTTTTAATTCGGCGCGTTTCGCTGCATACTTCGCAACGATTCTTTTTCTTTTTAGGTCACGTTGGACCATAGATTGTTTAGCCATGTTAACTACTTACCTTTGAATGGAAAATTAAACTGATCAAGTAACATACGAGCCTCATCATCATTCCGTGCCGTGGTGGTAATGGTAATATCCATACCACGCAGTGCATCAATTTTGTCATATTCGATTTCAGGAAAAATGATTTGCTCCTTGACCCCCATGGAGTAATTACCACGTCCATCAAATGATTTTGGATTCAAACCACGAAAATCACGCACACGAGGTAAAGATACGTTCACTAAACGATCCAAAAACTCATACATTTTGTGCCTACGCAATGTTACTTTACAACCAATCGGCCAACCATCACGAATTTTAAAACCCGCAACAGACTTCTTAGCTTTTGTAATGATCGGTTGTTGTCCTGTGATTTTAGCTAAATCACCCGTAGCGCTCTCCAAAACTTTCTTATTACCAACAGCTTCACCAACGCCCATATTTACAGTGATTTTAGTAATTTTAGGCACTTCCATCACATTGGAAAACTTACCTGATTCAAGCAGTTTTGGCACTACTTCATCTTTATAATATTGTTCTAATCTGGCCATAGTAAATTCCCATTAAGCATCAACTTGTTCGCCACTGGATTTAAACACTCGCACTTTTTGTCCGTTTTCTAGTACTTTAAACCCCACTCTTTCACCTTTGCCAGTAGCTGTGTTGTACAACATTACATTAGAAGCATGAATAGGCGCTTCTTTTGTTTTGATACCACCTTTTTCATCAATCTGAGGATTTGGCTTAACATGTTTTTTAACCAAATTAACGTTGTCAACTAACAATCTGTCGTCTTGAAGCACCTTCAATACGCTACCAGTTTGACCTTTACTGCGTCCGGCTATAACGATGACTTCATCACCTTTTTTAATTCTTTGCATGATCAATCGCTCCCTTATAAAACTTCCGGCGCAAGTGAAATAATTTTCATAAAATTACCAGACCTCAGTTCACGGGTAACGGGACCAAAGATCCTGGTTCCTATAGGTTCAAGTTTGCTGTTCAACATTACTACAGCGTTACCGTCGAAGCGAATCAAAGATCCATCACTGCGCCTCACACCTTTTTTAGTTCTAACAATAACAGCGTTATAAACTTCACCTTTCTTAACTTTGCCACGCGGAATGGCTTGTTTAACAGAGACCTTAATAATGTCTCCTATACCAGCATAACGACGTTTGGAACCGCCCAATACCTTTATGCACTGGACTTCTTTGGCACCTGAATTGTCGGCAGCCGATAATCTTGATTGCATTTGAATCATGATCAATTACCTCTTACTTGGTTGCTGTTTCTAAGACTTCAACCACTTTCCAAGACTTTGTCTTAGAAACGGGTCGACATTCAGCAATGCGAACAAAGTCACCTTCTTGACACTTATTTCCAGGATCATGCACATGCACTTTAGTCGACTTTTTAACGTATTTTTTATACAAAGGATGCTTAATCCTACGCTCGATCATCACAGTCACAGTTTGATCCATTTTGTCGCTTGTGACCACACCGCTTTTGGTTTTTTGTGCTTTATTTTCTGTCATGACATTTTATCCTTTCACTTGATTCATTACGGTCTGAACACGTGCAATATTTCTACGAACATCACGTAACAAATGCATTTTGGTCAACTGACCATTGCCTTTAGCCATCCTTAAATCAAATTGTTGCTGTAATAACTGATTCAACTCGTCCTGCAATTCAGCCAAACTTTTACCTTTCAACTCTTTAGCTTGCATCTACATCACCGTACGTTTAATGAATGTTGTTTGTACAGGAAATTTAGCACCTGCCTTTTCAAAAGCTGCGCGAGCCATATCTTCAGATACACCTTGAATCTCGTATATCACACGACCTGGTTTAATAGCAGCTGCCCAAAATTCAATGTTACCTTTACCTTTACCCATCCTCACCTCAATTGGTTTAGCTGTAACTGGTTTATCAGGAAAAACACGAATCCATAATTTACCACCCCTTTTCACATGACGAGTGATGGCACGACGACCGGCTTCGATCTGACGTGCTGTTAACAAACCACGAGTAGTGGCCTTCAATCCAAAATCACCGAAACTGACTTTACTACCACTGTGTGATAAGCCACGATTTCGACCCTTTTGATACTTTCTATATTTGGTTCTCTTAGGCTGTAACATTATTTTTTACCTCGAGACTTTTTATTCATTTTCTTTTCAGATTCCTGAGTATGGTTTTCTAAATCAAAAACCTCACCTTTATAAATCCAAACTTTGATACCAATCACACCATATGTGGTATGTGCTTTGTAAGTAGCATAATCAATATCTGCACGCAAAGTATGTAATGGTACTTGACCTTCACGATACCATTCAGTACGAGCAATCTCTGCACCATTCAAACGCCCTGCAACTGCCACTTTAATTCCTAAAGCACCTAAACGCATGGCACTACTCACAGCACGCTTCATAGCACGACGAAACATGATGCGTCGTTCCAATTGAGAAGCAATGCCCTGCGCGACTAGTAATGCATCTAATTCAGGTTTCCTAATTTCATTGACACTAACATGCGTAGGCAATCCCATGATTTTCGACACTTCGTTTTTCAACAACTCGATATCTTCACCTTTTTTACCAATAACAATACCAGGACGAGCTGTGTGAATAGTAATTCTGGCATTTTTAGCTGGTCGCTCAATTTCTATTTTGCCAACAGAAGCATTTTTTAGCTTATCGTGCAAATAAGTGCGCACTTTAATGTCTTTGATCAACTGATCTGCAAATTGATCTTTTTCTGCATACCACTTCGAATTGTGTTGTTTCGAAATACCCAGTCTAATTCCTATTGGATGTACTTTTTGACCCATAACTCTGCCCTTACGATGCTTCAGCCACTTTTACAGTGATGTGACTGGTTCTTTTTAAAATACGTGTACCCCTACCTTTAGCCCTGGCTCTGCCTCGTTTCAAGGTAGGACCTTCGTCAACAAAGATCGCGCTCACGTATAACTCATCAACATCTAAGCCATTGTTATGTTCAGCATTCGCAACAGCACTCATCAATGCTTTTTTTACGATGTGGGCGGCTTTCTTCGGGCTGAATGTCAACAGCTGTTCTGCTTGCTCAACATTCATACCACGAACCTGGTCTGCAACCAACCTGACTTTCTGAGCCGATATGTTGGCTCTCCTATACTTAGCTACAACTTCCATCATCTCTTACCTTCTTGCTTTCTTGTCTGCAATATGCGACCTAAATGTACGAGTTGGTGAAAACTCACCGAGTTTGTGACCAACCATTTCCTCCGAAATAAGCACAGGCACATGTTGTTTCCCATTGTGTACAGCTAAAGTCAAGCCCACCATTTCTGGCAAAATCATAGACCGACGAGACCATGTTTTAATCGGCTTTTTACTTTTTTCTTCTATAGCCTTCTCAACTTTCTTCATCAAACTGAGATCGACGTAAGGCCCTTTTTTAAGTGATCTTGGCATACTATATTACCGCTTTATTTTTTGTTTCTGCTACGAACAATGAACTTATCAGTACGTTTGTTCTTACGCGTTTTATGTCCTTTGGTAGGAACACCCCATGGAGTTACAGGGTGACGACCACCAGAGGTCCTTCCTTCACCACCACCATGCGGATGGTCAACTGGATTCATCGCAACACCACGAACCGTAGGACGAATGCCTCTCCAGCGAGAAGCACCAGCCTTACCTAATTTTTCAAGGTTATGCTCTGAGTTAGAAACAGTGCCCAATGTCGCACGACATTTAGCAGGGACTTTTCTCATTTCGCCAGAACGTAATCGCAAAGTAGCGTAAGCCCCTTCTTTTGCGACCAAACGAACAGCTGTGCCAGCAGAACGGGCCAATTGCCCACCTTTACCTGGCTTCATTTCTACATTATGAACAACAGAGCCCACCGGGATATTATCTAAAGGCAACGCATTACCCACTTTTATACCTACTGAGGTGCCTGATACCACTGTCATACCCACTTCCAGGTCTTTGGGCGCTAAAATGTAACGCCTTTCACCATCTAAGTAATTCAACAAAGCAATGTAAGCACTTCGATTCGGATCATATTCAATACGCTCTACCTTCGCTGTAATGTCATCTTTGTTACGTTTAAAGTCGATGATGCGATATTTTTGTTTATGGCCACCGCCTCGATGACGTGTGGTAATTCGCCCATAGTTATTACGACCACCTGACTTAGGTTTCTTTTCCGTCAAACTGGCTTCAGGTCTTCCCTTATATAGACCAGTTCTTTTAACTTTAACTGTACCACGACGGCCAGGAGAAGTTGGTTTTAAAATCTGTAATGCCATGATGTATCTCCCACTTATTCAGCTTTGACATTAAAGTCAATCATTTGATCAGCTTGGATACGCACATAAGCTTTTTTCCAGTCTGGTCTCTTACCCGCCTTCATGCGGAAGCTTTTGGTTTTACCTTTAACATTCAAAACAGAAACATTTTCAACATTGACTTTGAACAATTTTTCTACTGCTGTTTTGACTTGCTCCTTATTTGCCGACCTAGCCACTTTAAAAACATATTGATTTGACAGCTCACCAACACGATTAGATTTTTCAGAAATCACCGGGGCTAAAATCGTGGTATATAAATTATTTAAGCTCATGACAACCACTCCTCAACTTGTTTAATTGCATCAACAGTCAGTACCACTTTATCTGAATAGACCAAGTCAACCGGCGTCAACCCTAGTACATTAGTCACATAAATATGCGGAATATTGTTTATTGAGCGCAATAAGTTTTCACTTGGTTCATTAGTGACCAGACATGCTTTTTTTACATCATGTTTATTTAAAAACTCAACACCTTCTTTTGTTTTACCATTAGCTGTATCCATCTCGTTGACAACAACTAAACGCTGATCACGAATCATTTCCGAAAAAATAGATTTCATAGCAGCTCGATACATCTTAGTATTTACTTTCTTGGTAAAATCACGGGGCTGTGCGGCAAATGTTTTTCCTCCACCAACCCAAATCGGGCTACGTGAAGTGCCCGCACGAGCACGACCAGTTCCTTTCTGTTTCCACGGCTTAGCTCCCCCACCTCTCACAGCTGAACGATTTTTTTGTGCTTTGGTTCCAGCACGGCCTGTCGCCAAATAAGAGGTAACCACTTGGTGAATCAACGCTTCAGAATAATCTCTGCCAAAAACAGAATCTGAAACTTCTATGGTTTGTTTTTTACCTGATACATTCAGTTCCACAATATTTCTCCATCATCTGTTTAGGCTAAAGGGCGCACAACCACCGTGCCCATTTTGGCACCAGGAACCGCTCCCTTAATTAATAATAAGTTATTCTCCGTATCAACCTTAACCAACTTCAAGTTCTTAGTTGTCACACATTTGTCGCCCATATGTCCTGACATTTTTTTGCCCTTGAACACACGACCTGGTGTTTGACATTGACCAATAGAACCTGGAGCCCTGTGAGACAACGAATTACCATGTGTGGCATCTTGCATACGGAAATTGTATCGTTTAATGACACCTTGAAAACCTTTACCTTTAGACGTGCCAGTCACGCGGACTTTTTGACCATCCTCAAACATGGACAACTCCAGCACATCACCCATACTGAATGATTCTTCGGTACGAAACTCCTTGACTACCGCACCCGCTTCAACACCAGCCTTTTTAAAATGACCTGCTGCGGGCAAATTAACTTTGGAAGACTTTTTAACAGCAGTTGTTACCTGAACAGCATTATATCCGTCAGCATCAACTGTCTTAACCTGAGAAACCACATTGGGTTCTATGGAAACAACAGTAACAGGCACAGATACACCCTTGTCGTCGAAGATGCGTGTCATCCCAACCTTTTTACCAATAATACCTAATGACATGATGTATCTCCTTAATTCAACTGAATTTGAACATCAACACCTGCAGACAAGTCAAGCTTCATTAAAGCATCAACTGTTTTGTCGTTAGGGTCCACGATATCAACCAAACGCTTATGTGTACGGATCTCATATTGGTCACGAGCATCCTTATTCACGTGAGGGGAAATCAATACAGTAAAACGCTCTTTTTTCGTAGGCAGCGGAATCGGACCACGAACTTGAGCACCCGTTCTTTTCGCCGTATCGACAATCCTTCCTGCCGATTGATCTATTAATTTATGATCAAACGCCTTAAGTCTTATTCTGATTTTTTGACCAGCCATGTTAATTTGCCTCTAATTAAAAAGCAGCAACTTTTCGTCACTGCCATTTCAAATTTAATTATTCAATAATTTTTGCCACTACACCCGCACCTACTGTACGGCCACCTTCACGAATCGCAAAACGTAAACCTTCATCCATCGCAATCGGTGCAATTAATTCAACAGTCATCTTCACATTGTC
>JAUIGR010000054.1 GCA_030430025.1 Gammaproteobacteria bacterium
TGAACAGAAAAGAAGCAAAAAAGGTGTATACACACCTCTCTTTGCTTACTACACTTGCCACTAAAGGGCATTCACATACACACCTAGATGTTTCTTTTTTTCATTAATACCGAGTTCATTTTCTCGGATATCTAATATTTACCAATTCTGACATAAAAAAAAGTGCTAAACCATGCCTGATTTCAGGTACACTTTTAAAGTGCAATCACAAATACATCAAACGTTCACATCCCTTCGAATATTCACATATTATTTGCCAAGTGATTGTGAATAAAATACTTGCTGGCATTTTGAGGCGGCAGAATTTCTGACTCTGAAGATAAGAATTTAAATCCTTAGCGTATGTTTCCGAACAGCTGGAGTTGAAGGGTCGATAAGATTTAGGTAAACAAACATTTAATGAGTTATTTCTTCTACAAATTGACAAGGGGGAAATGCAAGGCGCACATTGCCTTGACAACAAGTGCAACAAAGCAGATGATGTCTTGTCACCTTGCCCTGCGGGGCTTAGCCAGAAAAATGACCTCATTAATAGTGGGCCCTTTACAGTCAACAGTTAAATTCTGTATGATGCGATGTTCATTGTTGCGGAACAAATAATGAGCGTCCATTCTCTTTTTAAAGACTATTTTTCAATTCAGGCAGAGGATTACAGCGTCTATCGTCCAGAATATCCTGTTGAGTTGTTTGAGTGGCTGGCTTCTTTGTGTCCTGAGCAGCTGTTGGCTTGGGATTGCGGTACGGGTAATGGTCAGGCTGCTGTGGCTTTGACGCATCAATTCTCTTATGTGATTGGTACCGATGCCAGCCAGGCACAAATTGACAGCGCGTTAATTTATCCACGGGTTGAGTATGAAACTGCGTTGGCTGAAAAAAGTCCATTGAAAAGCGCTGCTGTTGATTTGATTACTGTGGCTCAAGCGCTGCATTGGTTTGATTTTGATGCTTTTTTTAAAGAGGTTACACGTGTCGCAAAACCCCAAGCTGTTTTAGCATTTTGGTGTTATGGTTTAATGGATATCAGTCCTGAAGTAGATGATGTAGTGAGCCACTATTATCACGATGTGATTGGTGATCATTGGCCTAAGGAACGACAGCATATAGAAAATCAATATGCTGATATCAGAGTACCTTTCGAGCCCATACCTTCACCCAGATGCGTGTTAAGCAAGCAATGGACGTTTAAGCACTTGGTTGGATATCTTGGTACCTGGTCAGCGACACAACGATACATTGAACAGCACCGTGAAGACCCGAGGGCACAGATTGTTGATGCTTTGAAGGCTGCTTGGGGCAGTGATGAGACAAAAACAGTAAACTGGCCGATGACTATCAAAACATTCCGGGTCAAGCCATGAAAAAAATCGCCGTTTATTGTTCCTCCAGTGATCAAATTGATCCTGGCTATTTTGAACAGGCAGCTGCTATTGGGGTATTGATGGCATCACAACAGTTAGGCTTAGTTTATGGTGGTGGTATGGTTGGACTGATGGGTCAAGTAGCCAAGTCTCTCAAAGCAGCTGGTGGATACACCATTGGTGTGGTGCCTGAGGCGTTGTGTATAGAAGGGGTGGTCAATACCATTGATGATGAATTGATTGTGACGCCTGATATGCATACCCGGAAGGCCAAGATGATTGAATTATCCGATGGCTTTATTAGTCTACCTGGTGGTTTTGGCACCTTAGAAGAAGTGCTCGAAGTGATGACACTGAAACAGTTGGGGTATCACAGTAAACCGATTATTTTCCTCAATGCACAGGGATATTATGATCGACTGGTGTCGATGTTCGAACATATTTATGCTGAAGATTTTGCTAAACCTGAGTATAGACAGTTGTATTATATTGCTGAATCACCTGCATCAGCGATGGAGTATTTGGATAGTTATCACCCTCCAGACTTGCCGAAGAAGTGGTTCCTTTGAAATTTTGATTGGTGATAACCGATAGTGTGGAAAAATTTGGTTCTTAAAATTGATGCTTCAGTTGTTTGGGCGTAAATAAAGCAACCAGTTGACAGCTATTGGCACCGAGGTCTTGCCAGTGGTTACCATCAAAAAGCAATTGAGCATAGCCGCAGGTTGGTAGGTTACCAATGAACTCGTCGCTTAAGTGTTCAATTAGATCAGTCATCGCTGGGTTGTGGCCAACTTGAGTGATATGCTTGTAGGTATTATCGCGACTTTGCCACCAGTGGAGTAGGTTATTGCTATTGAATGTGTATAACTCTTCGTCGAGGTGTACTTTTTGTTGTTGGTCACTATAACTCAGCAGTTGGTTGATGGTTTGTTTGGCTCGTTTGGCCGGGCTACTGAACAGGCAGTCGAAAATGCCTTGTTGTTTGTTAAGTAACTGTGCCATTAGTTGACAGTCGTTGATCCCTCTTTGTTTTAAAGGGCGCTGCTTGTCACTCAGGTTTTGATCATCCCATGATGATTTGGCGTGGCGAATTAAGTGTAATATTTTCATTGTTTTGCCTGTCTGTAAGCAGTGCGCACCCACTCCTGAAATTGGTGAATGCCGGTTTCTCTTTTTTGACACAATGGACCTGGTTGATAGCTACCGGAGGCGAGACCTTTTTGAACAGCTTCACAAATGGTGATGTCTTCCTGCTGAACCTGATCACTGAATTGACGATCTTCAGTCATCAATTGTTCGATGTCCGCAGTGATTTGCTTTGGGTAATAGTAGTCGAATATGACGCGACATTGGTCAGGGGTAACTGGTAGTACCTGATTGGTTTGTATGCGGTTGGGTAGGATATTGAACATGGTATTAGGATAGATGAAAAAATAATGGGCTTGACCTTCGCCGTATATTCCTCCGGCCACGTCTATGGGGCTGAATTGGTAACTGTACCATTGATTAAGCTGTGTCTGATAACTTTTATAATCCAGCAGGGCATTCAATCCAGGGTGAACGTGTGGTAGATGATAACCTTCGAGGTAATTTTCAACATAGACTTTCCAATTACAATTGACGACAAATTCATCTCTACGATAAAAAGCGAAATCAGAAAATGTTGTGGGTGTGGCGAGCTTAGTTATGTCAGTGATTAATTCAGCTAATGTCATTGGAGGTGGCGCTAAGGCAATGAAGACAAAATTTTGCCAGATATCGGTGTTAATCTTGGTCAGATGATGATTGCAAACATTGAAGTTCTTGTTGTGCTGCATTTCAGGAGCGCTCTTTAATCGGCCATCTAAATGATAATTCCAGCCATGGTACTTACACATCAATATTTTGCTGTGCCCATTTTTCCAGGCTAAAGGACCTCCACGGTGTTGACAGACATTGTAAAAGGTTTGAATAACATCACCAGTGTTGACAGTGATGACAGGAATACCTGCCCAATCACAGACTACATGATCGCCCGTTGTATTAAGTTGACTGAGGTGGGCTACCAGCTGCCAGCTGGGTTTGAGTATCAGTTGTTTGTCGATTAGGTCATAGGTTGTATCAACATAAACGGCGGCTGGTAAAGCGTGCGCATGAGTGATGATTTGGGAGCTCCAGTTCACAGGAATAACCAGTTCAACAAAATATCGATTTTATCATTATTGATTGAGTTGGGTGACAATAATGCTTACAATGCCCGCCATCCAAGGGGTGGCCTGTATTCTGGTCTGAGATGAGTGATCGAACCCTTAGAACCTGATCCGGTTAATGCCGGCGTAGGAATGGGTAATCATCAACGACGCCAAAAAACCGGATCTCTGATTATTAGTCATATGAGATCCACATAATGAATAAAAACATCTTTCTGGTGATGATGGTTGCGATGACCAACAACATCTGGGCACAAGATCAAACACCTGAACAGTTAGAAGAACTGATCGTCATGGCAGACTTACGTGAAGACACCGTAATGCGAGCCATTGCTATATCTGTAGCGGTTCTCGATCAAACAGTTTTAAAGCAAGCAGGTAATCAGCACTTTGAAGACGTTATCGATTTGGTTCCCAATTTGAACTGGGCGGGTTCAACCTCACGTCCTCGCTATTTCCAAATCCGCGGGATAGGTGAGCGTTCGCAGTATCAGGGCGCACCTAACCCATCGGTTGGGTTCATCATCGATGACATGGATTTTACTGGTATCGGTGGTGTGGCGACATTATTCGATATGGAGCAAATCGAGGTGTTGCGTGGGCCACAAGGTACACGTTATGGTGCCAATGCATTGGCTGGCTTGGTATATGCTCAAAGTAAAAATCCCAGTATGGAAGCTGCGTATCGAATTGAGACTTTGGTTGGTGATGACGGTGATCGGGCTGCTGGTTTCAGTGCCACCGGGGCATTGAGTGATGCTGCTGCCTACCGCTTTTCGCTTCAGCAGTCATTTTCTAATGGCTTTCGCCATAATGATTTTTATCAAATTGATGACAGCAATGAAAAAGATGAATTGACAGCGCGAGCGAAAATTCAATGGCAAGCCAGTAATGATTGGATGATGGATTTGGCTTTTATTTTTGTAGATATTGATAATGGTTTTGACGTTTGGGCTCCCGAAAATGGCTTCACTACTCATATTAATGATTTGGGTTGGGATCGCCAGCGATCGAGAGGTTTCAGTATCAGAAATATGTTTTCGGCACCAGCTGCTTTCGATTTCATTAGTATCACTGCTTATACCGAATCTGATATCAGTTATTTTTTTGATGGTGATTGGGGTAATAATGATTATTGGGGTGATCAAGCACCTTATGATTTCACTTCATTAAATGACCGAGAACGTCAACATTTGACCCAAGAATTTCGGCTGGTTTCGAGCGATTCACGTTTATTTGCTGATTCGACAGACTGGTTAGTGGGTTTTTATTTTTCTGGTTTAAAAGAGAATAACCTGTTTAATGACTTTTATAACGGTTATGTCGATCGTGACTTGACTAGTTCATATGAAGCTCGAAGCATGGCTTTGTTTACACAATTGGATTCCCACTTGAGTGACCAAACGATATTGACGATGGGCTTACGTTATGAATATCGTGATGCCGATTACGTCGATTCAGATGGATTGGATTTATCACCTAATAATGACATGTTCGGTGGTCAATTATCGATCAACCATGCCTTCAATGACTCGCAAAATATTTACTTCACACTGTCGCGTGGATACAAGGCGGGTGGTTTTAACTTAAGTACTTCTTTGGCGCCAGCACAACGCGATTATGACCCCGAATATTTGACTAATTTTGAGGTGGGGTTGAAAGGACATCTCTTTGATTATAGGTTGAGTCTTAATGTCGCTGCATTCTATTCAACACTAATGGACATGCAGGTCAGTACGTCATACCAGGTTGACCCAACTGATCCTTTAACTTATGTCTATTACACCGGCAATGCGGCACAAGGCAAAAACTATGGGTTGGAGGCAGATTGGCAATTCCAAATCAATCGCAACTGGTCTGTACACGGTGCTTTGGGTTTGTTGGAAGCAGAGTTTTCAGATTATGTGACCATCGAGGGTGATTTGACTGGTCGTGATCAGGCTCATGCTCCTGATTACACTTATAATTTTGGTGCTTTGTATCAAAGTGATGCTGGGTTCTTTACCCGAATTGATGTTAATGGTTCAGATCAATTTTATTTTTCCAATTCACATGATCAATTATCAGACAGTTATACTTTGGTGAATGCCAAAGTGGGTTATCAAGCTGATGCTTGGGCTGTTTACGCATGGGGACGCAATGTATTTAATGAAACCTATGCTGTTCGTGGCTTTTATTTTGGTGTGGTTCCACCGGAATGGAACCCTGAGCTATATACCCATTTAGCAGACCCAAGCCATTTTGGATTGACCGCAGAATTTAATTTTTGAAAGGCGTTTGCTCATTAGTCGAATCTGAAAAAGGCCAGGGTCGACTTTTTCAGGGTTGACTAATGATTATATTGCATTGGGTTAATAATAGAGGTGCCCTTAATAATAACAATGGAGAGATCGAATGAATGTATCTGTAGAAATTAGTATGTATCCTTTAGTCGATGAATACATTCCTGCCATCGAACGTTTCATTGATGAGTTGAACGGTCATGCAGGTATGACTGTTATCACCAATACCATGAGCACTCAAGTTTTTGGTGATTATACTCGAGTGATGGCAATAATCAGTCACGCGATGCAAAAAGCACACCAAACTACTCCCAAAGCACCATTTGTATTGAAAGTACTGAATGGTGATTTGTCACCGAAGCCGGAGTGATGGAAACCATTTGGCAAAATATATTGACTGGTTGGTTGGCGCAAAGTCAATTGGAAGTTATGGCGGTTTTGGCTAGTATTTTGTACTTGGTTTTAGTGATGCGACAAAACATTTGGTGTTGGTTTTTTGCTTTTATCAGTACTGCCATCTACATCTTTTTGTTTCATGAGGTGTCTTTATTTTCTGAATCGTTGTTGAATGTTTTTTATTTGTTGATGGCGATTTATGGTTGGTGGCAGTGGCGTGGTGGTCGGCGTAATAGTGATCACTTGTCGATCGTTAAGTGGTCTTGGCAGCGACATCTGAAATTGATTGTAGTAACAGGATTGTTTGTGCCCGTTTTAGGTTATTACATGCAAATCCAAGGAGCTGATTTTGCTTATTGGGATGCGTTCACTTCGTGTTTTGCTGTGCTCACCACATTTTTAGTGGTGTGGAAAGTATTTGAAAATTGGTATTATTGGTTAGTGATTGATGCCATTTCGGTTGTTCTATTTTGGCTAAAAGACTTACCTTATACGGCCACTTTGTTTATTGTTTATTTGGTGTTGGTTATCATCGGCATCAAGCAGTGGAGTGAACAATATGACAAACAAATCGGCTGAAAATCGAATTCAACAAATACCGGAGGTTCAACAAGCCGGCTTATATCGACTCATTCCGATACACCATGGCATCACCAACAGCACCTATCAAGCGGAAACTGGGGTTGGTACTTGGGCCATTCGTTTGGATCATAATACCTTGCCTGGAGTCAATCGAGTTGTTGAGGCGAAGTTGCTTCAAAAAGTTTGTCAATTGGGCTTGGCGCCTGCTGTTGTGGTTCATGATTTGGTGGCTGGTTATTTGGTCAGTCATTGGGTAGATGAAGTCGTTTGGACGGCTGAAGACTTCAATAATCCACAACTATTGAAGCGCTTAGCCGTGAAATTGCAACGTTTACATCAGGTTGTTTATAACGATCCATCAACGCGTCTTGATTGTCGTATTGAACATTATCTTGAAGCGTTCGATGGCATATCTGAGGACATAGAGGTCGCCATAAGAAAAACTATCGATCGCCTCTCACTATACGGCTTTTGGCAACAACAAAATAAACTGGTTCATTTTGACCTCAATCCTGGCAATATTATTGGTCATGATGATCCTATGATTATCGACTGGGAGTTTGCTGGTTCGGGTCACCCTTTGTTCGATTGGTTAGTGATACAGTACTATGCACCTCAAAATATTCCACTGCCATCGTATGTGCAGCTAGATTGTCAAGAACAAAAGGAAGTTACAAGGTTGATCCAATTATTAATGGAATTGTGGCCATCCCGACTTGCTAGCCGTCAGACACTTCAGTAAAATGCACTTCCCATCCGTGCCCAGGTGGCGGAATTGGTAGACGCGCCAGCTTCAGGTGCTGGTGACCGCAAGGTCGTGGAGGTTCAAGTCCTCTCCTGGGCACCATTTTAGATATTCAAAAGACTTCATTAAGCATCATTAAACTGCCTTAAATCACCATATAGCTTAATATTGGGTTTCATAAGGTTTCATAAAACTTCTTGACAACGCATCACTTTTGGCAGTAAGTTTGACAGTAACTCTAAAAGCTCTCAATTTTCTGAATAGAAAGTTACTGTCATTTAATGAAATTAAACATCAGCACAATTAAAAATGCGAAAGCCAAAGATAAGCCCAAAAGGTTTTCCGATGGAAAGGGCTTATATTTGCTGGTCAACCCCAATGGCTCAAAATGGTGGCGTTTAGACTATCGTATAAACGGCAAACGCAAAACGCTATCAATGGGTGTGTTTCCTGATGTTAACCTTGCACAAGCCAGAGAGAAAATGATGGAAGCCAAAGCATTGATTGCCCAAGGCATTGACCCATCAGAAAACAAGAAACAAGCCAAAGAGAAGCGTGATGGTAAATACAACTTCAGAAACATAGCAATACTTTGGCGCAACGAAAGCGTAGCTAATAAAGAGTGGTCACGTAACCATGAATTAAAAGTCTGGCGCACTCTTGAGATGAATGTATTTCCTTATTTTGGTCACAAAGATATCAAAGATATTTCGGCACCCGAGATCAAAGAAGTTTTAAAACTGATGGAAAAACGCGGCGCCACTGAACTACTGAAAAAAGTCAAACAAAGATGTAGTGCAGTATTTAATTATGCTATTAGTGAGGGCTTAACAGACAATAACCCAACATTGGCATTGAAATTCAGAAAACACATTGCTGAAAACCACAATCATATCACTTATCAGGATCTACCAGAGCTTGTTCAATCCATTGAGCATGGTAATCTAGCTCCCACAGTCAAAGCAGGACTTAAAATTGCTTTATTGACTTTTCAACGTACCCATGAGATCAGATTTGCACAGTGGCAGCATATAGACTTTGATACTGGGTTATGGCATATACCGGCGACTATCATGAAAATGAAGCGTGATCATATTGTACCGCTATCTAAACAAGCCGTAGCTATACTGAAAGGCTTACAACCTATTACAGGCCATTATAAGTATGTTTTTGCCAGTAATGTTGATCCGGATAAAAAGCCAATGAATAGTAATGCTTTAATCAATGCACTTTATGCTCTTGGATGGAAGCACCGAATGACCACACATGGCTTCCGGCACCTAGCAAGTACAGTTTTACATGAATGTGGTTTTGACCCTAGGCACATAGAAAAACAACTCAGTCACGAGAATAAAAACACTATAGCTGGAACATACAACAAAGCAGAATATCTGGCTGAACGTATCAAGATGATGCAGTTCTGGGCAGACTTGATTGATAATGCTGATGGTAAAAATATCATTCCGATCAATCATAAAAAGACAATCAGCTGATTGAAGTGCAAACACCATCAGGCAAACACGCGTAAACCTTGTCTGATGACTGTTTGTTTCAATTACTCTCACACAGGAGACACACATGTCCAAAACAATAGGAACTAAAGAAAATATAACTAATTTACCAGTATCAGAATGTGGGAAATATTATCTATGTAACGGTATGAAAATTATCAAAGAAGTTGCTGATAAAAGAACCACTGAAATAAGAAGAGATGCTAAGCTAAGGATGTCATCACAAGCATTTATTATCAATCCTGATGCGTCAAAAGGAGTGCTTGAAGATGAAATGTTAAGGCGACTGCATAATTTGAGTCAGTTTGGATTAGCCATGGTTACCAATAACTTAGACCATGATTCTATGCCATGTTTTGCCAACACATTTGGTGATTACATCTTCTCAGAGGCCAACAGTATTGAACAGCTGTTTAATGCTCATCGTGTAAGGAGTTCAATATGAAAGAGAAATATCTAAATCCTTTGATCCATGACATGACAGCCGATACTTTGAGCCATATTGAGGCGGTGATATCCGTCATAGATGATTTGATTAATAACATACCAACCAGTGATATTAACAAAACCACTCCATTTGGAGTCCAAGTGATGACCAATTGCATCAGAGACGCGTTGCGTTATGAAATCAATAGAACTTCGATGAGTAACCACAAGACAGGGGAAGCAGCATGAGTAATTTTGATAAAGTCGATACATCTAACGATTTCGTTAATACTCTGATAAGAGTTGGTGGTAAACATGAATTGAGAGATACAGCTGACAATGCCAGACTAGTGTTGACCTTTTTGGAGCTAACCAAAAATATCACCGAGCACAATGACTATCATATGATCAGAGATGCCAGAGATTTGATTCAGCGAATGGCAATTGATGCCATTGATTACGTGCAATTTCAGTTAAGTGAAAAGCAGTTATAATCTAGGAGTAAAACAGCCAAGCCATAGGTTAGCTACCGAACAGCGGACACTTTCACCGCCTTGGCTTGGTTCTTTTTTGAAAGAGATCACGAGAAAGGGTGATGATTGAAATTGACAGCCTAAGAAGACAAAAAATATTCTTCTTTTCACATGATGAGATCAATGGTTTTCCAATCGAAGGAAATAAAAATCAAATCCTAGATCACATGAGAAAAAAAGATGGAATCATGCTTTACATTGATTCAATTATTGAAATTGATAGCACCCATCCTGACTTAATAAACCAAGTAGGAGATATGACTCATCTTAAAGGCATTTTTGTTGCACATACTCAAAATAAAGATGAGGATGCTGATACTCTTATCCAAAAATTACAACTTTACCCGACCATGTGCTCACAAATCGGTGATACTATTTTTGGAAGTGATTTAATGTACAATCCCAACTTTAGCGACAAAAGAATTCATCAAACGTCACATTTTCTTGAGTTATCAACAAAAGGGCTTGAAAGCCTAAAAAGTTACTTCATTGAGACTTGTGATGATAACAAACAGGAAGAACTTAAAAAAAATGATTTTGCAAATGAAAAAGCATGTGACAAGCTAATTTCAATAGCACCACGTTATCATACAGAGGACACCATTATTGACTGTTGCAATGAACTATTAAGAAGTTCAACGACAATAGCGGTAATTAATAGCATTTCATCATTAAAAAAAGAACAGTATCTTAAAAACACCAATTTCTTTATTAAAGAATTAAATGAGATATGGGTTAGCTTAGATAGGCTTTTTGATTATGGTGACAATCACACGGATAGTAACTTTCCTGATTTAATTGCTTATATTGAAAATAAAAAACTAATAAAAAGAAAAGTCAAACTGAATCATATTTTTGAACCTGATAATAAGTCCATAAAGTCTGAATCGATGATATCTGGAATGTTCCATTTTCAGCTATTTCCTGAAGAAAATTTTGTTATTAAATTTATCCCACATGAAAACTGTATAATCAATGGAGAAGAATTAAATCATGAAATCTATATGGCATTTGATGACATTCGATCATTTGCTGCAAGAAATTCACTACACAATAGGTTTTTTAAGTTTTGTGGTGGAGTCAACCGTGCTAAAGACTTAATACAAACCAAATCCAAGTATTTAGGTAGAATTTTCCTTTGGACAATTGGGCACCAAACAGGCGTATTACTACATGAGTTTTTTTCAGTTATCAGTGAACAGAAGATTGAGTTTGATCAAGATTTGTATAAAACACTCAAAAACGATTTAACCGACCTTGGAATTGATATTGAAGAACTTATGCAGTCCCAAGATTCAACTATCAATTCCAAAATAGATGACAAGCTGAATTCAACTAACAAAAAACAGGTAATCAACAGCCGAATTATCAAAAAGCTTTTATCTGTAGTTGACAAAAGAAATGAGTGTAGCTATGTGACCAACCACAACTATAGAGTAATTAAAGCATACTGTAATCACATGCTTGAAAACAACTTTGAAATTAATGAACCTATGGCTCCAACTAAGTTCGTTGAATACATGAAAAAAAATAACTTATATCCTATTGAATCTGTTACAGGTAAAAACATTAAATATAAAGATGGTGAGTCAAAAACCAAAGATGCTTTCAAACAATCTATTCGAAGAATGTTAACTAAGTAAACTATTCACTTACCGTTCACTTGTAACAATAATCCGTTCACTTGACAACTATTTCGTTCATTCGCCGTTCACTCGATGGATTTAATTGTATCCGCAGCTATCATAGGATATGCAATTAAATCCATGAGGCAGTTATGCAGACAATTAATAGTACCGATCGGGCATATTCAACAAAAGAACTTTGCTCTATCTTTCAAATTCACAAATCAACAGTGCGCCGCTGGGTGCTCGATGGAACCCTACCACCACCTATCAAAATTGGCAGATCAACACGTTTCTTGAAATCAGAAGTCGATCAAGTAATCAATCAAAAGAAAGAGGAGCGTGTAGCATGATAAAAAATCAAAATCTATACCCAGTTTCCCCACTTAAAGCATCAAAACTGAAAATAAAACGCCCGACCCCTATCAAGGTAGCCACTCGATATCCTAACAGTCGAAAACACGCTATTTTTGCTAAGTGTTGGGATTGTTGCGGTGGACAATATGAAAACACACCTTTCGACAGTGAAGTTAAGAAGTCAATCAAATATTGTTCAATGACTAGTTGCTTACTTCACCCATTCAGGAATTATAAAACAAAAAAACCCGTGTCATTCTTTGGCGAGTACATCACGGGTTTGGAATTGCTTTATTTAAAACTCAATTCAACGAGGAATCTATCATGAGAGATAACAAAACCCCATCAACGGGCAATTTTAACAACAATCCACCTAATAATCCACCACCCACTGGTAAGCAGATAAGGAAGATTCACAAAACTCGCAAGAATCAGAAGATCAAGATACTTGAGAAAGTGAATCGAGATGGTTTTATCTCTTCAGAGGAAATGTTAGAGATGCGGATATTCTCTGGCTCAAAAAGGATTTCTGAACTTAAAGAAGCTGAGCATATATTTGAAAAGACTCAGAATTGGCATAAAGGCGGTTTCGCCACGTACTGGTATAAAGGGCATAAGGGTGATCAAAATGGGTGAAGTGATTAGCTTAAACAATGACTTTGCCGGGTTACCAAAGCAGTTCAAATATAACGGCTGGGATGTCAGAGTGCCAAACGGTCAATACGATGCTGTGATGGAAACATGGGTAACATTTCAGGCACATGATAAACAGCTTGTCTGGGTATTTAATATCATAGAAGCAGGTCCTTTTAATGGGTTACATATTCCAGCTTTCTTTTCTATCAAGCATCACAAAGGTAAAACCCGAGAAAAAGGAGGTTTCGTCGCAAAACCAAGAGGTAAGTTGATGGAGTGGTATTGTCGCTTGTTGCCCAATGAACCAAGACCTAGACCTGACAGGTTGGCATTAACAAAACTAAATGGCATTTATCGAATCACTACCACTGAGGTAATAAAAAATAGTAGTGGAGATTTGCATCCTGAGCAATTGATTTACTCAAAGGTAAGCAAAATTGAATTTTAAATTTTGACTTTTAAATAAATGATAAGAATAAGTATAAAGACAAGAAAAAGAATAAGAACTTCAAAATCCATTCCAGACCATGTGTATCGATAGTTTTAGTGGGTATGCAATGGCAGTGAGATTTGCCTTTGATTAACAGTGTAGGCAGATAATTGTATAGACGTAAGAATGCACTGGTGGCGGTGGCAAATTGATCTTAATATTGATTTGCGCCGTCACTTCAAAAACAACATAGTGAGAACAATATGACACCTATAGAGTTAGAACACAAAATAACTATATACATGCTTGATATTGATGACGTTGTAGATAAGCAAAACACACTAGGTTTATTGGCAATGAATGACAAGCAATTTTGGGCGCATATAGAAGCAACTTTAGCGGATGGAATAGGATTGAGCACCAATGAACTTGAAACATATTTGAACCATGATGATTACAGAGGTTTTATTGAATTTACAATAAACTTTATTCGTGATCTTTTTTGTGATCTTGTTATGGACACGCACGACTAAGTTAATCAATTGAGGAAAAGCAAATGGCAAGACCAACCAAATACAAAAGTGAATTTGCGCACCAAGCATCAATCATTTGTAAATTCGGCGCAACTGATAAAGACCTTGCTGATTTCTTTGGGGTTACTGAAAGGACAATCAACACTTGGAAGCAAAATCATGATGAGTTTTTTCAGTCCTTAAAAAAGGGCAAAGATTATTTTGATAGCAAGGTTGAAATGGCACTGGCAGAAAGAGCTATGGGTTACTCACATCCAGAAACAAAGGTGTTCAATGTAAATGGTAAAATCATTACCCATGACATTCAAAAATACTATCCACCAGATGTCACAGCTTGTATCTATTGGCTCAATAATCGCAAACCCAAAAAATGGGCAAGTCGAAAGGCTGTTGAATCAGAAATCACAATTGACAAATTGCCAGAAGGTACTGGGGTGCTCAAAACTCCTCCAATACTAAGTCTTGATGATTGGGTGAAACTTTCAAATGAGTGCAATGCTGAATTGAACAAAAAGGAAAAGGAGTTTGAAAAAGCTCCTGGTTGACTACACAGAATACCTGAATGCCTGTTTGAATCGCGATTAATAATTTAATTATCAGTAGTGCTAAACTGCTTGTTATCCAAAAGGTGAGTAATTCACTCGAAGCTGAAGGCAAATATGTCCTGGGGAAAATGTAAAATGAAAACTAAAAATAAAAAACTAATACTTCCAATCACGCCATCTCTCGATACACTTGATTTACTCGTTAGAGCAAAGCTATTATTAGAAAACGCCCTCGCCAAAGCTTCTAACCCATCTGGAGTAGATCCCTTAATTGCGATGTTAGGATTTGATAATGTGATAGAGTTTTTATTAAGAATAATCTCTGATCATATTGATTATGAGACGCTCACAGGAAAAAATTTTTCAGAAACCGAATTAAGTCAAATGGCTGGTGATATTAATAAGTTATTAAAGGAAAATGATTTAGGAAATCTACCACAGTTTAACAACATCAAGCTATTGAGAAAAGTGAGAAATTTAATTCAACATGGAGGTTTAGACCCAGGAAATGACTTAGGCCGATTCACTAAAATCACAAAAACTTTTTTTGATGAAATAGTATGGAAATTTTTCGGAATGACATCTGATAATCTGGCTATTTCATCATTAATAAATGATGATGTTGTGGCTGGTTTTTTAAAGAATGCAGAAAAACTAATAGAAGATGAAAAATTTTTAGAATCTATTGTAAATTGTAGGGACGCATTTGATAATGCATTGTTTTATAGAAATAAATACAACAGACACAGAATTGATTCGGTTCCTGCGGTCGTCGAGTTGGCAAAATCCTCATGGTTATTAAAACGCTATTTCGAATCAACGGAGGAAAGTATTAATTTATTAAAGTATGGCGTTGATTCTGTTAAATATGATCATTTTCAAGAAATTCTTCTGCATATTCCTTACAAGCTGAAAGCAGATAAATCTGGCAATCATGTTTTACAACGCAAATGGAACTTGAATGACGCACAGTTTTGTTATTCCTTTGTTTCGAACCAAATACTTAAGTGGGAAAATGAGACAGTGCCTCCGCTATATGAAGACTCCGAAGATGATTTTTTTTATGCTAAGGAGTATCTCGATGGGGTTTGGTTAAAGAATGTAATGAATGAATCAACAATGGTGTATTTTGACGGTGATGTTAGCCTTCACACTCTTTTATTCGTAACTAACAATGAAATGAAAAATGTTTTTGATTCATTTCAAGAAGGTAACACTTATGAGTATGTTACTGAATTTTTGGGAGAAGATAGGCAAACAGTTGAGAGAAAAACATCCAGCATGATTAAAGTAATACATAAATCATTAAAAATAATTACACATAATCCTGTTAGGTGGGCTACTGCTCTTCATTTAAAACAACTACCATTTACATGGAAAAGAGAGGATTTGATAAATGATCACTTACAACTAACTTCACTATCAATTAATGAGGCAACCAATGATGAGCTTTCTAAAGTCCTTGGGCTAAGGAGTCATATATGTGAACAAATTATTTCATTAAGAGAAGAGGGAACAAAAATTCAATCACTCGATCAAATCACACAAATTAATGATATAAATAATTTTGAAATCAAGCAAATCCGTAATGCAACCAGGCTATAGCATTTCTATTAAACTTAAAATGTAATACTGGCAAAGTTACGCCTTTAATTTTCAATAAATTCAATCCTTCTCTCCCCATAATGCGGCTGTGAGGTTGCGTATGTGGCCAGTAGTCCAGGTTGAGCATTGCCATTCTTATAGGAAACAAATGAAAATCCTAAATAGGGCAGACCATGGAATTTGTGAGTGATTCCTGATTCACCATCAATACCGTTTGTATTGGCTATTGAGGCACTTCTCCAATCCTCTTCTCCTAAATATAAATTTACCTTGCCTGATTCATGTTCGTAGGGATACACAGTATGAAGCCAAAATAAGTGGCCATTATCCGCAATTGTATCTTCACTAAATAAAGCTGGATTAGAAAGATTATTATTAAACTCCATAACATAAATATTTACAGTATGATCCAATGTGAACTTAGGTATCGTAGGACATGTCATAAAACATTGATAACCTTCTGAGTGGCCCTCCCTGTCAGATATTAGATACCCAAAGCCTGTACTTCTTGGAAATACAAATTGATAATCTCCATCAAATATACTGTAAATAAATGGTCTATAGTCATCTGCTGGATTGAGGGCATGATGCCTCAAAGTAGGGAAGCTCATCACCCATTCAGTTTTAGCTGCGATACCTGATTCATTGGTATATTCATTCTCAAGCGTTTCTCTCATCATTAAAGCACTGACAGCCTCATAACCCGTTG
>JAUIGR010000055.1 GCA_030430025.1 Gammaproteobacteria bacterium
AAGCAAGCAAAATTGGCTTATTTTGCTGTATATCGATCAGCCAACACACAATAATACATTCATAGTCGTCAGAGTGACAAATAACCTGGATAATTAGAACTGGGTTTTTCAGGGCTGACTAATTATTTAAGTATATCTCACTAATGGAGGTGCCCTTAATATGTTATACGTTCGGCAAAAGCTTTTTGACACCACAATTCAGAGTCTAATTTCTATGAAATCAAGCTGCACCTGCGTGGTGAGCTTGGACATCAGCGTGATAGCTTGATCGGACTAACGGGCCTGAGGCAACGTGTTGGAAGCCGATGGTATAACCGAATGCTTCGATTTCTTTGAATTCTTCTGGTGTCCAATAACGCATAACAGGGTGATGTCCTTGTGTAGGTTGTAAGTATTGGCCGATGGTGACCATGTCGACATTGTGGTTGGCTAGGTGCTGTAGCGTTTCTTTGATTTGTTCCATGGTTTCACCCAGACCGACCATGATGCCGGATTTGGTGGTGACATCAGGATGTTGAGCCTTAAATTTTTGTAATAAATCCAATGACCATTGGTAGTCAGCGCCGGGACGAACTTGCTTGTATAGTGCATGCGCGGTTTCGAGGTTGTGATTGAAAACATCGGGTGGACTTTGGGCGAGGATTTCCAAAGCCTTGTCCATGCGGCCTTTGCCTCGAAAATCAGGGGTAAGAATTTCGACTTTAATTCCGGGGTTCATTTGCCGGGTTTGAGTGATACAGTCTACAAAATGTTGGGCTCCACCGTCTTTGAGGTCATCTCGGTCAACTGAGGTGATGACCACATATTTAAGTCCCATATCAGCAATCGTTTGTGCTAGATTACTGGGTTCATGGGGATCTGGTGCTAATGGTCTGCCGTGGGCAACATCACAAAAAGAGCAACGACGGGTGCAGATTTCTCCAAGAATCATAAAGGTGGCTGTGCCTTTACCAAAACATTCATGAATATTAGGGCAAGAAGCTTCTTCACAAACAGTGACTAGCGAGCTATCTCTTAGTTTACTTTTCAGTTTTTGAACTGCGTTGCCAGTAGGGATACGGACCCGAATCCAGTCTGGTTTGCGTAATCTAGGTGCATTGGTATCAAAGTTTGCTCGATTACGATTTGTTTTATTGTTACCGATTTCTTTATTGCCCACAGGGCGTTCGATGTTTAAAGGAATTTTATCTTTCATGTGCCTTCACCTGAATATCACTGTGTTATCGGTTCGTATTTCATTTGGGAGCAAAACGCTTCAATCAATTGTTGTTGTACCGTATCGAATTGTACATCATCAGCTAAGTCAGATAGTTGTGTTACCTGTAAACCACTGAATCCACAAGGATTGATTCGGTTAAATGGTTCCAAATCCATTGAAATGTTAAAGGCCAGACCATGAAAAGAACAAGCTTTTCTTATCCGTAAGCCTAATGAGGCAATTTTGGCATCATTGACGTAGACACCAGGCGCTTTTTCTTTTCGTTGGGCTTTCACTCCATAGAGTGCAACGGTGTCAATAATGGCCTGCTCAATGCCTGAGACTAAGGACTTTACACCAATGCCGTGCCGCCGTAGGTTAATCATCGGATAGGCGACAATTTGTCCGGGCCCATGGTAGGTGACTTGGCCACCACGATCTACTTGAACAACAGGGATATCACCTGCAGAAAGGATGTGTTCAGCTTTGCCAGCCAATCCTTGTGTAAAGACAGGAGGATGTTCTACTAGCCACAGTTCATCAGTTGTTTCAGCGGTTCTTGTGTCAGTAAATCGCTGCATTTCATGCCATACCGGTTGATAGTTCCTTTGACCTAGGTGCCGAACAATGATTTTAGTGAGAGAGTTATTCATTACAGGGTCCAGGCGACACCTTCGATTTCACGAACATCCCCATAAATACGGATCAAATGTTCTTTAGATACTGCCATGACCAAAACAGTAACTGATTGAAATTTTCCTGATGAGCTAACTTTAATATGCACAGAATTACTGGATACTTCTGGTGCATGAGCCTTTACAGAATGAAATACTTCTTCAGCGAACACTTGGGTGTTGGGCCCCATAACTTTGATTGGATATTCACAAGGGAATTCAAACCCCGTTGGCTCTTCAGTGCGATTGTTCATTAATCATCCTCTGCAAACCATAAACCGATACCATCTATGGTTCGTGTCCACCAGCCACCACTAACGGCCTCTTCTAACGACACCAAAGGTACTTCAGCGACCAGTTCGTCATTCAGTTTAACACTGATGTTACCTAATTGAGTGTTCTTAGGTATGGGTGCAGTTAATGTCGAAGGTAAGTTTACATGGGCTTGCAGATTTTCATATTGACCTTTCGGAATGGTGATAAACAAGTCTTCTTTCAATCCGATAGAAACATTTTCTTTTTCACCTTTCCAGATTTCAGCTTTGATTCGCTCGTCGCTTCCATTGAATAGTTTATGAGTTTCAAAAAACCGAAAACCATAGTTGATTAATTTCTGAGTTTCATCCGCGCGTGCTTTCTCTGATTCAGTGCCCATCACTACACTGATCAAACGCATCCCATTTCTAACCGCAGAGGCGGCTAGGCAGTAACCAGCCGCCTCTGTATGACCTGTTTTAAAACCATCCACAGAAGGGTCTTTCCATAATAACGTATTGCGATTGTGCTGTTTGATCTTATTGAAGGTGAATTCTTTTTCAGCAAAAATGGGATACCATTCAGGGAATTGATGAATGATGGCACGGCCCAATTTAGCTACATCATTAGCGGTTACTTTATGTTCGTCAGATGGTAGTCCTGTGGTATTTACAAAATGTGAGTCAGCCATGCCTAAAGAGACTGCGTGCTGGTTCATCATGTTGACAAAAACTTCTTCACTGCCAGCAATGTGTTCCGCCAGTGCTACACAAGCATCATTACCTGATTGAATAATCATACCGTAAATTAAGTCTTCAACAGAGACTTGTTTATCAACTTCGATAAACATTTTAGATCCGCCTGTTCTCCAGGCTTTTTCACTGACGGTCACTTGATCACTCAGTGATAGGGTGCCGGCTTTGAGTTCTGAAAAGACCACATAAGCAGTCATCATCTTGGTGATGCTGGCTGGATCAACAGCCATATCTTGGTTGTTTTCTGCCAATATACGGCCTGAGTGAAAGTCCATCAAAACATAACTGTTGGCACTGATGTTTGGTGCTTGAGGTATAGCGTTGATGGTCGATTGAGCATACAAAAGTGTATGCAAACATAAGGATGAAATGATGTATATGATTTTTTTCATGTTATTCGGTCACCATTTGGGCTCCATGGATGCCATTTTGGGTGATTTTATCAATCAAATGTTGTATCTTGTTTTCCGACTGTAAGGGCCCAATTCTGACACGATGCAGCAGCCCAGATTGAGTTTTTAATATGGAGACGAACGTTTCAATTCCAAGTAGTTCGCCGACTTTTTTTGCCAGATTGTAGGCTGTGTTGTTGTCAGAAAAAGCCCCCAGTTGAATATAAATCAATCCTTGTTTAATCGGGCTGGTTTGAAGGTTTTTCGGGGCTTTGACTACCTCAACTTTGACATTAGCAATGCCTTGGTTGACAAAGTCGAGTACTTTGGCAGCGGCAAAGGATAAATCAATGATACGGTCATTAACAAATGGCCCTCGGTCATTGACTCGGACAATCACTTTTCTTCCATTATCAAGATTGGTTACTTCAACATAGCTTGGTAATGGCAAGGTTTTGTGTGCTGCTGTTAGTTTGTACATGTCAAAGGTTTCCTGATTAGATGTTTTTCGTCCATGGAATTTTTTCCCATACCAAGATGCCTTACCTTTTTCAGTATAGCCTGCTGGATTGTTATTGACGCGATAGACTTTGCCGTGAACACGGTAAGGTGAATGATTACCATAGGCACTCAAGGGTTCTGAGCGTGGTATCCAAGGTTTGGTTTGATGCTTTTTACCACAGCTAGTGACTATTAGTGTTGTTAATACAGCCAACAATATCCAAGATGGGTTCATGGTAAAATTACCTTGTCCCGGGCTGTTTTGATGGCTGTTGCCAACTCGTGAACAGCCATGACATATAGGTGAGAGTGGTTGTATCTTGATATGACATAGAAGTTCTGGAAACCTTTCCAATAAGCTGTAGTGTTTTCATCTGTCTTTAAAGCCAATTGAGTATATTGATGTCCATCATTATCTATTAAATGTGGTTTTAGCTGGTTGTTTTCAGTGTCATTTAACTGTTCCTGGTTTAATGGAGAAACTACTAATCCATCTTTAACCCAACCATGTTGAGCTAGATAGTTAGCAACAGATGCAATGGCATCCTTTGGGTTGTTAAGCAGATCAATTTGTGCGTCATTATCATAATCAATGGCATAGCTACGATAGCTAGATGGCATGAATTGTCCGTACCCCATGGCCCCCGCATAAGAGCCTTTGGCTTCGGTAGCCTTCACATGTTTTTCATTAGCTAATAAAAGGAAATGCTCCAATTCTTTTGTAAAAAAGGGTGAACGCTTAGGATAGTCAAAGGCCAGTGTATAGAGTGCATCGAGTACCTTGTGATTGCCTTTGATCCGGCCATAAAAAGTTTCAACGCCAATAATTGCAACAATGTATTCAGGTGATACATCAGTTCTATTAGCAACTTCATCAATCACTTTTTGGTGTTGCTTCCAAAACATAACTCCTTCATTAATGCGTTTTTCAGTCATGAAAATTTTTCTGTATTCATACCAGCGCAATGTTTTCTCAGCTGGTCGGTTCATGGCATCAATGATACTTTGTTGATGGTTAGCTTGCGCAATAATACTACGAACCCATTTAGGATCGAACTGATTACGTGAAGACACATCATTGATGAATTGATCGACTTGAGCCAAGTTCACTTTAGCATGACTACAAAATATGTTCCCTATAAGGGCCAGAATTAACGTTTTTTTCATTGTTGTATCAATTTTTTATGGGTGTAAACAGACATCATGATACCAAATGATGCCAATAATGTAAGTACCGAAGTACCTCCGTAACTCACCAGCGGTAATGGTACGCCTACCACTGGGAAGATGCCAGATATCATACCGGCATTAATGGTAATGTAGACAAAAAATATCAGCGTTAGTGCCCCACAAATGAGTCTGTTGTATGTGTTTTTTGCTTGTGATGCGATAAATAGGCAACGAGTGATGATTAAAATATATAAAATGAATAACGCCAAAATGCCTATGAAGCCAAATTCCTCCGAAAGTACGGAAAGGATGAAGTCGGTTGAGTGTTCTGGCAGAAAGTCTAATTGTGTTTGACTGCCTTGTTGCCAGCCTTTACCTGTGATGCCACCTGAACCTATGGCAATTTTTGATTGGATTATGTTCCATCCTCTGTTCAGAGGGTCAGCTTCGGGGTTAAGAAACATCAATACACGTTGTTTTTGATAGTCGTGCATGAAATACCATATCACAGGAGAGGATAGTGCCGCTAACAAGCTGAAACTGAAAATGAACCTCCAGGATATCCCTGCCAAGTAAATCACAAATAAACCTGACAAAGCAATCAGTATAGATGTTCCTAAGTCAGGTTGTTGGTAAATCAGTCCAGCACATAAGATAATTACTGACAATGCGCCGAAAATGTGTTTCCAATCAGGTGGTAAAGCCGTCAGTCTAAAAATCCAGGAGACCATCATAGGAACGGTGAATTTACAGAGTTCTGATGGTTGGATACTGATGCCCAAATCGAGCCATCGCTTGGCACCTTTGACCGTAATACCAAAAAAAAGCACAGCGAAGAGTAACAGCACCGAACCGATAAATAACAATGGTGTGAACTGTTCAAAACGTTCTGGCCTTATTTGGGCTATAGCTAACATCACTGTTAATCCGATAAGAATGCGGATGGTTTGCCGTTCAACCAAAACAGGACCTCCAGCACTGTGTAGAACGATCAATCCATAGCCCAATAGTATGGTTAACAACAAAAATAACCATGGATCCATCCAATCATGCAAACTTCGTTTAGTCATCTTCTTTGTCCCATAGCTCAGGGTGTTTTTGATGCATGTATACGTCTATAATTTTTTTAGCGATAGGAGCTGCTGCTTTGGTCCCACTGGCGCCGTGTTCTGCAACCACTACTACAGCAATTTCAGGGTCTTCAACTGGTGCAAAAGCAATGAATAGTGCGTGATTGCGTAAATGTTTGGGTAGTTCTTCATTCTTTTTATAAATGTCTTGTTCACTTTTGCCAAAGACCTGCGAAGTTCCTGATTTTCCAGCAAATAAGTAGGCATCGGACGCATATGCGCGTGCTGTACCATTTTTAGCGTTGACTACTGCACTCATGCCTTGATGAACGGCTTGCCAGTGTTTGTCCGATACATTAAAAGGTAAATGAGTGGTTTGTTTCGTTTGTTTAACTAAGTGAATGGGGTTTATTTGACCTTTTGATGCAAGAATAGAGAGTGCTTGTGCCATTTGTACTGGAGTAATGACAAAATAACCTTGACCAATACCTGTGATCACAGTTTCTCCTGGAAACCAAATCATGTTGCGATTATCTTGTTTCCATGTTCGGGAGGGTAAAATACCTTGTTTTTCTCCGGCAATATCAAGTCTGGTTAATTGACCAAATTGGAATGGTTTTAAGAAGCTTTCTATTCGATCAATACCCAACTTTACTGCTAAATCATAAAAAAACACGTTGACCGACTCAGCCAAAGCGTTTACTAAGTCTACTTGTCCGTGACCACCCCGTTTCCAGTCATGGTATTTTCTTTGCTGGTTTGGAAGCTGATAGACACCATTTGAAAATAGAGTGGTTTCAGTGGTAATAAGTTGGTGATATAAACCAGCCAGGGCCATGTAAGGTTTAATTGTTGAGCCGGGTTCATATCCACCTTTAATGCTGCGGTTGAACAGTGGTTTGTCTGGTGAGTCCAGCAGTGCTTGATAATCATTATGAGAAATTCCCGATATAAATTGGTTGATGTCATAACCTGGTTTGGAGACCATGGCCAAAACTTCACCATTCTTTGGATTGACAGCGATGGCAGCGCCAGTTTCCTCTCCAAATGCATCATAGCTGGCTTGTTGTAGTTGAAGGTCTATTGTCAGATGTAGGGTTTTTCCGTGAGTTGGTGGTTTGGAGACCTCTTCTGATAATTGGCGGCCACGAGCATTGGTGACTGTGGTTAATAGTCCCGGTTCACCATGCAATATGTTTTCATAATACTTTTCTAGTCCCAGTTTACCGATATAGTCATCGGATGCATACCGGTTTTGATCCTTTTGTTCATATTCCTCGGCATTGATTTTACTAACATAGCCAATAACATGAGACATCACCTCTGGGTAATTATATTGTCTGATTAAATAAGGTGTCATGTCAAATCCTGCATATTGATGCTGTTGAACGGCAAACGCAGCCACTTCAGATTCTGAAAGGTTTTCTTTGATGGTGATGGGCTTAAAAACGGGGTTGTATTTAACGGTTTCTTGGATCTCAGTTAATTCATCTTTTGTGAGTGATAGCAGTTGACTGAGTAGTTGCAATTTTTGGTTGAAGTCAGGTGCCTTCTCAATCACTACTTGTAATCTATAGGCAGTTCTATTTTCAGCAAGGAGTATGTCATTTCTATCAAAAATCAGTCCACGTGTGGGACTGATTCTGTGGTTCTTGATGCGATTATTGTCGGCTTGGTTTTGGTAATATTCATGTTGGACCACTTGTAAATAAAAATAGCGCAAAAGCAACAGGATAAAAACTGCTATAATAAATACCAAAGCGACCAGAGCTCGACCTTGAAATAGTTTCCTTTCATGTATGGGCTGTTTCAGTGATTGGTTCATCCGTTTCTGATTTTGAGTTGGTATCGGTCCAGTCCATATTTTAACCAGGGCCATATGAACGCAGCGCTAATGATAGGTAATAAATCTATTGCTCGGGGTAAATATTGGTAGCTGATCCAGTCAATCATGGCTCGAATAATGAGATCATTGAGCAATAGTGCCAATACCATCATCATCAGCTGCCAAAAAGATGTGATGCGAAGCTGTTTTGCTGATTTAGCAATCAAAAATGACAATGCCACTAGTGACATGCCATGTTTGCCAAGTAAACTGCCCATCAAAACATCAAGCATCAGACCATAGAAAAATGCCCAGTTCATGATGTTTGCTTGTCCTTGAAGTGACCAGTAAGCAACCACCAAAGCAAGCCAATAGGGTTGGATTAAAATCACCACCTTGCCCCAAGGTAATAGCATCATCATCAAAGCACAGATAAAGCTGAAATGAAAAAAAGTGGTTTGTTTTCTGAATGTTGATTTAGTCATGACTCAGTAGCAATGGCAATATCGGAATTGTGTGGTGTATTGTTGGGCCAAACCAAGAACACTTCAGTCAGTCGTTCAAAATTCACAAAGGGCAATGCTGTTGCTGATTGAAACATACGGTTTTCAGTCATGGTTAAATGTGTCAATTGTGCGACTTTTAAGCCACGAGGAAAACGATTACCAAATCCTGAAGTGACTAACACATCGCCTTCTCTTACATCTGCACTGACTGGGATTTCATTTAATATAACAGCGTCTTGGTGACCATAGGCCAGTGTTCTGATACCTGTTCGCAAACTTTCAACAGGTATGGCATGAGCAGTGTCAGTTATTAAAATCACATGCGCATTGTGAGCAGATACAATATCAACTTGGCCAATGACTCCCTCTAGGCCGATCACTGCTTGTCCAACAAATACGCCAGCATTGCTGCCTTGGTTAATGATGATGTGTTGTTTTTTTTCTGACATGTTGAGATTAGTCACAAAAGCCATCGATATTGAGAGAGGCGATTCTTGTGCCGCTTTGAGAAGGGTTCGCAAACGTTGATTTTCTGCTTTTAATGTGGTGTTTTGTTGAACTCTTAATTGGGCATCTATTAACTGTTGTTTTAGAGCGGTATTTTCTTGGATTAACGAATTTTGTCTTGAAAGCGCCAATTGAGCAGATTGAAAAAATTGTTGAGGCCATTCCAATGTTTTTATTAATGGATAAGCCAGATATGACAGTCCGTTCCTCAAGGGTTGAGCAATTGATTGATTTTTATCTGACACCATGAGTAAAACACAAATCAGCTCCAGTACCAAGAAGTGGAACAGTGGTGATTGTGTGAGATGGCGTTTGTTATGTAAGGGCTCCATCAATCAAAGTGAAATTCCTGGTTTATCGGAAAGGTGCAAAAAAGTCTGAACCTTCTTCATCAATGATTTCTAATGCCTTACCACCGCCACAGGCGACACAGGTCAGTGGGTCCTCAGCGACGAATACAGGTAGTCCAGTTTCTTCCATTAACAACTTGTCTAAATCTTTTAGCAAAGCACCACCACCGGTGAGTACGATGCCTTGTTCTGCAACATCCGCACATAATTCAGGAGGTGTTTGTTCTAAAGCCACTTTAACTGATGAGACGATGCCAGTTAGTGGTTCGTGTAAAGCTTCCAATGCTTCATTATTAGTTATGGTGAATTTTCGAGGTACTCCTTCTGCTAGGTTTCGACCCGAGACTTCAAGAGAAATTTCTTCGTTGGCTGGGTAAGCACAACCAATCTCATGTTTAATGCGCTCAGCTGTTGATTCCCCAATTAAAGTGCCATAACTCCGTCTGACGTATGAAATGATCGATTCATCGAACTTGTCACCGCCAATTTTAACTGATGCTGAATAAACAATACCGTTCAGTGACAGAACAGCCACTTCTGATGTGCCACCACCAATATCCAGAACCATAGAACCGCGAGCTTCATGAATCGGTATACCTGCGCCAATAGCGGCAGCCATGGGCTCCTCAATAAGAAATACTTCAGCAGCACCAGCGCCTGACGCGGATTCTTCAATAGCCCGACGTTCCACTTGAGTCGAACCACAGGGAACACATATCAGTACACGGCATGATGGTTTGAGCCAACGATTAGCGTGTACTTTTCGGATGAAGTGTTGCAACATGGCTGCAGTCATATCGAAATCAGCAATGACGCCATCTTTTAATGGGCGTATGGTTTTGATATTGCCAGGTGTGCGGCCAAGCATCATTTTGGCATCAAGGCCTACAGAAGCGATGCTGGGTGACCCTCTACCTTGATCGAGACGAACCGCGATGACAGAGGGTTCATTCAGGACAATACCATGGTCTCGCATATAAATCAGGGTGTTAGCTGTACCAAGATCAATTGAAAGGTCATTTGAAAAAAGGCTTCTGAATTTTTTAAACATGGGCGTATAAAGCTTACATCTCTGTGGTTATGTGGCATAATGGCGCGCTGTTAACAGCACACGAATAAGCGCCGAATTATAGCGCATACAGTGATTGTATATGTCAATTAATCGTAAAGAAATAGAAGAATTAGCGGACTTAGCCAAACTCAAGTTGTCAAAAACTCAAGCATCGGAGGTCGGTGTTGCCATGAATGATATCAAACAAATGATTGATTTGATGAATGAGGCTGACGTCACAGGTATCGAACCCATGTTTCACCCCATGGATGCTGTGCAGCGATTGCGATCGGACCAGGTAACAGATCAGTCACATCAAAGAGCACTGTTATCGCTATCCGCTCATGCTGATAATGAACATTATTTGGTGCCTAAGGTGATTGAATGATTCAGTTGTCTATCCGAGAAATGGCGCAACTGTTGCGTGATAAGCAACTGAGTATTCCGGAGTTGTGTTCAATATATTTTGATCGAGCACGCGCTTTCAATCAACAAACCAATGCTTTACTGAAAATTAATTGTGATATTGACCCTGCGGAATTATTGCAAGCTGAAGAGGCTTTGCTTGATGAAAGTAAATTACTTGCAGGGATTCCATTAGTTCACAAGGACTTGTTCTGTACTCAAGGAATGGTCACTACCTGTGGGTCAAGAATGCTAGAAAACTTTGTACCTCCTTATGATGCTACAGTGGTTTCGAATTTAAAAGATCAGGGTATGATCACCGTAGCGAAAGCTAATATGGATGAATTTGCTATGGGCTCATCCAATGAACATTCTGCTTTTGGTTCCGTTCAAAATCCTTGGGATTTGACACGGGTACCAGGTGGTTCATCCGGTGGTTCAGCAGCAGCAGTGGCTGCTCGTATGGTGCCAGTGGCGACCGCAACAGATACTGGGGGGTCGATTAGACAACCTACGGCTTTATGTGGTGTTACAGGAATAAAACCAAGCTATGGTCGGGTTTCACGTTATGGTATGGTGGCATTTGCATCCAGTCTCGATCAGGGTGGGGTAATGGCACGAACAGCTGATGATTGTGGTATTGTTCTTTCTGCCATGTGTGGACATGACCACAAAGATTCAACTTCACATCCTGATGCTGCGTGGCAATGGAATTTACCAACACTCAAAAATCTAAAGGGCATCAAAGTCGGTGTGGTTATTGACTGGATTGATGGTTTGAATGATGAGGGTGTTAAACAAAGTACTATTAAGGCTATTGACACTTTGAGGCAACAAGGTGCTGAAATTATTGATGTTGCTTTACCTCATGCTCATCTAGCAGTTTCTGCCTACTATGTCATAGCACCTGCAGAATGTTCGTCTAATTTATCCAGATTTGACGGCGTTCGCTATGGTCATCGCAGCATAGACACAGCTGATTTAGAGACTTTGTATGTCAACAGTCGCAGTGAAGGTTTTGGTGAGGAGGTTAAACGACGAATTATGGTGGGAACTTGGGCATTGTCGTCCGGTTACTATGACGCTTATTATCTGAAAGCGCAGAAAATACGTCGATTGATTGCAGAAGACTTTAATAAAGTGTTTGAGCAAGTTGATGTGCTGGCTGCTCCGGTTTCTCCAGAAGTGGCTTTCAAACAGGAAGAGAAAGCTGATGGAGTAAGCATGTATCAAGCCGATGTTTTTACCATACCTGCCTCTTTGGCTGGTTTGCCTTGTTTATCAATGCCTATTCAATCTGTTCACGGTTTACCTGTTGGTTTACAACTGATCGGTCGTTATTTTGATGAAAGGAGTATTTTGAATGTTGCTCATCAATTCCAACAAGTAACAGAGTGGCATAAGGCAATGCCGGAGGCATACAAATGACTATCAAGGCTGGATGGGAGATGGTGGTTGGTTTGGAGATTCATGTCAGATTGAACACCCAAAGCAAACTGTTTTCAGGGATGAGAGCCAGTTATGGTGCTGAGCCCAATACCCAAGTCAGTTTTCTTGATGCGGCTTTACCAGGCACATTGCCAGTGGTGAACCAGAAGGCAGTGGAATATGCTATACGTTTTGGACTGTCAATCGATGCAGTGATTGCTCCATTAACAGTTTTTTCGAGGAAAAATTACTTCTATCCAGATTTACCCAAAGGATATCAGATCAGTCAAATGGACTATCCTATTGTCGGTCCGGGACGAATTGAAATTGAGGTTGACGGTGGATCTAAAGTCATCGATATCACACGGGCACATTTGGAAGAAGATGCGGGTAAATCGATTCATGATAAATATGATCGGTATAGTGCCATCGATTTGAATCGGGCGGGAACTCCACTGATAGAAGTGGTTTCAGAGCCACAAATGAGCAGTGCTAAAGAGGCTGTAGCATATATGAGAGCGATTTATACGCGGGTGACTCATTTGGGTATTTGTGACGGTAATTTGCAAGAAGGGTCGTTCCGATGTGATGCCAATGTCTCAGTCAGACGAGTGGGTGATCAGAATTTGGGCACTCGTGCTGAGATAAAAAACCTCAATTCATTCAGATTCATAGAAAAAGCGATAAATTTTGAGGCTAAACGACAGATCAAATTGGTTGAATCTGGCGGCCTAGTGGTTCAGGAAACACGTTTGTATGATGCTGAGAAAAATGAAACCCGTTCTATGCGTAGCAAAGAAAATGCCAATGATTATCGCTATTTTCCGGATCCTGATTTGTTGCCGATCGTTGTTACAGCAGAAATGATTGCTGCCCAAAAAGCACGATTACCCGAGTTTCCTGAAGCTAAAAAACACAGGTATATACAGTCATTGGGTCTTAAGGAGGCCGAAGCCCACACCATAGCTCATGATTTGGCATTGTCTCAATATTTTGAATCAGCGCAAGAACAAACAAAAGCTAAAGCTGATTTGAATGCAAAGTTTTTATTGGGAGAGATGACTGCTTTGTTAAATGCTGAGGGTGTTGATATTTCACAATCACGTATTGATGCCCATGCTTATGCGGGTGTGTTGGAGGCTTTAGCTGAAAGCCACATTTCTAGAAAAATAGCCAAGCAAGTGATTGAAACGATGTGGCACAGTGGTCAATCAGCGGCTGAAGTGATTGAATCCCAAGGACTGGCACAAATTTCTGATGTCAGTGCATTGATAGCACTGGTTGATCAGGTATTGGCTAACAATCCTGATCAAGTGGCCAGTTATCGGGATGGCAATGATAAGATGTTTAATTTCTTTGTTGGCCAAATCATGAAACAAACGAAAGGACAGGCAAATCCTGTACAAACCAAAACACTGTTAGAGGAAAAATTAAAATGAACAAACGTACGTTAATTTGTGGTTCGCTGGCGTTTGACAATATTATGGTATTTGAAGATGAGTTTCAGAATCATATACTGCCAGACCAAATTCACAAATTGAACATTTCTTTTATGGTGCCAACACTGAGTAAGGTATTTGGTGGAGTCGCAGGGAATATCGCTTATAACCTTAAAATGATAGGTGGAGAGCCGGTGCCGATGGGTATGGTCGGTAGTGATTTTGATATTTATCGACAACGCTTACGTTCTTTGGGTATATCTCTTGAAGCTGTTAAGGAAAAAGAAGGATACTTTACGCCTCAAGCGTATATCACCACTGATATGAAAAACAACCAGATCACTGCTTTTCATCCAGGTGCCATGAATTTTTCTCACGAAAATGACGTCCAGGATTATCCAGACATAGCCATAGGGATCGTTGGTCCAGATGGTCGTGATGGTATGATCAAGCATGCCAATGGTTTTGCAGCAGCCGATATTCCTTTTATGTTTGATCCTGGTCAAGCGATGCCATTGTTTAATGGTGATGACCTGCGGCAGTTTATTGATCAGGCGAAATGGATGGCTGTCAATGATTATGAGTACGAGTTGGTTCATGATCGTACGGGGATGGATGCCAGAGAAATTGCTCGACATTTGGATGCTTTGGTTGTTACGAGGGGTGAGAAAGGTTCTGAAATCTATACCGATGGTACCATGTACCATATCCCTGTGGTCAGGGCAGAAAGGGTGGTTGATCCAACTGGCTGTGGAGACGCCTATCGTGCTGGTTTGTTGTTTGGCTTGACCCAAGGTCTTGACTACCAGACTACAGGTCGCATTGCGTCTTTGATGGGCAGCATCAAAATTGCGACGGCAGGTACTCAAAATCACTACATTTCAAAGAAAGATTTTAGGGCAAGATTTAAACAGGAGTTTGGTTATGATTATTAGGATAACGTATTGTTAAAAGAAGGGATGTCGATTTGAAATTTTTAAATACATTGCCAAATGATCACAATCAAATAGGGAAAATAGGGGTATTGTTGGTGAATTTGGGAACACCGGATGCTCCCAAGCGCGGTCCAGTAAAACGGTATTTAAAACAATTTCTATCCGATTTACGGGTAGTAGAACCTACGGTGCCTAGATGGGTTTGGTGGCTAATCCTGAACGGTGTCATACTTAATGTTAGACCTTCCCGTTCTGCACGGGCTTATGAAACCGTTTGGGACTATTATGGTGAAGGTACAGGTTCTCCTTTGCTGCATATTTCTCAATTGCAGCAACAAAAGTTGCAAGCCAAATTGGGAGAGGGGTTAATTTGTGAATTGGCCATGACTTATGGTCAGCCTAGTATTGAGAGTGCATTGAATAAAATGCATCGTCAGAATGTTAGGAAATTAGTGATCTTGCCACTTTATCCTCAGTATTCAGCAACGACTACTGCTGCGGTCTTTGATCAGGTTACCAGTGAGTTACAGCGTTGGCGATTTTTACCTGAGTGGCGTTTTATACCTCATTACCATGATAACAAAGACTATATTAATGCACTCGCTCATTCTGTGAAGAAACATTGGCAGCAACATGGTCGTGCTGAACGCTTAATCATATCTTTTCATGGTATACCGCTGCGTTACTTGAAACAAGGTGACCCTTATTATTGTTTTTGTCAAAAAACTGCGCGATTGTTGGCTGAACGATTATTGTTGGGTGAGTCACAGTATCAGGTTGCTTTTCAATCTATTTTTGGAAGAGAGCCTTGGTTGCAACCCTATACCAATGAAACTCTGATATCCTTAGCCAAACAAGGAGTCAGGTCCGTTCAGGTTATTTGTCCTGGTTTTGCTGCGGACTGTTTAGAAACATTGGAAGAAATCACCGTGGAAAATTGTGAAATTTTCAAAACAGCAGGTGGGCAGCAGTTTCAGTATATTAATGCATTGAATGCAGAGAATGAACACATCGAATTGTTCAGTCATTTAATTCAAAATGAAATTCAGGGGTGGTGTCTTGAAAAGCCCGATCAACAAGCATTTGAAACTCACAGTTCTCAATATTTTTAACGCTGTACTAACTGTATTTTAACGACATATTATCGTTATTGACTGTATATTTCTGTGTACGATATTTTACGAGGTAATAACAATGAAAAAAATGCTTGTGATCATATGCTGTGGTTTGTTTTTCACAGCCCAAGGGTCGGTTTATATTAATGAGTCAGAGATGGACAACAATCGCAGCGGTTATTGTCATTTAATGTTTTTCTTAAAGGTCATGATATTTGGACCATGGGTTTGTTACGCACATCAGCGGACAGTGTTTCGTTGGTAACCAATGACCAATCTTGTACGACCTTGGAGGGAGATTTGCCTATATATCAAGATTTGTTAACTTTTGAGATAGATCCTGATAATGAGTTAACTCAGGAAGAGATTGATGCCCGTATGGAGATTGGATCGATAGAGGTTTATGAATTAGCTGAGGTTAAAGACAGTGATAATTTTTTAAAGGTTGCTA
>JAUIGR010000056.1 GCA_030430025.1 Gammaproteobacteria bacterium
GCTGTATATCGATCAGCCAACACACAATAATACATTCATAGTCGTCAGAGTGACAAATAACCTGGATAATTAGAACTGGGTTTTTCAGGGCTGACTAATTAATGGTTATACCTGTCATGATTTTTGAACAATCTGCTTGATTATTATTTCCTAAAAATCACTGATTAGTATAATTATTTGTGTTAGAGTCTCTTCTGGTGAGCATTCTCTATTGAGGGCAAGCTTAGAATTATAAAGAGTTGATGGTTTATGAAAACTGAAATCAAAGATAAATTTGCCAGTTATCCAGAGCATATCAAACCACTTATTTTGAAATTAAGGGCAGTGATTTTTAGCGTTGCAGAAGAATTAGATTTGGGTGCAGTGGGTGAAACTTTGAAGTGGGGCGAGCTTAGTTATCATGTCAAGATAGGCAGTCCCGTACGGATAGATTGGAAAAAACAGTCACCTGATCATTACTTTTTGTTTTTTCATTGTCAAACAAAGTTAGTCGATACGTTTCGGGAGCTATATTCAGAATCCTTGGTTTTTGATGGAAACCGTGCTATTGCACTGGATGTCAATGAACCGTTGCCGGAGAATATCATTCGAGATTGTCTAGCTATGGCAATGAGATACAAGCATCTCAAGCATTTGCCATTACTGGGTGTATAGCCTGTGCTATGTTAATGAGTAGAAAATGACTGGAAAAATGATTTTTACACTGTATGGGTGAGGGACATATGATTAATCATAAAGTAACAAAAGAAGATCGGCATTTTATGAAACAAGTAGAATGTTGTGAGTTTCCTATTGATCAATTTGATCATCGAGCACACTTGCGCTTGGCATATATTTGTTTAGTGCAGAGTAACAGTATAGAAAAATCTATCCGTCGGGTTAAATCTTTGATCATCGGTTTATTAAGGCATGTAGGTATCAATCCTTCAGAGAAATATCATGAGACATTAACTCAAGCTTGGGTGCGTGCTGTTAATTATTTTATGAGTCATATGAAAAACGGCCTGTCAGCACACGATTTTATTGGCAAAAACCCGATCATGCTGGATTCTAAAATCATGCTATCACACTATTCAGTTGATGTGCTTTTTTCCAGTAAAGCGAGAGCAACGTATATTGAACCCAATCTTGCTCCAATTCCGAACAGTTGATCTTGAGATGTACTGGCCATACGCTGACTGTTGAGAATCAGTGTAAAGCATATGAAAGTAGTAAGGTTCAAAATTTGCTGTTTTGTTTTAGTTGTTAAGTAGTCAGTCCTGAAAAAGTCCTTCCTGGCCTTTTCCAGCATTGGTCAAAAAAACACTTAAGCGCAAAAATGTGATTTTGCTGATGTTTATTGACCTTACTTGAGCCACACCGTCGACCAGAAAAAAGTTTCTGGAAAACTTTTTCACGTTAGCCTGAGAGCCGCATGGAAGCGGCGAATAAAAAAGCATTGAAACACTTGTTTTCTGGTCGAAAAAATATGGAGATTGTAATAAATTTATCATATCCAACAATAACTTATGCATTTTTCAGGTTCGACTAAGTAAGGCGAAGAACAAAGACAGATTAAACGATAGCAGGAACCAATGTGACATAATAGTTGTCACACTTTTTGATTAATATCCTTTTAGGTACTATGAATCGCAGGCAATTCAATCAAATACTATGGGCAGGTATGACTTTCCCTTGGATGTTATCTGCTCAATCACTTCCTTCACAGCTCATCACTAAAAAAGTCCCCAGTACCGGAGAGGTCATTCCTGCAGTGGGTATGGGTACATGGATCACTTTTGATCATGATCCTGATGAAAACAACTTAAACGCACAACGACAAGTGCTGAAGGCATTTTTTGCTGCTGGTGGCGGTATGATTGATTCATCACCGATGTATGGTTTTGCCCAAAAGGCTTTGGGCCATCTGTTACCACAACTAGCTGATAAAACGCTGTTTTCTGCAACCAAGGTTTGGGTGCCTGGTCAGGAGGCAGGAGAGAAACAAATGAGAACCTCGATGGATTTGTGGGGGCAGGCTAAAATGGATTTGATGCAAGTTCATAACTTACTCGATTGGCAAACACATTTGCCAACATTATTTGATTGGAAAGCGCAGGGCCTTATCCGCTACGTTGGTGTCACCACATCTCACGGTCGCAGACACAATGAGCTGTTGAAGATCATCAAGACTGAGCCCATTGACTTTGTTCAGTTTACATACAATATGATCGATAGAGAGGCTGAACAACGATTGCTGCCTGAAGCCCTGAATGCTGGTAAGGCTGTGATTATCAATCGCCCTTACCAAACAGGTGGCTTATTCACTCGAGTGCGCGGCAAAAATTTGCCACCTTTGGCTAAAGCTTTGAATTGTCAATCTTGGGCGCAATTTTTCTTAAAATTTGTGATTTCACATCCAGCCGTGACCTGTGCCATTCCCGCCACAGTCAATCCTGACCATATGGTCGAAAACATGGCGGTTATGAATGATCCAATACTAGATTCGAACACTCGAAATGAAATGGTTAATGCATTCATTCAGTTAATATAATATCAATTGATTTATGAAATAACTTCTGATTATTTTTCGAAAGTATTTAGCAAATCAATCTCTGACTTTAAATGGTATGGATGACAGCTTGATGTGTAAGACATCAGCACAGTTCTAAGTTTCTTAAATTAATTGACCTTTTTTTAGTCTCAATAACGATGGTTCAAGAAAATCGAATTTCTAAAGAGATTTTTCGGTTTATGAACTCAAAAATATAAAAAGCTATAAGGACGTTATGATGACTACCAATAAATACCAAATAATTTTACTTTTCGCTCTGTTCACCGCTTTGTTATTTTTTTCAGTAGAAATAAATGCAGGTATCATGGTTAAAGAGCCTTCTATTGATTTAAGTGGCTTGAAACCAGTTAAGATTACTGTCACAAATACTGAAAAAAGACAGCAAATAGCACAGTCATTTCAAACCCGATATGAAACTGAAGACTTAGGCCCTAATACCTATGCATTATCAGAAATGGTTGACTTAAACCTTGACTTAAAGCGACAGGGTTCTCAACACAAACTACCCGGAGGTTTAATTGCCTGGGCTGTGGAATTAGATATTGGTGACCAAGCAGATGAAATCATTCCTCGGTTTGCATTTGATGTGCCAGAAGGAGCTCAATTGATGGCATACAGCGACGTTGGTTATTATTATCAACATGGGCCATTATTATCATCAAAATCTCATCAGCTGAAACATGATGATTGGGGTACGATTCCGTTGCAGGGTAATAAGGTGACTCTGGTCTATATTGAACCCGTTGGTGCTACGAAGGTGGGTGATGTAATAATTAAGCAAGTTGAGTTGTTAAAGACAGTTAAGAGTTTAAAAAGTTTTGATGATTTTAATCCATTTGCATGCTTAAGTAATATTACCTGTGGTCCTGCAGATTCGCCGCCTAAAACAGATGCTAGTTATTGGATGGACGCCAGTCAAGCAGTTGTTTATTTGTTAATAAAACAACCTGGTACTGAATTGTGGAGTTCTTGCACGGGGTTTTTAATTAATAATTTTGTCCCCAGTGAAGAAGGGTTGTGGTACGAAGAAAATAAGAAAAACACCTATATTGTTACTGCAGATCATTGCATAGCAAGAGTTACAGGAAGTGATGGGCTACACTATGGTGAAAATTTTGTACATCCGAATGTAATATTAGAATTTGGTTATCGTATAGCTTGTAATAATACCGGTGAAATTGATTTGATTGCAGCGATGCAAGGAGTCAAGATTTTATCTCGATTTAACGATAACTTTGATTTTACAAATCATACAGGCCATGAAATTGAGCCATATGTGAATGGTGATTTAGCAATTCTTACTCCGATGGAAGAAGAATACCAAAAAAATTTACATGATAAGTATCCTGTGGGTTACTTAGGTTGGGACTTTTCTTTATCTGAATTGACTCCTCCCTTGGTTTCAATAAACCATTTTTTGAAGACACCACAGTCGATTGCAGTCGATAATGGTCCCTATTTTCGACAAGATACCAGTGTTTTGTCTTATTACATTGATGATAACCAAAAAGTCACAACGCTGGATTTCAGTTTGGGTGATGAAGTGATTGTTGGAAACTTGGAAAGTGGTTATATGGGGGATGGTAGTTCCGGTGCACCAGTGATCGATAAATATAAAAGAGCACGAGGTGTTTATTCTATGTTTTTTCATGTTCCTAATGAATTAGCTAGTTGTCCCGCGAATGATAATGCACAAATATATTCGTCATTTTCACATACAGCAACCAAAGCCAATGCAGATGATCCAACCTTGCATGAATTAGTTGACCCTTTAGGACTGATGACTTTTTCTAAAAAATCTGATGGTTACTTTCCTAATGCACCATTTAACCTTCCTGTAGAACCACCCCCATCAAATCTAAAGTTTCCTTATGTTGTGCCAGTAAATGGTTATACTTTTTTAAATGACATGGATATTACTCAATGCAGTGATGGCGTTTTAAACGGTAATGAAGAGTGGGTTGATTGTGGTGGTCCGACCTGTTCAGCTTGTGATCACTATAAGTATTGTTATGCTAAGAAAACAGATGATTTTATCTTTAAGCCAGATCCGTTGTGCGCGGATCCTAATAACCCGCCGAAATTGAATCCACAAGGTATTGTATCTACGTGCTCGCCTCTGGAGCATTATTGGTACCCTGATGGAGGTAATCAAAGTATCCAGGGTATTTATTTTGATTATTCATGGCAAAATAATCAATTTCCGGATTTAAATCTATTTCCATATACTCAACCACTTGAACTACAACTCAAATATTGGCCCCAGAATAATGAGCCTGACTCTAAGCAGCATGTGAAAACAGGACAAGAGTTATGGTTTGATCCGAAGGTTTATTTACAAGCGCCAGAGGGTTCAGTGTTTGGTGATGAAATCGTGACCTGTCCTAACAGTAAAGTATGGCTGGTTGGTAATGAATATGATGCTGATAATGGCCCGATTCACTATGAATGGCAAGGTGACTTAGATTATTTGGTTAGTAATAACAGTGGTCTGTTTACTTCTTTTAAAAGTTCACAAATTGGGTCACATGACTATTTTTTCACCCAATATCGTCATGATGGTCTGCCTAATACCTGTAACTCAAAAGAAAAGGTCACTGTTACCGTTCAAGAGTTAAAAGCAGAAGATTCCATAAATGTATATGTTGGTGTAGGACAGTCAGTACATTTACCTGCTACTATTAGTGGTGATTTCTACAATGCTTATCCAGATAACCGTTATCAGTACAGTTGGTATCCTACAGAAAGTCTCAATAATGCAACATTAAGAAACCCTTATTTCACAGCACCTTTGGAACCAGAAAGCAATCTCAAGTATGAGGTCACGGTTTCTAAAGGTAACAATGATTGTTCTGCCACAGGTCAAGTTTGGATACATGTTAAGGATGGACCCTATAATTTAGAAGCGACTGCAGTAACAGCTACATCAGTTCACCTCACTTGGGAAGATTGGTCACTCAATGGTATGGTTAAAATCTATGTGCAACGCCGTTTAACCGGTGTCGGTTCTTGGTATAACGTTGCTGTATTACAAGATGGTTCATTAACTGATTATTTAGATGAGGGCTTAGAGCCTGGTGTGAGTTATGAATATCGCTTACAAGGTGTTAAACCAAACTTTGAAGGGACAACTACCTACAGTAATTGGGTCAGTGTGGATTTGACCTCATCTTTATTTACCCCTGTGCCAATGTTAGATATGCCAAATTTATCTGGGGGTGATATGAAATGGGCAGATTATGATAATGATGGTGATCTGGATTTTTGGATGGCTGGTAAAGACTTCGGCAGTGAAACCGATATCAAAAGTGAAATTTACATTAATAGAGGGCTACAATGGCAAGAGGTAGCTGGTGAGAATCAACTCTTTGCTGTTTTTGAAGACGCAGGTTTTCAGCCAAACACAGACATTCAAGCACCTCCCTATGGATTGGATCAAGTTGTATTATCTGGTGATTGGGGTGATTATGATCGAGACGGTTATCTTGATTTGGTAGTGGGTGGCTGGGATGTTAAGACCCATGTTTTTCGTAACCAATCACTGAATGCCAATGTTGCCGATTTTGAAATAGTCTGGTCCGCTGAAGACGATAGCCCCGCTGCAGTGGTAGGTTGGACACATCTTAATCGTGATAATGCCTTAGATATCATAACCCTGGCTGATGGTGCAGGAGGTGGTTTTCACGAATACCTAGGTAATGATAGTTTTTCACCTAGATATGGTTCTTTACACAACTTAGTAGAAAATTTCTTCGGTGACATTCATATTGGACAAGCCGATTATGATAACGATGGCGACACTGATTTTCTTGTTTCGGGTACAGTAAACAGCCATTACACAGGTCTTCATAGCAATAAATGGAATCATAATTTTTTATATGAGAGTGAAAATAATAATTGGAATTTGGATCCAGTAATCAAAGTGGATGTTTTGCCCAATGAATTAGTTCAAGTGACAAAAGGTGAGTCTGCTTGGGGAGATTATGATCAGGATGGTGATCTTGATCTTGCGTTAGCAGGTTCAGGTGCTGGTACTGCGAGGATTTATCGTAATGATGGTAGTAATCATTTTATCGATATTCAAGTGCTGGCCAAGAATGGTAATCACATCTCTTGGGTGGATTATGACCAGGATGGGGATTTAGACTTGTTCTTATCTGGTGCTTCCGGTTCTTACTTTTATAAAAATAATCACGGTGATTTCATTGAAGTTGATTCAGGTTTACCAGAGTTTGCCACAGGCGCACATGACTGGGGCGATTATGACAATGATGGTGATTTAGATCTTTTGATTATGGGAGGAACTAGTCATAGAAGCAGGCTTTATCGCAATGAATTGATCAGTAGTGACATACAGGTGCCACAGAATGCCCAAGAGCCAGTGGCTTTTCCTGCCAATACCCGCCCAGATTATCCCTCTTGGTTCTCAGCAGTGAGCCTGGGGGATAATAATTTAGGTGGTGAGGATATCCTGTTTCGTTGGGGTCCAGGCAGTGATGCCGAAACACCCCCAGAAGGCTTGACATACAACCTACATGCCGAACACACCGAAACAGGCCATGTCGTCAAACATGGCATGACCAAAATCTATTATGGCGAAGATAAATGGAAACGCACGGTGGCACGCCCTGGTAATGTCGGCCATAGTTTTGAATATGTTTTGCATTCACCAGTACCTTTGGCTGAATTGAAATGGTGGATACAAACCATTGATACCGCTTTTAGAGGCTCCAAATACATCATCAAGCAAGGAGAGGTGGCTTATAAAGCGGGGTATTCGCTGGATGTCTATGGTGATGATGCTGTTTGTAATGGCTCTACATTTCCAGTTTCTTTAGTCCAACAGTACGAAGGACTCGAACCAGAACAAATTACATGGGAAGTTTCAGGTAGTCATACCGTTGAACCATCTGAAGGTGGCTACAGTGCTGTTGTTACGCGTAAAGAGTTCTGTGAGCTTGATGAAGCTTATTGTGATATAGCAATCACTGCCAAGTTACATTATCTGGATGAAGATCCAGAAGATGCCATTGAACTGACGGGCATCAAAGAAGTACCGGGTACCAATGGTGTATATGACACGGTTGAATTGGCGTGGATTGAGCATGAAGGCGAGGCGGCCATCCAAGCGACATTAATGCCGCCGACTAATGGAGGAAAGGATGCGGATCATATTTACTGGTTGACGCCACCTGAAGGTATCGAGCGGGTCGGTGATTATCACAGTGACCAGATCATTTTCAAAGTCCAACAAGGTTATCAGCCTGCAGCGTTGTGCGGTGTCGAGCTGACCGCCAATGCCACCCATGAGTGTGGCCCTAATGGCAACTTTTATGCCTCAGCGATTGCTGGTCAAGATCCTTTGTTACCCCAAATGCTTAATCTTCAGATGATTGAAACGCCTGATGTTTATGGTGAGGCGACCATTGACTGGGTTGGCAATGACAATGAACAGTGGTTGGTGGTGATGAGAGAAGGTCAATCAGTGAATCAACAACCAGTTTACGGAGAAAACTATACTGTCAGTACCATTTTTGGAGAAGGTGATGATTTGGGTGGTGGTAATTATGTAGTTCAGCAAGGCAATGGCACTGAAGTTAAAGTCACAGGTTTGGTACCTGGTGTTGAATACCATGTTGAGCTTTTTGTTGTTAATTTGGAAACAGATCTTTGTCATCCTGCCAACTACTATTCGATTGGTGTTGCTTCGAAAGCACTGAATTTCTGTCCCAGCCCGGATCTTCAGTTGGCGGTTGAGAACTTACAAATGACTGAAGTGGGTGATGGTGATGGTGTGGTGGAAATTACCTGGGATCCGCTACTTGGTTATGAGAAGTTGATCATCATGAGTGAGGAACCTATTTCTTTGCTACCATTTACAGGTAAACAGTATGCAGCCAGTAACGTCTGGGGTCAGGGCGATGTGCTCGATCATGAGCCTTGGCAGCCTAAGCATTATGTTGTTGGTCAACAGATGGAGGATTCGTTGGTTGTTACGGGCTTGACCGATGGTAAGACATACTATGTTGGTGTTTTTGTGATCAGTGGCGAGTTACCCTGTCTTTATTATCTGGCTGATGGTTATGCAACCAATGAGATGACTCTTGAGCTGCCACCAGCTGAGTATGTGATGAGCCCACCGGTACCGTTGAGTGAGCTTCAATGCCCGATGGACTTCATGGTTAATTTAGATAAGGTCGCACCAGGCTTGCATCCGAACATTAATTGGTCGATAGAGAATGTCGATAAAGAAGGCTATCAGCTTAACATGGTTGGTCAGGGCAGTACGAAGCTGCTGGTATACAACGCCATGCCGACGATGCCATGTCAGCAGGGTCTTTGTTTGACGATCAAAGCTGAGTTGGTTTTTGATGTTTATGGTGAAGTGATCATTGAGCAGTTAGAAACCATTACTGGTACGGTATGTGAATAAGATGCTGTCTCGGTGGTCTTTAATTTCTCTGCCTGAACTAGGTACATAATAGAAATGGCTCAGGCAGGTTATTTTGTTGCTATGACAAGTGACTGTTTATGATTCTTTAATGAAAAGCGAGGTAATTAGAGTGATATACAAAAACAATAGAGGAAAGATATGAAGCAGTATTTAGTTAAGATGGTATTTTTGAGTTTTATTCTATCAATAGCACATTCACAGGATAAGGTAGTTAATGTCAGTTCAATCAATATAGGTCAAGAATTTGTGATTGAATCTGAACATTTGCAAGACAAGAGGTCAATCTTTGTATCAAAACCAAAAGATTATGATATTACCACGAGGGATTTTCCTGTTATATTGATTTTAGACGGTGATTTTTTCTTTGAGTTAATTTCTTCAACATCAAAATATCTGGCTTATTCGCATCAAATGGATGATTCTGTGGTTGTTGCAATTCCACAAAAACATCGGCATCAAGAATTGAAAGGAGCAGGTGTTGTTGCTTTTCGTGAATTTATTAAACATGAAGTTATACCATTAGTCAGTGCAAACTTCAGAGTCAACAGCCATAGAATATTAATAGGTCATTCTTTAGGTGGTTCATTTGCACTGGATACAATGATTAATGATCATGAATTATTCAATGCCTATGTTGCAATAAGTCCCGTTGTTGATTCAGAGGGTACACCATCAATAAAACAAATAGGTGAATTTCTGGCTCAACAACAAGGTCAAACTTATTTGTATCTTTCTAAAGGAAATGAGTCAGGTCATTATGAGTCAACCATTCCACAACTGGGTGAAAAAATTAAGAAATTATCTAAGGATAAAAGGAAGCTGAATTATAAAGAATATCCAAATGAAACACATGGAACAGTGCCTTTAGTTGTGATCACCGACTCTATGAGAGATTTATATGATGGTTGGATATTGCCTGAAATGGGAGACTTAAATTCATTTAATAGCCTTAAGGACATCGAAAAAATTGGTGGGTATAAGCGCATTGAGGAATATTACAAGGATTATTCATCAAGAATGGGTGTCGAATTTTCTATTCCTTATATAGTTTACAGCCGTTTTGCATGGATTTATCATCAAGAAAAGCAACATGAAGTGTTAAAAGAATTTGTCAAAGAGAAAGGTGGCAATAGTGAGAGCGAAAGAGTGAATTACTACCTTGGACAAGCTTACCTTTATAGTAAAGATTATCAGCATGCCATCGAACTAATGAAAGTCGACCTTGACCACCATCCTAAACATGCGCTTGGATGGTACACTTTGGGGCAAGCTTATGAGGGTAATGATCAAATAGATTTAGCAATAAAAGCTTACCAAAAGGCAATAGCTCATGCATCACCTGGACAATCAAAAGAAGTGGATGGAATTAAAGAAAAAATACATAAGTTGATTCAATAGACAATAAATTCAATTCAAAATAGCTATGGGCTGTTTAAAAACAAAATTTTCATGTTATTTTTACCGTTTATTAACCATGAATGAGTTATAGTACCAGTGGTAAAATGAGGATGTTGGTATGAGAGGAGAAGAAAACTTTCCAGCCATGAGTTTATATTGGAGCAGACAATGAGATATTTGATTTTAATACTTTGTATTGTTCCTTTAAAGTCTTTTGGACAATGGAGTTTTGATGCTTTTTATAAAGATAATGATACATCTGCCACTCTAATATTTCCTATTGATTACAGCTCAAGTAACTGTTTATTTAATTTTGATGTTTTAGAAAATAACCTGCAAGAACCAGTCATTATTGACAACAAGGGTTGTGATGATCACTGGTTAGTCATTGATAGTTACGTCTATCAACTGCCAACGTTCAATTATCAATATAGTCCGGTTAATCCAGATCAACATTTGATCAGTGGTGCTGTACAGCTTGGTGTTTGTTCACGTATTTCAAATAACCCCATCACTGTCAGTGATCCAGGACTCAAAGTGGGTGGACAAGTTTTTGGCTTGAATACCAATCAAATATTCTCAGTATTTAACTGGAATGGTGGTACATACTTTCAATTTTCTTCATTTGATGGGGACATTTATTGTACCAATGGGACTCTATTTGATTTAATTTTTAGGAGTGATTTTGAATGAAACTTTTATTGAAATTTACATTGTTGATCACTGCTTGTTGCACTAATGCTGCCCGCCACTATACTATGGTGGATGATACAGAATTATTAGTTAGTCATTCTGAAAATACAGTTTCACTCGATGGATGTTCTTCAAAATGGCCAGAAAATTTGGATAAGAAGAGTTATAGTTATGCTACTTTAAAAGGTAATGAATTTGGGGTGACGACTAATGGAGACATAACATTAAATATCGCTAATGATGATTTTGCCAGTGTGCGGTTTACTACGCCAGATAATCCAGATTTCAGTAGGCGTCTTAATTTTATTCCTGCACCTAACCAGTATAACAAAGCGAACTTTACTACAGTTTCGATCAGTAGTTGTGCTGGTAACTTTTCACAGTCTGCAGCCTGTGTCAAAACTATTCAGTCTAATCAAAATATCAGAATTACAACAAACCCAGACGAACAATTCATAGAGTTATACTGCCTTTTGGAACCAAATAGACAATATTACTTGAATTTTGTTAACAAAAATGATCCTTATTCTGATGATCCACCTGAATGTTTAGATCCTGATGTGCTTTCTTGCGCTGTATTTTTTTCGGAGGGGGCTTTATGAAGGTACAATACCTCGAAGCTGGTAATTTATTCCATTCCTGGTCAGATTTTAAAGAATTGATGCGGTTATCAAGGATGGTCCTTTACCATTTTTCTACTTATGGTTTTTCATTATTAATAAAAGCATAATGCCTTCTTGTTTGTATATATTTTTTGCCTGCTCCAATATTCAGTTTTATTTAAACTGAATATGGTTACAAACGAGAGGATTACCACCGCTCCATCGTTGTTCATGCATAGTTGCAATAACAGTTCAGCTATGTCAGACTTAAATTTTTATCAGTTTTTTACTATTGATCTTGCTTAAAGGAGAGAATTAGCACCCCAAGAAACTTTCCCGATCTTACAGTTTTTGTGTTTACTGTCAAGTTGCACAAGCAAGTCTTCTGGCGAATGATTATTGGACGTTTGTTTACAAGAATTGCCGGCCTAAATTCATATCTAAACCGGCAACCATTCAGTTATAAGCTAAGGGATCATATTTAGTTGGAATTACTATATGACATTTCACTTTCGATTTGGTTGAGAGCGATATCCTTAGGTACTCATTTTAGATTATTTGAATTTGAGTTACATGCCTTGCATTTCTTTAGCACATTCTTGAGCATTTTTCAGTGCATCCGCTTGTACTTGTTCAGTGTTTCCTGCTAATACTGCTTCATAATCGGTTTTTTCTACAGTACATTTGCATGTTTTGTAAGTTTGTTCTCTGTATTCTTCAGGGACTTGTTGAGAAGAAGTTTTACAAGCTTCAAGAGATTGTTCTTTAAGTTGGTCAGCATCCATAGCCCATACAGACGTGACAGTTGCCATCATTAAGGCTGTAGATAATTTAATTGTTTTGTACATATTTGTTATCCTAAAAAATAAATTAAATAACCCTGACGCTTAGGTCAGTGTGGGGCACATAATATAACCTGTAAAATTTCTATTGTGAATGTTTATGAGCTGTTAATTTGCATTTATTATCTGTTTTTGTGACTTGGTCCTGTTTTATTACAGCAAATCAATATAATCACTACATTGTGGGTTGCATCCAACAGTAGAAGGTTTATTTGTCATTTAACTCGTTGCCCTTTAGATTCGGCAAAAGGGTTCAGTGGCATGCAGCTGCTAGGCTGCTATCTTCACCATCGGAGGTACATCTCCAATGGCCGAATTCATACTATGTTCACGGCACAGGTCAGGGACTGATTCATTTTGTCGCAGTATAACCAGAATTTAGCTGTCTGTGTATCTCGATTTCTTCATAGTAAAAATCCTATAAACATAGTTGTAAGAACTTTCTACCTTGAAATCTATGGCTTTTTCTGGGATTATAAGTCGGAGCATATTTACCATTTCTGGATATTTACGATGAAAAACCCCTCACGGTATGGTGAGGGGTTTGTCGCTTTTAAAAAGCTATTGACTGTAGAAGTGACTGTTATTCAAAACCATCTTCGAAAATCAGATCATCATCTACACTGGGTAATAGACAAACTTTGTTTACAGTTCCTGTATCAAAGTCAGCGTTATCTGAGACAAAGAAGGTCCAGCTTCCACTCAGGTCTTCACCAATAAAGTCAGCGAGTGTTCCTTCTGGGTTAACATCACCTTGAATCGCAGCATCTGGAGGGGTGTTACACATGTCTTCTACTACATTACCACTGGCATCATCAAATAATGCATTAACATCACCTTCACCACATCCGAAGCCTATATCTATAAAACCTGGACGATCCATCAAGCTGACTTCAGTGTTGGTATCATCATGTGTTAATGTGAATATCAAATCTCCGACAAATGTATGAGTTGCTTCCACTTTGACTTTCATATCCAGTAATGGGCCTGTATCTACCACATTCAAACTAAAACTTGTTCCAGCAGGATCACCATCGGGAATATTTGTGGGTGTGGTGTAACAAATTTCATTAACTGTAGTGAAAGAGTTTACGACTGGATTAGAGGATACACCACAGGCATTATTAACGGTCACTCTCCAGAAATATGCTGTGTCAGGACTTAATGTCAGTGCAGAGGTAAACGTTGTCAAATCTGTCGTTGTTGATTCAATAACATTACTGAAATCATTGACATCGGAGAGTTCAAATAGGTAAGACGCGGCATTGGCTACTGCTGCCCATTCAAACATCACTGCAGTACCTGATACATCGACAGCACCATCAGCTGGAGTGATTGCTGAACTGTCAGTTGGAATGGTATCAAACGAATCCAGGTTTAAGTCCAGAGATCTTGCTTCTTCACCAGAGATTCCGTTGATAGTGAAATCGTATGATCCGGGAGCCACTAATGCTAGGTTACTTATTGTGAAGTCAGATGTTCCTGCTCCTACAGGCGTTACGGGGTTATCAGAGAAGCCTGATAGCGATCCTGGTGGTTTGCCTACTGAAAACAATGTAACTGGATCTGAAAACCCAAGTATGGAGCCTACATTCAGATTATAAACAACATCATTGGTATTCGCTGAACACACATCCAATTCAGTTTGTACTGCAGACAAGGTAAAAGAGGGTGTTTGAGAACAGTTATAACAAACCAAAGCAAAATCCTGATCAGTACCGTCACCCGTGTTAGGGACACCGTCACCTGCAATATTAGTCGCAGTTACAGTGATCGCTAAGTCATCAGCATCACCCACATCAAAAAACACCGCCTCGTAGTTGTTGGCTGTATCTGGTACACCACCGGTGGTTGAGAATTCTCCACTGAATACATTGCCCAGGTAGGTGTTACCTCCCGATTCAACTGAAAGATCTAGGTTGTTCACTTGTGGAGAAATCCCTAAAGCGCCCGGCTGGTCAGTATAGGTCATCACAATCCGTACCGGTTTAGTAGGATCAGCCGCAGCACCAACCCATGTCCACTGCTCGGCAGTATTATCAAACAAATGATCCTGATCATAAAGGTACTTCTCTGTATCATCAAACATCAGTTGTAAGTTAGGCATCCCATAACCCTGACTGTTACTAGGCAAATCATCATTGGCACCTGCACCTGTCAAATAAGTGGGGTGTGCCACTAAATAAGCTTTCATCATCGCGGGACTAGGCGTGCCAAAAGTACCACCATAAGTCATCGGAGGGTTTTCTAACCAATAATAAGCCAGTGAAGCCACACCGGAGATCGCTGGTGCAGAGTGAGAAGTGCCTGATGAAGCTGCAATATCAACTTGATTACCGGGTCTAAACTGGTCACAAACACCGGTTCCATCATAACTATTACTTGTAGATGCTGTACCGTGGATGTGTGTCCCTGGTGCAATCACTTCTGGTTTGGCTCGTTCACCTGGTGATGGACCACGGCTGGAAAAACCAATCACGTCCATGGCATTGTCTGCACCTGTTGGACCAGTCCCACAACCATCTGTCCAAGGACCATCTTCATCACTTTCTCTGTAGTTCTCTGAGGCGCCTACTGTGATCATGTTTTTACCGTTGCCCGGTGTGCCAACTGTTGCTGCCGTTGGACCACTGTTACCTGCTGCAAAAACCACAATCATAGGTTGATTGCCACCCTCATTTGTGTCAGCATCACGAACACCGAGGTCAAATGCCTGCGATGAGTCATCATAGCTACCGGCACATGAGGAACAACCCCATGAGTTATTCATGATATCAGCATCATTGTCCTTCACAGCTTGAATCAATCCTGGGAATGTTCCATTACAAGCACTCAAATCAAAACCTGGACCAAATATTCGAGTACCTGCTATTCTGGCATAGGGATTAACCCCTTGTGTTCTGATATAGCCGTTAGGATCTACGTAAGGAAAGCCCACTCGACTTTCAAAACCACCAACAATATTAGTGTTTAAATGGCCATGACCGCCAACACCTTCACCTGTTTGTGCGTTAGTACAGTTAGCGACATAACTTAAACGTGTTGGATTATTAACATCACCACCTTCATGAAAAGTGGGGTCACCACTGAGTACCGTGCCATTACCGATGCCTCCATCAGTGACATCGACAATTGGATAAGAATTGGGTGTCGTTGGAAAACCTAAGTCAGAGAGAAAATCAGCATAGCCCGTCATCGCTGGGCCTACATTTCCAGGTAAAAAGTCAGCAGCTAAAATTTGGTTTTGCACTTCATCGTTTAACGTGATTTCGAAATATTCATTAATCCAATAAGTGTCCCTAAGTTCAGCCAACTGTTGCAAATCAGCGATTTTCATGGTCACCCGCACGCTGTGGAAGTTCATGACTTTGCTCCAAGGAGCATTAATACTTTGTGCTAATGAGTCAATCAATGCTTTGCTTT
>JAUIGR010000057.1 GCA_030430025.1 Gammaproteobacteria bacterium
TCAGGCTCAAGTAAGGTCAAAAAACATCAGCAAAATCACACTTTTGCGCTTAAGTGTTTTTTTGACCGATGCTGGAAAAGGCCAGGAAGGACTTTTTCAGGACTGACTATTTATCCATATTAACCTCGAGCTGAATTACTGACGAATTAAAAAGATCTGGATTTTTTGTCGTCCAGTAAACAAATCCAAGTCCTTGTATCTCGACAAATATTCCAACCTCATAGAGAACATCCAAACCATCTAAACTATTAACAAGAATCATTGCATCATCAAGATCTCGTATACCTTTTTCAATCGTGATCCACTGTTGAGATTGGCCTGCTTTAGAGCAGACTTCAAATAAAATGCCTCGAGTTTTTGCTAACTCACGATCCAACTCGTAATCCATCCAAACATTCCTTGACCACTCTCACAAAATTAACCTTAAAATCAAAAACCATAACTAACTGTTTTATGACTGATATGGTATATCAAATCACAACAGTCAGATAAAGTAATTCCTAGCCACCTCCTTAGATAAAATATCCAATCCACTAGTCACCATATTGTGCATATCGCTCAATATGAGCCACTAATTTCTTTTCATCATCATAAAAAGAAGCTACCAGCTTTGATATTTCTTTCAATAAGCTTTGATCCTCACTATAAACACAAAACATATCTGCTTCTGAATCGAAATTGAGCGCACTGACACTTTCAGGCATTTTTTCATTTAACAAATTTTCGATTAACCGAGTCCAGTCATGTCCATTACCGAGGAAACCATTTTTTTCAAAAACATCCCATTTAAAACCATCATCTGTCAGTAATAAGCTGATATCAGATCCATTTTTTGATATTTTGAATGGGTAATATTCTTTATCTATTGTCATTAATTTGACCTCAATTTTATCCAATATAATATAGTGATACCTATTGACAACGCAGTAGGACAATTTAGAAAATTTAATTCTAGCATGAGTCAGACCCTACCTTCATGATTTTGGTTTATCCATAACTACCAACTTTATGTCACAGACTGGCACAAAAATAGTCATTAAAACAAATAATTGTAAAGGAGCAACTGATGTCCAAAAACAGTTTCTATTTGGTTTTCGGCATCACTGGTGATCCACCTCATTTGGGACATGAGCAAGTCATCATCAACTCCTATCAATTCATGAAACAGTCAGGCATGAATATCAGTCAATTTGACTTAATTCCGACTTTTGCACCTAATCTGATTACAGGAAAAACGCAACCACAAGCAAACTATGATGATCGCCTAGCCATGTGCCAAATTATGGCGGATGATCTCAACCATCGCTTGAATTTTAATGTCCAGGTCAATGAAATTGAAAAAAGACTACACAAATCAAGTGGTCTAAAAAACTACAGCATCAACACCATAAAAGCACTTCCAAAATCAACCAAACTGTTTATATTGAGTGCCGACCATTTTACTGGCCGTTGGCCTAAATTCAGAAAATGGCACCAATATCAATCACTGGTCGCTGAGACTGGACTGCTGATTCAGCAAAGACCTGGTCACCGCATCAGTCTCAATTTCATCAGGCAACTAAAAACCATCAATCCCAATATCTATGTGGTCCACGGTATGACAGACATCGACACCTCATCCACCGCCATTCGAAATAATCTCTCAGCACACATCAATCAATTAAACCCCCTGATCAGACAATACATTACAAACCATTCACTTTATTGAGCTTGTCTTTTCAAAAAACTTTTAGCATGTATCTGACCGGCTAGGTAACCAGCATAAGCCACCAAGAACCACTGCCAAAAAGCAGCTTGCCCTTCACCCATCCAATAAATAGGCCAACTGATCGCTGTGATGAAATTGAGGATTGACTCAATGAAAAAATTAACTAAAGTGCCAATACCAATGTGACTGATGGTATCCATAACACCGTTTTCACTAGAAAAAAGCTCAATAATTTCTTGTGCTTCTACAATGAAATAGGTCAATACCGCCACTAAACCATAAAAACCACCACCAAACTCAACCCATTTAGCAGTCAACAAGCCAGATCCTTTGTGTGCTTTTTTAACACTTTTCACCAACTCATCACGGGCTTTCCCTTTGACCTGTTGTTCCTTGATCACCATGGCCCTCACTGCCGGATCATCTTGTTTGATTACCAAATAAAACAGCAAAAAGCTACCGGCATGAAGCACAGCAAACACAATGATCAATTCAATAATTATGGCCATAACTGATAGCATTTGAGATAAAAGTCCTGAAAAAACACACAATCAGCTGACCTCAATATCCACAGAAATGATATCAATGCCCCTGATTGGCCTAATCTCAGCTCAGTATATCATGCATTTTTGTACTTAAAATCACTCTGTTTTGAGATTTTATATCTATCAGTTTTCTAGTTAATCAAACCTGAAAAATGCATAAGCTATTGTCAGATAAGATAAATTTCTTACAATCTACCTATCTTTTCGACCAGAAAACAAGTGTTTCAATGCTTTTTCAAGTCGACGGTGTGGCACAAGGACGTGCCACCTTGAGCCGTTAGGCTCAAGTAAGGTCAAAAAACATCAGCAAAATCACACTTTTGCACTTAAGTGTTTTTTGACCGATGCTGGAAAAGGCCAGGATGGACTTTTTCAGGACTGACTAGTTATTCAAAACCATCCATAAAAATCAGGTCATCAACAACAAACTCATAGGCACCAATATCATAAGTGCCTTGAAAGTCAGTCATATAAGGATTGTCTACTCCTCGAGGTTGACCATCCATATCTTCCATCGATACCGAACTTTGATAACAATAATCAATAGCCGGTGAATAAGTTGCCAAATGGTAATCGCCATAATAAGGATTCTCGAAAATCTCATCTGGCTCTTCATCACCAATGACTAAATCGGGCCATCAGCATCAAAACTGTCATCCTCATCGACCATCACACATTCAAAATGAGTTTCGGTTGAGTCACCAGTAAAGACCGAACGCATATCATCTAGAATAATGGAAGAACGCACCGTAATTTCAGCATCCTCATCGGCATTAATAATAGTAGCTCCACTACCATGGTTGTTAGCAATCGTGACATAATCCAGAGTTAATTGACCGTTTGACTGTACTGTAAATAAACTGTCATCATTGAAACCATCATTGCCAGTTTGGCCATTATCAGTGATTAGAGAATTACTTATGTTCACTACACTACCTTGTTTGACTTCTGCAACCAATACACCATTAGATTGATTACCCGTGATCAGTGCACCAGTCACGATAACAGTTGAATTATTCGAGTAAATGGCTCCAGCTGAATTATATGTACTATTACCTTTAAACTGTAAGCAAGCATCTAGAGACCAACAACCTTGATCATTATGAACACCACTACCAACTGCTAGAACTTGCGAATCATTCGCATACAAACCAAAAGACTGATTATCTTTAATTAAGACGTTAGCCATCACCAGTGAAGATTCACCGATGTCGAAACCTTTTTTATTGCCAGATATTTCTACCGGACTTGACCACTCTCCAAAGCAAATACCATTTTCACAACCATCGTTATAACCTAGTAAAGTGGCTTGAGCCTCATATAGGTCAATACCAGGCCCATCATTATTGATAATTCGGGTAGGTGAGTAAACAGTCAAGCCACAACCGAAGTTAACTAATGTCGCTCCATGATTACCATTACCATTATCGGATATCAAAGACGATCCAGTGAAGGTCACCGAAGCACCAGTGCCCGTACAAAAAATGCCGATTTTATTGAAATCAATTTGAACATCATTCATGATCACATTGACTGGCCCCATGTCATTTGACTGAACTTCAATTCCTTTATTATTGTTATTGTAAGTGCGGACATGATCAAGCGTCACATTGATAGTACTTTCATCACCAAAGGTATCTATGACAATACCCCTCTCAGCATTACCAACAAATAAATTACGCAGTACAACGTTACTGATTTCATCATTGGCTGCTCTTATGTGAATAATATGACCATCACCAAAACTAGATACAATGGCTTGTGAATGGTCTGTGACATTATTCGCTGCGTCTGTACAGTTGGCATAACCACCGATTAAGGTTTGGGACTCATTTTGTAAACTTATGTATTCAAAGTAAGCTTTATCACTGGCTATCCTTATATCTCTGCTAGCGGGAGCAGAATCAATTGCTGACTGTATTTCTGAGAAATCACAGTTACCACCTGCACCCACAGTGACGAAATTATTTTGCTGATTTTTCAGCTGTGGTTCAGTATTCAGCGGCTGTTGATTGGCTTCTATTGATAATGTGAGGAACAACGATAAGATAACTATCAACACTTTCATTTTTATTTCCTTTAATTGAGCTCAAATATACCATCGTTTTTTTTTGAGCAAAAAAGGCCAAAACAAAGGAAAAAGTTAGAGCAAGTAGTACTGAGCTTAAAAAATGGGCAGATGGTGGTTATATACTGATGTAGTTAAAAATACGTTTTTTAATGGGCAGTAGTCGAACCCAGTGATTAACGGGCCCTTGAAATTTGAGCACATACAAATCATTATTGTCTTCATCAACATAAAATTGAGCAACAATGCGTAGTGTCAATTGCCTCAAGCGCTGTTTTTTATAATGAACATTGAACACTTTGAACCGATCATGCTGAATGAACTCACTTTCTGTGAGCTGATGATTCTCATCAGTTCGAATTGCAAGAAACTGATCAATAGCTGTCGTAAAGGCATCTTTTTTAAAGTACAAACTGGTATTTGGGTATCTGTAAATAGACATTCCTGTACGCAATGATTTTGGGCTATGAATTTCTTTAGGACTCGCAGTAATCACATCGCCACCGGGTACTTTAAATGTTTGTACAAACCAATCATTTGGTGCTTTGACACTGCTGATTAACTGCGCTAATTTAATAGTTAATTGTGGATCATGAGAACCAGTGTATTGATTGTTACTTAGTGAACTTTTACTTGGACCTTGACTTCTTATTAATGGTGTTTTTATTGCAGGCCGGTTTGGTGTTCTATTTTTTAATGCGGGTTCATCTTTTTGAGGTTTTTGATATTCACCTGTTTCACTGTTCATAGGACAAGGTTTATCCATTAACACCACTTCACCAGTAGTCAAAGTACAGCTGCGTATTTTGAGCTTTTTGGCTTCAGTGTGACCAAAAATCAGCAATAAAAAAAGCAGTATCATTAACTGCTTCTTTTTATAGCTTTGATTTTCAGCCATCAAAATGGTAAGCCTCCTGGAATTTTTCCACCCAACTTCTGCATCATTTTCATCATGCCCTTTCCTTTGAATTTACGCATCATTTTCTGCATCTGGCCATACTGTTTCAATAACTTAGAGACATCTTGTATTGTCGTTCCTGAACCATTAGCAATACGTCTTTTGCGCGACCCTTTAATCAGTTGAGGGTAGCGTTTTTCTTTGATCGTCATGGAGTTGATCACTGCCAACATACGTGCGGTTGTTTTATCATTGACTTGATCTTTAACGGCATCAGGTAACCCCGACATACCAGGCAACTTATCTAACATAGAAGCCATACCACCCATATTTTGCATCTGCATTAACTGTTCCTGAAAATCTTCGAGAGTAAACTTATTGCCAGATGTGACTTTCTTTGCTAATTTTTCGGCTTTCTTCTTGTCGATTTTGCGTTCAACTTCTTCAACCAACGAAAGCACATCACCCATGCCCAAAATACTGGAGGCAACACGATCTGGGTGAAATGGTTCCAAGGCATCCATTTTTTCACCCACACCTTGAAATTTGATGGGCTTTCCAGTGATGGTTTTGACTGACAAGGCAGCACCACCACGAGCATCACCATCTATTTTGGTCAATACCACACCGGTCAGTTCCAAAGTATCTGAAAAGGCTTTGGCTGTATTGGCCGCATCTTGACCCGTCATGGCATCGACCACAAACAAGGTTTCTGTAGGATTAATGCTATTTTGCAATGATTTAATTTCTTTCATCATTGCTTCATCAACGGCTAAACGGCCAGCAGTATCAACAATCAAAACATCATAATATCCTTTTTTGGCAGATTGAAGTGCTGTCATGCCAATAGTAACCGGATCATCAATCACTGACGAAGGATGCCAGTCAACACCCACCTGCTCTGCTACTGTTTGTAACTGTTCAATTGCCGCTGGACGATATACATCGGCAGAAACCACCATCACTTTTTTACCATGGCGTTCTTTCAGGTATTTCGCTAGCTTTCCTGTGGTGGTGGTTTTACCCGCACCTTGTAGGCCTGCCATCAAAATCACTACTGGCGGTTGGGCATTGAAGTTAATATCTTGAGTTTCTTCACCGAGAACTTTGATTAACTCCTCTTGAACGACTTTGACCATCACTTGAGCAGGCTTCAAGCTAGTCAACACTTCTTTACCCAAAGCACGTTCTTTAACATCATCGATGAATGATTTCACAACCGGCAAAGCAACATCTGCCTCTAGCAAGGCTACTCGTACTTCCCTCAAAGCCTCTTTGATGTTGTCTTCAGACAGGTTAGCTTGACCTCTGATTTTTTGAATACTTTTCGACAGTCGGTCGGTTAAGTTCTCAAACATTGTGATGATTATCCTGTTGGTTATATCAAGGCGTGCTATTATAATGCTTTACCATCTGAAAGTAACGCACACGCGACAAATATTAGCAAAGAGATGACATACCTGTTGCTAGCCACTCTGTTGGCCCATACTTTGGCTGTTGCCACCATCAATCAATTTTCGTTGACCACGTGGTTCATGTTAGTAGCCAGTGCCTTACAAACTTGGTTGTGTGGCTCGTTACTATTAACTATTAGCGGCTGGGCGTTTAATGTTCAAAACACAGTAGTTTTAGTCAGTTGGGTGGCCAATATCACTGTTCTCATTGCTCATATCAAAATACCATTGGTTCGTTTCTTGATACATATAATTGCGGTTGCAGGTATTCTTTGGATTATGGCATCACCAACAACCACATTCAATCTCAAACCCTATGGTTGGCAAATGGATCTTCATATTCTACTCTCTATAACAGCCTATGCAGTACTATCTGTTTCCAGTGTCTTGGCTTTGGTTTTAGGATTGCAGATCAGAAGAATGAAAAATAATGTCTTTGCTGCACAAAACATGACAGTTAATCACCTGTTAATGAATGAAGAAAAGTTGTTCAAACTAGTCACTTCAGGTTGGTTATTATTGACATGTGCCTTACTATCAGGCGTTATTTTTGTAGATAATTTTCTTAGTCAAGGAATGGGGCATAAAGTCACATTTTCGTTAATTGCCTGGATCCTGTTTGCACTGCTCATATTTGGTCGATTAACTCAGGGATGGCGTGGTCAAACAGCGATTAAATTGAATCTATTGGCAATGCTACTACTTGCCATAGGTTACCTAGGAAGCAATATTGTTTTAGACTACTTTATTTAATTATGTTAGATAGCATTCCGATTTCATATTTGCTTATCGCCATCGGTGTATTGTTGTTGCTTTCAGCCTTCTTCTCAAGCTCTGAAACAGCATTAATGTCTATCAATCGACTGAAACTAAAAAACGATGCCAAAAGAATCAAAGGGGCTTACCTTGCGCAGAAACTTCTAGAAAAACCTGACCGATTGATTGGATTAATCTTAGTGGGCAATAATTTTATTAACATCGCAGCCTCTGCACTGACAACGGTTGCAGCCATTAAGATTGCTGGTGATAAAGGGTTGGCATATGGCACTACTTTCCTTACCTTTGCTTTATTGATTTTTTCAGAAATCACACCGAAAACTTATGCAGCACTTTATCCTGAAAAAATAGGTTATAAGTTTTCCTATATACTGACACCATTATCCAAACTACTTCATCCTCTGGTCTATTTTACTAATCTCATTACTAACGGATTACTGAGATTATTGGGTGTACCTAAAGAGATTGCCAGAGAAGCGTTATCTCGCGAAGAATTACGCACCCTGGTGATAGAAAATGATCTATTGAAGCCCGATGAACACCAAAAAATGATGATTAATATTATGAACTTGGAACACATGAGACTTGAAGATGTGATGGTACCACGCAATGAAATCCAGGCCATTAATATCGATGATGAATGGACAGCCATAGAAAAACAGTTAGTAGGCACCTATCTAACACGACTTCCTGTTTATCAAAACAGCATCGATGAAGTCATCGGCATACTTCACATTCGTACAATCTTGTCATTACTGAATAACAAGACACTTGATAAAACAAAGCTCAAACGGATTTTGCGCAAACCATATTTTGTCCCAGAATCTGCCAGACTTTCAGTTCAATTAAAAGAATTCCAAGCAAATGAACGACGCATGGGGCTGGTTGTAGATGAATATGGTGACTTGGTCGGTTTAGTGACACTTGATGACATATTGGAAGAAATTGTCGGTGAATTCACATCTGAACCAGGCGATCGTGGTCTTAAAATCATTAAACAAGGTGAGAACACTTATCTAGTTAAAGGTCGTATCAATATTCGTTCATTGAATCGGCGATTGAATTGGTCATTGCCAACCGAGGACGCCACCACCATCAATGGTCTCATCACAGAATACCTTCAAGATTTACCTAATAAGAATACTACTGTAAAAATTGATGATTATCGAATAACTATATTAGAAACTTCAGAGGACAATATCATCACCAAAGTGTTAATCGTCCCACCCAAACACGTTCAGTCAACTGACTAATTTGACTTCCTAAAAACCCGAAAGGCCAGTAACGTACAACCGAATAGCATAATAAATAAGAATAAAAAGACATCAGTTTTCTGCCATTGCATCAATACGCCTGCCATCAAACCACCAACAAAGGCTCCTAGAAATTCTAAAGATGAAAAAACGCCCATGGCCGCACCACGGTAGGCTTCATCAGCACGTTTAGATAACATCGCGGGCATAGCAGCTTCAAGAAAATTAAACAAACCAAAATACAATGTCATCAACACCGCTAATATCAATATATTAGCTACAGCCCAAATCAATGACAAGATTGTTAAGCTCAAAAACAACATGGCCACCAACATATAGGATACATGTCGCTGCCCTTTCTCTTGCTGAATAATCATTGGAATCATAATAGCCAGAGAACACAACAAAATAGGCAGGTAAAATTGCCAATGTTGCTGTGTAGGTAACTGCAGTTGGTGAACCAAAATCAAAGGCAAGACGACAAAAATGGCTGTCATACTGGCATGTAGAAGAAAAATAAACATATCCAGCAACAGCAACTCTTTTTGTTTGATGACCATCAACATATCGTTAACAGAAAAGGATTTATTCACTTTCTGTCGTGGTTCTTCTATAGTCAAAAACAACAAAAATAAAGCCAGGCAAGCCAAACCAGCTGTTAACCAAAACAAACCCGAAATGCTTAACCACTGAGCCAACAAAGGCCCAGAAATAAAGGACAACATAAATGCCAATCCAATACTACCACCAACAATCCCCATCATTTTGCCCCTTTGCTCAGGCCTGGACACATCAGCAATATAAGCCATACCAGTCGAGGCAATTGCACCCATACCCTGAACACATCGTCCAATAATGATCCAATGGATATCCTTTGCTAAAGCTGCCAGAATCGAACCCAATAAAAACATAGTCAAGCCCACTGCCAGTACTTTTTTTCTACCCCAAAAATCAGACAACAAGCCCATAGGTACTTGTAAGATTGCTTGAGTTAAGCCGTAAACACCAACAGCTAAACCAATCAATATAGGCGTTGCACTGGGCAGTTTCTCCGCATACACTGAAAAAACAGGCATGATCAAAAATAAGCCATAAATACGCAATGCCACCATAGCAGCAATTGATAATGCAGCTTTTTTTTCTTGGGAGTTGATACGACTCATAATGGCGCGCATCTTATCATTGTTCATTGACTTTGATGTTTAAAAAATCCACCAATGTTATAAAAGTCAACTGTAAAGCATCTGCACCTTGACTTATAATGACGACCATCAATGAAATCACATAGAAAAATAACATGACCACGGACTTGCAGCAGATACAGGATCTTATCGAATCAGAAATGCGAAAAGTCAATGCACACCTAAGGAAACAGTTAAATTCTGATGTGACATTAATCAATCAAATTGCAGAATATATCATTGCCAACGGTGGTAAACGTTTACGCCCTATGTTAATGCTACTTGTCAGTCAAGCGATTGGTTATACTGGAAATCAACACATTAATCTAGCCGCAGTTATTGAGTTGATCCATACAGCGACTTTACTTCATGATGATGTAGTCGATGAATCAGATATGCGTCGAGGTGAAAAAACTTCCCACGAAATTTGGGGGAATGCCGCCAGTGTTTTGGTAGGTGATTTTCTTTATTCAAAATCATTTCAAATGATGCTTCAAGCCAACGACATGCAAGTCATGTCAGTATTAGCTAATGCAACTAATCGAATTTCAGAGGGCGAAGTGCAACAATTGCTCAATATTGGTAATATTGATATGGGTGAAAATACTTATTACGAAACCATTAAAAACAAAACTGCTAAATTATTCGAGGCAGCTTGTGAACTACCTACCATTCTAGCAGGGCTCAATCATAAAAAACGAAAACAGTTGGCAAAGTTTGGAATGCACCTTGGAATTGCTTTCCAAATTGCTGATGATGTTTTGGACTACACAGCCAATACAGATGAGATAGGTAAAAATCTGGGTGATGATCTGGCTGAAGGCAAGTTAACTTTGCCTCTTATTTATATACTCAGACATGGCAACCAAGTTGAAAAACAATTAATCACAAATGCCATTAAAAAACCAAATACTGTTGATTTCACACAAATTAAAGCACTAGTGATACAATCTGATGCGATCCAGTACACTCTAGCTCAAGCACAAAAGCAATCAGAACAAGCCAAATTCTGTATTAAAGACTTACCTATATCTGATGCAAAAACAGCCTTATATTTCCTGTGTGATCACGCATGGCAAAGGGGTCAATAAACACTCAATTATATCGTTATTACAAATAAAGAAATGGCGTCCCCTAGGGGACTCGAACCCCTGTTACCGCCGTGAAAGGGCGGGGTCCTAGGCCACTAGACGAAGGGGACGCAAGGACACAGTCTCAATTCATTTAACACCATCTGAGATAATGGTGGCGTCCCCTAGGGGACTCGAACCCCTGTTACCGCCGTGAAAGGGCGGGGTCCTAGGCCACTAGACGAAGGGGACACAAGGACTCTTATCTAATAATTTGACCTCTTTAGCCAAATCATCTTATTTTGGTGGAGCTAAGCGGGATCGAACCGCTGACCTCAACACTGCCAGTGTTGCGCTCTCCCAGCTGAGCTATAGCCCCACAAAGCGGATGCGTATTATGATCATTTAACTTGATTTAGTCAAACACTTATTCTAACTTTTTAACCTCACTTTTTTGATAAATCACATTAATATCAATAAAACTTTACTGATACAAAGAGTAAGTGATCATAGTTTAATATATGACATACCATAACCACATAAATAGGCACAAATCCTGGTCATTCAAAGACGGTTTCTCATCTACCTAGTACCTCGATATATACAACCTGATGTACAAGTCTCACAAACCTCAACCTGACTTAGCAATGGTAACTCTGGTTTCAATTTTTCCCAGATCCATATGGCTAAATGTTCACTTGTCGGATTTTCAAGACCTTCAACATGGTTTAAGCAAACATGATCCAGCTGTTCAAACAGAAAACCGAAAGAAGACTTAATTTCAGCAAAATCGACAATCCATCCCGATTCCGAATTAGGCTCGCCTGAAACAGTGATAATTACCTTAAATGAATGTCCATGTAAACGACCACATTTATGCCCTTCTGGCACGTGAGGCAACCAATGAGCAGATTCCAGATAAAATTCCTTGTAAATATCCATATATTACTTTTTCTTTACATATAAAACCATTTTGTGATCCATCAACTCATAGCCATGTTTTTCAGCAATTTGCTCTTGTAATCGTTCCAATTCTGGATCATAAAATTCAACCACTTCACCAGAATCCAGATCAACCATGTGATCATGGTGGTCACCTGTTTCTAATTCATAGACAGCCTGATTATTCTCAAACTGATGTTTACAAACCAACCCAGCCGTCTCAAACTGATTCAAAACACGATAAATAGTTGCCAAACCAACATCGTGACCCGTTGCTTTCATTTCTGTAAACAAGACCTCAGCAGTAAAATGCTCACCTTTGTTTTTGGTTAAAAACTCTAAAACTTGTAATCTAGGTAAAGTAACCTTTAACCCCGCATCCTTAATTTCTTGACTGCTCATGTCGATAAATAACTGCTATTTAATGGGATTTATTGTATCATTCTCGATTGATTTTTAAAGCGATAAGATATGAAAATTGTATTGACCACATTAATACTCGCCTTGATGACCTTAACAGCTTGTTACAAATCGCCTGTTCAACAAGGTAACATTCTAAAACAAGAAGACATAGATGAAATCAAACCCGGCATGAGTAAAAGGCAAGTTGCTATCATACTAGGAACACCAACCATCAACGATCCGTTTAACCATGATCGCTGGGATTACATTAACACTTCTAAGTTAAAAGGCAAATACAAAAAGAACAAAAAATTGACACTATTTTTTGAAGATGACAAATTAATAAGAACAGAAGGCAACTATCACCCACAAAAGGATAATGCAGATACAGAAGATATTAATTTGTAAATTGTCTTATCCAAAACTATCTGTTTAATTGTAGAAATACAGACTATATGCCAGTCTCATTTTGACTGGCGTTATTAATGCATTTACTATAAAAATTGTTTTCTTTCTTTTTGTCTATCAGCTTTTTCTCGCCTTTTCGTTTTAGGGTCAATAACCAAAGGGCGATAAATTTCAACACGATCACCATTTACTAACTCATCATCCAACTTTTTTCTTTGACTGAACACACCTACTTGCATGGTTTTTAAATCCAATTCAGGATAATTGTTTAATACTCCTGATGCTTTAATAGCCTTACTAATGGTTGAACCATATGGTAATTTCACATCAATTATTTGTTGTTCTTTTTCTGTTGCATAGACTACTTCTACCCTAAGCATAAATAGATCCCGCTCTTGAAACAAAATCATCAACCATATGTTCTGCTATTTTTTCAAACCCTTTAGCAAACAGATGATTAATAAAAGAAGATCTAACTTGGTAATTTAACTGAAGGCTCACTTGGCAACCCAAATGACCCAAAGGCTTAAATGACCAATGTCCGTACAGCGACTTAAAGGGTCCTTCTTTAAGCTTCATATCCAAATACAACTCTCCTGCTCTTTCAAATGATTGGTTACTCGTTGTAAAAGAAACTTGAAAACCTTTAATTAACATATCTAAACTGGCCTCGTATTGATCTCCATCTCGATGATGAATAACACCCTTAACACATCCGTTAAGAAATTCGGGATATCGACTAACGTCATTCACCAAATCCAGCATTTCCTGTGCTGAGTGAGAAACAATAGCTGATTTAATGACATCAACCACAGCTAAAACCCGTGCAAAGGAATTTGTTTTTCAATACAATGGAGCGCTTGATGGAACTCATGATGTTGATTATGGCAAAACAAAACAAAAAGGATAATACCATTATCACTAATAAAAAAGCATCCCACGAATACCATTTTATTGAAGATTTCGAAGCAGGACTGGTATTAGAGGGATGGGAAGTCAAGAGTTTACGTGCAGGCAAGATCAACCTTGCTGAAAGTTACGTATTTATAAAAAATGGAGAAATTTGGTTAACAGGCTGTCAAATCACACCACTAAAAACTGCATCTACCCACATCTTCCCTGAGCCTAATAGAGTAAAAAAATTACTACTTAATCGGAAAGAAATTAGTTATCTCATTGGCGCTGTAGAGAGAAAGGGATTAACTTTAGTTGCTAGAAGTCTCTACTGGGTAAAAGGTAAAGTCAAAGTAAAACTGATACTGGCACAAGGTAAGAAACTACATGACAAACGGGCAGCAGTTAAAGACCGTGAATGGAATATACAAAAACAAAGAACTCTTAAAGGTAAGCGTTTTTCATAAATTGCATCAGACATTTCAGCTTCGTTATTGATCTCGGCAATGATAAAAAAAATATTAAAAAGATCAAAAATCAGCTAAATATGCCACAGGTTACAATAATATAATTTATATTTTACTAAAGCTTAATTTATATTATGTTAGAATTTGTATGTGTGTGGCTCTTTCATCTCGATAGCATGAAGAATATAACTGAGATCATTAATAACAAACGTGGTGATTTTGTTAATCAAGAGATTTACCATGAATTGGAAAAGCTTGCCAGATTTTCATTATATAAATTACCAGCAAACGGCACTCTGAACACAAAAGATGTTGTCCATGAATCCATTTTGAAAGTTTATAAACTAAAAAAACATCACTTCCAGTCACGCGGACATTTTTATTCCTTAGTCTCTTCTATCATGAGAAATTTAATCGTTGATTACGTCAGAAAAAAACATGCTAAGTCTAGTTCTGGCAGCAAGGTACATGTTACTTTATCAAATGTTGAACAATTTGAGCAAGAAACCGATACTGAGACTGCAAAATTACTAAGTATTGAATCCGCTATAAAAAAACTGGGTGCTGTAGAAAAAACACTAGAAGAAATCGTTGTTATGCATTTTTATGGTGGAGTGAGCCTGAGAGATATTGCAAAGTACCTTGACACATCAGAATCTACAATCAAAAGAAAACTGTTATTCGCTAAAACAACCTTAAAAGTTTTTATGTCGGAAGAAGAAGCCTCACTCGACCCAGAATACAACATGAACGATTTAATATAATGCAGCTAAGCTGTAGAAATTCAGACTTGATCTGACAATTACCTGTTTATCAATAACCGAACGTCAGATTGGATTTAGTTCATAAATTTTTCAATCCAAACTGCTTTACCATCGATGAGTGTTTCCATCGGTGTTCTCCCGCAGCAAATTTTGCCTTGGTGAGTTCTTTGAGTATTATATTTTATCAGCCACTGGTCAAGGTCTATTTGTAGTTCATCAATAGATTGATATATCCTCTTCCTTAAACAAACCTGATAAAACTCATTTAAAATGGTTTTATGGAACCGTTCACAAATACCATTAGTTTGGGGCGATTTGACCTTGATTTTGGTATATTCAATCTTACAACCTGAGAACCACCGCTTCTCAAATCTGCGAAAAATATTTTACGTTATCGTACCCCTGTCAGTCAAAATACGTAGCATAGAAAGCTCGTGTTCCTCATAGAAGGGTAACACCTTGTCATTAAGCATATCCGCTGCATGCCATCATACTCTTTTGCTATTCCTGGAGGACAACGAGTATGATGGCAACAAAACTTCTACTTTTGAAGCCACTTCAAAATGGGGCGATTACACAATGACTTAACTTCCTTGACATAGGTTCTGCGTTGCTTGATGTCATGGGCTTTGGCTAACTTGTTCAAACGGTTGATCTTGATGGCCAGTTTGATGTCAATGGGATAGGTGATGGCCTTTTATGCGTATCATCCGTGATACTTACCCTCATCCATGAGAGCTTGCGTGAAAAAGTTTTCCAGAAACTTTTTTCTTGAACAGTAGTATCAACCAAAACTTTGGTTTCTTCACTCATTCGACCATGCAGCTTAACTGACAGCCCAAATATTTGTGCTACGCCTTTCTT
>JAUIGR010000006.1 GCA_030430025.1 Gammaproteobacteria bacterium
TTGTTGATGATTTCGACCAGAAAGTAACAATAATTTTAACATCGCCGGTCGAAATATAACAGGTATAACAACAACATTGTATTTAATATCAATCTCTTATTTGTTTTTCAGGACTGACTATGTAAATCTTGAATTAACGGATCTAGTTGATCAAAATCTTTCCCAAACCAATTTTCTACTGGGCTATTCATGTCAGTCTACTGAGAAGCTATAAATTCTCACTCTATCATAAGTTGAAACACAAAAAAAAGCGCTTTGATCAGTTCTGTTTCATGTGATGATCATACGCCTATACCATCTATACCAATGACAACTAATATTAACTTCAGTAAAACGCAGTGTTTTCTAACGATCTGAGAGCTGATAAAGCCTCCCTTTGCTGTTCTCAAACAGTAACTGAAATTTAGGGCTATTGTTAACCACAGCATCAAATCGTTTGAATAAAGAAATGCTAAAGTCTATCAATAAATGGTCTGCATTTTGCTGTTTCATAACTTGTACCAATTTTTCATCTGTTTTTATGGCGCGTGCAATTTGGGCCATATTAACCACACCAAACCAATCACCCATAATCGGATGATTAGCAAAATAATTAGCATACATAAAACCCAGTTTAAGTGTCCCTTGAGCGCGGTTTTGGTTGGCTTCATTAACTAATTGGTAATCTTCGTTCTGTTGCAATAACTGTTGCCAACTATTTTCATCATGTGCGATTTTATTGTATTTAAAGATTTTTCTCATGGTTTCAAATGCATCCCCGGCCATCCAAAGAAACAGGACTAAAAAACAAATCGCAATGATGCTTTTTTGTTTAAACCAGGTAATGAATAACTGAAGCCACGTTAACAATTGTTTGAAAGCGACCGCCAATAACATTGAGATAAAAGGAAACATAGGTAAAACATACCTCAAAATTTGTGAAGTAAAAAACCAGAAACACAAATTAAATATAACTAAAGCTGCCAAAATCCGATATTGCTTAATCAACAAAAAACACGGCAAAAAGATAACCCCCAATCCCATGACGGTAGAAACCGGACTATTTATTTCTAGAGACTGCCTCAACAACTGAAAAGGAAGTTTTAATAAATTAAAAAAATTCCGATCCACACCATGCCTAACCAACAAGTCACTCTTTTGACGTGATATGTCGTCAGGTGTCCATAACCAGTAGCCAAACCAGTCTTGTAAAAAAGGATGGACTGGGTTGCCCGCTACCCAAATATTACGAAGATACCACGGCGAACCAATCAAAACAGCCAGCGATATAAACTGGAAACTCCGCTTCGCCCCATAAATCAAACCAACCCATAGGCCAAACAATGGCAAGAACAAAAGACCAAGATATTTGCTTCCAACAGCAATACCCAACATGAAACCACTGACAAGCCAATGAGTGTTATCTTTTTCTCTGCTAGCGATTAACAATGGATACGCTGTAGCAAAAACAAACATCGCCAGCCCCAGATCGATATAAGCACTCACCATCAGATACAAAACAATCTCATTACTTAAAAAAATTAAGCCCGCAATCAATCCTGTTACTGGTTGTTTGAATCGTTGCCCCCACTCATATAAGCCGACCACAATGGCCACTACAGCCATAGAATGAAACATGCGAGCGAGCAACTCTCCCTCAAGTAAAAATCCGACAGCAAATAAAAGATCATAATTCAAGGCGTTAAGAGGGTAACGTAAATATTCATTAACCAACAAATGATGCTCTGTAGCCCATAAACGGGCATATGGTAAGTGATAAGAGAGGGCATCAGCCAAATGTTCGGGCTTGAATACCAAAATGAACGAAGGGATAAAAAAAAGCACCAACAAAACCAAAAGCATACCATCCCACAAAGTGAACGCTGGTCGATGTTTTCTCCATCTTGTGATCGCTGCACCTAGTCCAAAAAGCAGAAAAATATAAACCGTAAACTGTAAAAATAAACCGGCAACCAACAAGAAAAACGTATACAAGATGAATAGCCCTGTACCGATGGCATAAGGCATAAAGAGGCCACTGTTCAGGTGACTCGATTCTTTGCATACCACCGCCAAAACGACAGCACCAGCCCCCCAAAACGCCAAAACACAAAAAAACAGCCAAAATAATGGTTCAAGAAAAAACATTTCGTGGCTTAAAAACAAAGTGTTTAATTACAAAAAAATTCACCACAAAAGTCAGTATTTCTGCGACTGGTTTTGACCACACCGCCTGCCAAGTTAATTGATCTACCATTAACCACAAAAGCAAAGATGAAATTGCCAGGGAAAATGCCGCCGCTAACATATATTTACTAGCGGATTTAAGAACTGAGCTTTTGTCTTTGAAAACCATTTTTTTGTTAATAGCAAAATTAAACACACCACTAAAAACACGAGAAAACAAATGAGCACGCAAAAAACCAACACCTAAAGTCAACAACATCAAATACAAAAGATAATCAAACACAAATGACATCAACCCCACCCCCGCAAACTTGACAAATGTAGCTAATACAAGAATTGAGTCGTTGAGCGGCCTGAATTTTGAATGAAGGTTACCATCAATATAGGTCGTCTTGATAGGTATCTGCACTATTGCTTTTTCCTTCTTAGCCGCTAAAAAAAGCATCCGCATTTCTGTTTCATATCGTCCAGGAATAGATTGATTAAGGAAACAACGGACAAATGATCTTGACAACATCCTGAATCCAGATTGTGTATCAACAAGTTTTATGCCTGTAATTAATCTAAATAACTTCGACATAACCACATTGCCAATTTTACTTTTAAGTGGCATTTGATTAATATCAGTTCTAATACCAATAACAAAATCTGGCGCACTGGCTTCGACATATTGTTTAAAAACAACAATTTCTTCTGGATCATGCTGACCATCACTGTCCAACATCACCAAGTATGGACAGTCCATCGTTAAAAAGTATTGAAAACCAGAATATAAAGCATGTCCTTTACCCAAGTTTTTTTGATGTTTGAGCAAAGTTACTTTTGGATGTTCCTTCCAGTCATTAAGCAACTGAGCATTTGCATAATCACAACCATCATCAATCAGAATCAAATGATCGACATGGTCAAGTGTTTGCTCAATGACACCAGTGACCACCTCCCCTGGATTGTAAGCAGGAATGAGCGCACATAAAAACAAAGTCAGGTCCTTTTGTTACTAGGAATTATCAATTTAATAAAAGTAGTGTTAAATGTTAGTTTCATAATAATTAAAATTTAATTAGTCAACCCTGAAAAAGTCCATCCGGGCCTTTTCCATATTCGGTCTAACAGCAGGTAACCACAAACGTACGATTTTGCTGATGTTTTTTTTGACCATACTTGAGCCTGGCGGTTCAAAGTGGCACTTTCAGGTTCGACTAATTAGGATTAAATTCACCAACAATATATCAATTAAACACCCTGTTTAATCTTCTGGCTTGCCATATCAAGCCGCCATCATGCATAACATAAATCATGTGAGTTGGCTGAACGGCTTCACTCACCCAATACAGAAAGTTTTGTTCTTCATCTTTTTTTAACTGATTTAATTCTATCGCAACCACCTCCTGAAAACCGGCAAATAAATGTCGCATGACACCTGGACCGAATGAATCAGAAAGCAATAACAGTCGATTGTTATGAGGACTTTTCCTGCTATATTTAAATACTTCTCCCCTCATGTAATATGCTTCTAGTCCGGGTAGGCATTCTGAAGTGAAACATCGTTCTAAACTATTATCACTATACTCGTAACTAACAGAGTAATCATCGAAATGTAAACCGGATAAATGATTGTTTAAATCTGATGAAATCAAAATTTGCTCTGTGTTCGGTTGCAGTTCTGGTTCTATATTCCAAAATTTAAACAGCTGTTGAGCAAACCAATAAGGTGTTGTTCCATTCCAATGAAAATGCTTTGGCAGGTAAACAGGACCTGAACGTTTCCAATCAATAAAATCTGCTAATGGATAAATAACTTCACCTGGCCCAAAAGACTGAGCAAAATCATCAATCCAGGTTGGCTTGGATCCTTGGCACCAACCTGCTAACCATTCAGGTAGATATTCAGGATAAATTTTGGCTTTGGTTGGAATGATTGCTACTGTTGTATTGATTCCTTTGTTATCATGATAGCTCAAAAAACTTTTGATGCCAGCACGCATTTCTTCTCGGCTATTATCGCTAGGAACAGTAACCCCGCACACCGATTTTAACATCGATAAGTTATCATCTTTTCCATGAGAATTCATAAAGATATAACCATCCAAACCGCTCGTTAATCTGTTCGATGAGAGTTCATTAAACAGCTTAAATTTGACTTTGTTATTCGCTGCAATGAAATGATCTCGCCAACCGAAATGATCCTCTAAATAAGATTCTAACTGACTTCTAGCCTGTTGTAAGTTTTGATAATCTTTTGGTAGTGCTGGCCATTTTGCCAAAACACGATTCTCTACTTTCGACTGCTGTTTTTTTTCACTGACCAACATAACCATCATTGGCAAAGAAATGACAAAGTAAAACGCCAATAAAGAAAATCTCAAATAAACTCGTTTACTCATCAATCAAAACCTAAAATAGATAAAAGGATTGTAGCTACCACTGGCTATCAATAACATTGAATAAAACAATACCATCAGATAAAAAAGTTCTAAACCAACAGAAAAAATTCTTGCCTTGAACTCCAACCCAGATAACTGCCAATTTTTGATCTTGTTTGTTAATGAGTTAAAAACCGGCATGGACAAAACAGTAGCAATGATCAATGCCACAATGACTGATCTTCTGATTTCAAATGGTTGATATGAAGTTGCTTCAGAAAATCCAAACATAGTTTCAATAAAATAAACCAAATGATCAAAGCTCTCGGCTCTGAATATCACCCAACCAAAAATTACCACAATCAATAAGTAAGCGTGTCTGAGTGGACGCCAAATCATCATTAAAAGATCGGCCAGTTTCAGCCGTTCTATCACTAAAAAAAGCCCATGATAAAGTCCCCAAACAATAAACGTCCATGCTGCACCATGCCACAAACCACACAACAAAAATACAACCATTAAGTTAATGTAAGTTCTTATTGGAGAAACACGATTCCCTCCCAGTGGTATATAGAGATAATCTCTGAACCAACTTGATAAACTCATATGCCAACGGCGCCAAAACTCAGTGATCGATTGGGCAATATAAGGATGCGAAAAATTCTGTGGGAAAGTGAAACCCATCATCAGACCCAAACCAATGGCCATGTTTGAATAAGCAGCAAAGTCAAAATAAATTTGAAATGTATAACACAAACTCCCTAGCCAAGCCAAAGAAGTCGTCAGTTCATTGGCAGACAAAGCAAAAATATGATCAGCAGGTAAAGCCACAGTATTAGCAATCAACACCTTCTGACCCAAGCCTAAAATAAATATTCTGATGCCCTTATTCACTGCTGTTAGATCAAAAACACGATTGTGAATCTGTTCTGCCACCGTTTTGAAACGAACAATAGGACCAGCAATTAGCTGTGGAAACATAGCGATATAAAGCCCCAAATTCAAAGGATTTTTTTCAACTTTGGCATCACCTCTAAAAACATCAACCAAGTAAGAAATCGCTTGAAAAGTGAAAAAAGAAATACCCAGTGGCAAATGTACTGCTTCTTCAAGATCCACTCCAAAAATAGCCATCGCAAAATTGAAATACTTGTAATAAGCCAATAGTGAAAGATTCACCATCACACCAATAGCCAATAGCCATTTTCTTACTTTTTTGTGTGTCAACTGACTCAAACCTATGCCAAACAAATAGTTCGCAGCAATAGAAATCAACATCAAGAAGACATATCCCAACTCTCCCCAAGCATAAAACAATAAGCTAGCCACTAATAGCATTGTATTTTTAAAAGGCATCAAAAAATACAACGCCAGAAATAGAGGCAAAAAATAAAACAAAAAAATGATTGAACTAAAAACCATGACTGATTTCCTGACTTATTTAACTCCTAATCTGATTAGCTATTTTTTATTCGGCTTCCCATCAGTTAACCCCCGGTATCGATTCAACTGGACTTCAAATGATTCAGAATGATGTAATCCCTATAAAATTCAAATTGATGATTATTTTCAATGACCTAATCACTCTTAGGTGGTATGTACGTCGAAACTAAATACAGCGGCCTTTGTTTACTTTCATTAAACATCCTCCCTAAGTATTCCCCTATGACACCTAAAGCCATCAACTGTATCCCTCCCAAAAATAATATCACTGTCATGAGCGAAGGATAACCAGGCACATCATTACCAAAAACTAAGGTCTTAATAATGATTGTAATACCATAGATAAAAGCAAAACCAGCAACAATTATCCCTATCCACGTAGCAAAACGGAGCGGCAGATAGCTAAAAGAAGTGATGCCATCCAAAGCAAAACGCCACAATTTACCATAATTCCACTTGGTTTCACCTGCTGCTCTGGGCTCACGTTCGAAAAACAGTTGCTTTTGCCTAAAACCTACCCAAGCAAACAATCCTTTCATAAAACGGTTACGTTCTCGCAAAGCATTGACTGCAATATAAACCTTTCTACTCATCAAACGGTAATCACCAGTATCAGAGGGAATATGGGTATGACTCAACGCATTAATAATGCGATAAAAACAATTGGCCGTTACTTTTTTTGCCCAGCTCTCACCATGACGTTGCTTACGAGTGGCAAAAATCACATCATACCCTTCACGCCATTGTGAAATCATCTCAGGAATTAATTCGGGAGGGTCTTGCAAGTCGACATCGATCACTACCACAGCATCAGCACTGGCATGATCAAGCCCTGCGGTCAAAGCATATTCCTTACCAAAATTCCGACTTAACCAAAGGTAACCAAAACGCGTATCAGCTTTGTTAGCCTGTTGCATCATTTGTCGACTGTCATCACTTGAACCGTCATCGACAAACAACACTTGCCATGCCACATCACATTGACTCATGACCTCGGTGATTCGTTTCTGGAACAACGGCAGCACTTCTTGCTCATTAAACACTGGAACGATGATTTCCAAACTTTCCATAATACAAAAAGGCAAAAAATGACATTCTATCAAATATTAACTGTTAAGAAAGTGCCGGTATTGATTTTTCAGATTAGACCACCGCATTGCAGACACATCCGCATCAGGCAAACCGGACTGTAACCACTTTTTGAGGCGTGCCACCACACCCTTTGCCTCCTTAACAGTATCGTCAGGGCAACTGTCATAACGACAACTGAGTTGATACCACTCTGGATACACCAAACGATCTGGCACCAAAGGTGTGCACCCTGCTGCAACAGCTTCAGCAACTGCCAACCCTTGAAACTCATGGTAAGCGGTTGAAAGAACAATATCAGATTGTTGCAAAATCTTTTGATATCGTTGGTAAGACTCTATAAATCCCCAATAACTGATCATGCTTTTACATGTTCCCTTTATTTGTTCAAATGACCGAGGAATATTCCTAAATTGTTGCCCAATAACAGCAAATCGGAATGGCAACTGTTGTTGCTGACACTTAAGAATCACTTCCGCTAATACTTTTGGGCCTTTGTCATATTCCCACCGGTGATTCCATACCACTTGCCAGACTCGATTAAATGGCTTGTTGCTCTGATGAAAACATTCATCAGCTAGTGGTGCTGGTAACACATGACTTTTTTCTAATAACTCAGATGCCACGATATACTCAAAACCATCGGGCATCCTTTGAGCCAGCTGAGCAACACCACCAATAAAAGTGTTTTGGTTGTATATTGAATTGAACAACAGCTGATCAGCAGCAACTGCCGATTTGATACTACTCAATTGAAAGTGTAGTTGATCAGCATCAGACTGACTGGCTGGGTAAACCATCTGGTTTTCATGAAAATAGAGTATTTTTTTTGCCCCATGTAAATGTGGGAACCAGGCAAGTAAGGCGGTCAAATCAACCACCGATGTCGCCAGTATCACATCATACTTCTGATTAAGTTGTTCTTTATTTTGAGCAAAGTTGAAGGCATTACCACCCATTCTCCACGCAAAATGTCTGGCTGGTAATGACAACACCGTCCACCGAAACTCCTTTAGCTGCTGTTCTAACAACTGTTGCCAATAATGATGGGATCGGGCATCGTAGCCAGACAACAACAAAACCCGCTTCATTGACAAAGGCTACTGTTTGTACAGCATATCAGTATCAGCAACAATAAATCAGTCTGATCAACGGTTTTTGATGTCACTGGCTAACTGATCAACGAACTCCATGACCACCTCAGTGGCATTATCAGTGGCATTTAATGATGTATAACTCAGTTTACGGCCATAACCAAGACCGATGGAGTCACCGCTTGCCAGATCATAGGTATCAACATCCAATTGAGCATTAATCAGTGTCGATGATCGACCATAATAATCTAATTGTTGTTCACCCACATGATTGACATGAGCGATGACCATGGCTTCTCCACCGTAGTTGTCCAATTGTTCACGCATTATTGCCAAATCTATACCTTGTCTCATGGTATTTGTTAAACCAGGAACAAATTGTTCGTTGAATACCTTAAGACCTGCTTGTTTCAATTCTGACTCAATGATTTTTTCAATCGGGTTGGCAACAGCAGGATCTCCAAAAACCAATACCGCAATACCTTTATCTTTTTTAATGACAGGCTTATAAACCGGTTTCGCTTGATTATTCGACTGTTTGGAACTTATGGACACATCTTTTTGATCAATAGCGGCCATGGTGTTTACACCTAATTTGACTTGCTGTTCAGCAATAGCGTTTGCATTCTCATCATTCAATTTATTTTGAGATGCGCTAATAATCGGTTGCTGGTCAATCTGTTCCGGCAATTGATTGTCAATCGAATCAACACCTTGACCTCCCTGTGCCGACTCTTTAAGTGGAATGTCCGCTAACTGTAAAGGTTGGTTTTCTTGAGTCGACAATAATGTCATGGGTTGACTGAAAACCTCTTTTTCAGTAAATGGCCATGGAATATAACCTTCATGAACACCTACAGCACCAACACCGACAGCTACCACTACCATCACCATCGCCCACATGCCTTTATTTGAAGATTTTTTAGCCGAAACAGCGTGTTGACGATCCAGCGTTGCTCCGTTTGGTAACGTGATTTGTTCGGAAACGAGCTTTTTTGCTTCCTTTGAAGCGATAGGTATAGACTGTTTTCTAATGTCATCTATCACCAAATCGATCGATCCAGGGCCCAACTGTTCCATGATATCAGAGCAGTGTTGAAAACGCTCATCTGGATTTTTGGCGATCATTTTTTCCAAAATATAGTGCGTTTTCTTATCAATTTTTTTATTAATACTTCTGATATCTGGAATTTCTGCTTGTACAACCTCTAACATCAAACCCAATGGAGAGTCATTTTCAAAGGGCACTTTACCCGCCAACATTTCATAAAAAACAATGCCTAAAGCAAAAATATCAGATCGTGAATCAACCTCTTTTCCGGTACAAACCTCAGGAGATAAATAACCTGGTGTGCCAACAAATTCACCCGTATTGGTTAACTTATCTCCAAATTCACGAGTTTGAGCAATACCAAAATCAACCACCTTGACTGTGCCATCTTCACATATCATCATATTAGCTGGCTTGATATCACGATGCACCAAATCCGCTGCATGAGCTACAGATAAACCTGCACAAGCCTGTCGAAGTATTTCTTTAGCGTGAGGAATTGTTAAAGCTTTGCCCCCCTTAAGCAAGTTATCTAATGAAACACCATTAATGAATTCCATAGCAAAATAGGGTTGACTCGCTTCTTCACCAATTAAATATACTTGTATTACGTTGGGGTGATTGATGGCTGCCATGCTTTTGGCTTCTCTCTTGAACCGCTCAATCAAATCTTTATCTTTCAATAAGTGTTCACCTAAAGCCTTGATGGCCACGTGACGATTCAATGAAGGTTCCCAAGCCTTATAAACGACACCCATGCCACCACGACCTAACTCAGCAATCACCTCATAATGTCCGAATTTCTTGCTCATGGTAATCCCATTAATTATTTCTTAGTTCTGATATTATATTTTAGACCATTGAATGGTCGCTTAACCATGAAAACCTTAAAATGTGCGCCTTTTCACGCTTTATCATGGCAATTCATCGGATTTTGCATTGATTGGGCTGTTTTCATATCAACTTATTCAGGTAAAATTGACGGTTTTTTCATTAATCATAAAGCAGAGAATAAAAATGCGTAGCGAATTTTGTGGCCAAGTCACCGAACAATATCTCGATAAACGAGTAGCAGTATGTGGCTGGGTAGCCAATCGCCGAGATCACGGTGGTGTGATTTTTATTGACTTAAGAGATCACACTGGCCTTTTGCAAGTCGTAGTCGAACCTGATAATCAAGCTGCGTTTCAAATTGCTGACGATGCTCGTTATGAATATTGTTTGCGTGTCACTGGTAATATTCGCCATCGTCCACAAGGACAAACCAACGATAAATTAGCCACTGGAAAAATAGAATTGATAGTCGATGAATATACCGTATTGAATTCATCAAAACCTTTACCCTTCATACTGGATGAACAAGCAGGCGAAAACATTCGTTTGCAATACCGCTATCTAGACTTGCGCCGAACTCAAATGCAGCACAACATCCGATTGCGTTCGAAACTGACACACACATTAAGGCAAATATTGGATGATCAAAACTTTTTGGATATTGAAACACCTATTTTAACCAAAGCAACACCTGAAGGAGCTCGAGACTTTTTGGTCCCTTCACGTATGCAGCATGGCTCATTCTACGCAATGCCACAATCACCCCAACTGTTCAAACAGCTATTGATGATGTCTGGAATGGACCGCTATTACCAGATTGCTCGTTGCTTTAGAGATGAGGATTTGCGCGCTGATCGCCAACCTGAATTTACACAACTTGATATTGAAATGGCTTTCGTTGACCAAGAAGATGTGCTGAATATGGCTGAAAACTTAATCAGAAAGACATTCAAAGCAGTGCTTGGTGTCGAGTTCCCAACACAGTTTCCTCGCATCACTTATGCTGAAGCCATGCAACGCTATGGTTCTGACAAACCTGATTTACGTATAGACTTGGAATTAGTTGATATTGCCAAACATGTCAAAGATTCTGAATTTAAAGTCTTCTCAGTACCGGCTAATGACCCCAGCGGTCGTGTAGCGGTTTTAAAAGTACCTGGCGGCGGCGCTATGACACGCAAACAAATTGACGATTATGAACCCTACGTCCGTCGTTATGGCGCCCGCGGATTGGCCTGGATTAAAGTCAATGATCAGCTTGCTGGTCGCGAAGGCTTACAATCACCGATTGTTAAATTTTTAAGTGATGAAGCATTAGATGGTATCTTACAAAGCACCACTGCCAAAGATGGTGACTTACTGTTTTTTGGTGCTGGTAAATACCATGAAGTTTCTGCTTTCATGGGTGCATTACGTCTCAAAATAGGCGCTGACCTTAACATGGTAAAAATTGGTTGGCAACCGCTTTGGGTGGTTGACTTTCCGATGTTTGAATTCAATGAAGATGAGCAGCGTTGGGACGCGTTGCATCATCCATTCACAGCACCAGCTGGTAATCTTGAATCTTTAAAAGCAAATCCAGGTGAAACACTGTCCAAGGGTTATGACATGGTCCTCAACGGTGTTGAACTGGGTGGTGGTTCGATTCGTATTCACGATCAGACAATGCAATCAGCGGTTTTAGGCCTACTAGGGATCAATGAACAACAGGCTAAAGATAAGTTTGGTTTCCTGCTGGAAGCCTTACAGTATGGCTGTCCACCTCATGGAGGTATCGCCTTTGGTATCGATCGCATGGCAGCTTTGATGTCTGGTCAAGAATCCATCCGAGAAGTGATCGCATTTCCTAAAACCGCTTCCGGTGGCTGCCCTTTAACTGATGCCCCTTCGGCAATTGATAACAGCCAACTGGCAGAAGTGAATATTCAAGTATTGCCCAAGGAAACTGATGAGTAATGAACGACAAGCTGTGATTCTCATTCACGGCTTGTGGATGAAACCGTGGACATGGTTTTCTTTCCATCAATATTTAAGAGACAAAGGCTATCACGTTTATCGTTTCGGCTACAAAACCAGCCGCCAGTCTTTCGATTTGAGCCAACATCAACTGGAAGCTTTTGTTAATTCAAGACCAGAACCCACTGTCCATATGGTCGGTCATTCCATGGGTGGGCTACTGGCTCTTAAGGCCAGTCAAAACATTCGAAAAACTGGACGTTTAGTGATGCTGGCATCACCCATCAATGGTTCAAAAGTAGCCAAGCACATATCACAAACACCCTTCTTAAAAAAACTACTTAAGTTTGCTGAAACTCCACTGATTGAAGGGATCAAAATCACACAAACCGACAGACCAACCATGATGATTATGGGCAATTGGCCAATTGGGTTAGGTCGAATATTTTATCGATTCAAAGAGCCTTCAGATGGAACAGTAGCAGTGGCTAGTACACAAGCTGATTGGCTTGATAAGCACCAAGTTATCAATAGTAATCATCTCGGTATTTTAAAAAATAAACAAGCCAAGCTGCTCACTTGGCAATTCATTAAGGAATCTGATCATGACTGATATCATCAAAAAAATATTAGAGAAAAAATGGTTTTATCACTTTCACTTACCTACAGGTGATGTAACCGAAAGCTATATGAGCGATGACGCCATGATGGTCCATAGTACACGCATTAACATGTTGGACAGTATACTCAATAATCGATACCAAGATAAGTGGGAGCAAAGTACTGCTGTTGATTTGGCTTGTCATGAAGGCTATTTTGGCTGTCATCTGGCCGCCAAAGGGGTTCAAGTAACTGGTCTGGAAGCCCGACAAGATCATGTCGATGATGCCAATCTGATTGCTCAAGGAATGCAGCTACAAAAAAGATTCCAAGCCAAACGAGTTGATGTTCATGAAGTGATGCCTGAGAAATACGGTCGATTCGATATCGTCATGATGCTTGGATTAATCTATCATTTAGAAAATCCTGTTGGAGCAATAAGAACTGCTTATTCGTTGACCAAAGATGTTTGCTTCATAGAAACACAAGTCGCACCCAACCTATCGGGCCAACTCGACTGGGGCAATTACCAATTTGTCAAACCAATGATGGGGTCATTTGCTGTGATTGATGAAACTTATGAACTGCACGGCCCAGAAATGAGCACAACTGGCATCTGTCTGGCTCCCAGTATTGAGGCATTAGTCTGGATTATGCAAGCTGTTGGGTTTAAAAATGTGGCTGTCATTGAGCCACCTGAAGGTGCTTATGAACAGCACCGTTTCAAAAAACGTGTGATGACTGTTGGTTATAAAGACTAGGGTCTGTTAACATGACGATTTTTAGGGGAGTATATGATGCAAGAAAATGCTGACGCAGCGGTTTCTTTGGTAGACCAGCTTAAAGAACAAGTAACCCATTTTATTAATGACCCAAGTCAACTATTGGCCTTGGTAGGTTCTTTGTTTTTATCGCTACTGATTTTTTGGATTGGTAAAAAAGTGGCTAACATGATAGCAACTTCTACCAAGAAAGCCTTGGCAAAAGCAGGTCACCAAACCATCCTCATTAATTTCATTGGCAATATCATATACTACACCCTGTTGGTCGCTGTGATCATCATGGCCTTATCACAACTGGGGATAAAAACCACTTCCATGTTGGCTGTTTTTGGTGCTGCTGGTCTGGCCATTGGTCTGGCTCTCAAAGACTCTTTATCAAATTTTGCATCTGGTGTCATGTTAGTCATGTTTAGACCCTTTTCTGTTGGCCACTTTGTCGAGGTCGCAGGTGTATCTGGTAAAGTCAAAGATTTACGGATATTCAGTACCATTTTGACCACTCCAGATAACAAAGAAGTGATCATCCCCAATGGTCAAATCACTTCTGATGTGATTGTTAATTATACTTCAATGAGTACCCGTCGGATCGATTTAGTGATTGGCGTAAGTTATGATGATGATTTGAAAGTGGCAAGAAAAATCATTGAAAACACTGTCAATGCCCATCCGCTGATACTGAAAGACCCAGCGCCAGCGATTGCTGTGGCGGCGCTTGCTGACTCCAGTGTCAATTTCAATGTCAGGCCATGGGGGAGAGTAGATGATTACTGGACCATCTATAGCGACCTACTAGAACAACTCAAAACCAACTTGGAGGCTGGAGGATGCAGCTTTCCATATCCTCAAAGAGACGTTCATTTGTATCAAGAAAAGTGAAAGTTGTTATTCAGTTAAAAGGCGGCTAAAAGTCGCCTTTTTATGATTTATGAGCTACAGCAATCAACCGTTCTGCTTCCAAATCATATTGAGCACCCTCAAAAGAACCATATATTTTGATGTCATGAAAGCCTGCTGTTTGTAACATCGTCCTTAATTCCTCAGCCGTATAAACAAAATGCTGATACGAACGCCTAAAAACCTGATCATTACGCACCAATAACCACTCATTAGAAAAAACCCGCATTTCATCAATCAATAATGGCCGTTCAATGCGCAAATCTCCATTCTCATATTCAGTCAAATGAACCGGCTCCATCGTCTTTAATAATTGTTCTTTTCCAAACGTATCTATCACCAATGAACCTCCTTTATTCAACCAATGATACGTTTGGTTCAATAATCGCTGGTTATCATTGGGATCAGCATAGTAACCAAATGATGTGAATAAATTGGTGATCAAATCAAACTGTTCTTTGGGCTTATATTGCAACATATCAACATGAACTAACATGGCATCCTGGTCCGCTTGTTGCAAATGGTTGGCAGCCCTATTGAGTAAAAAACCACTCAAATCGACACCGGCAACGTCAATCCCTAAAGACGTAAAACCTAACAAGTGCCTCCCTGGTCCGCAAGCAAGGTCTAATACATTGCCAACCGGATGACCAACCATTTCCAAGATTTGAGGGCACTGTTCTTTAGCTAATAAAAAACTGTCGTCGTCAAACATACAGTCATAGAACACTTCCCAAAGTGTTTCATCTTCATACCAAGCCATACTTGCACGCCCCATAAAACATGAAGATACGATAGTGACTTTTTGTTAATTTTTCAACGATTTTTTTAGCCGTTGAGGAGTATTCACTTCAAAGTTGTTTCATGACCACAAAAATACATTTCTGTATTTTTTTGATAATTTTGAAAAAAAATGACCTCCAAATTGTGAATATTACGATGGCGTGTTTGCATGTGATTTTTACATGTAATGATTTTTTATTAATTTAAACAAAACAGGAAAAAATAATGAACAAAAAAGTATTATTAGTATTATCCACTCTTCTTTTTTCTTTAAACGCTTTTGCTGAAATCATATGGACTCCTAACACAGCACATATTGATAGAGTTCAAGGTTCAGTATCTGGTGCAGGTGATTTTGTTATTCAGTTTAATACTGGAGAAGCCAGTTGTTTAGATGGCGTCTACATAGAAAACACTGGAGATGCTAAGTTTGAAAATGCGGTAGCCATAGCCATCTCAGCTTTCATGGGCGGTCGTCAAATCCGTGCTTATATCTACAATGATGTTTTATGGCCAGGATCTTCAAATCAAGATTATTGTAAAGTTCGCGTGTTAAGAGCTGAGTAAATTATGAGCATGTCAACGGAAATCATACGGAGGTTGACCATATGAAAATAAATAAAGAAAAAATGCATTCATCCAAGTGGCCACAAAAATCATTTGCCAAACATTATCTTGTAACAGCCATGTTGGCTGCAGGATTAACCGCATCTGCAGATGAATCAGGCCTTAATAACCCAGGAAAGTTGAGTAATTCTCTCAAGATCTCCGGTTTAAATAAAGAGACAGCGATTGCTAACAGCTACATTGTTACCTTGAAAGATGATGTGCTTGACAAAATCGCAAGTGAGAACAAAGATAAAAATCTTTCACTTAAACAAGTCAAGCGTGAAACCATCCAATCCTTAGCGTCCGAATTATCAGCCATGGCTAGGGGCAAAGTAACTCATGTATATACTCATGCACTACAAGGTTTTGCACTAGAATCGGAGTCAGTGGAGTCGGTTAGACTACTGCTTGCTGATGACAGGGTAAAGGCTGTTAGTGCTGATCAAGTGGTCAGTATCAATGATATTGACCAAAGTCAGAGTAATCCCACCTGGGGCTTAGACCGCATCGATCAAGGTGAATTGCCCTTGGATGGATATTATAACTACAGTGCTGATGGAAGTGGTGTTAACGCTTATATCATTGATACTGGAGTTAGACTCACTCATGACGAGTTTGGAGGACGTGCTTCACATGGTTTTACCTCTATCGCAGATGGTAATGGCAGTAACGACTGCAATGGACATGGTACACATGTCGCTGGGACAGTCGCTGGGTATGGCCATGGTGTTGCAAAAGATGCCAATATCATCGCTGTGCGTGTATTAGGATGTACTGGAAGTGGCTCAACTTCAGGCGTTATCGATGGCGTAGACTGGGTTATCGCAAACCACACCAAACCGGCTGTTGCTAACATGAGTTTAGGCGGGTCACTTAATGAAGAACTGAACACAGCAGTTAATAACGCTGTCGTAGAAGGTATCACAATGGTTGTTGCTGCTGGAAATGATAAAAATAGTGCTTGTAACCATTCTCCTGCAGCAGCTGAGCATGCCATTACAGTAGGATCGTCTGATCAATCTGACAAACGTTCATCATTTTCTAACTATGGCAGCTGTTTGGACATTTTTGCCCCTGGTTCATCAATCACTGCAGCTTGGCACACCAGTGACAATGCTGTTAATACAATATCAGGAACATCAATGGCATCGCCTCATGTTGCTGGTGTTGTAGCATTGTATCTGGATAGCAAGCCAAATGCCAGACCTGCCGAAGTCCAAACGGCAATTGAAAACATAGCTATTGTTGGTAAAATTACAGATGCTAAAGAAGGCTCACCCAACTTACTGTTGAATACTGATTTTCCTGAGCAAATGTATTGTCTACCATCAAAGAAAATCTGTTTTCCAATAGCACTGTGATTTAGGTTTAATCATAAGACCTAGATTAGATAGAGCAAAGGGCTGGTCGAATGACCAGCCCTTTGCTATTTTCCAACATCTGTGTCACTAATTGATTTATTGATATCGGAATTCATTTGAGTAAAGCCTATCAACGTTGTTCATCAAAGATAAGGCTGTTGTTGCACTGTAGCGACTGAGGCAATGTTGTTTAATAACGCCAATTATTTGCTCTTCTGTGTAACGTTTCTTCTTCATCTTGAGATCTCCTCTTTCTTAGTTTAATTGGAAATCTCACTAGTAAGACTGATTTTTGATCCAAAAGTAGAGCCTGATAAACTTTATTTCAATTTTTTAAAAAAAAATGACCTTCAAATTATAAAAATTTCGATGCTGGCTCAGCACGTGATTTTCACATGTAATGATTTTTTGAGACCTCTGCATAAGCCATTAAGTTACAACAAAAACCCAACAAAACACGTGACTTGATTTTTTTTGATAGAAAACAGCCTGATCTGGTCGTTTGATTCTGTTTGATTTTTGAATTAAGGGCTGTTTCCCTTAATTCAGACGTACCTATCCTGTAGATTCCAGCTCAGGCAAGCCCATTTCCTTGAGAAACTTGGCACCTTTACGGATGTTGGCAGCCATAGCAGCCAATCCATAAAACGTCATGTTCTTGGCCAACCCCAGTACTCGAGTTCTGGCTAAACCATAATGTTGCTTGTAGGTGGCAAATGGTCGCTCACCTACTGATCGGGTAAGGGCTATCATCTTGTTGCGTTTTTTGTCGGCTTCGCTTAATGGCTTGCCTCGATAACCTTTGCGCTGTATCTGGTCTTTAATACCAAAGCGTTTGAGCTTGTCCCGAATCTTTTGGGAACTGTAAGCTGCATCAGCATACAAGGCAATTTCATCTCCAAGTAACAAGTCATCAATCATCTTTGAATCATGTACACAGCCTGCACTAACGCTCTGACGATGAATAAAACCATCTTCATCAACGCCTGTATGTATACTGTAACCATAGGTGGACTTCAGATGCCCTTTGGAATCCTTCTTGACGCCAACCTGCATCCGGGTCTTGCTTGTTTTGACCCTCTTTTGTCTTACCAGTACCAGATTGAGCTGCCTCAACTGGGGTGGCATCTATGATATTGATACGGCCTTCTCTCATGATGATATTTTGTTCCTCTAACTGACGGTTAATTTCACCCAGCAACAATTCCCACAAATCATGTTTAACTAACTGTGTGCGGAATCTGCCCAAGGTCGTATCATCTGGGGTGCCCATACTTAATTCAAAGTGACAAAATTTTCTGAACAGCAAATCTCGATAAAGACTTTCGGATAACTGTACATCGGACATCTTGTACCAGATACCAAGTAACAAACTTCTGAATAAACTCAATAAAGGGTAGCTTGGTCTACCTGTTTTGGATGAGTAAATACCGTTTAATATCTTCTCGATTTCACATCAGTCAAGGAGCTTTTCTGTTTCATCAAGTGTGCAAAGCTTCTTATGGTTGAATTCTTCTGAGGTCAGAAATAAATCTGTTTGGGTGATGAATGATTTTTGCATCCTGACATTTTAACTCATATAAGGAAAGATGCACTAGTTATGCAGAGGTCTCACATAGTTAACAGTCGGTTATAGCAAATGGCTGGTTTAACGACCAAACCTTTGCTATTTTTCAACATCTGCACTACCAATTGACTTGATTGATTTCCCAGATTCTATTGATTTGACTATTACTTATCAACTGCGCTCATCAACGATAATAGCTGTTGTTGCATTTGAAGCCACTGAAGCCATGCCGTTTTGACAACCACTTTCCGACTGATACATTTGTGAACGACCAATTTCCTGTTCATTTTTGGCTTTTAGAACGAAGTAAAACCGACCATCTTTCGCTTCACGACACTCAAATCGACTTTGATCGCCTGCATTATTTTTGACAGACTCAATACCATTTTCACAACCAGATCCTGAACTGTAACCCTGAGATTGAAGAATGACTTCTCCATTTCCAGCTTTTAGAACAAAATAATCTTTACCATCTTTACCTTTACTCATTACAAACTTACCAGCCATTTTTATATTCCTCCCAGATTGAAATGAAAATAGGTCTGCAAAACGACTACAGACTTTTGACTCCAACCATATTAAAATAGGCCGCTTGAAAAGTAAATCACATCATTAATATTTAACCTTTGAGTTCGTTCTTGAAATATATAATCATTACAATTTTGATATTGATCGTCAGTTATCGAGGATATGCAGCCGAACAATGTCACATCCAACAAACAGAATTAACACCTTCACAGTCTGCTTGTTTAGATACGCCCGCCCACTCTGAAAACATTGAAATATTAGCAAGCCACAGTCAACGTCAATCAGATGATATCTTAACTCTCTCTGGTAATGTGTGTATCAAACGTGATGACCTCCGCATGATGACTCCACACTTAACTTTTCAAAAAAGCACTAATCAAGTCAAAGCAGCAGGTGGCGTATGGCTTCAAAGCGATGATCAACGTATTTTCGCTGCAGATGCCCAAATGAATAATGATTCACGATCTGCTGACATTCATCACTTGCAGTACTTCTTAAGCGATTCTGCCATGAATGGGAAGGCCGATTTCATGCAATTGCAAGACAGTCAAGCAATGATCGACGAACTGACATTTTCTTCTTGTAGCCCTGATCAACGAAGCTGGGAAATCAGTGCCAAAGAAGCCTTACTTAACCATGACACAGGCATGGGCACTTTTAAAGGCGCACGCTTGAAAATTAAAGACAAGACTATTTTATACATTCCCTGGATTAAATTACCACTCAATGACGACAGAAGAAGCGGATTGTTAATGCCCGAATTTTCATATTCGCAAACCACCGGTCTGGATATTGCTGTCCCTTATTATTTTAATCTAGATCCTCAATATGATCTGACCTTAACACCACGATATTTACAGGATCACGGTTTAATGCTGGGTACAGAGTTCAGGTACTTGACTGGACGTTCAAACGGTATATTCGAAGGAACTTTCTTGCCTAACGATGATAAAAGAGATAAAGATCGGGGTTTATTACAATACAAACACAGCACACGTCTGAACCCGAAATGGCGCTTCAACACCAACCTCAACCATGTTTCTGATGCTCAGTATTACGAAGACTTTTCCTCCAGCTCTTTTATCACCTCCACACCCTATCTAAAAAGCCAGGTCAGTGTTTCTGGATCAAGTGGCAACTGGTCTTTTTTTTCGGGTATTGATGATTACCAGGTGCTCAGCCAAAACATCAATGCCAGCAATGAACCCTATCAAAAACTACCCGAATTACATTTTTCGTGGTACACACCCGTTAATGTCAGTAGGGTAGATTACGGCATTAACAGCGAATTAATTAATTTTTATCGGGAAGAATCTGTTGGTGCTTGGCGTACAGATCTTACTCCCTGGTTATCTACAGAATGGGGCAATAGCTGGGGGCACATTAAACCAAAATTACAGTACCGAGCCACACATTACAATTTCGATGACAGTCGAAAAAACATCAGTCGCTCATTACCCATCATTTCCATCGACTCCAGCTTAATTTTTGAAAAGTGGCTTAATAACAACGCTCGCAAAACCATCGAGCCTCGCTTGTTCTATGTTTATGCGCCTGAACGAATCCAAAACGATATACCCATTTTTGATACTCGCAATTTAACTTTTGGCACAACTACATTGTTTCAAACCAACCGATTCTCCGGTGCTGATCGCCAATCCGATATGAACCAAGCAACATTGGCCATCACTCACAGAAGTTTCTCAACCTCTGGACAACAATTATGGGACTTAACTCTAGGACAAATTAAATATTTTGATGAACAAAATGTACAATTGGACGATGTCCCACAAAATTTAACGAAATCACCACTTATCGCTGAATATAATTTATATCTGCATCACCAATGGAGCGCTGGAGTGAGTTTACATTATGAACAACAAACAGAGTCACTGGAACGTGGTTTGTTCAAAGTGCAACGCAAAACCAACGATGGAAGTGTATTTAATTTCGCCTATAGATTCAGACGCGATAAAATAGAACAATTAGATACCTCAATGGTCCTACCTATCAATGATAGACATAGATTATTAGCACGTTGGAATTTTTCGGTGGCGAATAATAAAACGATCGAGGCTTTATTTGGCTACGAACATAAAAGTTGCTGCTGGGCCTTAAGACTCATGGCAAGACATTATTTGGTTGACGAAACAGGCATGAGCAACAATGGTTTTTATGCCGAGTTTCAACTCAACGGACTAGGCGCCCTGGGCCGTAACCCCAGACGTTTATTAAAACAATCAATTTTAGGATACAAAGAGGCATTTTAATGTTAAAAATAATCATATGGTGTTTAGGTTTGATTCACCTGATAAATCCCACTCAAGCCGAAGAACAATTGCTGGATGAAATTGTTGCTGTCGTTGATGATGCAGTGATCATGCGCTCTGACTTAGATCGTGCCATGGCTTCGATTACTAAACAAATAGAGGCCTCTGGCAATCAGCTACCTCCCAGCGATGTCTTAGAAAAACAAGTATTAGAACGCATCATCGTACAACAAGTACAAATTGCTCGTGCTGAACAAGTTGGCATCAGAATTTCTGACGCTGAAGTAGATGCCGCTATAGCTAACATTGCCCAGCAAAACAATGTCACCGTTGACCAAATGCGGGCTGCAATCGAGCAAGATGGGTTTACATTCACCGAATTCAGAGATGACATGAAGCGTGACATGCAAACAGAACGTGTTCGATACGCTTTTGCCAACTCCCAAGTCAAAGTCAGTGATCACGAAATTGATTTATTTTTGGCTGATAATGAGCTAGATCAAGGTGAGGTAGAACTACAACATATATTAGTGGCCATACCTGCAAGTGCTGATGCATCGAGCGTGGAAGCTGCAAATAATAAAATTACCGAAGTACATGAAAAACTGCTCAGTGGTGAAAATTTTGCTGTTTTAGCTACGCAAATATCTGATGGACAAAGGGCATTAGAAGGGGGACATTTGGGTTGGCGGCCTGTTAACCAGTTGCCTCCTTTGTTTTCTGAACAAGTCAAAGCTATGGAAATAGGTGAGTTGTCTCAGCCTATTCGCTCACCTAACGGTTTTCATATTATCAAACTCTTAGACAAACAAAGTAACGTAATTAAAACAGTTGAACAATACCATGCTTTGCACATCATGGTCGAAACCAATCAGGTGGTTTCTCCAAAAGAAGGCATGAACATTATCAATAACCTCCATGAAAAACTCATGGCTGGTGAAGACTTTAGTCAACTGGCGGAAGCACATTCCGATGATCACACTTCCGCACCATTAGGGGGAGATTTGGGTTGGTTTGAAATCAACCAATATGGTTCACGTATGGGTGATGTCATTAAGGAATTGAAAGAAGGTGAAATATCCGAACCATTTCAAACAGAGGTCGGGTGGCATATCGTTAAATTCCTTGGAAAAAAAGAAGCCGATATCACTGAATCATTTAAAAGACAACAGGCTGAAAACGCCATTAAGGAAAGGAAAATGCATGAAGCTGTTGAAACGTGGCTACATGAAATTCGTGGTGAGGCTTTTGTAGATATCAGAATTTAGCAATCTAATATGATAGCCATTACTTTAGGGGAACCAGCAGGCATCGGCCTGGAGTTAGTGGCTCAATTGGCAAAGGAACAAGCACTCACTGACTGTGTGCTTGTTGGTGACCGTCAATTAATTAAAAGTGAATTGCCCCAATGGCCTGATCAATTGATTAATCACACGCCACTAAAAGTCAAACCCGAGTTAGGCAAACCTAACCCAAATAATAGTCAATACGTACTCAATACCATCAAAGTAGCAGTTAAAGGCTGTCTGGACGGTGACTACCAAGCGATAGTCACTTGTCCTATCCATAAAGGTGTCATTAATGATGCAGGCATACCTTTCACAGGACATACCGAATACTTAGCCAGTTTGACCAATACCAAACAGGTCGTGATGATGCTACTCAATGAATTCATGCGAGTTGCTTTAGTCACCACTCACCTACCCCTTCGTAACGTTGTTGAACAGATCACTTCTTCGCGTATCATAGAAACCACTCGTATTGTCAATCTGGAAATGACTCGGAAATTTGGTATTAATAGTCCTCATATTGCGGTGTGTGGCCTCAATCCACATGCCGGTGAAAACGGACACATAGGTCATGAAGAACAGGAAATCATCGTACCTGCACTGACGATTTTGCAAAAAGAAGGGCTCAATGTGTCTGGCCCTCATCCAGCTGATACCCTGTTCACACCTGATAAACTCAAAACTGTAGATGCAGTTATTGCCATGTATCATGACCAAGGTTTGGTGCCCTTAAAATATGCTGGATTCGGCACTTCGGTTAACATCACACTTGGCTTGCCGATCATTCGTACCAGTGTCGATCATGGAACGGCCTTCGATATTGTAGGTCAGAAAATTGCCAGTTCAAAAAGTTTGTATGCTGCCATTCAATGTGCAAAAAAATGTATCGAGTATGCAGTATGAAGGCTAAAAAAAGATTAGGTCAAAACTTTTTACAAGACGATGGCATCATCAACAACATCATCAAAATCATCCATCCGACAATAGAAGACCACATCATTGAGATTGGTCCAGGTCACGGAGCCATTATCACTTATCTACAAGCCAGTGGGGCCGAACTCCAGTTAATTGAACTGGACGATGACCTAATACCCATTTTAACTAATCGGTTTTTGCACTTTAATAACATCACTTTGCATCACATGGATGCGCTGAAGTTACGTTTGGCTGATGGTCTCTCTTATAAAGTCGTTGGTAACTTACCGTATAACATTTCGACACCCATTCTTATCAACATGTTATATCAAGCCAATGCCATTAAACAGATGGTATTCATGTTACAAAAAGAAGTTGTTGATCGCATTTGCGCCAATCCTGGAGAAAAAAACTTTGGTCGACTTTCTGTCATGCTACAGCATCGTTTTGATTGTTCTGGACTTTTAGTCATCAAACCTGAGGCTTTTATCCCTGCGCCTAAAGTTGATTCACAAATCATCATGCTAACACCTAAAACACAGGTTACAAAAGTTCCATTACCTGCATTAGAATCACTGGTCAAACAAGCATTCCAACAACGACGCAAAACTATCCGTAATAACCTTAAAAAAACCGTTACTATTCAACAATTGGAATCCGTAGGCATCAACCCAAACCAAAGACCAGAAACCATCAATGTATCCCAATATGAACAATTAGCGCTCACTATATGCTAATAGAAAATTTATCTTCTTTACCAAGCTGCTTTATCACCGCAACAGATACTGATGCTGGAAAAACTTTTATTTCTTGTCAGATACTTAATGCCTGGAAAACACAAGGACATTCAGTAGGTGCATTCAAACCGGTGGCTTCCGGTGCTATTTGGCAACAAGGACAATTGGTCAGTGAGGATGCATTGGAATTAGCTAAAGTGACAGGACAACCTTTACAAGAAATCAATCCATTTACTTTTGAAGAACCGACATCACCCCACATCGCTGATAAACAGAATGTTTTTAATATAGACAGTTGTTTAAAACAACTACAAAAATTACACCAAAAATATGATCGTGTCCTGGTGGAAGGTGTAGGTGGTTGGTGTGTGCCTTTAAACAATGAGTTGATGCTGGCTGATTTAGCTAATGCATTTCAGCTACCCATCATCATGATCGCTCGAATGGGTCTCGGGTGCATCAATCACAGCCTATTGACCATTAAACAGATTCAACATGATTCAGCACTTTATCACGGCTGGATAGCGAATGTCATTGATCCTTCTTATGATTATTTAAATGTCAATATTCAAGCCATTAAAGACCGAACTTAACGCATTCTCAATAAAAAACCCAAGGTTTTAAGCCTTGGGTTTTTTATTGGAAGTAGCAGTCTGGACTTGATTTACATCATACCGCCCATACCACCCATACCGCCCATGCCACCCATATCAGGCATTGGAGCTTCTTCCTTTGGTAACTCAGCAACCATACACTCAGTAGTGATCATCAAGCCAGCTACAGAGGCGGCATTTTGCAATGCGCTGCGAGTAACTTTGGCAGGATCGAGCACACCGGCCTCAATCAAATCAACATATTCACCAGTAGCTGCATTGTAACCATAGTTACCTTTTCCTGCTTTAACGTTATTAACAACAACTGATGCTTCTTCACCACAGTTGTTAACAATTTGACGCAATGGCTCTTCCATAGCACGCAAAGTAATGGTGATACCTACGTTTTGATCTTCATTGGCACCGGTTAAACTTTCAACAGCTGATTGGGCACGAATTAAAGCGACCCCACCTCCAGGAACAACACCTTCTTCGTTGGCAGCACGAGTTGAATGCAATGCGTCATCAACACGATCTTTCTTTTCTTTCATTTCCACTTCAGTGGCAGCACCAACCTTGATGACAGCAACACCACCAGCTAGCTTGGCTACACGTTCCTGCAATTTTTCACGATCATAATCACTGCTCGCTTCTTCAATTTGCGCACGGATCTGATTAACACGTGTTTCAATTTCAGCATGTTCACCAGCACCATCAATGATGGTTGTGTTGTCTTTATTAACTTGAATTCGTTTGGCTGAACCTAAATCACTGATACCTGCTTTGTCTAAAGACAAACCAACTTCTTCAGAAATAACAGTGCCACCAGTCAACACAGCTATATCTTCCAACATGGCTTTTCTGCGATCACCAAAACCAGGTGCTTTAACAGCACACACTTTTACGGTGCCCCGCATGTTATTAACCACTAAGGTTGCCAAAGCTTCACCTTCAATATCTTCAGCTATGATGAACAACTTCTTACCCGTTTTAGCCACTGCTTCCAATATTGGTAGCAAGTCACGAATGTTAGAAATTTTCTTATCATGTAGTAAAATGAACGCATCGTCCAAATCCGCAGTCATCGTTTCTTGATTAGTCACAAAGTAAGGGGACAAATAGCCGCGATCAAACTGCATACCCTCTACCACATCAAGTTCATTTTGCAGACCAGAACCTTCTTCTACGGTGATGACGCCTTCTTTACCTACCTTTTCCATAGCTTCAGCAATAATTTCTCCTACTGAAGTATCCGAATTGGCTGAAATGGTTCCTACTTGAGCGATTGCTTTTGAATCTTTACATGGTGTAGCCTGCGCTTTGATAGCCTCAACAGCAGCTGTAACAGCCTGGTCAATACCACGTTTTAAATCCATTGGGTTACGTCCAGCAGCAACAGCTTTCAAACCTTCACGTACAAACGCTTGGGCCAGAATAGTTGCTGTAGTGGTACCATCACCAGCCACATCATTGGTTTGCGAGGCCACTTCTTTGACCATCTGCGCACCCATGTTTTCAAACTTATCTTCTAACTCAATCTCTTTAGCTACCGTAACACCATCTTTAGTTACATTCGGCGCACCGAAAGACTTTTCCAAAACCACATTACGGCCTTTAGGGCCCAAAGTCACTTTGACAGCATTAGCCAAAACATTAACGCCTCGAGCCATTTTAGCGCGTGCGTCTTCCGAAAATCTTACATCTTTAGCACTCATGATATTAATTCCTCTTATTCAACGATTCCAATGATGTCTTCTTCTTTCATGACGAGATATTCTTCGCCACCCACTTTCACTTCACTGCCAGCATATTTACCAAACAGCACCTTGTCACCAGCCTTGACATCCAATGGACGAACTTCACCAGAAGTCAAAATACGACCATTACCTGCTGCAATCACTTCACCTTGAACTGGTTTTTCAGTAGCCGAGTCTGGCAAAACAATGCCACCAGGTGAAGTGGTTTCACTTTCAACGCGTTTGACAATCACGCGGTCATGCAAAGGACGAATATTCATCGCTAAACTCCTTATAAATTGACATTAAACAAATATTATTAAGATAGGGCCATCAGGTACTATTCCTTAATTGCCCACATTGAACAGACATGTGGGGGTCACTGTTTTGAATTCAAGAGGTTGCTCAATAAAAATAACTGATAAATGGATATGTTCTTCAATCAAAAAATGAGACCTGCTAAGTAGTCGAACCTGAAAAAGTCCATCTTGGCATTTTTCAGGTTCGACTAAGTACGTAAACCCAACCCCTTATGGAGAATATACATAGAAAAACCACCCAGCACGATGACAAACCCCAAAATGATACCGTAAGCGACAGTGAGATCAATATCACTTACACCTAAAAAACCGTAACGAAAAGTATTCACCATATAGAGAACAGGGTTAATTTTTGACACCCCTTGCCAAAACTCCGGTAACAGAGAAATGGAATAAAAGACGCCACCTAAATAGGTCAAAGGTGTCAAAATAAAAGTTGGAATAATGGCAATGTCATCAAACTTTTTAGCAAAAGCCGCATTAATAAATCCACCCAATGAAAAAACGATGGAGGTCAAGATCACCGTTGATAACACAATCCAAACGTTGTGGATCTGGATGTCTGTAAAAAACAAAGCCACCGCCGTGACAATCAACCCTACAAACAACCCCCGAAATAAACTACCAGCGACATAACCAGTTAAAATAGCCCAATTGGGCATCGGTGATACCAGCAATTCCTCTACATGTTTAGCAAACTTGGCTCCAAAAAAGGAGGACACCATATTACCATAGGAGCTGGTTATAACAGACATCATCACCAACCCCGGCACAATAAACGCCATGTAATCAAAACCACCCATTTTTCCTATACGAGAGCCTATCAAATTGCCAAATATGACAAAATACAACGTCATAGTGATCGCTGGCGGCAATAAGGTTTGCGTCCATATGCGAACAATTCGGGTCACCTCTTTTCTTAGCAAGGTTTTGATCCCTACCCAGGTGTTATGACTCATGATACAGCTCCTTTATTGTTTATCATTTTAACGAACAACTCTTCAAGGCGATTGGCCTTATTACGCATTGATATGACGGCATAACCAGCTTCATCAAGTTGTTTAAATACTTGATTAAGGTTCTGCGACTTAGGTACATCGAGTTGAATGGAGCACTCGTCTCTCATTTCAGCATTAAGTGTCTGTAATAAAACTTGATCCGGTTGACGATCCAGATCAAAAATAAATGTTTCAATATCCAGCGTTGTCAGTAGTTCTTTGATCGTCGTGTTCTTAACTATTTCCCCATGGTCAATGATGGCGATCTTTTTACACAACTGTTCGGCCTCTTCCAAATAGTGAGTTGTTAGTATAATAGTCGTACCCTGCTTGGCGATTTCTTCAACAAACTGCCACATCGATCGTCTGATTTCAATATCTACACCTGCGGTTGGTTCATCAAGAATTAACAACCGCGGCTCATTAACCATAGCCCGAGCAATCATCAATCGCCTTTTCATTCCTCCTGAAAGACCACGAGACACTGTATTTCGTTTATCCCATAACTGTAATTGCTTCAAATATTTTTCCGTTCTTATGATGGCTTCCTGCCTTGGAACACCATAATACCCAGCTTGATTGGCGACGATATCAAAAGGCTTCTCAAACATATTAAAGTTGAACTCTTGTGGAACTAAACCGATCATAGATTTAACGGCTTGCCGTTCTGTTTCTAAATCCTTTCCGAAGACCTTAACCGACCCAGATGAGGCATTAACAAGTGATGAAATAATGCCAATCATCGTCGATTTGCCTGCACCATTAGGCCCCAATAAAGCAAAAATCTCCCCCGCCTCCACTGTCAAATCAACACCTTTTAGCGCTTGAGTTCCATCTTTGTAGGTTTTCATTAATTTATTTATTTCGATTGCTTTTTGCATAAAATTTCTTTTTCAATTGATTTTTCAGTTTTTAACCCTATTTCGACCTCATCTTAAAAATACGCACTATATATGGCAACTGAATTTAAAAAATACATCTGTGTTGTTTGTGGCTTTATCTACGATGAAGCTGAAGGCTTGCCGGAAGATGGTATTAAGCCTGGAACCTTCTGGGAAGATGTACCAGAAACCTGGGAATGTCCTGACTGTGGTGTCACAAAAGAAGATTTCGAATTGCTTTAGCTTATAACCCGGGCACAGTTGGTTTTTTTATAATTACGCCAGTGTGCCACCACCATTAACAGACCTCCAATTACAAACAGCACCGATTCCATTAACACAGGAACACGTTCTTCTAAAATAGTTGCCAACAATAATACTGTATAACCGATAATGGCATAAAACAACACCCATCGACAATGATGAATTTTCCAGCCTTGGAAAAATGACCACAGTGCAATCAGTCCAATAACACTCATCCACAGCCACCCATGACCTATATGAGCCCAGCTTGGTACTACTGCCGACAAGCTCAGCATAATGGGTAACAAAGCACATTGGATAGCACAAAGCCCACTCAATGCCATGCCCAGTTTATCCAAAGTTGCTTTCATGTAAAGTGTGATAAGGTCAGATCAACTCAATATAAGACTGATTTATCATCAATCAAGCAAATTGTTACCAGGACAGGTAAAATAGCAAAAAAAATATCCGCAAAAATGGGAAACTACAGTCAAACTGAAATTGATCAATTCAATAGTCAAGCCGCTTTTTGGTGGGACCAACAAGGACCACTCAAAACATTGCATCAAATCAACCCTTGTCGATTGGCATACATACAGTCACACTGTTCACTGCCTGGCTGTAATGTACTGGATGTTGGCTGTGGTGGAGGTATCCTCTCTGAATCAATCGCAGTACAAGGTGCGCATGTTACAGGTATTGACTTGGCAGAGGCTTCCCTAAAAACAGCAAAACTTCATTTATTTGAATCTGGTTTGACAATTAATTACCTGCTACAAAGCGCTGAAGACCATGCTGCTGAAAAACCAGCCTATTATGACGTAGTGACTTGTTTGGAAATGCTTGAACATGTGCCTGATCCCGAATCAGTCATCGATGCTTGCTTGACGTGTCTTAAACCGGGTGGTTGGCTATTCTTGTCAACACTTAACCGCACCCCCAAAGCCATGCTTTTGGGTATTATCGCGGCTGAACACATTTTAAAACTGATACCCATAGGCACACATCGTTATGAACAGTTCATAAAACCTTCAGAATTAGTCAACTTCTTGAGTAAAAAGAGCATCACCATTAAAAACATTTCGGGTATGCGCTATAACCCAGTCAATGGCTCGGCCACCATTCATCCGACGGACCTAGCCATCAACTACCTGATAGCCATACAAAAGAACTGATGGAAAAGATCAAAGCAATTTTGTTTGATCTCGATGGTACTTTAGTAGATACAGCTATTGATATGATTTTGGCCCTTGAAATACTGGCCAACAACAATGGTATCAATAAAAAATTACCCATAGCAGACTATCGTCCATACATATCAAAAGGTGCAGCAGCTCTAGTGCACGCCCTGTTTCCAGAGCTAGAACAAGGTGATCAAGAACAACTTCGCCAACAATACCTAAAAATTTATCAAGCCCAACTGAATAGTAACAATCAGTTATTCAATGGAGTTAGTGACTTATTATCTCTCCTAAACCAGAATAAATTACCATGGGGTATTGTCACCAATAAACCCAGCTGGCTAACACTACCATTGGTTCAAAATATCAGGACCTTAGATGCAGCGCAGGTGGTGATATCGGCAGATGAAGTGGGCTTATCCAAACCTGACCCCAAACCTTTGTTGATAGCAGCTGAATCGATCAACATAGATCCCCATTATATCCTCTACCTCGGTGATGCCCAATCTGACATTAAAGCGGCACATGCAGCAGGCATGCAATCAGCCATCGCCTTGTGGGGTTACCTGGCACCAGAAGATCGACCGGAACGTTGGTTAGCAAACTTTGCTTTTAAAGAACCTGGAATGCTAGCCGCTGAACTCAATAAACATTTGCTGTAGGCGGCTATGGAAAAATGTTGATAAAAATCCGATTGATTTTATTGATATTCATCTCCAATCAAGATGAATATCATAAAAAAGATCAATCAAATCAGAAAACACTCATTGATGGGCGCCACCCAAAATATAGTGAATCGAGCACGGGAAAAATCAGTAAAAATACATGATCCTTCAGACATTAAAAAAATATTGATATGCCGACCAAATCACCGCCTAGGTAATCTGTTATTGTTAACACCATTACTTCAAGAGGTCGAAAGAATATTTCCTAACGCCACCACAGATATCGTTGTTAAAGGTAGATTAGCTGACTCATTGTTTAAAAATTACCACACTATAGGAACCATTTTTCAACTACCCAAAAAACCATTTATTCATCCCATTACTTATCTAAAGAATTATGTAAATGCCATGACCACTCAATATGACCTGGTTATTAATACAACAGACGAATCATCTTCTGGACGAATTCTTACAGAAAAGTCGAAAGGCATACACAAATCATTTGGAATACCTGAATCAAATCGCCACCCAAATAAGAAAGATCTTCACCACATGGCTCAAAAACCTATCCTAGCCTTAAGAGATATATTAAACAAAAATGATGCCCGATCGATGCCTGTTTTGGATTTACGACTAACTCAAAAAGAATTAACTAAAGGTGTTGAAATTTTAACAAGCATCAGTCCAAACGGTAAAAAAACACTGTGTATTTTTACCTATGCAACAGGGGATAAAATGTACTCAAAAGATTGGTGGAATGAAATATACATAGCGTTAAAGGTACATTTCAATGAATACAACATTGTTGAGATATTACCAGTAGAATATGCATCACAAATCGATTTTAAAGCACCTACTTTTTATGGAAAGAATATAAGAGAGGTGGGAGCTGTTATTGCGGCCTGCGAACTATTTATTGGTAGTGACTCTGGAATCATGCATCTGGCGTCATCTGTCCATGTACCAACACTTGGTTTATTTAATGTCACCGACATTAACAAATATAAACCATACAACAACCACTCATTGGCTATCAATACAAATCGACAAAATCACTCAGATATCATTCATTTGATCAAATCAACCCTGGCTAAAAAAACATCAAAGAGTGAAAACAATCCTTCCATCAATATTATTTCACCCTCCAAACCACCTTGCTCAATCCAATAATTTCTTACTCATATTGTCTGATACATCCAATGAGACTCGATATTAGTCATATGGAAATTGTGATTTTCGGCAACAAAAACTTAATATTCATGAGCCAAAAAAAGCATTCAAAATAGGGTTAACCACTTTTTTATCTGATTAATACCAACCATGACTCATCACCAAATGTGACATCCGTACAATTAAATAGTCAACCCTGAAAAAGTCCATTCTGGTCTTTTTCATTTTCGACTAAATACAAATATTTGCTTTTAACGACTTACTATTTGCATCCTGAACGCTTTACGATAAGCGATGGAATAAATTACCATTGGATTAATAAGACAGATAAGAAAAGAGCATATGTCATGTGATATGAAGTGAGCACCTCTGAGTTGCTGAGCAAAACCAAAAATCACACCAATGATCAATATCAAACCCAGTATTTTATGATTCCGAACTTTTTTAGTGACTTTATAATAGAAAAACAATGCCATCCAACTGAATCCAACACTGGCATGACTAGCTGGAAAACAATGTGCAGAGGGTAAGTATTCAGGATCGTAATCAAATACGGGAAAATAAGGTTTATTACCACCGTATCGAATTAAATCCCAGGGGCAGTCAACTTCAACGATTCTTTTAATTATGGTGACTAAAATAACACTTGTTGAAATGGTAAGGAGTAACACAAAAAGATGATAAATGCCTGCTGGATCGTTTGCTTTTAATATCTTAACAACCAAGTTTGATAGTATGATTAAAAAAACAAAAATAACCATATACCTAGCAAATCTGTGTAATATCACTTCTATAAGAAAGGACTTTTCAAAACGCCACTGAAAGTGACCAAAGATAAAATCGGCTATCATGAAATCTACCTTCATTTGATAAACGAAAATCAATAGTACAAATCCACAAACCAATAATCCCCATTCGGTCATACCAATTTTATAAGTAGGATTAAGTTCATTCACCGTCATTTACACCGAGCAACTTACAAAGTAATGTGACTATAAAAAATATCAAAATATAAATTGTCATTAAAAAAATGAAAGATATCGAAAGTAACTTCATGGAAACTCCTTTGTTTGAAATTCAACGACTATGTTTATTTAGTCAACCCTGAAAAAGGCATCGTGACGCCTGTTTTCTGGTCGAAAAAATGTACAAAACTGAAGTAACAATTTAAATTTAACAATAAGTTATGCATTTTTTTAAGTTCGACTATTTACATGATCTGAATGACATGATGAAAACACATCTAGCTCTGGTTTGTAATAGCTGGTGGATACATTCATCAAACCAAGCATTGAATGAAACAAATGATCATGAGAAAGATGATGGTCCTCACTTTTTTCAAGACAGCTCATAAGTGATGCAGTCTTATTATCAGTTTGATGTGGTGCCCAATATATAAAAGGCACATGAGTTTGTGACTCTGGAGCAATTAAATAAGGCGTACCATGCAAGTAAAGATTATTTTCCCCTAAAGACTCACCATGATCAGCAATGTATACAAGTGAACTAGATGTCCCTTGTGGTAAAGACTCTAATAATTTCATCGTTTGATCAATGAAGTAATCTGTATAAACAATGGTATTATCATAGGTATTATTTAAAGCTTCTGAACTGCATTTTTGTAGTTGGACGCTTTGACAGGTTGGTGTGAATTTTTTAAAGTCCGGAGGATATCTCAAATAATAAGCAGGTCCATGACTCCCTTTTTGATGTAAAACTATGAATTGATCATTGGGATTTGCATTAATTTGTTCTAGTAACCCCTTAAGTAATATCTCATCAAAACACTCACCATCTGAACAGAACAACTCATCACTATTGTTTGAAAAATCCACATAGTCCACTCTGCCACAAATACCTTTACACCCAGTATTGTTATCACGCCACTGGACATCTATTCCTGCTTGCTTGAAAAAATCTAATAAATTGGAGGAGTTTTTACCTACTTTGTGGCTATATGACCTTCTTTCTAAATGGGAAAACAAACAAGGAAGAGAAACAGCAGTACTGGTTCCACAAGAACTGGTTTGTTTAAAATTAACGACATGTCTTTTCTCTAAACGGGGGTTTGTCTCTCTACGATAACCGTTGATAGAAAATCGATCTGCTCTGGCGGTTTCACCGACAATCAATATAACAACATTCTTATCGTTGGGTTTCGACAGTTTCAGATGAAAGGCATCTTGAGCAATGTCACTAAATGGCAACTGAGCTTTATTGAACTGCTCAGTTATATATGAAATGGTGGCAAAAATAAAATTTGTTGGGACAATCATGTGTGACAAATGACGATTCGTTCTGGCCAGTGATGCAAATGAAGGGTAATTAAGATACACAATTAAACCAATGGTCATAACTGAAACCACAGTCACTTTTATTTTTATTATTAACTGGCTCCAAATATTTTGATCAGTTAGCTCTGTTTTTAATATCAATAATATAGGAATCAATCCAAAAACAAATAAATATGATAATAAGCTAAAACTCATCAAATCACGTGCTTCAGAATGGTTCGTTTCCACAACATTACGGACCATTTCTTTATCAATGATGATGTTATATTGAGCAATGTAGTAAAACGAGATAGCTGATATTGTGAAAACTAAAACATAAAAAACCTTGTATGTTTTCTGACTGGTCAACAAGTTAAAAACCAAATTAATCACTAAAATCAAAAACAGTATGATCGAACCAATCAACTGATAATCTGTGATTGATTCCGGTTTTATGATTGCAATAATCTCTTGCCAAAAATAAAGATTAAATACCGAAACAAACAACAGCCCAATTAACAGGTTAAGCAACCATAAACTGATACTAATATTGAATTTGCTAAAAAGCTCATATAATTTTTTCACATTGCTTTAGAGAAGCGTTGAGAAAAAATCAATCGAAAAAATTAACTTTCAATTCAATTAGTATAAAAAACCAACCTCACTATGGGTGGCAATCAACTATCTTGATTCTAGTGTTAGTTAGTCCTGAAAAAGTCCTTCCTGGTCTTTTGATAGTGTCAAAAAAACACTTAAACGCCAAAGGGGGCAAAACGCTCATTTTGCCCCCTTATTCATTCATTATCTTCACTGACACTATTTTTAGTCTTTATCACAGATAAATCAATTAGCTGCAAAAGCATCTTTGAAAATAACATCATCAATGTAATACTCATCAGCACCAACATCATAAGGACCATACAAGTTAACAGAACCTGCATCATAACCTCGAGCTTCTCCATCAATATCCTTAGGATAATCAAGGTTTAAGCTCGCAGCCTCATCACAATAATCAATCGCTAAGGAAGCTGTTCTTAGGTGATAATCCCCAGCATCCCAATCAGCAAATAAATAATTAGGATGATTCACCACAGATACTAAATAGTGATAATCACCACTGAAGGAATCATCTTCATGAACTATCGAACAAGTCATTTCTAAGAATCCAGTATCATCAAGATCTTTATAAACAGGTTGATCACTCATTTCATAAATGATACTAGACTCAACACGGAAAAAACCTGCTGATTTCGAAAACAGAGTAACCGTTGATGTGTCATTATCAGTCACAGTGACATGTTTTAAATTGAAAGCTGCATCATCAGCTTCGAATACTGAAGAACCAGTGTTCTGTGTAATCATGCTATTCTCAATGTCAATGGTTGCGCCTGATTTTGCTTGACCTACCCTGCCAAAATTTACAGGGTAAGTACCTGATATATGAGATTGTGTCATGAGCAAATAAGCACCTGATCCAATTGCAGAAAAAGCAGAATAGCTTTGATGATCCTGTATTGTGACACCATGCAATTTTGCCTGAGCCTCTGAACCGACAAAAATACCGGCACCAACGTTTGAGCTATTTTGTAAAATATTGGATTGCTTCAATGTTACAGTAGCTCCTTCCATTACAGATAAACCCCCCACCAAGCCTCCCTCCTTGATTACCCTGAATGGTTACAGCTTGCATATTCACTTGAGCTCCTAAACGAGCATAAACACCACCCCCCCAAACCATTAGTATTATCCAAAACTACATTCTGTGAAATACTGGATTGGTCCAATGCTATAGTGGTTCCTTCTCCAGTCACAAATATGCCACCACCCATGTAAGCCGATTGATTTACTGCTATCGAACTTTCTTTCATGGTGATTTGAGCTCCTGAGTCAGCATAAATACCACCCCCGTAACCATCAGTAGCCGCATTGTGACTGACAGTGACCGATGAAAGTGCATCTACATAACAACTATCACCTAATAACATACCTCCCCCTGATCCTGCAGTGGTGTTATGAGTCAGCTGGCTGTTTCCCTTAATGGTAATGAGGTTATTTTCACCAGCACATACCAAACCAGATCCATGATTATAAGTAATTATCGTATCATCAAGTGTCACTGTATTATGACCATAAAGGAAGATAACACCATATTGATAATTGTTGTAAACGGTAACAGTTTTCATAGTCAAATCCACTGTGGATGTTGAAACAACACCAGCAGCTCCTTCCTGAATGGTCATATTTTCCAGATAAACAGTTGTTACCTGTTGATCACCAGTAATCGATACCACTGCATCATTTACACTTAACCCGCTGATTTCAAAACCCTCATCGTTTTTGTTATTTGCCTGCGCAGCTAAACAATCAGAAAATCCGCCTATGATGCTGACATTAGTATCGTCTAACACCAGAATCTCCGCGTAATTTTTATTACTTGCCACATGAATTTCTGTCACACTATCATTATTTTCGGATACATAATCAACTGCGTCCTGTATGTTTCCGAACATACACTCATCACTGCCCACAGTAACAATTGGTGTGTTCTTTAGTGCTTCTGTCTTGGCCAGCAATTGGAATGAAGTGGCCAGCATTACTATTAATATATTTAATTTCATTTTTTGTCTCACGCCCGTTAACAATAACTCAACCGAAATAAAAAACAAAACAGGTCAATGTTTCTAAAAAAACCTCATCAAAGAACACACCAACCTTAAAACTCAGCCATCCAGCTAAGAATGACGCTGCTGATTTCATCAGACCACTCCCCTGGATGACCCTCAAATGAACTTAATGAAGAAGGGTGAATCCTCTGCCAATGATCCAAACCTGGGTGTTTATAAAGCTGATGATCTTGATGACCTGCATCTTTTAAAATTTCAATGATTAAGTCATTATCCGCTTCACTCATAATCCAATCATTTGTCCCCCAGCGAATACGTGCGGGTACCTTGAGCTGCTGCCACTCACCAGCCACATCAAACTGCTGTAGTTGCTGATAAAACCTCATAGATCGACCATACATGTGCTCTGGACTATGGTAATTATCCGCTGCGATTCCAGGATAGGCATCAATTATCTGCTGATAACTCTGACGTCCAATCAACATGCCATAGTACAATGGCACAAAGCTATGATTCATTTTTTGTGTAATCTCGGACTGAGTTAAACCCTTAAAAGATAAAATCCGCCGTTCGATTTCCAACATATGTTCAAACCAACTCTTCACAAAAGTCCCATCAGAAATCACAGCAGAAAAATCAAACCGATTAGCGATATATGGAGCAAGAGCAGAACCCATTGAATTACCATAAATAATGATGCGCTCGGGATCTACATAAGGAAGTTGTTTCAAATATTGAGCTGCCATATGATAACCATTCAGCTCTGTCTCAAAGTCGGTCTCTGAACAATGACCTTCAGAATCACCAACACCTGGCTTTTCAACCCGTAGCACCACCTTATTACTCTTCGTGACGATCTCCCTGATCAACTGGGTGAACGAAGTCAATCGGTTCTGATTGATCTCAACACTGGAGCAACTCAACCCTTGTAGCAACAGAATTGCTGGTTGCTTGCCCTCTTTACCTTCTGGCCGGGTAATGATTAATCGTTGGCGGATGCCAAAATCATTGGTCAGTTGAGTGTATGTTGTCTCTAAACCTTGATACGATTCTTTTGCTTGAGCTCTGAACTTGACTTTAACAACACGACTCTGAAACTTTCTTCGATATGTAACCTGATAACTACGTTTAGCTACCAGTGCATCAGTCAGATCAGCCCAAATCTCTGGCCGGGTAATTATTTGACCATCTACAGCCAATATATGATCACCAACAACCAAACCAGCTTTGATCAAAGGACTGTCTACTTCCAGCGAACGAATGATCACACCCGCACCAGATTCAGCAAATGCAAAACGCGCGTCCCAGCCTGCTCGCCGGGATAATTCTTCGGCTAATATGTTATTGGAAAACAGGACAAAGACAGTAAAAAAAACTCTTATGTTCATAATATATATCTGCAGTTTAAAGTGGGCTATACTAAAACCTGTAATACCCCTTTGAAGCCAAATATGACGAAAAACAGCCAGATCGTTACGAAAGATTATTAAATCATGATGTGGATATTTAACTTCAGCCGCACTTACTCAAATTATTATCTGTTTAACTCTAGAATTTTCACTCATGTACTGTTCTGGATAATTTACTATGTCGGCTTTTCACTGATCTGGTCAAAAAACCATGGTTATTTCGAGTCATTCTATCTTGAGTTCATCTTACTACCCATGCGCATCGCAGCCACCTACCTAGTGATCTACTGGGCCATGCCTAAATTCCTGCTTCAAACCAGACTGATCTCATTCCTGCTCAGTCTATTGCTGATCTTATTGGTATGCAGCATATTGCAACGTTTATCGATCTACTTTTTTTATGAAGAATTCCTTGCTATCAGCCAAACTACTTTATTTTCTCCCCAATCTATTTTTCGTTCGATGTTGCTAATCAATACCACTGTCATGCTCGCCATGACTATCAAACTCTATGGTTTATATCAGGAGTTGAGACAACAAAGTTCAGTGAAACAAGTACAGATGATTGAGCTTAAATCAGACCGCCGCATGTATCTAATTCATCCTGATGATATTATCTACATTCAAGGTCTCGGCAATTACATCACTATTAAGCTTACTGATAAGCAAATCTTAACCAGCTACACCACCATGAAAAATATCATGGATCAATTACCCATCCAATTTTTGCGGGTGCATAAGTCATATATCATTAATAAAAAACATCTCGTTTCTTACAATAATGAAGATATCCAGATAGACCAGTACAAAGTTCCTCGTGGCAAAGGCATCACAGACCAAGAATTACATCAATCCTAAAGTGAGCGCCATAAAAAATTTATGTCATTAAATCTTTTTGGCTATCAACAACCTTATATTTCACAATTTGGAACCAGTCTGTTTAATAACTCTTTGGTTTCAGTTTTAATCCTATGAGGTTCTGTTTTTATATTCATATACAACTGAACAGAGTAACTTTTATTGACAGGTTCTCTGGCACAATCGACTTGAACAAACCAAGCCAATCTATCAGCTCTGGGTATATCTGATTGGATATCCCCACTTAAAGCTTCAGTACATGGTCGAAGCCCTCTATCATTTTCCGTTTGATTGATCATGTTCTGCAAAGCTTGCCACTCAAGGTCTGATAAATAATTATCACGTAAAAAGTAGCTAACTATATTTTTTGCATATACATAATTACCACAATTTAATTCACGATGAGTTTGAACATAATTTGCCAGTTTAATACTGATTTCTTTATCGGCAGGAAAGTAATATTTAAAAAAATCGTGGGTCAAATAATAATTGACATGTCCTTGAAGTGTCGTTACATCGAGTGTAAATGGCTGCTCATTTGACTTGTCATACATGTGACTGATATGCTTGCCTGCAATCAAATTATCCTTTTTTCCATACCCACCTAACTGGTATTGTTCAAAAATCATTGCGATGATACTTTCCGCAACCTGTGCTCGTTCAATTCGGGATTGAAGCGCTGAATTCAAGTGATCTAGTAGTTCTATAAAAGAGTGATCTTTATTCATTCGGTAGCCAATATCCTGAGCCCACTGCCAAGTAGAAAAATGTTTTTTAAATAACCCTTCCCAAAAATGGTCTGAATCTGGCTCTTTTCCCAAAAAATAACCCAATGTTTTATTAACAGTATGTGGGTCTAAACAACGCTCTGGAGGCATATGAAAGATATTCCTTTCTGTCAAATTAAGCGCTTCCATTAGCCATTGTTTAGATGGTTGTTGTGTCATCGGATTATCAGTGCAACTCTTTATCGCTTTTTGAAGCGATGTTTGAATTTCAATGAGCTCTTCGGTATAACAGGCAGGAGCTGTTACAGTTGCCTTAATTAGCTCAACACAACCTTCCGGTTTCGAAAGTGCATCAGCTGATAATGTGATATTTTGTTTTGCTTGAGTCAATAACCACTCAGCATCAACATGGGTGACTACATCTTGTTTAATATGAATTGGGTTATCGGTTCTAAAACTGACTTGATAATCATTGGTTTTATATATCATTGTCAGCAAATGTGAACCTGTTGATAATTGATGATTTTCTAAACACAAAGCACTCGAGGAAATATTCATTCTGTCACATTTAATGACTTCAACACCATCTATGTAAATGTACTGCCTGGTAATATCATTACCCTGGTAGTTTATCCAAGCATGTGACACATCTATCATGCCTGTTGGAAATTCTGTCAGAGGAATTTCTTCAGCACGCTTCAACAACAGCAATAAATCAGGATGGATACCTGGACTATTTAATCTTTTTTGTTCTTTCTGGAACTCCTCTTGAGGATAAATTTGATGAATAAATGCTGAACACGAATTTTGATAACATTCCACTGACTTTCGTTGTTCTTTTTTACCAATCAAGCGCACATCTGGACACTGTTCGATAACTGTTTGTATATAGCTAGTCGTTGTTAAAGTTTCCTCAACCACAAGACTACTTTTAACTTCTACACCAAATAATTGACAAAAATTCTTCGCACAGCTTGCTCTAGCTGTTTTAAGTGCATCCTCTTCATTACTGGCAGTACCTTGACAATAAAACCCAAGTTCCTGATCATTGATATATGAATCTTTGAACCACGTAGGACTCTCTACTGTACCTGTGGTTAACGCAGCTATCAATAGATAAACAAGCATATTATTTGATTAGCATGAATTAATATGTCCAATTAAAAATTACTCGACCATTCTTGAACAACTAAAACTTCTAAATCGGTTTTCAACTTGGAAGGCATTTCAGATTCTTCGATTGCTTTCCTGAGGGCTTTTTTAATATCATCCGATGAAATTTCTATCATACTAAATAACCGAATAATACCTTTCTGACTTTCTTCATTATTTTGATCCTTATGCTTTTCTATAACTCGTTCCCAGTAGCGTCCCTTAATAACCATTTTATTAACACTGACTCTGCTCACTTGTTGAACTATAGTGTTAAGGTCAGCATCCAATCCAAAACCAGACTGTGCTACTGAAATAATCGAAGTGAGTTTAGTAGAAACATAATGAGTATAGGCTGCTTTAGCATTGGCATCGGCAACCTTTTGTGCACGTCTAGGCCTACTTTCAATATCTAGCTCAGCCAAACCAATAAACCTCAGTCCTTTTTCTGTTACTATCGTAGTTTCAGTATCTGAAACCCAATCAGGTCTTTCTGCCATACCATCAGATCGATTAATGACTTCTTCTGATACCACATATGACTGTGCATTAAATACCATCAGCAATAACAATAAAACAGACGATATATTTTTTCTCATAGCAAATTTCCTTTAAGTTAAACTTTAAAGGGTCCAGTCTATCACTACCCAGGTAAAGAAGAGCTGAACCAATGAATACTTAAAAATGTGACAAAAACATCATTATCAATGGCTAGGGTCTGTTAACGATATGTTAAGGTGTTAATCCATACCTCTGACAACAAGCTTGGCAGTGAATAGTGAGTGCCCGATTATGTCTGGATTAAAAAAACACTCATAGTGCATTCATTAAACTGGAATGTTTTAATGCACTATGAATAGCTTTTACCTGCTTGAGAAAAGCTCGCTTATCCGAAGATGAGGTTTGCTTTCTTTATTAAAATCAAAGAGTCATAGTCGCTTTCCAATCATCCCATTGTTGAGCTAAACGAGCCTTTTTAACAATACATTGATCGATCGATTCGATAGTCTGAGCTAAATAACGAGGGCCTCCTGATAAAGACTCAACGATAGGTTCAAAAAAGGCTTTAAGTTCATCACGTTTTTCAGCCGTACAAAAACCTTTGCCGAAAACCGGCAAGCGGCCTTGTACTGAAGTTGACAAACGGCTTTTGATACCATTGATATTGTCTTGTGCCCAATGCCATAAGTCGTCTTGTACCTCAGAATCATAAATTTGAGGCCACAATACGCTAAACATCTCATTATTTCGCACATCATCAGTCAAAGACCAGTTACGTAAAGCCGTCAGTAATTCTGGGTCTTTGGTGGTTGAGATCGCACTGAGCAAATAGTCCCGCCGAATGCCATCAGTGGTCATTTTCAGCAAACTTTTAACATGTTCATGAAAACCCTTACCTAAGTTTTCGCCAGCCACCTCCATGGCCGTGCCGATCAAATTAACATCCACGCCTTCCTCATTAATGCGCTTACTTCCCTGAAAGCCAGTGTATTTTTTCGCTATTGCGATTAAAGAGGCTTGCCATTGACTGTCTTCCACCGTTTGAGCCATAAAACTGATCAAATTTCGCTTCAACTCAACCTCAAGCTCAGATAGCTGTTCTCTCTCAAGCACCTGAGTCAAGACACCTTGGTATAATTCCTTTGCTGTTTTTTGTAATAAAATTTTATCTGTATCAGCAACGATTCGATCATCGAGGTATTTAATGATTGACATAGGTGCTTCAATGATGTCTTTTTCATCAAATTCGATCAGTTGTGGTGCAATAGCAAAAAAATCAATCAGATTGATTTGATCAGCATCTAATGCAGCAAAAAAACTGTCATTAATGCTCATCATTTCTTTAGTAGTAAAATCATCACTGTGATCATAAAAGGTTTTCCAATCATCTTCAGTATTGAATCGGTAATAACCACTACCATCAGCATTGGGCATCACATAAGCTGCACAACCAACTCCGGGAAGATCAAACTCCATTGATGATTCATCGATCAACCGGCAGTATCGTTGTTGTTCATCTTTAACGGTATAAGTGAAGCAAGCAGGAACCTCCCACATGCGGTTGCGTTGACCCTCGCTACCTGCTGGCAAGTAACGACTTTGTCTGACCGCAACAACATTGACACCTTGTTTACAGCTCAATGCCACGTTCAACATGGGAATGCCGTTTTGTTCTAAAAAGCTATTAAATGATGATTTAATTTGATCAAAAGGCAGATTCTTTGACTTTTCAGCGATGGCGGCAATAAAATCATCAACGTGGGCATTTTTCCATGCATGTTTTTGCATGTAGTTTTGTAAACCTTCTTGAAAATCCTCTGGGCCAATGAAGTGATTCATCATATCGAGAACAGCTGCTCCTTTAGAATAAGTAATACCATCAAATGCTGAATCAATGTCATGATTACTGGCAATGGGCTGACGAATTTGTCTTGCTGACCGCAAACTGTCGTTACGCATAGCATACACAGCACGTTTCAAAATAGACTCTTCATAGCCGATGTTTGGATATAGTTTTTGTAATGTCGTATAAGTAATCCAAGTGGCAAAAGCTTCATTCAACCAAATATCATTCCACCAATAAGGCGTCACATAATTCCCAAACCATTGGTGACCAAGCTCATGGGCATGAATTGATGAAAAGGATTTGATTTGTGAAACTGATGGGTTCTCTCCCAATAGCAGGTACTGCTCACGATATGTGATGGCACCCGCATTTTCCATTGCCCCAAAAGTAAAATCTGGCACCGCGATCAAGTCCAATTTGTCATATGGATAAGGAATTTGAAAATACTCTTCCAAAATTTCTAAGATTTCTTGAGTGTGTTGTAAAGCATATTCAAAATCTGTACCTTTACCTTTAGTAGCAATCCCGCGCAAGGGCACTGTATGATCGCGCACCGCTGTTGCTGGCAAATCTGGCCACTCAACAATATCAAATTCACCAACAGCGAAAGCTAATAAATAGGTTGGCAATGGTTCACTGGTAGCAAAGACTGACTTGACATAATCCTGACGCTCTTGACTCAAATTTGTTTTCACCAAGCGTGTATTAGCAACGGTATGCATATTCGCCGGAGCGGTAATACTGACATCAAATGGCACCTTAAAAGCTGGCTCATCAAAACCGGGGAAAGCCAAACGCGCAGAAACTGCTTCAAATTGTGTGAAAGCATAATTTAAACCGTCGTCTGTAACGCGATATAGCCCTTCCAAAGCCTCATTGAATGCCGCGCTGTATTGTACTGTCACTCTGGCTTTACCAACTGGTATGACTTCATCAAACGACAACCTAACAACACCACTTTGATCCACTTGTTCATATTTACCAATGTGTTCCTTACCCTTACTATCTAACAGCACAGTCTTAGAAACTGTTAATAAATTTCCATGAAAATAATAGTGATTTCTTGGTTGATTGATTTGTAGATCTATACTCACTTGTCCAAAAAACTCAGCCAGATCAGGATTAATAGTTAAATCCAGTTGATAATGGGTAGGCTGCCAGTGCTTCGGCAGTTGCCCTATAGGCGATACATCATACTGCAGATGACTAGCTGACTCAGCTTGATCAATTTGTGATATCGGCTGATTGCTTTTATGTTGTTTACAACTGACTGATGACAATACCAAAAATATTAATACTATATACTTTTTCATAGGGGAAACTCTTAATCTATCTAAAGTCAAAGAAAAACCATCGTAAAAGTCGCAGCAAATGTGCCAAAAAATATCATTTATTTTGATCGAGTGTTTTCATAGGCAATAAAAACCAACCCCAAATCGCTGATTTTCGGTTAGTATATCCTCCTCTTGCCACTATTTAAACTGCATTATGCTCAGACTGCTTGGAATCATCTTATTACTCAATACAACAATCAATGCCCATGCGCATCCAGACCCTCATTCTTTTGCTAATTCTGACGCTGTTAGGATCACTGAGATGACGCTCAATTTAGAAGTCAATTTCAAGAAACAGCAACTCCAAGGCAGTAATACCTTCCGCTACCAAATCATCACACCAGACAGTCAAGAAATCATTCTCGATACCCGTGACTTAAATATCAAAAAAGTAACCTACCAATCCGACCAAAACAGTGGCAAACTAAAATGGGAATTACGCACTAAACAAGATAACCTTGGTCAGGCCTTAGTAATTCAATTACCTGAACATATAGCTGACATTACGGTTCATTATCATACCCAACCACAGGCATCTGGATTGCAGTGGCTTGATGCAGAGCAAACAGCTGGTAAAAAGCACCCCTTTTTATTTTCACAATCACAAGCCATTCACGCTCGCAGTTGGCTGCCCCTACAAGATACACCATCAGTTAGAACGCCCTATCAAGCAATCATCAAAGCACCAGAAAATTTGCGAGTGGTGATGAGTGCACAAAATCAAGCAGAGAGGTCAACAGATGGTGTCTATCAATTTAAGATGCCACAGCCGATACCTTCCTATTTGATAGCCATAGCTGTAGGAGACCTGGAATACAAAAAAATCAGTGAACATGTAGCACTTTACAGTGAAGCCAACTATCTAGATAAGGCAGCCTATGAGTTTGCTTTGACCGAACAAATGATCAAAGAAGCAGAAGCATTGTATGGCCCCTATCGATGGGGTGATTATGACTTATTGGTGTTACCACCCAGCTTTCCGTTTGGCGGCATGGAAAACCCCCGTCTCTCATTCATAACACCCACCATTATAGCCGGCGATCGTTCTCTCGATTCATTAATTGCTCACGAACTGGCGCACTCTTGGTCTGGCAATTTAGTAACCAATGCCAGCTGGCGTGATCTATGGCTTAATGAAGGATTTACCTCTTATTTTGAAGCGCGCATCACAGAAGCTGTTCACGGTACTGACCGGATGAAAATGGAAGCTGCATTGAATTTACAAAGCCTTAAAGCCGAAATGGCTGATATGGAACCACACCTACAAGCTTTGGTTGTCACTGAAAACATTAAAGATCCAGATGATGTTTTTAGCAGTGTGGCTTACGATAAAGGCCGCTTTTTTCTGGAGTGGCTGGAAACAAAAGTCGGGCGGCTCACATTTGATCAATTCCTGAACCAATACTTTGATCACTTTGCTTTTCAAAGCATTTCAACAGAACAATTCCTCAGTTATCTTGATCAGCACTTGATCAAGCCCAGTAATGGTAAGATCAAGATGAGTGCTGTGAAAGATTGGATATACGAGCCTGGATTGCCCGCCGATTTACCTGTACCAACGACTCGAAAATTCAAAGTCATTGATGCGCAGCTTAAAGGCTTGATACTGAATCATCAAAATTTAAGCAAAATTAAAACCACTGACTGGACCACACAAGAGTGGTTACATTTTCTCAAAGCCCTGCCAGCCAATTTGTCACAAGATCAAATGACATCGTTAGACCAAGTATTTAAGTTCACAGAAGCACAAAATGCAGAAATAGCACACGTTTGGCTGTTAATGGCCATCAACAACGACTATCAACCTGCCTTTGGCAAACTCATTCACTATTTGCAAAACATTGGCCGAATGAAACTCATTGTGCCATTATATGAAACCATGGCCGAATCAGAAAAACACCTATCACTAGGAGAAAAGATCTATAAAGCGGCACGCTCTGGGTACCACAATTTAGCACGGTTTAAAATAGATCCGCTGTTTCCTTCTCTCAGTGAACAACAAGAACAATGAAGCAACTGGACGCCCTTCAAGCTCTAGCCGCACTTAAACAAGGCAACCAACGATTTGTCAAAGCTAAGTCCTTGCATTCAGGTATGACCTTGCTCGAAAAACAGCGTGCCCATGCTTCAGGACAAAAACCTTTTGCTATCATTCTTGGATGTTCAGATTCCCGTGTACCAGCTGAAATTGTTTTTGATCAGGGAGTGGGTGATTTATTCGTGATTCGCGTTGCTGGCAATGTGGTTGCACCTTCTCAAATCGGCAGCATTGAATATGCCATTGAAATGTTTGAAACGGCACTTATCGTTGTTTTAGGACATTCACATTGTGGTGCTGTACAAGCCACACTAGAGGCAATGGCCGACCCTAACAGCACACGATCATTGAACATTGATGCTATTGTCAAAAGAATCAAGCCAGCCATTGCTCCTCTTAATTTGACCATTGACGAATGTCAGCAGGCGGTTGAAGTCAACATCAAACACTCTGTTGCGCAATTAGAAACACAATCTGACATTATCGCCCAAAAACTCACAAACAAAGAGGTCAATATCATCGGTGCTTGCTACGATTTGTTTACTGGCCGTATCCATTTTATGGAATAATCAAAACCAACCCTGAAAAAGTCCATCCTGGCTTTTTTCAGGTTCGACATAATTATATGTTCAATAGCTGTTGAAGTATCTGATCACTGAGAAAAAATCCTTTAGTAGTCAGTTCAAATGTTTGTTGATCCATTGTAAACCAACCTTGATCAGTTAATTCCTCCAATGACTCCATAGCAAATACACGACTCAAACCAGTAGTTGATTCAAAATGTGACCACCTGATGGGTTCTTTAATCCTTAAATGATTGAGAAAGAATTCAAACAACAAGTTGGCTTCATCTACCTTGTTAAATTCCATTAAGCGTTCAGTTGATTTGGCTAGTTTTAAATATTGTGTCGGATGTTTTTGTTTAATACCACGCCACACCTCTCCTGAATTTCCCATACTGATTTTGCTGTGAGCACCTGCACCAATCCCTAGATAATCTCCAAAACGCCAATAATTTAAATTGTGCTGGCTTTTAAACCCTTCACGAGCATAGGCGGACACTTCATAATGTTCGAAACCTGCTGCTTTAATCAGCTGTTGTCCTTGCAAGTACATATCATATAAAAGTTCTTCATCAGGTAAATATTGCGGTGTTTTAACAGCAAATAAAGTATTCTCCTCAATAGTTAATTGGTAATAAGAAACATGACTGGAAGACAGTGCCAACAGTTGCATCAGATCTATTTTAGCCGCCTCCAGGTCTTGTCCAGGCAAACCAAACATCATATCTACATTGAAGTTATCAAACCCTGCCTTTTTAGCTAAACTAACAGCACAAACTGCTTGCTCAGCACTGTGTATCCGGCCCAACTTTTTTAACTGTTGATCATCCAATGATTGAATCCCGAAAGACAATCGATTGATACCCGCCTCACGATAAATTGCTAAATCATCAAATTCCTGAGAACCAGGATTAGCTTCCATGGTGATTTCAATATCAGGCTTAAATGGCAATAATGCCCTGATGCGGCTTAATAATTGTCGCATCATCTTTCCTGAAAACAAACTCGGAGTTCCTCCACCCATGAATACAGCACTCACCGTTCGACCCCAAACCTGGAGTAAGTCTTGCTCTAGGTCTGCAATCAATGCATCAATGTAATCCTGCTGTTGTAGTTCCGTTTTTAGTTCATGTGAATTGAAATCACAATATGGACACTTTTTGACACACCACGGAAAATGTATGTATAAACTCAAAGGGGGGGGCACTAACATCAGCACCATTCAGCTGATAATTGTTTTGACAATAACGCCACCGCCTGTCCACGATGAGATAAAGTTTGTTTAACCTCTTTTGATAATTCTGCCGCCGTCATTTGTTCACTGGGTACATAGAAAATCGGATCATATCCAAAACCTTGCGTTCCTACAGGAACTTTTGCAATTTCACCTGCCCAAGAGGCTGTGGCGATGACTGGCAAGGGATCTTCAGCATGACGCAGATACACCAGGACACAACAAAACTGAGCTTGTCGATCATCTTCATCCTCCAAAGCCAACAACATCTTTTTTATGTTTTCCTCAGAGCTGGCACCCACTCCTGCATAACGCGCAGTACGGACACCAGGCTCATCATTCAACGCCTTGACCATCAATCCAGAATCATCAGCAATGCAGGGCAAACCAGAAAGTGAAGCCGCATGTCTGGCTTTGATGATGGCGTTTTCCACAAATGTACTGCCCGTTTCAGCCACTTCATATTTTTTAGCTTTGGGCTGAGGCAGCAAAACCACATTGAGCGGTTGCAAGGCACTTTGTAACTCAACAAGCTTACCCTGATTACCACTAGCCAACATGATTTTCATAGTCATTGTACCAATGCCATTTGCTGAAAATGCATGAGTTCGCGGATTCCTTTCTCTGCCAAATCAAGCATCACATTCAACTCATCTCGCCTAAAAGCATGTCCTTCAGCAGTCCCCTGAACTTCAATAAAATGACCTCCATCATTCATTACTACATTCATATCAGTTTCAGCTTCTGAATCTTCTGGATAATCTAGATCCAAAACCGGTTGATTATTGTAAATACCTACCGATACAGCTGCGATGATCCCATGGATTGGAGTGTGTTTGAGCATACCATTTTTCATCATGTAGTCAATGGCATCATGCAAAGCAACATAGGCACCTGTAATTGAGGCAGTTCGAGTGCCTCCATCAGCTTGTAGAACATCGCAATCAACAGTAATCATGTATTCACCCAATGCCCTCAAATCAACAACGGACCTCAATGAACGTGCAATCAGACGAGAAATTTCAAGAGTCCTACCACCTTGCTTTCCTTTACTCGCTTCTCTTTGCATTCTAGAATGGGTGGATCTAGGCAACATACCATATTCAGCAGTCACCCATCCCTGACCCTTACCACGAAGCCAACCTGGCAATCGATCATCAACAGTAGCATTACACAATACTTTGGTGTTACCACAAGAAATTAACACCGAACCTTCAGCATGGATGGTGTGATGCCGCTCTATCTTTACTTTACGTAATTGATTTGGATCCCTATTTGAAGGTCTCATAACATTTTTGATATAAAAAGTGATATTTTACAGCCCCAAGATAATACAAGAAACCACAACGATGCTTTTTCATGATCTATGAAAACAGTATAATAATTTGCTAAACTATATTTTTTAATCTATACGGGGTAATTTATGTTTTGGGTTTTAATCATAACCTTATTGACTTTAGGACTGGTGGCAGCAGCAAATAAAATTGAATCACTGATTCCTGCAAGTAAACAACTCACTGATTTTTTAAAACAGGCGGAAGGTTGGATAGGCGTGGTATCAGTAGGGCTATCAATTTACTGGTTGATTTTAGTACTGAGCGACTTGAGTATCTTAATCAAATATGCCTTTTTACGTTTCATCATCTCTTTAGCATGTATTGCCATCATGTTCTTACTGGGTTTATTGCTATCACAAACCCTGCTACGTTCATGGTTTGGCAGCAACGAAAAGGTTGTGGACATAATCACCAAAATCAGTAATTTTTCGGCACCATTAAAAGAACCTTTAGGCTTACTGGCCATTGTATTGTCGTTGGTCAACCTAGGCCTGGCCTTATAAAATCAACCTGACAACTGACATTGCCTATCTCTGACAGGCAATGTCAGTCCATATTCTAATAAAACCACTAGCAGTCTATAAATTAGCCAAGCAACGTTTTAAGAATATAAAAGAAAACAATAGAAAGGGATGCTCCGGCTGGAATAGTGACTATCCAAGAAGCAAAGATATTTCTGACTACTGTTAGGTCAATCGCAGTAATACCTCGAGCCATTCCCACACCCAAAACAGCCCCTACCAAAGTCTGTGTAGTTGAAATAGGCATTCCAGTACCAGAGGCTACCACAATGGTAGAAGAAGCTGCCAACTCTGCAGCAAAACCTCGGGAAGGGGTCAAATGTGTGATCTTTTGGCCCACAGTACGAATGACCCGTACACCAAAAGTCGCCAAACCAATGACAATTCCAATGCCACCAAGTAGCAAGATCCATGTCTCAATACCTGCAGTAGCCGCCACTACTCCAGTCTTAGCGGTAGAAACAACAGCAGCCAAAGGACCTATGGCATTGGCGACATCATTAGAACCATGAGCAAAAGCCAAACCACTGGCTGTAATCACCATCAACACACCAAACACTTTTTCCACAGTGTGAAAATGAAAGTCTTTTTCTTTTTCTTTATCGACCTTAATCCTAGAAACAAATAAAGCACCTACAATAGCAACCAAAACCCCTGAAATAGCAGCAAACATGTAAGCCTCTGCATCACCCAAATTCAAGCCCACATGTTTCAAACCTTTCTTAATGGTCACCAAAGTTAAAATAAATGCCGTAATAAACATATAAACAGGCACATAACGTTTAGCTCGTTCTAACGGTTTTTTACGCTTGAGAATCAGATGATGTACCGATTGGAAGATTAAGAAAGCCAAAATACCAGCAATCAATGGTGTGACGATCCAAGATAAAACAATATCAACCACCTTGTCCCATTTGATGGCCTCTGTACCAATTCCCACAGCAGCAAAACCAACTACTGCACCAACTATCGAATGAGTAGTTGATACCGGCCAGCCACGATGAGAAGCGATTAACAGCCATAAACCAGCAGCCAACAAAGCAGAAAGCATACCAAATATCAACAACTCAGGATTACCGGAAATCGCACTGGAGTCGATGATCCCTTTGCGAATCGTTGAGGTCACTTCACCACCAGCTAATACGGCTCCTGAAAACTCAAATACTGCAGCAATTATGATCGCTTGTTTGATAGTGATTGCTCGAGAACCCACAGATGTCGCCATGGCATTAGCCACATCATTGGCTCCGATTCCCCAGGCCATAAAAACTCCAAAAATTCCGGCCAAAATAATGTAAGTCAGTTGATGGTCCATTCAATTTCTCCTCATTTAGCCAATAATAGTTCTAAGCGACGCCCAATCCGCTCAGCCATATCAGCCACATCAGCCACCATATCAATGAGTTTATAAAGGAACATCACGTCAACAGGTTTGAGTTCATGTTCCATGGCATATAAACTTTTTTGCAGTTCCGCTTGCATGACATCCGTTTCCGTCTCTATCTTATCTAATTTAGCAATCAGTTTTTCAACCACCTTCACTTCGGCACCCCGAAATCCACTTTCATACAATTCATCCAGTTCATTGACAGTTTCTTTGGCTTTGAGTGCAGCATCAACACTGCGACCAACAAAATTCAAGAAAGCTTCAGAAATCGCTTCAGGCGTTTGCATCCTGCGTCGCACAACCAGACCAGAAATACTTTTACTTAAATTAGCCACTTTATCTTGCACCAATAACAGTTCTAAAAGATCTTGACGTGGCACTGGCATGAATAAGCTTTTAGGTAGATTGGAACGGATCTTGAGTTTTAACTCATCTGCATCATTTTCTAATTTCTTTATTTCTTCATGCAAACGCGTTACTTTATCCCAATCGTTCAGATTGGCAGCTTCAAACAAATGAGGAAGTAAAGCCACTGCTTCACAAGCCGTTTGAATATGATCTTGCAGCGGTTTTACAGGAGAACGAGACAACATATCAGAAATTAAATTACCCATTTTCAACCTACCATTATTTAAACGCTCGCAATTATATAAGAATCACGATAAAAGCTAGCCATTATTAATTAAGAATATGTCTGTTTGATGTCAGAATTGTGACTTTTAGACTTTATTGTTTTATTTGATCTTATAGAGACCATTGCATCATTCTGACTCATTGAGAAAAAGAGATAAAACCTTAAAGTTCAAAGAAGCAAATGCATGTAATAAGCCAAGTTTGTTTCTTTGGCGGTTTGCTGCAGGCAACAAGCCAAAGAATAAAAACCGTATAGGCCGTGAGCTATTGCATAGTTTGCTGACGCAGAAATTTAATATTTTAGACTTTTTATCTTGAATCATTTTATGCAAAGGCCACTTATATATAACAAAGACTATGTTTTAACAAAACATTCACCTTTTCGTCATATTGGCTTAAATAACAAGAGCTAAACTGCAGTCAGTGTTTTAAATGGTATTCATATGTTTGATTTACAGCAAAGCATCAAGCAGCATTACCCTAAAGTTTCTCCAAAACTTGAAAAATTCCAGTTTGTATTCAAAGCACTGGAAAAGTTGTTACATCTTGAAGATATCAATACATTTATTGATGAAAACAAGCATTTAAAAAATTTTGCTTTTTTGGATGCCATTTTAAAACACTTCGATTTTCACTATAAAATCAGCAATAATGATCTTCAAAAAATACCTGCGGAAGGCAGGGTAATTATTGTCACCAATCACCCTGTAGGTTCACTCGATGGTTTAGCTCTTTTACGAATGATATATGACATTCGCCCTGATGTTAAAATTGTGGCTACACCCCTGCTAACAGCCATCAAACCACTACAAGATTTATTTTTACCTATTGATAACATCAGTAAGAAAGCCCATCATAAGCAAAATCTGAATAATATCTACCAAGCTTTAAATCAAGAACAAGCGATTATTATTTTTCCTGCAGGGGAGGTGTCAAGAATAACGCCCAAAGGAGTTAAAGATGGACATTGGAAAATTGGTTTCTTACGTATGGCAGAAACCACCCAATCGCCTATCTTACCTGTCCACGTGGATTGCAGAAACTCGATCGGTTTCTATACAGCCTCAACGCTTTATAAGCCACTAGGTACAATGATGCTGATCCATGAAATGTTCAAACAAAAAAGCAACACAATAGAATTTAAAACAGGATACCCTGTTGACATGAAAGCGTGGCAAATGACCGGTCTAAAAAAGAAAGACTTGGCCGCTAGATTTCGTAAACACCTCTTTGGATTACGTAAAAACAAAAGTCAGTTCAACACCACTGCAACCATCGCACATCCAATACAAGCCAGACGTCTACACAGTGAAATAAAACAATTGGATAAGATTGGCTCTACTCATGATGGGATGAATATTTATCTGATGCCTTACAAACCTGATTCATTGCTGATGCAAGAAATTGGCCGTTTACGAGAGCTGGCATTTAGGATGGTCAACGAAGGAACTGGTAAGCAAGTGGATCTGGATGAGTTTGATACCCGATATCAACACCTAATCCTTTGGAATGAAAAAGAGCTGGAAATTGTTGGGTCATACCGTATCGGTTTGTGTGGTCAAATCATTCGCGAGCATGGGCTTAATGGGCTATATACATCGACCCTTTACCAAATAAACCCTGAGTTTATTGAGGTCGCTGAACAAACACTGGAACTGGGTCGAAGCTTTGTACAGCCAAAATATTGGGGGTTACGGGGACTCGAATACTTATGGTATGGCATCGGTGCTGTCATCAGACAACACCCTCAAATCAAATATCTGTTTGGCGCTGTATCTATTCCTGGAGATTATCCTCAAGACCTGCTGCATGACATAGTAAGCCATTATGCAAGTCACTACCAAAAACCGCTATCAGCACCTAATATGATCCCATATCACCCATTTCAATATCAGATTAAACCATCAGCAGCTGAACGCAAAACAGCTTTCAATATATTATTAAGACGCATCAAAAATGCAGGGGTCAAACTTCCTGTTTTGTATAAACAATATACAGATTTATGCGAGAATGGAGGTGTAGGTTTTATTAATTTTGCTACGGACCCTCACTTTAATGGTTGCGTAGATGGACTGATCTGGCTAGAACTTGAAAAAATGAAAACAAACAAAAAAGCGAAATACATACAAAAACAAAACTTCAATGTAGAAAAAGACACCCCCACCATCAATCCAGCCATTTGATACCCTATCTAAAGTTATTTAGACCCTTACTTAGTCGAATCTGAAAAGGGACAGGATAGACTTTTTCAGGGTTGACTATTTATTATTATTGAACTGAATGAGGATGTAAAACCTGCTTGGTCTGATTTTTGTGATGCTCATAAGCATACACCGCACCACTGATCAATATCAGATTCAACAACCCAAAAAGTATCAATGAAAATTGTTGGACTCTTGCCTGAGGCTTAATGGGATAGGGGAGATAATCAATTTGTAAATGATACGGCATCACATCCTCAAGACTTTCTATCCTGTTTATCAAGCTTTTTTGGCTTTCGGTACTTGAATCTTTCAAACCGTCCATCTAAAGCGCCCTATAGTTTTCATCTGATAACAAACGTTGAAAACTAACTGATGAAGGTAATTGTTGTCTTAAATCTTTAATCAGATTAACCCACTGTATCTCACACATGATCTCTCATAAAACTGTTATGACGTAGCACATATTTTAAATATCGATGTGGCAACACCATTTCAAAAACATGAACTTTATTTGACAACATTTTATGTTCAGGTGCGATAAAATGGATGCTTTCACGCCAAATATAAAAGAATGGATTGGGGAGACCGCTCAGATATTCAAAACTTTGATATCAATGTCAGTTTTCTAAAAAAACATGTGGTTCCATTTGATCAAGTCAAATCAACCTACCCCGTCATATTTTCTCATGTGCCAAAAACAGCTGGTACTTCTGTCGAAAGTTACCTCGCTCGGCAATATAAAATGTCTGAATCATTGCACATTAATGCTCCGGATTTAAATCAACTACCGGCAGTTTTGAAAATGAAAAAAAATACACCCAGATTGATATGCGGCCACCATCCGATGCATGGCTTACTATACCAATTGCTGCCAACTAAACCGTTGATTCACATGACTGTATTGCGAGAACCGATCAATCGTGTGGTTTCTTATTACAATTACGTGAAAGGAAAAAAAGACCACCCGATGTATACCAAGGTCTCAGATTTAACATTTGAACAATTCATGGAAGATATGCCAAGCCCCGAGTTAAACAATGGACAAGCACGTCGCTTTGCCGGTCAATTGCACCACCTTTCAATGAATAACTCAACTTTGCTTCAGACCTCCATATCAGTGCTTAATGAATGCTTCACACAAGTCCTAACAACAGAATCGCTCCATACTCAACTGATTCCTATGGCAAATATGATGGACTGGGAAGTTCCCAACATGCCTAGACACAACATCTCTCCAAAACAACTCAAAGTTAAAGATCTATCAAAAAAACAAAAAGATCTGATTACCGAATACAATCAAGTCGATATCGCCTTGTACGAATGGCTGACACGAAGTAAAAACTAAGCCCACGACGGTTTATTTTATAAAATAACAAACAACAATCACTGCATTGGATTTTTTATGATGATGTTTTCTGAGCGATCAGGGCCTGTTGAAATGATATGAACGGGCACTCCAGTATACTTTTCTATAACCTCTATCAGTCTTTTGGCCTCAATTGGCAATGCTGACATATCGGTAATCCCTTTGGTTGAAGACAGCCATCCTGTTAGCTTTTGATATTCCGGCTTGATCTGTTCAAATTCACTGGCCGCACCTGGAAAATCATTCTGACCATATCCCGTACACACTTTGATGGTTTTGAAAGTATCTAACACATCTAATTTAGTCACACACAAACCGGTCACACCATTGACTTGAACAGCCCTTTTCAGAGCCACCAAATCTAACCAGCCACAACGTCTGGCTCGACCCGTAGTGGCACCAAATTCAACACCTCGTTTAGCTAATTCAATACCATCTTCATCAAATAATTCGGTCGGAAAAGGTCCTCCACCAACACGCGTCGTATAAGCCTTAGTAATACCCAACACATAATCAATGTGAGTGGCACCTAAACCAGAACCAGCAGCAGCACTGCCGGAAGTGGTATTAGAAGAAGTCACAAAAGGATAAGTGCCATGATCAATATCTAACAGGGTTCCTTGAGCACCTTCCATTAACAACTGATCACCGTTTTCGAGTTGCTGATGCAACTGACCGGTAACATCAGAACACATACCTTTGATAAAATCAGCCTGCTGGAGCGCAGATTGGTATACCTCATCAAAAGACAATGGCTCGCTGTTGTGATAATGCTCAATAACAAAATTGTGATAGGCCAATACTGTTTGCAATTTATCTTTTAACAATTTTGAGTCAATTAAGTCACCAATGCGGATACCACGTCTGGCCACTTTATCTTCATAAGCCGGACCAATACCTCGGCCAGTGGTACCAATCGCATCTTTGCCTTTGGCTTGTTCTCGCAATTGATCTAAGGTAATGTGATAAGGCATGATAACGGGTGCGGACTTGCTAATAAATAGGCGCGATTGAACATCAACACCAGACGCCTCCAACTGTTTGATTTCTTTGATCAGCGCACTGGGCTCAATCACCACACCATTACCAATATAACATTTGACTCCTGGACGCAAAATACCAGAAGGTATCAAATGCAAAACAGTTTTTTCATCATTGATGATGAGTGTATGACCTGCATTATGCCCACCTTGATAGCGAACTACAGCATCAGCGTTCTCAGTCAATAAGTCGACGATTTTTCCCTTACCTTCATCACCCCACTGGGTACCAAGCACTACAACGGTCTTTTTCATGATTGAATGTAGTTAAATATTAAGGCTCCGATCACCATTAAAACGGCACCAAAAAGTCGCAAGTGTTTATTTTCCATTTGCGCTATTTGTTGCAGCATGTCTTTCCAAGCTTGCGGGGCAAGAAAAGGCATAATGCCCTCAAAAATCATCACCAGGGCAATGGCCGCGATGACCGGGTGATCAATCATTGTTTATTCTTAAAATATCGGAAAAATTCAGAATCAGGATCCAAAACCATCATGCTGTCATTATCTGGCTGAAAACTGTTCTTGTAAGCTTCCAAACTTCGGAAAAAAGCAAAAAACTCGGGGTTTTTGCTATGGCTTTGAGCAAATAGTCGAGTGGCTTCAGCATCACCCTCACCACGAATAATCGCAGCTCGTTGATCGGCTTCTGCCAACATGATCTGAACTTGTTTGTCAGTACTTGCTCGAATGTTTATAGCTTCTTTACGACCATTGGATCGATGCTCAGCAGCCTCTGCCAAACGTTCTGAACGCATTCGATCATAAACAGACTCATTCACCGACTGATCCAAATTGATTTGCTTAATGCGCACATCAACAATTTCCATGCCAAAATCATCCGCTTTGGCACTGGTCAGGCTCTTTAAATTTTGCATTAACTCAAGTCTTTGGGTCGAAATAACCTGGTCCAAGGTGCGAACTGAAAATTCTTCAAGTAATGCGTTTTTAATAACCCCTGACAAGTTGGCATTAGCCCTTGCGATCATGCCTTCATTAGAAGTATAAAACAATCGCACATCTTTAATACGCCATTTGACAAAATAATCAACCATCAAATATTCGTTATCTGTATTAAATACCCGCTCTGGTTTGTTATCAAGTGTTTGAATACGGCTATCGAACTTTCTGATGTTATTAACAACGGGTAGTTTAAAGTGAATTCCCGGTTCATATCCAGCCTGAATGATTTCACCAAATTTGAATTTAATGGCTGTTTCTTTTTCATTAACTGTAAAAATGAAAAAACTACCTAAAACCATCAGCACAATCAATACAACAAAAAATGTAATCAACTTGTTCACGTTTACCTCCCTCGACCTTGGCGACTGGTTCTATTGTTTCCTTGACTGGTATTAGTATTTGTTGAGCCATTGACTACCGTCGAACCCAGATCAATGGGTAAAGTGCGCTGTTGTTTACTGTTTTTCAATAACTGATCAATGGGCAAATACATCAAACTATTACCTTGTTCTGAATCAACCAAAACCTTAGCTGTATCTCCTAAAACCGACTCCATGGTTTCCAGATACATCCTTTGACGAGTCACTTCGGGAGCCAACTCAAATTGCGTTCTGAGCAAGTCAAATCTTTCCGCCTGACCTTTGGCATCAGCGATGATCGACTCTTTATAACCTTCGGCCTCTTGGATGATTTTCAAAACCTTACCTTCTGCTTCTGGTACTACACTTTTAGCATACTGATTGGCCTCATTAATATAAGTTTTTTGATCTTCTCTCGCCTTGACCACATCATCAAATGCCTCTTTTACAGCACGTGGTGGGTGCACCTCAGTGATATTGACCTGACGCACCTCTATACCAGCACCATAATCATTCAACATGGACTGAAGTTCAGATTGAACCTTAAAATTCACATCAGTTCTGTTTTCATTAACGATGTGGTCTAAAGTACTCGTCCCCGCGACTTGGCGCATGGCACTTTCTGCTGTTTGAGAAATGGTGTTTTCAGGGCTACTGATGTTAAACAAATACTGATTGACCAGTGCTTCATCAATTCGATACTGAATGGAATAATCAATCTCAATCAGATTCTTATCTTCTGTAAGCATTTGACCAGAGTTATTCACCTGACGCACTTTACTGACATTAACTTTATAAACCTCTGCAAATGGCTTAGGTAGTGTAAACCTTAAACCAGGCTGCATGGTGTGCGAATATTTACCAAAAATAAGCACCACACCTCGCTCAGACTCATCAATACGATTAGCTGAACTCCAAACTGCCATGACCACAATAGCCAAAACAAAAAATAAAATAGGGCCTTGTGCATTGTTAGTAGGGCCTCTTCCTCCCCCAAAAAGATTTTTTACACTTTTAAAAAAGTCACTTAAAATCTTGTCAAACTCAGGTGGTTTTCCCCCACTTGGCTGTTTATTGGGTCGGTTTCCACCCGATGGTTTGTTGCCAGGTTCATTCCACGGCATATTATTCTCCAAAAAATTGATCGTTTGTTTGTTCGTGACCCTGCTGTTCGAGCAATGATGCCACAAAGCGACCATCAGTGCCATCAGATTTGGCCAGTTTGTGCCATTTTGACAAAGCCATATCAACAGTCAACAACCAGTTTCCGTTTTCATCAATCGATTCAGTTCTAACAGCATCGGCCTGATAAAAATGAGCCCGCAACCGAGCCTCCGATAATGGCAGCACAAATTTTAGCTTTAAATGGGTACGGTTCAATCGTTCTTCAATGGCTTTTAACAATGAATCGATCCCTTTTTCTTGATGTACTGAAATCCAAACCTTGTCTGCTACCGCATCGTGACCTTTAACCCAGTGCACTTTTGAACCAGAAACATCAATTTTATTAAAAACCTCTATCATTGGAACATCAGTAAGACCTAAATCATTAAGCACCTTATTAACCTCTCTGATGTGTTCACGATGTTCTGGATTAGCATCATCAATAACATGTAAAAGCAAATCAGCATCAACAGCTTCCTGCAAAGTGGCTCTAAAAGCTGCGACCAATTCATGTGGCAAATCTCTGACAAATCCAACCGTATCGGAGATCACTGCCTCACAACCTACTACACGTGTAAACTGCCTAACAGTTGGATCTAATGTCGCAAAAAGCTGATCCTGAGCATATACTGAAGAATCGGTCAGATAATTAAACAATGTCGATTTGCCTGCATTGGTATAACCTACCAATGCAATCATTTTAACTCCTGACTTTTTGCGCTGTCTTCTGCCTTGTTCACGTTGGCGCAGCACTTTTTCCAATTTGGCGCTCAGACTCTTCACACGTACCGCTAACAGCCTGCGATCAGTCTCAAGCTGCGTTTCTCCTGGGCCACGCATACCAATACCGCCCTTTTGACGTTCTAAGTGAGTCCATCCTCTTACCAACCGTGTAGACATGTGTTTGAGTTGAGCTAACTCAACCTGCAATTGACCCTCATAAGATCGTGCCCTTTGAGAAAAAATATCCAAAATCAAAGTTCGCCTATCCAGCACTCGAGCCTGAATGAGTTTTTCCAGATTTCTTTCCTGGACAGGACTCAAAGAAGCATCAACCAATACCAAATCCGCTTCATTCGATTTAACCAGTGATGCTAATGTCTCAGCTTTCCCTGAACCGATGTAATATTTAGGTTCAATATCCTGTCTACTGCTGGTTAGTGTATCCAGAACTTCAGCACCTGCGGTAATTGCCAGCTCTCTGAATTCACTGACACGATCCGAGGCCTCCCCCTCCAAATCACCATCAGGGACATGGGGATATAATAAAATGGCACGATCACCTTTTTTGGATCTCTCAAAAATAACGTCTCTCCCTTGCCTTCTTTTTGCTTCTCATAAAAGCCAGCTACACTTGTTTTTTGTACAATGAGTTGACTCTGCTTCACTGAACTCATCAACCGTCAACATGACATACACTTCTTACTTCTCTTACTTACACTAACTAGTTTAATCAATGAATTCAGAAAATATCAGATCAAACCTTAACAATAAAATGCTTCCCATAAAAAAAGCAAGCCATCGAAACAATGACTCACTTTTAATGGATAGTGAGATTCAGTTTATTCAGGAACTTCTTGTTGAACTTTATATGTACTGACATTTTTGGCCGGTACAATGGTAGAAATTGCATGTTTATACACCAGCTGGTTAATGGTGTTATTCAAAACAATGACAAATTGATCAAATGACTCAATGGTTCCTTGCAATTTAATTCCATTCATTAAAAAAACTGACACTGGAATACGCTCTTTACGTAACGCATTCAAAAAAGGATCTTGTAACGTTTGTGATTTAGACATCTTTAGTTACCCTACTGATTATTATTTATTAAATCACCTTAATTTGATCAAAGACGCAGAAAACCAGAGAAGTTAATTGCTGAACCAAACAAGGAGCTTGTTTAAACGGAATTCTAACATATCACTGCGTTTTTTGGGACAACACTTGCAACTCACCAACCAATATTACTTCATCTGTCACCAAGTCCTGCAACTTAACTTCATACATACCAGGCTTCGTAGGCAAATAATCGGAACTCAAACTCGATGTAATTAAGCCCTTACGCACTGTTGCCTTGAACGATTCGCCATTAAAAATCATACGTATCTGATTGGACATGCTATCAATTCTGAACCAAAAAGCAGCTTGACCATTAGGTTGCTTATTGAAAACATCGCCAATATTGACTGGATTTGGCCCCCATTTTCTAACAGGACCAAACACTTGAGAACTCCTTCCATCGGGGAACTGATAAAAATCAAAAGGAGGTAACACCTCAAAATCACCGATCTTTTGTTTACGGTGATTGATTTCATCATAAATGACAATTTCTGACAAGCCTACTCGGTTGATAAAATCTTCTACTTCATCGTATATCCCTGAAGTAAAACCCTTCTCATTGAAAAATAAATTTCGTTCTTTTCCTCCAATAAAAACTCGCATACCATCTGGCATGTTTTCGATTTGAGCCCAAATACCACAATGCCCATCTGGTTGTTCATTAAATTTAACACCTTGATGCGTTTCTCGGGGCCCCCAGTTGTTGACAATCAAAAAATCTTCAAAAGGTGCGTTATCAAAAGTTTTTTGTTGTATCTGTTGCTGAATAATACCAATAACATGAATATAAGCAGCTATCAACAGACACTCCGTATAACTCAACAACCACTGATGAATCGATTGCCAATTTCCTTGACGATAATCATCAGAAATGGCATCTTTGATAAGCTCAATAAACACGCTCTCAGAAATGTTTTTCTCACCAAATCGTTGTAACAAGGTTTGCTCTGCATTTGGAAACTGTTTTGCAATATCTAACAACCCAATTGGAACCACTAAATTTTTTAGTCTCCGTTTGATCAAGTCATCCGGCTCCTCCTCTTTTTGAAATAAATAGTAGGTTGTACCTGATGCCACAAAACCTAAGGCCACAGTAGCCCTAATGATTAGTCTCCTTTTTTCGTTCATACCAACTGTTCCTGAAGGTGGTCACACAACCGAAGCGCCAATGCAATAATGGTCACCGTAGGATTTGAAAAGCCAATGTTCGGAAAAACAGAGTTTCCTGCTACATACAAACCCTGACAACCATAAACAGCACAGTTACTATCAACAACCCCTTGACTTTCCTCCGCAGACATCAACGTCGTTCCGCCATGATGCATACCTCCGCCAATTTCAGCAATATGCTCCAAAGTGAATTGTTTATGCCAGTTAACACGTCCTTGATGATATTGACCTAATGACTGAGTCAATAGCTCAATGACTCTCTCAACTGACCTAAAATCTCGATCGTTGAATCGCCAATCAAGCTTCAATTTCGGCCAACCCAATTGATCTTTTTTCTGACTTAACATTACTCGGCTATCTCGACAAGGAGACGGCTCAAATATAAACTGTGCCTGATAAGTACCATACTTTTCTGATCCTTTTAGCCACGGATTTTGACCATAATTTGATGGTAAATTAGCATCATCTTTCTTCTGATTCAAAAGAATACAAAAATTATTGAGTTGATGTTCAAGCAATGCATCTTCTGTCATACTGATTACTGGCATCACAGGTAATCCTTTGAATGCATGCCTTCGATAATTCATTCCAGTTGGTAACATCAGGTCAATAGGACGAAAACCAGGATGGTCCATAAAATATCGACCCACCAAATCATTTTGATTACCCACACCAAACTGATTATGTTCATTGCGTTGATTTAATAAAAATCGAGCATTCTCTAACCCACCCATAGCAACAATAACAACTTGTGCCTGCACACTTATCTGATCTCCTGATAAAGTTTGTGCATGCACGCCGATCACCTTGTTCTTTTCAAGTATCAACTCGGTGGCATTGGCATTGAGAAAAGTTGTCACGTGATTTGCTGCTTTAAGATCACCTAAATACTTTTGTCCAAAGCGTGTGGGAGGGCTGAAAACAAAAAATTTATTCTCAAACAAATCATCCTGCCAAGACAATACACCATCATTGACTTGTTGCTTTAATGTACCGTCATGTGAAGCTTTGAAATTGTTGATTTCACAAATTTCAGCGGCCTTTTGGTAATATGGCTGCAATTCAGATTTTTTAATGGGCCATCCAGACACATCAAAATATGGTTTAGACATGAAATCAAAGTCATCTAGTTGCCGCGACCAACCACCCCAATGATTAGTAGATCCTCCCAAATAACGTAATCGGGATGCTGCCAAAGGATAATATTTATCTGCTAACTCACCATCATATAAATCATGTGTTCCTGGTTTTGGATAAGTGAGCCCACCACCTTCCAGTACGGTCGTTTTGATACCCATCGATTCAAATTGCAAAGCCATTGAAATACCGGCTGCACCAGCACCAACGACACACACACTTGAAGTAATCTTTTGAACACCGTCTTTTTCTAAGTCAATCAACATGTTACGGACATAAGTTGATATCAGATTGATCGGCTGGTGTCCATTTGTTATTTGACTTAACTTCGATATTTGGTCCACCAGATTGTGACACATGAATCATAATAGCACCCGCTTCTTTTGAATCCATTTTATGTTGAACGACCTCTTGATCCGATATATTATCTGGCCAGTACTTTAACTCACTGACCTGTTTTAGCTCGTTGTACTCAAGTAAAAACCAACCTAACTGATACTGTCGCTTACTCAAATAAAATCCATTATGATGAAACTTATTGTAAAGATTAACACCATCAAAAGATAACTGTTTATTAACCGAAAGCAAATCGATAATAAGCTCTGGTTGACACTCCAGTGTCAATAAATACACTGTTTCTGATTTACTCATGTGCTGCTCAGTAATCCAGTGACTTAATAATGACTTTTCACAAAAGTTCAATACATCACCACCTGTCTCTTCACAATCTTTTGGATTTCCAATCAACTTGCCATTGAACCAATCCATATATCGAGTCAAATGCTGGTGTGAATCATGAGTTTCATCATAAATGGACTGCCCAAACAAAAATGTGGCATTATGTTTGATGTCTAACCAATCAAGTATAGTAGGTGCCAAGTCGTAACTGGCCATTGGCTGATCAGGAATCGTTAAATCATAATTGGTCAAACCAACTAAACGCCGATCATAAATCAAATCACCAAATAACGATTTCATTCTGGGATTAGGGAAGACTCCATGATCTGCTATAACAACCAATAAACTGTCCTTTAAAAACCCCGCCTGTTCTAAACGGTTAATAAATTGAGTCAACAAAAAGTCCGTGCATTGAATAGCCGCCAAAAATCGGTTTTCATTCAACTCCAAACCTTGACATTCAGAAAAGGTAAAACCAGGAAGGTGAGTACCTAACGTCAATAATGTGACATTAAAAGGTTCAGGTTGACCATGTAATCGACTGATTTGATCAAAAGCTTCACTAAAAAGCACGCCATCACCCAATCCCCATACAATTTCATCAGTTTTAAAGTTTTCCGACTCCCAATATTCAAGACCTTTTAACTCTGTAAAACCATGGGCCTCGAGAAAAGAACCCTTGCCTGCAAACTCCATTTTAGCGCCACCGAGATAACTCTGCTGGTAACCTGATTGAGCTAAAACATCTCCTAGACAAGGCAAGTTAACCAAAAATTGATCGGCCCTCATTAAACTGTCATTGCCTTTTTTCATCGTCAATAACGTGCCACATTGGCTTGATACAATACCTTCGATGGTGACATAAGCAGAATTTTCATGACCAAATGTTTGATACTTTGTGGCCAATTGGTTCAACCCCGGTGTTAGTGCTTGAAATGGAGGCGTGTCCAATAAAAACTGATTAAATGACTCAAGATATATCAAAATCAAATTCTTCTGGCCCATGCTAGCCTGAATCAATTGCTTCATTGGCACACGATCAGACTGTATGATGTTTTTTTCTTTCCATTGTTCAACAGTTTTTTCTGGGACAACAACTTTTTCATCCTGGTAATAATTAACCCACCCCCACAAAAATCTGCCTTCGACAGTAAAGTTGGTAACTATCAACGTTAATCCACAGAAAATTAATCCTGTCGAGACAGAATAAATCTGCTTTCGTGTCCACTTTAAGATACCAAAAGTCACGGCCACCATCAGTATCACTAATGCCAATAATCCCCAACCATATTTTTCTAGACCCACCCGAAAGGCATCATAACTGACATGGTAATAAACCTCATCAGTAAACCCCTGACCAGTAAAATCGAAGATGGCTGCTTCTAAAAAAGTAAAAAACAATATCGACAAATAAATAATCGTCAACAATAACTTCAAGATTAATTGCCACCAACTATTTTGTTTCAACCCATTCAGTGCAAAACTCAAAAACAAACAAAACACAGCACTGAATAAGATCGAAGATAGGGAAATCGCCCCCCAAAGCTCCATAGCCAACAATGGCAAAAAAAATGCCAATGAAAATTTAATAAGCCTCATTAATATCCCTTATGTAATGATAAAAAATAATTTTGAATATGCCAATAAACGTACAACGCCATGTCTTGAGTGTGTTATACGGGTGCGATTTAATAGTGCTATTATAAACCATATACTCAATCATGAAAAAATCAACGCCAGAATACTTCTATAATTTATCAAAACCTCAATTGATTTTACTGATTCGCTTATTTGATCAATCGGTCTGGATTTTTTGCAGAAGGTGAAATACAAACTGACCTTGATATTTAGGTTGATTGCTATAATACTTAATAATACCATTGAAACATTCTCAATTCTAAATCGTGTAATCGTTGGATGAGATTTGTAACTGCCATAAATAATGATATTTTTACTTATTGAATTGTGTACATATGAGCGACTCATATAATTTACTTTTGAAGCAGCTTGAAGCTTTACTTTCCACAGAGAGAGATCCATTAGCAAATGCCGCCAATTTATCTTCTTTGCTCTACCATAACCTTAACCAAGTCAACTGGCTGGGTTTTTATATCAAACAAAATAATCATTTGGTATTAGGACCTTTTCATGGCCAACCTGCTTGTGCTCGTATTGCTATTGGCCAAGGTGTTTGTGGTACTGCTTTTGCCACAAAAACAATCCAAATAGTAGCTGATGTGCATGATTTTGAAGGACATATCGTTTGTGACGCCGCCAGTCAATCAGAGCTAGTTATTCCCTTCGAACATAATAAGATCAGTGGTGTTTTGGATGTTGACAGCCCAAAAAAAGAACGGTTCGGATATCAAGAACAAGTTCTGTTAGAAGAAGCTGTAAAAATCTATTTAGAATCGATTAATTGAATGGTGAGTAAAAAGCCACCTTCTACACGGTACAAAGGTGGCTCTTTTAAAGCAGTTTTTAAAAAACTAGTTTACTGTCTATATTTCACACAAGTTAAAACCATTACGAAACAACCTGAGGTGATCGAAGGCATCAAAGCCTAAGTCATACGGACCCAGGTTATCAGTCACTTCAGGGTGATCAACACCTCGAGAGTCTGCTTCATAATCAGTGTTAATGCCTGCTAATGATTGTGGTTGGTAGCAAAAGTCGATTGCCGGTGAAACAGAAGAAAGACGATAGTTACCATTTGTTCTGTTTTCAAACAGCGGATCTGCAACCAAGATTGTACCAGGAACTCCATTATATGATTGGTCCTCGTGAGCGATCAAACACTCAAAAATTCCTACAGATGGATCGGCAGCTTGATAAATATTTCCATTACTTTCAGAAATAATACTGCTTGACACCCTAACGCTTGAAAAAAGTCCGTTATTAAAAGTGACTCCAGTGACAAGATTGTCTGCAATGGTTGAATACTGTAATTCGAGAGACCCTCCTTGTCCTTGAACTCCTGATTCAAATAGGTTCAAATCATTGAAATTGTTTGAACCATTATCCCCATTTGATGTAATCAAAGCATTAGTTAGGGTCAAATCGGCACCAACTTCCAAGTCACCTACCACGGCTGAATTAGCTCTGTTTTCTGTAATAATAGGATCAACTAAGTTTGCAGTTGTACTTGTCCCTTCCATGTATATCACACCACCGGAGAACTGTGCTGTATTACCCTTATATTGGTGACAGCCAGTGTTGTCAACATCTCTACGTGCAGTGATTGTCGAACCTCCATATAGTGCCATCGCTCCACCCCTGCTGGCCAGATTATTTTCAAAACAAGTTGCTCGGGCCTCTATATTAACATTGTCATTGGCATAGAGCGCACCACCAGTACCAGACCCATTTAAGTCTGAATCAGCTTGATTGTTTTTGAATAAAACATGAGTTAAGTTTACCGAAGAGCCACCCTGTAAATTCAACGCACCGCCATTTCCTGGGAAACTATTTTCTTGGATGACAGAATATTCTATATTAACGTCACAACCTGCCAAAAAAGTTAATGCTGAAACGCCAGTTGCTGATGAGATATGGTGATTCTTTATTTCTGAGTTAGTCAGATTAAAAGAGGAGTCTCCGGAAACACATAAGATAGCTCCATCACTATTTGCCTCAAACAATGAGTTATCAACATTAACATCTATCCCAGATGTGGTCGTGGAATTCATGCCCATATTATTTTCACTAAAGTGCACATTTGATAAAGAAAAAGTGGCATTAACTGCTAAAAGCAGTATACCGGTATCGCTATTTGACACCACTAAATTTTCGAAACTATACTCTGCTGGTACACCACCATTATCAACCACAAACGCATCCATTGTTAAATCGCCAGATGATATTTCTGGCATGGTATTATTTTCAATGTCATTGTTTGCGTCACTGCAGGTTTCATAGCCACCGACAATTGATAAGGAATGGGTGATTTGAAAAGGTAATGCGAAAGCATTGATATATGGTGATCCACTTGACGCTATCCGAATTTCATCTCCTGAGCTGGAAGCATCAATAGCAGCTTGAATGTCACTAAAGTGACACTCATTATTGTCAATGCCGACAAACCATGTTGCGGCATGACTCGCATTACAAATTAAAAAGACTAACAAAAAACTTTTAACAGTTATGTTCATAAGGACCTCACACACTTTAAATTTCACACACTCTATTTGTTGGGATATTTAATTACTATACCCGCTACGAAACAACCTGGAGTAATCGAAATCACCAAAGCCCAAACTTAAGAAGTCCGTAACAGCTGATCGCCTCCTGTTGTTCATTTTATTATAACATAGGTGAAGTACAATGGTAAACTGGATTATGACGTCGTTAAAATCAGTAAAATAGTGATCTCTCACGCCGCATTTTCGTGTAAGCTGTTCATCCAATTGAGCATACTGACTTCATAAAACATCCCCCAAATATTTATGCAAGTCTCAAACAAAAAATCTAATTATTGGAAGCACCACTGGAGCATTAACTTTTCAGTTATTTTGAATTGATCGAAGTACAGCAAACTGACCCTACAGATGTGCTGTCTGTTAAACAACAGAGTTGAAATGTGTTCTTAATTACATGGATTACCCTCTTCCAAAAACCGGGCTTTACTTACAATCTGACGGCAAATTCAGCTTTTTACCAAAATAACTACTTACACTCAACCTCAAAATCAACATGATAATGCTCATCATGTCTTACCCATGAACGCTTTTTTGATAATGTAATGTGACTTTCAATATAATCTCGATATTACGTGGCAAGCAACTTTGGCTGTAATTGAGGATCAAATATAACACGCCAAACACCTATTCCTCTATCTTTAGCAGCCTTATCAAGAGCAACAAGATGTGCAGCCATGGCTTGGTAATCAATAACATAATCTTCATATTTGCCATCTTTGTTAAATTCAATGCCATAACCAAACTGATTAAGCAAATGTGAGGGCAAGTGAACCGAATGACCTTTGCTATTTACAACCGGAACCATAAAATCGACAGACAAGCCATTTCTATGCGTCTTATGAGGTTTGAACGCTCCTCCCTCTTTAAATCCAGTTTCAGCATATTTAAAAATCTTTGTTGGTTGGTCAATTTCCAAATGTTTGTAGGCATCGATAATGACATCCCTGACTTTTGAATGAACATAGGTCCGCCCAGCTACCTCGGCAAAAGAACTATAACTGACATAATTATTACCTTTCGATGGAAGTTTTACACCATGCGCCAAATAGCCATTGGAAGTGGTTCCATAGCATATACTCTCAATAGCATATGAACGTAAAGACAAAAAAACAAAGAACAAAAGTAAATACTTCATCTTGACACTGTTTTCAAATCATAATAATCAATGGTGCGCTCAATGGCACAAACACCTATACAGAGAAACTACTTATGATTAACCTCATACATCTGGCGTTGCCTCTGAAGTTAATACCTTTTTCGCCCAGGTCCTAATGGCTTTCTGAGCCTCTTCAACAGAAAGATGACCAGGTTTACCCAGATCAAAATAATCCTGGCAATCAATCGGCGGATTAAGGGTATGACGACTAACAGCCAAAACATAATGACTGAGATCATAGTCATTGAATCCAAGAAAACCTTTTTCCGTAGCAAGTTGTGCTAACAAGGTCAGAACATCTGTTCCTCGAAGCATATTCAAAAAACGGCGATGTCCAAAGACCATTTCCTCAGATTTTTTCAGATCATTATAAAACCACTTGGCAATCACATCTGACTCTCTCATACCCAAAACTTTCCAGCGTGCCCACATCAACCAAGCACGTTCATCTTTTTGATACTCCCCTTGAAAAAGAGGCCAAGCTGTATCCAAATATTCACGTGCTTTTGCTGGATCGAGCTGAGCAGCGGCAATGAACCACCAAGGCGAATTGAATCGACCCTCCTGCTCCCTGCCGAGTTTGACAAGCTCTGGAGCAGCACTTGAAGGCAGGATATCTATCACATTCATCAAAATCCAACGAACAATATGCTGATAACCTTCACTATCAGGTTGTAAATCAGGATCATCGGTGAGCGGCTCAAATCGGAGGATCTTCATCAGATACTCTGGGCCAAGTTGTTGACAAGCCTCCCTCAAATCAAAATCTGAAGCAAGCATACTTAAGTGTCTTAACTCCTCTCTAGGGAATTCATCCGGATGTTGTCTCCATTCAGTAGCCAACCTAAGCAAGATCAATTGACGCTGAGGTGAGGGCATCTTCCAAATTACAGAGTATTTGAGATGCTCAATTTTCGTTTGTCCATAACGAGACCGTTGAGATGTTCCCGAGGAAGCCCTTTTGAACCTAGCTTTTACCCAAGCAACACAGTGATCACAATCCTTGCGTAACTCCCAAAAGGCTTTCCAGTCATTGATAAAATCTTGGTTGGCAATACCTTGATAATTAAAAGGATCAATACCTGTATCCTGCCAAAATTGAATGATAGCACCAGCATGCTGACCAACTGTGCTGTCTTCCACACGCACTTTAATTGTTTGTTTTTTCAACCTTTCTATGCTCTTCTTCATATCACCAAAGGGAATATGACTCCAATATACTTCCCATGGAAAGGTAGTTTCTGAATCCTGAAGAGCAGAAAATACTAACGGCAGCAGGTTTGGTTGTTCTTTTTCATGAATCGCATAAAGCCCGAGGGTCCGTACTCGAGGATTTTTATGGGCAATCACCTTTTCTAATAGCTCAACGGAAGCAAAGCGAGATAAAGTCTGAAGCGGTTCAACAGGTCGCCCATTTTCACTGCGATGATAGAGCAATGAACCGACGTTAAGATAATCAACTTCCTTAGCTAACCATTCAAAATCTTTCAGCGTTAACTCTTTAAAATGGTCGTTGCCAGTAGTCTTGTCGCCCTTTATTTTCAGCCAATACGAGCTTTCACCGGGCAGAACCATCAACGACTCTATAAAAAACGACAGTACAAAAAAAGTGATTTTTACCATAATTCAAATATTATCATAATTCACAATAATTTCAGGCTCCAAGAAACATATTAATAGAGATTTTACTGGATTTTTAACTTTATTCAAACTGGCTGAAAAATGACAGATTAAGGCTTGAATCACAGCTAATAACCAGTTATTAGCAAGTTTTAATTAGTCAGTCCTGAAAAAGTCCTTCCTGGCCTTTTCCAGCATCGGTCAAAAAACACTTAAACGCAAAAGTGTGATTTTGCTGATGTTTTTTGACCTTACTTGAGCCTGATGGCTCAAGGTGGCACGTCCTTGTGTCACACCGCCGATGAGAAAAAAGTTTCTGGAAAACTTATTTCACGTTAGCCTGAGAGTCGCATGGAAGCGGCGAATAAAAATGCATTGAAACACTTGTTTTCTGGTCGAAAAAATATGGAGATTGTAATAAATTTATCTTATCCAACAATAACTTATGCATTTTTCAGGTTCGACTAATTACGCAGATTTGGTGCTTTTCAGACATGTTTTGACTGTTGTACCAATCGAGCAAAAGTCTCTAATAGAAGGGACAATAAGTCATTGCTTAAGTTCGCTATAACATTAATTTAGGATAACTTCTCACTCGGCTGATAATCATTCTGTTTTAACATCTTCAGTAACGAACATCTTTGCTAACTCTTGATAACCTTCTAATTCCATTAACAATCTACCCCTTTCCTCTTGAGCAATATGTAACCAAGATTTATTTTCAAGTGCACCAACCATTGCGTAAAGGAAATTGAGGTTGGGCTTGATGCTGCACTCTTCTTTTAACTTAAGAAACGTTTTGACGGCACCAAGTTCTATAAGTTGTGCTTTAGTATGAATGCCTACTTCGTTCAAATACTGTTCTGATTTAGGACCGAGTCCTTTAAGTTGACTTAGTTCACCCACGGCTGTCTCCGTTAGCTGAGTGCTTCTTATCGATACCATCATGCCATTTAGACTGGATCAGAGCTCCCATAATCAAAATAATATAAATAGTGAAAATGAAAAACAGCTGTTGTGGTGAGTGCATGAATTCAAATAAAAGGATAGCCACCGCTGCCACAAAAAGGCAGATCATCGCTATCAATGTGGGAATGACATGTGAATGGGTCTTGTTACGAATTTTAAAATTAGCAAGAGCCATTAAGAACGACACCACAATGAAGGTCACACTGCCAAATTCCAATATAAGCCGCAACCCTCCACTGAGTATCAGCAAAAACGATAGTATCGTCATGATCCAGATCGCATTGCTTGGTATGTGTCCTCGAATTCGGGTAGACAATATTTTGGGGAAATATCCATCATCTGCAATAACTCCCATTAACCGAGAAGCACCAAAAAGTGTACCATTGATGGCACTGGATGTAGCAAGTAAAGCACTAAAAATGACAGCATGATAACCCAAGCTTCCCAACAATTTTTCCGACCCTGCAGCAAGTGCATACTCTTTCCCTGCGATCAACTCTGTCTTTGGGATCGATGCTATCGCAGCCACTGCCAGAATGATATAAACTAATGTTGCAATGACTATTGAACTGTAAATCGCTTTTGGAATATTACGCTGTGGTCTATCCATTTCATTATAAGCATGAATAACTAATTGAAATCCTTCGTAAGCCACGAAAGTGACTGCAGCAACAACCAGGATTCCAGACCATGACGTGCCCACATTAATCATTGGAAATGCATGATGCACATCACCCACATTGATGAGCAAAACTGAAATCAACACCAATAAGACAATCTTGACATAAACGATCACATCCTCGAGCTTACCCATGCCCTTGACGCTGGTCAAATTAACAACAGCAAAGAACAGAATCACCAATCCTGCAACCATCCGGCGAATCCAAGGGTCATCAGCCATGATAAAAGCGGTGCAAAAATAAGATGAAAAAGTAAACGCATACAAAGCCAGGGTACTGATGTAACCAAAGGTAACTAACCAACCCACTGCGGCTCCAGCAAAATGGGAACCAGCAAATGTTTTTTTAAAAAAAGAATAAGTAGCCCCCTCATCCTGATAATATAACGCCAGTTTTACATAAGAATAGGCAGCCGATAACGCCAGCAGACCACCAATGAGAATAGCAATGGGCGTCGCATTACCAACATGTTCAACGGATAAACCAAGAATGGCAAATATACCGCCACCAACCATACCTCCCAGAGCAATGGCAATCAGTTCTTTTGTACCCAATGGCGCAGTACTGTTTTCTATAGATTTCTTTAACATTTCCTACTTTTTATTAAAAGGCTACAGTGTTGAAAGTGAGAAGATAAGGTTAAATGTGCTTAGTTGATTTTACAAAATCATCATCACCTTTGTTAAAAGGCACTGTTTGACAGCAATTTATCTTGTCATTGGATAATTTGCAACTCCATAAAAACACTATTCGGATCCGGTTGATAAGTACCAAATGGAGGGCAATAGTTAAAGCCGTGTTTGAGGTATAATTTTCTTGCTGGTTCAAAGAAACGCATTGATCCTGTTTCCAACTTGAGCGTGACATAACCTCTCCCCTTTGCTGCATCAATGATATGAGTCAATATCTTTGAGCCCAATCCTGTTCCTCTAACCGAATCACAGACCCTCATCGACTTAATTTCCCCATTCAACGAATCAATTTCTTTCAGTGCTCCACACCCCACAAGCTTCTGGCCCTCGTAAACCGACCAAAAAGTAATTCCAGGTGAACGCAATGCATCAATATCCAAAGCATGTTTACTATCAGGGGGTGAGACCGACCTCATATCATCAAGATGTGCTTCAAGAAATTGTGCTATTTCATCACTTTTCAAGTTGTCGAGTTTAATTTTCATATCCCAAACCAAGCAAATCAGTCTATTTAGTTGAAGCTGATAATAAACAACGCTCACAGCAGATATGTTATCATCACCACCATGAAACCCTATGATATTTTAAATTTTTGGTTCGAAGAATTAACACCTAAACAGTGGTGGATTAAAGACCTCGAACTGGATGAAACCATTAAACGACGTTTTGAGTTAACTCATCAGGCGGCGATGGCTGGTGAATTATTTAGCTGGCGCACAAGTGCTGAAGGTCGCTTGGCTGAGGTCATTGTCTTGGATCAATTTTCACGCAATATGTACCGTGATTTACCGGCATCTTTTGCCAGTGATCCTCTGGCATTGGCGCTGGCACAAGCAGCGGTATCGGTCGGTGATGATTTGAAATTGACTGATCAACAAAAACCCTTTTTGTACATGCCTTATATGCATTCTGAATCCCTATTAATTCATGACCAGGCAATGAAGCTATTCAAGGATTTACCTAATATGGAATTTGAAATCAAACACCGAGACATCATTGTTCGCTTTGGTCGTTACCCTCACCGCAATGCCATCTTAGGCCGTGAATCTACGGCTGAAGAGTTGGCATTCTTGGAACAACCAGGATCTTCATTCTGAATAAATCAGGTGCCCTGACCATCAACAGTCCAGTATTTCTGATAATTCCATCCATTCACATTCGGCGGTCTCAAGTTCTGTTTTCAGTTGTGTTGATTGTTCAATCCATTTTTGCAATTGTTCTGCGTTTTCGGGCAGATAAGCCTCATCACTGGCCATTTGCTGATTCAATTGTGCCAACTGATCTGTGTATCGATCAATCAACTTTTCCAACTTGTTGAGCCGATTTCTTTGTGCTTTAGTGGCTTGATGTACTTCCTTCTTACTGACTTTCTCATTCAGTGACTGTTTGGATTCCAATGCTTTGAGCTGTGCTTTGATGTGCTGCTGGTAGGCGGCTATGTCACCATCAAAACTGTGGATATCGCCATCCAGAACATAAACCATTTCATCCACCACACTGTTAAGCATGTGTTGATCATGCGACACCAAAATCACAGCCCCTTGGTAGTTTTGTAAAGCAAAACTGATGGCATCACGCATATTTAAATCAAGGTGATTAGTCGGCTCATCAAGCAATAACAAATCCGGCCGTTGATAAACAATCAAAGCCAACGCCAACCGTGCTTTTTCACCACCCGAAAAGGGTGCGATCGCAGTATCGGCTTTTTCACCCTGAAAACCAAAGCCACCTAAAAAGTTCTTTACTTCTTGTTCTGTTGCTTTGGGATTCAAAGCCATCACATGCTCGATGGCGGTGTCATTAGTTTGTAACTGTTCCAGTTGATGTTGGGCAAAATAGCCTAATCTCAGGTCTTTGGCTGTTTTGCGTTCGCCCGATTTCAATGGCAACTCTCCGGACAGTGCCTTAATCAAGGTTGATTTACCCGCTCCATTACGTCCTAGCAATCCAATTCTGGCACCTGCGGTAACCGAAAAACTGAGATCAGAGAACACATCATGATCGTCATAGCCAATGATGGCATTTTCCAATTCAATAATCTGATGTTTGAGATGCTGACAAGGGAAAAACTCAAAATGAAAGGGGTTTTCCGCTTGAGCAGCAGCGATGGTTTCCATGCGCTCTAAAGCTTTCAAGCGACTTTGGGCCTGCTTGGCTTTGGTCGCTTTGTAGCGAAAACGGTCAACAAAAGATTGCATATGAGCAATTTGCTTTTGCTGTTTCTCAAACATGGCTTGTTGCAATGCCAATCGTTCTGTTCTGGTTCGTTCAAAATCACTGTAATTCCCTGTGTACAGGGTCAATTTTTGCTGTTCAATGTGTAACACATGACCAACCACCGCATCCAAAAAATCTCGGTCATGAGAAATCAACAACAAGGTCCCTTGATATCGTTTAAGCCAATCGGATAACCACACCACTGCCTCTAAATCAAGGTGATTGGTGGGCTCATCGAGCAACAATAAGTCCGAACGACACATCAGGGCCTGTGCCAAATTCAGTCGCATTCGCCAGCCACCTGAAAACGATGACACTGGTTGGGATTCTTCATCTGGAGCAAAGCCAAGACCATGCAGTAATCGACCGGCTTGGGCATGGGCAACATAACCACCCATTTGTTCCATCTCCGCGTACAATTCTGCCAGCAGTTCATGCGCCTCATTCTCCGTAACATGGGCAATCCGTTGTTCTAATTGCCGGAAAGTGACATCACCATCGAGTACATAATCCAATGCCGTTTGTTCTAACGCTGGTGTTTCTTGTTTGACATGCGCAATTCGCCATTGTGCTGGTAGCTGACAATCGCCCAAATCTGCCTGAAGACCACCCATCAACAAAGCAAAGAGGCTAGACTTACCTGTTCCATTGGCACCCGTTAAGCCGACCCGCTGTCCCGCATGGATAACCACATTGGCATTTTCGAACAACAGTTTATGGCCCCGGCGCAGGCTCAGATCGTTGAATTTAATCATGGCCGCATATTCTGACGAATAACTGCCTATAAATCAAACCTGTGATGTCTTTTTATATTGCTTTAACTTAAGGGCATTTCTGTTAATCAACAAGCCCATAAAATGGATTCAAATCACCAACAACACCTCAAGTGATCAAAAATAATTAGGATTTTTGACCCCGAAATGTGAAAAATTTCGATGGTTGTGGTAGTTGTTGAAAAAAAATCCTTTGTTATGAACAAATACATCGTTATTTTTGCCCTATGCTGCTGCTCATCAGCAGTGCTGGCATTCCAATACTACGGATCAGGTTATGATAACATTCCTGATGGTCCAGGTGAATGTGGTGAATTGGGCGAACCGTTGGCCATCACTTTCGACGTAGAAAACAATACCGCTGTGCAGAGAGTAGCGCTTAAAATGACCATTGAACATGATGCTGTCGGACAGTTAATTGTCGAGTTAGAGGCCCCTGATCAGACCCGCCATTTACTGTTCGGTCAAACAGGTGCATTTGAAGGTGAATGTGTGGGGGATATTACTGATCTAGATGGCACTTATGTATTCACGGATTCGGCCTCCGAATTTTGGTACAACAACTGGTGGTTTGTGGCAGCTAACCTTGGCGGAAATGATGTAATGCCAGCAGCCTCCTATCGAACCACAGCAATGGGTGGAACAGCTGATGCCGGATTACATACCTCGATGAATGAGGCATTCAGTCACATCGAAAACCCCAACGGTACTTGGACATTGTACGTGTACGATAATACCGATAGTGGTTTTGGCAATGTCACTGGTGCAACATTGTACATCAACTCACCTCAAGTTCAGATCAGTGATGGCGAGGCCTATTACAAAACGGGTTTGATCGGTTGGGGAGCTGATTTAGTCACTGATATAGATTATATGGATAGATTTCGATGGTATTATCGATTGGGCAATGAAAGTCGAGAATATGCTTTTAATGATCCAGCACCAAATTATGCCCTTTACAGCGATCAAGGTAAAGCTGTGACCATGACTTGGCTCAATTTAGCGGATAAGGGTTTCAGGGCCGATTTAACACATGTAATCGATCAAACGGGTCTTAATCCTGACCAGGCCATTCTAACCAGCACGATGAAAATCACTAATTTAAATGATGAAGATATCGACATCAGCTTATTTAATCACGGTAAATTCGATCTAAATGGGCCAAGTAATGATATTGCTCACTTGGTCAATAATGACAGCAGTCATATCAGGCAAACAGATAACCCTTATCAGCTGGAGTTTCGAGCAGGCGACAATGATCGCTATCAGATAGATCATGATTTTGTAATTTTTAATCAACTAATTGTTGATCAAGACTTGGATGATCTATCTAATGAAGGTGGTGATGGTTTTGGCCCTGCTGATATAGGCACCGCTTTTCAATGGTTTAGCGGCCCCATTGCTCCGGGCCACAGTTATCAGGTACAAACCACTGTCGCTGTGGGCGGGATCACAGCGCCTGAACCTCAGGCTCCGCTGATTTCAGATTTGATATTCATGAATGGCTATGATTAACCATAGGTAGCTGAACTATATTGATATCGGATAAACACTGAATCCATTATAATGGTCTATTCTCCAATGCGGATTTTGTCGTGACAGCAGAAATAATGATTGGCATCGGCGGTATTGTGGTCGCTTTGTGTCTTCTGATGGTCGTTGTTTTTTATCAACAATGGCGACAAGTCGTTCAAATAAACAAACAATTAACCGACATCGCCAGATCATTGCGCATCATCGCCAAAGCACCCAAAGATTTTGAAGAAGGTCAAGTGATCAAAGAGATCACGGCTAAATACAAATCACCTTACGACTGAAAACAGACCCCAAAGCGAGAACTTAAATACATTAAGTGAGTCCGCTTCAAGACCAGTTGGCTATTTCTTCTTTGGTAAATACAAGTCCGTGATGCTACCTTCAAAAGCTTCGGCACTCATGGCGACCGATTCCGCCAGGGTCGGATGTGGATGTATTGTTAATCCAATATCAGCAGCCTCACAACCCATTTCTATCGCCAAACACAACTCGCTGATCAATTCACCCGCATTAGTACCAACGATGCCGGCACCTAAGATGCGGTTGGTTTCTGGATCGAACAACAACTTGGTGAAACCTTCGGTTCGATCGTTACCAATGGCACGACCGGATGCAGCCCATGGAAACTTGCCCACCTCGTAGTCAATGCCTTTTTCTTTGGCCTCGTTCTCGGTCATGCCCACCCAGGCCACTTCAGGATCGGTATAAGCCACTGATGGAATCACCAGTGCATCGAAGAATACCTTATCACCATGCGCCACTTCGGCTGCCACTTTGGCTTCATGGGTGGCTTTGTGAGCCAACATCGGCTGACCGACAATATCACCGATGGCAAAGATGTGATCGACATTGGTGCGCATTTGTTTATCAACAGGAATAAAACCACGGTCAGTGACTTCGATTCCGGCTTTGTCGGCATCAAGTTTATTACCATTAGGCACACGGCCAACAGCCACCAGAACGCGATCATAAGTGACTTTCTCTTTACCATCAAATTCGACCTCTAAGCCTTTTTTATTCGGTACACAGGCCGTTACCTTGGTTTTCAATTTGATTTCTTTGTACTGTTTTGTGATGTGTTGCATCAGCGGCCGAACCAGGTCTTTATCGGCACCTGGAATGATCTGATCCATCATTTCCACTATGGTGATTTCGCTACCCAAGGCCGAATAAACAGTGGCCATCTCCAATCCGATGATACCACCGCCAATGATCAGCATAGAATGAGGTATCTCAGTCATGTCCAACGCATCAGTGGAATCCATCAGTCGTGGATCATCCCATGGCATTCCCGGTAATTTGAAGACCTGAGAGCCCGCAGCGATGATACACTTTTTGAAGGTGATCTTTTTGCCGCCCACTGAAACGGTGTGGGCATCAACAAATTGCGCTTCACCGGTGATGCACTCAACTTTGCGCTGCTTGGCCATTTGTGCCAAACCGCTGGTGAGTTTACTGACCACTGAATTTTTAAAACCTAACAGCTGTTGACGATCAATTTTCGGCGCACCAAAAGAGACGCCATTTTTTTCCATATGGGCCGCTTCACGAATCACTCCCGCGGTGTGTAACAAGGCTTTCGATGGTATACAACCGACATTCAAACACACACCACCCAAAGTGTCATAGCGTTCAATCAATGTTGTTTGCATGCCCAAATCAGCGGCCCGGAACGCGGCCGTGTAACCACCCGGTCCGGCACCAATAACCAACATTTCGGTATCAAACTCTGAAGGTTTAGTGGCTGCCTGCTCCGTTGTTTGAGGTTGACCCTCTGCTGGTTTGGCAGCAGCTGGTTTTTCTTCTTTGACAGGTTCAGTCGTGGCCAATTCCGACACTTTCATTTGACCAATGATTTGACCTTTGGTGACGTTTTGGCCTTCTTCAACAGTCAAGGATTCGATCGTGCCTGCCTGTGGTGCGGGAATTTCCATGGTGGCTTTTTCGCTTTCCAATGTGATCAGAGATTGGTCTTTTTCGACGTCATCGCCGATGGCAACCAGGATTTCAATCACTGGCACGTTATCAAAGTCGCCAATGTCTGGAATGATGATGTCTATTATATTGCTCATAAAGGCCTCTCAATAATCAAGCAGCGTCCCAAACCGGTACGCCCAAGTGGGTGGATAAGATCTCTGCATCTTCACGCAGGGCATCGATTTTACCGTGATCAACAACATTAATACGTTGGCCATCACGTAACACCAGATTCAATTCATAACTGTAATAACGACTTTTGTCGCTGCGAACGTATTCACGAATGATTTGCAAAGCAACAATGTCATTACAATTGACCAGTGGGTATTTGGGGTTGGGCTTCATTTCATCGGGTTTTTTACGCCCTTGATAATAATGGCCATAAAAACGATCAAAAACCCGTGGCATGGTCATGAAATGGTACATCAAATAGGATACGCCCAAGAAAATGCCACCGAACAGCAGTGCAAACAACAAAACAAACCATTCAGTCTGTTGGGTGAAAAAAATAGTCAATGGTATGACCACACCTAACAAGCCAAAAAAGCCAAAGAGACCAATGAACAATTTGGCGCCTTTAGTGGCCCGGAACACCAACAGATCGTTTTGTGAATCATCCAAACGGTGAGTACAAAAATTACTCCCACCACCCTTGAGAGGGAACCACTCAGTTTTTTTAGCGACAGGATGGTCAAATTGTTGAGTATCAATACCAACAGCCTGGGCTTTTCTCGCTTGTTCAATGATCTGTTGAATCTTGGCCTTAATTTTATCAAACATAATTAAAGCAACATCTTTTTCATATCAGAAAGAATACTGGATAAATAAACAATAAAACGTGCCGCATCAGCGCCATCAATGACTCGATGATCGTAACTCAAGGACAAGGGCAACATTAACCTGGGTTCAAATGCTTTACCATTCCATACTGGTTTGAGCTGAGAACGGGACACGCCGAGGATAGCCACTTCAGGTGAATTGATGATCGGAGTGAAAGCTGTTCCACCTATACCGCCAAGAGATGAAATAGATATGCATCCACCTTGCATGTCGTTGGGTGTCAGCTTACCATCTCTGGCCTTGATTGACACATCACGCATTTCTTTGGCGATTTCAAATACTTCCTTTTTATCACAGTCACGAATGACAGGAACCACCAATCCATTGGGTGTGTCAACAGCAATACCAATATGATAGTACTTTTTATAAATCAGATTTTCACCATCAATATCCAATGAACTATTGAATTTGGGAAACCGTTTCAATGCTTTGGCCATGGCTTTGACCATGAACGCCAGTGGGGTGAGGTTGAATCCCTGTTCCTTGGCTTCGGCTTTGTTTTCCTGACGGAAAGCTTCCAGCTCAGTAATGTCTGCTTGATCATATTGAGTCACGTGTGGAATACGGACCCAGTTACGATGGAGGTATTTGCCTGAAATTTTTTGAATACGGGACAGTGGCTGGCTTTCCACCTCACCAAACTCAGTAAAATCGACAGCTGGGAATGGAGGCACATCAAAATTACTGGTAACGACAGTTTGTCCACCCGATTGCATGGCGGTTTTGATGTGGTTCTTTACATCTTCCCGAGTAATGCGTCCTTTGCGACCTGTGCCAGTAATGACACTGACATCGACACCCAACTCACGGGCAAATTTACGTACGGCTGGAGAAGCATGAGCCAGTTTTCCTTTACGCTCCTGAGGAATTTCTTCTGGAACAGGAGGTGCTTTGGATTCGCTCGGTTTCATGGGCTTGGAGATTTTACTGTTAGCCTCGCTTTTCTCTGATGTTGATTGAAGAACAGGTGTTGTTGTGTCAGCTTCTTCTTTGGCTTCTTTTTCAACAACAGATTTATCCGAGATTTGAACGACAATCATCGGTGTTCCTTGAGAGACTTGATCTCCTTCTTTAATCAGTAGTTTCTCAATCAGACCACTGGCAGGGCAAGGTACTTCTATGGTTGCCTTTTCACTTTCCAGTGACATGATAGGATCTTCCGCTTCAATACGATCACCTTCTGCAACCAGAACCTCAATCACTTCGACAGCATCAAAGTCACCAATATCAGGTACGTTGAATTGTTTGCTTTCACTCATGCTTATTCCTAGTTTATCGGGTAACGGGATCGGCGGCATTTTCGTCGATCTGATATAATTTTTTAGCCTTGGTTATCGCTGTTTTGGGAAGATTGCCTACTTTGACTAATTCCACCACCGAAGTGTACGCGATGTGATTGGCATTCACTTCAAAAAAACTTCTCAGTTGTTCTCTGGTGTCACTGCGCCCAAAACCATCAGTTCCTAGTGTAGTGTAGTTACCCCTCACCCATGGCCTGATTTGTTCACTAAAATCATGGGTATAGTCTGTGGCAGCAATCACAGGTCCCTCTGTCTCATTCAAGCACAGCTCAACATGACTTAATTTGGTTTTTTTGTTTGCATTGAGCCTATTCCAGCGCTGGGTACGCTGACCATCTCGTTTTAATTCAGTGAAGCTGGTGGCACTCCAAACCTGAGATTGAACCTTAAAATCTTTGGCCAACATTGCAGCAGCTTTCTCTGCTTCACGAAGAATGGTGCCAGAACCTAGCAACTGAACCTGTATTTTGCCTTTACCTACTGTTTTCAATGGATATAAACCTTTGAGTATTCCAGCTTCTTGCCCTTCAACCATTTCTGGATGGCTGTAATTTTCATTCATCAAAGTCAGATAAAAATAAACATCTTCATTGTCCACGTACATACGCTGTAGACCATTCTGGATAATAACCGCCACTTCATGTGCATAGGTAGGATCATACGACACACAGTTAGCGACAGTTCCTGAAATCAGGTGCGAATGACCATCTTGATGCTGTAGACCTTCACCATTCAAAGTGGTGCGACCGGCGGTGCCACCGAGCAAGAAGCCTTTGGCACGCATGTCGCCAGCAGCCCAGCATAAGTCACCAATGCGTTGGTGGCCGAACATCGAATAATAAATGTAAAACGGCACCATGGTCATGTTATAGTTGGCATAAGCCGTGGCAGCAGCAATCCAGGATGACATGGCACCCGCTTCGGTAATGCCTTCCTGTAATATTTGACCGTCAGCAGATTCCTTATAAAACATCAGCTGATCTGAATCTTCAGGTTCATACTGCTGTCCTTGATGGGAATAGATGCCCAGCTGTCTGAACATGCCTTCCATCCCAAAGGTCCTGCCCTCATCGCAAAGAATGGGCACAATGCGTTCTTTGATATTTTTGTCACGCAGCAATACCGACAATATACGAACAAAGGCCATCGTGGTCGAAATTTCACGATCTCCAGAACCTTTGGTGATACTATTGAATGCTTTCAGCTCAGGAATGGATAAGGATTCTACATCAAAGTGGCGTCGTGGTAATGGGCCACCAAGGGCTTCACGCCGTTCTTTCAAATAACTCAATTCCTCAGAATCATCGGCTGGTTTGTAATAAGGTACAGATTCCAGTTGATCATCAGAAATGGGCACCCTGAATTTATCACGGAATTGACGAATTGATGCTGTGTCCATTTTTTTCTGTTGATGAGTGGTATTAGCCGCTTGTCCTGACTGACCCATACCATAGCCCTTAACTGTTTTGGCCAAAATAACGGTAGGCTGTCCTTCGGTTTCATTGGCCGCTGCATAAGCGGCATACATTTTATGTGGATCATGACCACCTCGATTCAGCCGCCAAATGTCTTCATCAGACATATTAGCAACCATCGCTTTCAGTTCTGGATACTTACCAAAAAAATGTTCGCGAACGTAGGCTCCATCTTTAGATTTGTAGTTTTGATAATCACCATCGACTGCCTCTTCCATGCGTTTTCTCAATAAACCATCGGTATCTTTAGCCAGTAATTTATCCCAATAGGAACCCCAAATCACTTTAATCACATTCCAACCAGCACCACGGAAAACGCCCTCTAGTTCTTGAATAATTTTACCATTACCGCGGACTGGACCATCCAGTCGTTGCAAATTACAATTAATAACAAACACCAAGTTATCGAGCTTTTCTCGTCCTGCCAAGGAAATAGCACCCAATGATTCAGGCTCATCTGTTTCTCCATCACCCAAAAAGCAATAGACTTTTTTATCGGTTTTTTCGATCAACCCACGATTTTGTAAGTATTTCATGAATCGTGCCTGATAAATGGCCTGGATGGGACCTAAACCCATTGAAACAGTGGCAAACTGCCAAAAATCTGGCATCAACCAGGGATGAGGATAAGATGACAATCCTTCACCATCGACTTCTCGACGAAAATTGTCCAACTGTTGTTCATTTAAGCGACCTTCTAAAAAGGCTCGAGCATAAAAACCAGGAGCACTATGACCTTGAACGTACATCAAATCTCCACCAGAAGGGTGGTCGGAGCCACGAAAGAAATGGTTAAAACCAACATCATAAATGGTGGCTGCGGAGGCAAAAGAAGCAATGTGACCACCCAAGGCACCGGGTCGGCGATTGGCGCGAACAACCATAGCCATGGCATTCCATCGAATAATAGCACGAATTCGGGTCTCCAATTCGTTGTTGCCTGGTGATGGCTTTTGTTCACCCACAGGAATGGTGTTTAAATAGGCTGTTGTCGCCTGGTAAGGTAAATGTCCCCCAGAGCGACGGTTCAGATCAATCAATTGTTCTATCAAAAAATGAGCACGCTCTGGACCTTCTTCGTTAATGACTGCTGTCAATGCATCTAGCCATTCTTGTGTTTCAACCGGATCAAGGTCTTTTTGTGTTTTGATGTTAGTCATTCTTTGAGTCCTCTGCTTGTTGCGCATCCACTGTGGCAATAGCCACCATATTGATGATTCGCCTGACCGATGATGACGGGCTCAATACATGAGCAGGTTGTTTGGTACCCATAAGTATAGGTCCGACAGTCACGCCACCTGAAAAATATCTTATCATGCTCAAAGCAGTAGCGGCAGTATCTAGATTGGGCATCACCAAAAGATTGGCCCTTTGGTTGAATGTCGAATTAGGAAAAACCTGCGCCCGAACATGGGGGGATAATGCGTATTCAGCATCCATTTCACCTTCTACCGCCAAATCAGGCGCTATTACTCTTAGCTGTTCTAAGGCCTGCTTCATTTTTTCGGGACTTTCCCCACGCCTTGAACCAAAATTTGAATATGACATTAAGGCCACACGAGGAGTTTTACCAAACGCTTTGATTAATTCGGCCGCACTAAGAGTCATATTAACAATTTCATCGCAACTAGGATTTGCACTGACATTGGTGTCGGTGATGAAATAATTACCCATATCGGTAGCTACAGCACTTAACGATGCAGGTGTTCCCGATTTTAAACCGATGATATCAATGATGTGTTGTAGCACTTTATGATAACGTCCAGTCAACCCTGCTAACATGGCATCTGCTTCTCCTCTTTTGACCATCAATGCTGCGATGACTGTAGTGCGAGTCCGAACCACTGCTTTAGCAATTTCGGGACTAACACCCTGTCTCTCCATGATACTATGATAAAGCATCCAATAATCCTTGAACCGAGGATCATCTTGAGGATTAACCAACTCAAAATCTCTGCCAATTTGCAAATTAAGTCCGATGCGTTTGATTCTCGAGTTAACCACATCGGGACGACCTATCAGAATAGGAAAGGCCAAACCATCACCGATGATGGTTTGGACAGCACGCAAGACACGTTCATCTTCACCTTCTGCTAATACCACTGTTTTCGGATTTTTACGCGCAGCATCGAAAATCGGCCGCATCAAAAGACCACTCTGGTAAACAAACTCAGTTAAGGTATGGCGATAAGCATCCAAATCTTCAATATGCCTTGTGGCTACACCACTGTCCATAGCTGCTTTAGCAACGGCAGGTGCCACATGCAATAAAATCCGTGGATCAAAGGGTTGAGGAATAAGGTATTCACGACCAAACTTCAACTCTTTTCCTCCATAAGCTTTGGTGGAAACATCTGAAACTTCCATTTGTGCCAAGTCGGCCAATGCATGCACACAAGCCGCTTTCATTTGATCATTGATGACCGTGGCACCCACATCCAAAGCACCTCGAAAAATGTAGGGAAAACATAGCACATTATTAACCTGATTGGGATAATCTGACCGTCCTGTCGCAATAATGGCGTCAGGTCTGACTGCCATCGCTTCATCTGGCATAATTTCTGGCACTGGATTAGCCAATGCCAAAATAATGGGATCTTTGGCCATCGGCATAATCATTTCTGGACTGAGTACACCCGCCACAGAAACACCAAGAAATAAATCAGCATCCACCAAAGCCTCACTTAATGTTTGGTCTTTAACACCTTGTGCAAATGCTTTTTTTCGATCAGAATCTAAATCCTCTCGACCCTCATATAAAACACCTTGAGAATCAGAAACTATGATGTTTTCCTCTTTCATACCCAAAGTGACCAGTAACTCCAAACAGGCCATACCAGCCGCTCCAGCTCCCGAAGTAACTAACTTAACTTGACTGATGTCTTTATTAACCACTTTTAGGGCATTGCTTACGGCTGCACCTGTAATGATCGCAGTACCGTGTTGGTCATCGTGGAAAACTGGAATACTCATCCGGTCTTTGAGCTTCTCTTCCACATAAAAACACTCTGGGGACTTAATATCTTCCAAATTAATACCACCAAATGTAGGCTCTAAAGCAGCTATGATTTCAACCAGTTTGTCGGGATCTTTTTCATCGATCTCAATATCAAAGACATCGATGCCTGCAAATTTTTTGAATAAAACGCCTTTGCCTTCCATGACAGGTTTGGCCGCCAAAGCACCAATATCACCGAGCCCGAGTACTGCTGTGCCATTAGTTATCACAGCGACCATATTACCTCTGGCAGTGTAATCTGCTGCCTTACCTGGATCAGCTGCAATGGCTTCTGAGGGGGCTGCCACACCCGGCGAATAAGCCAATGACAAATCTTTCTGTGTGGTTAAGGCTTTGGTGGCGGTGATTTTAATTTTTCCAGGCACCGGGTACTGGTGATAATCCAGTGCTGCCTGCTTGATGTCTTCTCTTAAGCCCATATTTCTGTCCCCGTTTTAACGGTTAAACCCCTGGTGGGTCATGTGGTTAGCAACCCAGGGGCATGTCGATTGATGAGAATCGGATAGTGGTCGTTGTTATTCGTTTTCGAGCTTGCCGTCGTATTCGCCCATGGTAGCTAAACCATTCATTCGTGCCCGATGCGATAACTCAGCTTGTGCTGCTCTAATATTCTCTTTGGGGCTCGACCCCCAAACCTTCAGTGCTGACGCCTGTAAAGCACGTCCGTAAGAGAAACTCAAAGGCCAAGGCAGCTTGTCAACCTGGTTCATGGCATTCAAATGCTCTGTCGCTTCGATCTCAGATTGTCCACCAGAAAGGAATACGATACCAGCCAATGCAGCAGGTATGGTGTTAAAAAAACAATTCAATGTAGCCTCTGCTACTTCTTCGATATCTGCTTGTTCTGAACAGTCAGCGCCTGAAACGACCATACTCGATTTCAGGATACAAGCTTCCAATATCACATTGTGTTCATAAAGCTGTTCAAATAATGTTTTTAAAGTCAGTTCAGTAACTTCATAGGCTGTAGCAATATCATGATCACCATCCATCAATACTTCAGGTTCAACCATAGGTACCAGACCAACTTCTTGACACAATGCTGCATAACGGGCCAGCGCATGACAATTGGCATCAATACAGGTTTGTGAAGGGTTAATCTCATCAATGGTGATGACTGCACGCCATTTGGCAAAACGCGCACCAAGGTCATAGTATTCAACCAGTCTATCACGCAACCCATCAAGACCTTCGGTGATTTTTTCACCTTCGAAACCAGCCAGAGGATGCACACCTTTATCTACCTTAATACCAGGAATAACACCATTGTCTTGCATGATTTTTACCAAAGGCACACCATCCTCAGAACTCTGACGTAAAGTTTCATCAAATAAAATGGCTCCTGAAATATGATCACTTATATGCTCAGTGCTCAACAACATATGTCGATAATCTCTGCGGTTTTCAAATGTACACTCAACACCAATGGAGTCAAATCGTTTCTGACAAGTGCCGGTACTTTCATCAATGGCTAAGATGCCCTTCCCTTTGGCGACCATAGCAGCCGCAGTTTCTATCATTTCATTCAATTTATCAGTCATGGTGAATACCTTATTTACAATTCTTTTGTTTTAAAATCGTCACAGCCGGCAACTCTTTGCCTTCTAAAAACTCCAAAAAAGCACCCCCGCCTGTGGAAATATACGATATGTGGGGCTCAACGCCATATTTATCAACAGCCGCCAGGGTATCTCCTCCTCCAGCGATGGAAAACCCCTGACCCGCTGCAATACCTTGTGCTAATATTTCGGTACCATGGCCAAACTGGTCAAACTCAAACACACCAACAGGACCATTCCAAACCACTGTACCAGCAGCTTGAGCCATGGCAGCAAAGCGACTGGCTGTTTCTGGACCGATGTCCAAAATCATTTCATCATCAACTACTTGATCAACAGCCTTAATGATGCCTTCTGCATCTTCACTCAACTGTTTGGCTACCACCACATCGGTTGGAATAGGGATTTCTCCACCACGGTCCTTAACTTTGGCCATTAAGTGTTGAGCTTCTTCGATCAAATCAACTTCATACAACGATTTCCCAATGGGATGTCCTGCTGCAGCGATGAAAGTGTTAGCTATGCCCCCACCTACGATCAATTGATCGACTTTGTTTATCAATGTTTTCAAAACTGTCAGCTTGGTAGATACTTTTGAACCACCAACAACAGCCAGCATAGGTCTAACCGGGTTATCCAATGCCTTAGTCAATGCTTCCAACTCGCTTACCAACAAAGGACCAGCACAAGCAACGGCAGCAAATTTCGCAACACCACAAGTAGACGCCTGAGCACGATGAGCGGTACCAAAAGCATCCATAACAAAGACATCACACAAAGCAGCCATTTGTTTTGACAAAATTTCATCATTGGCTTTTTCGCCTTCATTAAAGCGAACATTTTCTAACAACACAAGCTGACCAGGCTCAACGGCCACACCTGTCACCCAATCGCTGATCAGACGAACCGATTGTCCTAATGCTTCATTGAGATAATCAGCGACTGGTTGTAATGAAAAAGCCGGGTCAGGATGGCCTTCATTGGGTCGCCCCAGATGAGACATCACTATTACCGCTGCACCTTGTGCCAACGCTTGTTTGAGTGTCGGTAAAGAGGCTTTAATCCTTTTGTCACTGGTGATTTTTCCCGCTTTGATAGGGACATTCAAATCCTGTCGAATCAATACGCGTTTGCCGGTTAAGTCTAGCTGGTTCATTGTTAAAATCGTCGATGTCTTACTCATATCAACTTACCGATTGTTAGCTCGCATCAAAACCTCTGCAACATCCAACATCCTGTTAGCAAAACCCCATTCATTATCATACCAAGACAAAACTTTGACGAGGTTACCAGGCATTACCCGAGTGATGGTGGCATCAAAATTAGAGGAGTAAGGAGAATGATTATAATCCACTGACACTAAGGGTGAATCATTATATTGCAAAACCTGTGATTGCGCCGCTGCAGATTTGATCACATCATTAACCTCTTCAACTGAAGTTTCCCGGGAAGCAAGAAATGTCAAGTCGACAGCAGAAACATTAATGGTTGGTATTCGCATAGCGTAACCATCGAGTCGACCTTCTAGTTCAGGCAACACTAAACCAATGGCAGCTGCTGCACCAGTTTTGGTAGGAATCTGACTCATTGTCGCTGAACGGGCTCGCCTGACATCTTTATGGTAATTATCAATTAACAGTTGATCGTTGGTGTAAGCATGAATTGAAGTCATCAATCCTGACTCAACACCAATGGCTTCATGTAACGGTTTCACCAATGGCGATAGACAATTGGTGGTACAGGACGCATTGGAAATCACCGAATGTTCCGCTGTTAGCATGTGATCATTAACACCCATCACTACAGTGGCATCAATTGCGCCATTGGCAGGTGCTGAAATGATACACTTTTTAGCACCTGCTTGAATGTGCTTTGCTGCCATTGCTCGTTCACGGAACCGACCGGTACATTCTAAAACCACATCGACATCTAAAGCGGCCCAAGGCAGATTATCCGGATCGCTTTCAGCGCACAGCCTGATATGGTCACCATTGATTACCAAATGGTCACCCGAAAGCGACACATCAGCATTGAAACGGCCGTGCGTGCTGTCATACTGGGTTAAATATAACATCGCCTCAACTGAGCCCAGATCATTTACAGCTACAATTTCAATGTCATGCTGGCCTTGAGATTCGTAAAAGGCCCGCAAAATACACCTTCCAATACGACCAAAACCATTAATTGCTACTTTGATTGTCATGATTTTTTATTCATTGTTGTTATGGGTGGTCATTGTCTATGATTTGAAAAAATTCTACAACCAAAGACATAATCGAAAAACACAAAAAAGCGCAAGCAGATAACTTGCGCTTCCTTTTGGTAAGTTTAAAGTATCAGATTAAGCGCTTGGTTTGATTTCCCCGGACTTAATTTTGGCCATATAGCTGCTCAATTCACGTTTGACGACAGGAGCCAGAAAATATAAACCAATCAGATTAGGTACAGACATGGCAAAAATCATGGCATCAGAGAACCCAATGACAGCACTCAAACTCATGGAAGAACCCAAGATCACAAAAGCCAGAAACACAACGTGATAGGTCATATCCTGTGCCTTACCATGACCAAACAAAAAGTTAAACGCACGTAAACCATAATACGACCAAGCAATCATAGTAGAAAAAGCAAACAATACAGCCGCTATGGTCAACACGTATGGAAACCAAGAAATAGACGAAGCAAAAGCAGCTGAAGTCAACGCAATACCAGCACCAGCCACTGGTTCTTCAGGAATAAATCCAGCAACACCTATTACCAAAGCGGTGATGGTACATACCACCACAGTGTCAATGAATGGTTCATATAAAGCCACCAATCCTTCAGTGACCGGATGATCTGTTTTGACTGCAGAGTGTGCAATGGAAGCTGAACCAATACCCGCCTCATTTGAAAAAGCAGCACGCTGGAAACCAACGATCAAGACCCCGACCAAACCACCAAAAGCTGACTGAGATGAAAAAGCGCCCTCAATAATGGCACCAAAAGCGGCTGGTACATGAGTCATATTCATCAAGATAACAACCAGCCCCGTAGTCACATAGATAACACCCATAAATGGCACCAATTTGGAGGTAACTCGACCAATACTCTTAATACCGCCAATGATAGTAATACCAATCAAAACAGCAACAACCAAACCAAAAACCCAGCCATTTTGATGAAGAAATGAACCTTCACCACCAGTGATGCTGACTACTTGCTCCAAAGCTTGATTGACCTGAAACATGTTGCCCCCTCCTAGAGACCCACCAATGCACATGATGGCAAATATGATCGCCAGAACCTTACCAAAGCCCGCCATGCCTCTTTCCGCAAACCCCTTCGTTAAATAGCGCATGGGTCCACCATGAACATGACCATTAGGTAAAATATCTCGGTACTTAACACCCAAAGTACATTCTACAAACTTGGATGACATACCCAAAAAGCCACAAACAATCATCCAAAAAGTAGCACCTGCACCACCAATACTGACGGCTGCTGCAACCCCTGCAATGTTCCCTAACCCAACGGTTCCTGAGAGTGCTGTTGATAACGCTTGAAAATGAGACACTTCGCCCGGCGCATTGGCATAATCATATTTACCTCTGATTAAGGCATAACCGTGACCAAAAGTTCGCAGATTAATGAACTTAAAATACAGGGTAAAAAATGTGGCTGCCACTACCAACCAAACGACTACCCAAGGAACAGCCACACCAAAAAAAGGTACAGTGGAAAAAATTAAACCAGTGAATTTGCCCAATACTGGCGCGACGGCATTGTTAATTTTTTCATCAAGACTAGCAAGTGCAGCTGGTGTCACACTCAACATCGACATCAAAAACAGAGTTTTAAGTTTCATTATTGTTCCCAAAATTATATATTTTTAAGCCACAAAACAACGTGCAGCAATCGATCATCCGCCCAACATCATACTATTTTTAACAAAATATTAAAACTTGCCTTATTATTTTCTATGAATTTCGAAAACATCACCCATTTTAATACCATATTTTTGAGTCAAGCCGGCATTGATTTCTAAAACAAACTGGGCAGGTTTATCGCTCGGGTAGCTAGGACAACGAGTAATGGTGTTTTTACACGGAGGTGTATTGAGACTCTGACTGACAAGCCTTTTGTGACGATCAAAATATAAAATGTCCAACGGAATCAGTGTGTTTTTCATCCAAAAAGCACGAGAACCTTCCGTGGGAAAAATAAACAACATACCTTCATTATCCGGCATGTGCTTCCGATACATCAAACCCATAGCCCGATCTTGATCCGTTTCTGCCAGCTCAACATAAAATGTTTGATCATTAACTTTGACTATGTGACCATTTTGGTGACATCCCGCAATTAACAAAGCAAGTAACAACAACTTGATTAATTTCTTCATAGGGTTTCAATGAAATGTTAAAAAGTCACTGGAATTTATCACTTAACGAAGCTAAACTCAATTACCGTTCAATATGAGAAATGAGTGATGGACATTGCGGAGTTACTGGCGTTCACTGTAAAAAACAAAGCATCCGACTTACACTTGTCAGCTGGGCTGCCACCTATGATCCGGGTAGACGGTGATGTCAGAAGGATCAACTTACCACCCTTGGAACACAAGGAATTACATGACATGATCTATGACATCATGAATGATTACCAAAGGAAAGAATATGAAGAACATTACGAAATAGATTTTTCATTTGAAATTCCTGGCTTGGCACGTTTTCGTGTCAATGCATTCAACCAAAATAGAGGCAGTGGCGCTGTATTCAGAACTATTCCAACCGAGATTCTGACATTTGAAGACCTTAACTGCCCAGCCATCTTCAAAGACATAATCGATGTTCCTCGGGGGTTAATTCTAGTGACAGGGCCAACTGGTTCAGGTAAATCAACCACCTTGGCAGCTATGATTGACTACCTGAATAAAAAAGAACATGGCCACATCCTAACAATTGAGGACCCAATTGAATTTGTCCATACCAGTAACAAATGCTTAATCAATCAGCGGGAAGTTCATCGAGACACTCGCAGCTTCGAAAATGCCCTGCGATCGGCGTTACGTGAAGATCCAGACATCATTCTGGTTGGTGAGTTACGTGACCTAGAAACCATTCGTTTAGCACTGACCGCAGCGGAAACTGGCCACTTAGTATTTGGTACATTGCACACCACCTCTGCAGCTAAAACCATTGACCGTATCATTGATGTATTTCCAGCCGGTGAAAAACCGATGGTTCGCTCTATGTTATCAGAGTCATTGCGCGCAGTGGTCGCCCAAACACTGATTAAAAGAGTGGGTGGTGGACGTGTCGCTGCTCACGAAATTATGATTGGCATACCAGCCATCCGAAACTTAATTCGTGAAGACAAAGTGGCTCAAATGTATTCCTCTATTCAAACCGGACAAGCTGTTGGTATGCAGACCTTGGACCAATGCCTCATTGAATTGGTTCGTAAGGGCCTGATATCCAAACCACAGGCCAGAAGCCGAGCCGTAAAAAAAGAAGATTTTGATTAATAACGAACACAGGTACTTAACTGATGGACTTCAATTCATACCTCAAACTCATGGTGCACAAAAAAGCATCGGATTTATTTATCACCGCCAACTTACCACCCAGTATTAAAATACACGGTCGAGTCATACCCATTACCCAGCAACCGTTAAACAAGGCACAGGCTCGAGACATGGTTACCGGCATCATGTCTCCTTACCAAAAAGAGGAATTTGAAAGAACACACGAATGTAATTTTGCCATCGGCGTATCATCAGTTGGTCGCTTTAGGGTGTCTGCTTTCTACCAGAGAAATGCCGTAGGCATGGTCATTCGTCGAGTTGAAACCAAAATTCCAACCTTTGAATCATTGAAACTACCCGAAGTGTTAAAAGAACTGGCATTAACCAAGCGCGGTATCATAATTTTCGTTGGTGGTACTGGCACAGGTAAATCAACATCTTTGGCAGCTATGATTGGTTACCGAAATGTCAACACCACTGGTCACATCATCACCATTGAAGATCCCATTGAATATGTTCATGAACACCAGGGTTGCGTCATTACACAGCGTGAAGTAGGCTTAGATACTGAATCATTTGAAGTGGCATTGAAAAACACCCTGCGTCAGGCTCCTGATGTGATCATGATAGGAGAGATTCGGACCAAAGAAACCATGCAACAAGCAGTCACCTTTGCTGAAACAGGTCACCTGTGTTTAGCTACATTACACGCCAACAATGCCAACCAAGCACTGGACCGGGTACTCCACTTTTTTCCTAAAGATGCCCGTGAACAATTATTGATGGATTTGTCTTTAAACATGCGAGCAATGATTGCTCAACAACTCATTCCAACTCCAGATGGTAATGGTCGCCGTGCCGCTGTGGAAGTATTAATTAACTCACCATTGGCTCAAGAGTATATCCGAAAGGGCAAAATCGAAAAATTAAAAGACTTAATGAAAAAATCGACCAACATGGGTATGCAATCATTCGATCAAGCAATGTTCGACCTATACCAAGCTGGTGAAATCACCTATGAAGATGCGCTTAGACATGCTGATTCAGCCAACGAAGTACGACTGGCAATCAAACTATCTCAAGGAGGGGATGCCGATACTTTATCAATGGGAATGGATGGCATTAGTTTAGAAGAAGATAAGTGAAATTTGTAATATTTTTAATAAGGAGAGACGATATTGAATTAACAAAAAATTAACACCTGATCATGCCAAAGAAATTTTTTTGCCTTTTTTTGCCATTGATTTTGCAATCAAAAAATATGTATGTAGATCAACAAGATATGGTCTTAATCAAAATCTCAACTAACAATTAGTTAACATGTTCTTCACTAAAAATTATTTCCTATGTTGTAGCGTAGAAAACGCATATCGATAAGTATGCCAATTTTTAATAACTTTAAGGAGATTATTATGAAAAAGAAAACAGCTAAGATAAGAACCGCTATTCAATCTACATTATTGGTCGCATCTCTTGCTGTTTGTCCACTGGCATTGGCTGGTGGGAATGAACAGTATGATACTGATGAGAAAATGAAAGATGCCTGGTTAGACGGTAAAGTCGAAACAGCCTTGCTGGTAAACAGGCACCTCAATAACTTTACTATAGACACAGATATTATTAATGGTAAAGCCAAACTCAGTGGTACTGTTAACTCAGAGGTTGATCGAGAATTGGCAGAGGAAATCACTCAAGGCATTGAAGGTATCGTTGCAGTAGACAATGAACTTAAAGTAGTGGAAGCTTCTAAAGAAAAAGAAATGTCTAAAAACCAAGATAAGGAAAGAAGCTTTGGTACTTGGTATGATGACGCCACAACGACTGCAGCAGTTAAGTCAAAACTGTTGTGGAACTCTGAAACCTCAGGATTAGATGTTAACGTAGACACTTATTACGGGGTTGTCACCCTTAATGGCACAGTAGAAAGTTCTGCAGAGAAAAACTTGATTGAGCAAATTGCTGAAAACACCCAAGGAGTTTTGGATGTCAAGAGCAAAATCAAAATAGATAGTAGTTCTTAATTTATATACATAAACAGTGGCGGAGCCAAAATGGCTCCGCTGTTTAATAACATTTCCCAAAAACTATTAATAGTCACACTTATTTGCTATCAGTCCATCTGGAGCTAAACTAAAACTACTTTCAACACCATACAGCTTCCCTAAGAAATTCCAACGCGTGGCTTGACTCTGTTGGTCTAAACAATTCGGGTGCGTAGTAGCACGGATAGTCGTAAATATCGATTTTTTCCAGTTCTCAAAATCAAAGTAGTATGGATATATTGTACTCAGGGCTTCTAATTGCTGAAATATTTGGGCAACAGTTGGTTTGACATTTAAATCATTAACATCCTCTTCATCTTCTGCCAATACATTGGCCGTTAAGTAACTCCAGTAAAAGCGCATCCAATCATACTCAACAGCTTTACCGTGCATTATGCCATTTGCATTGTCATCTGCGTTGCCACCATTATCTTCAATTTCCTTATGACAAACATTATTACTCCAATTTTTCTCAGGAATATTCAAATACAAGCCATAATTAAAATCAGCTAAATCCAATGATGGTACTTCTATCGACTTAAAATAACGAACCACCCCATTTTCTTCAAAATGACTATTCCAAGCCAATGCAGAAATGAAATACGCAAACCCCTCAAACCAAGCTCCAGTATGCCACTCCAGGCTAAACATCGAATGAGCACCACTGTAGCTGCAACTTGGAGAAAGAACTTCATTAACTGAATAAGAAAGATCTGTAATCAATGCACCTAAACTATTCTGAATGAAATGCCCGATCTCATGAGCAATAACAAATTTGTATTTGCTTTTTTCAACTGGTGCATAGATAACTCGTTGAGCAACTTTTTCTTCAGGTATGTCTTCGTCAAAGCTATAACCACAATAGTAATTACAATAATAAGCATTACTATCCGGATACTCATCTTCAACGACTAAATTAACACTATCTACATATTCATTAGTGGTGATGCTATTGAGTGCCATTTCATGATTACTGCTTAATCGACTTAACAGATCAATACGCCAAGCGGTATAAACAGCACCTGCTATTAGATTACCAATATCAGATGGTTCAATGCTCAAGAATACTTGACCATAAGTCTGCCCAGGATCAAAATCATCAATAATCCAATAGGCAAGCCCATTATTCTTATAGTCTTCACCCCCAGCAAATCCATTTAATAATACTTGAGCCTGATCATCACCATAACCACCTACTTTATTATGGCCCAGAATAAAAAATGTATAATCCTTATCACCATTGAAAGCTGGTGCCTCAAATCGTATACAACCCGATGATGGTTCTGCATATAAAAACCTGTAATATCCTTGCCAACCTTGATGGTAAGCAATGACATAAACGCCGTGAGCCACCATTTTATTACCTCCCCAATAATAATCCTCGCCACCACCACTATCAATTGTCTGAAAATCGTAGGAAAAACAAACCTTTAATTCGTTAGGTATGGTTTCATCTCCAATAACAACATTACCATCAAAAGCTGCTTGCCGATCAGGGTTCTCAGCTAAACCGTTACCTCCATGAATCACACCCTGTAATTGAGCATTCTGATATTCCGTTGGCAAATAAAAAGACTTACCATATAAATTCCCATACCCTAATTCAGCATCACGAAATTCTCTGGCATAACTGAAAAAATGACCTTTCAAATCAGGTTCAGTAGTCATGTACTTAGTCAGCCCTGAAAAACCCAGTTCTAATTATCCAGGTTATTTGTCACTCTGACGACTATGAATGTATTATTGTGTGTTGGCTGATCGATATACAGCAAAATAAGCCAATTTTGCTTGCTTTTATC
>JAUIGR010000058.1 GCA_030430025.1 Gammaproteobacteria bacterium
GCCAATAACTTCATTGAAACTTTACCCAAAGCAGTCAACGGTAAGTCGCTGGGCTTGCGCAAAGAATCTCAACAACACTTCAGCCATTCTGGTACCTCAAAGTTAAGTGGCACCATTGAAATAGAAGAAATTCAAGGCATGATGCGGATACCGTTGGCACAAACAGATAATCTTTTGTATCAACAACGGCAAGTGCAAATCAACGGACAAATCAACATTGAAAATGGTCTGTTCAGGGTTTACAGCCCTGTAGAAGTTAACTTTTGGCAAATGGCTGGGCTTTTTGTCGATAACCCGCAAAAACAAGCCCCCACATCAAGTAATCTGAACATCGAAGGCTTTATCGTTTATGAGGCCCAAGCGGGTCAACCTTATTCCTTTCAGGCCAATTTAATTCCAATGGTTGATCGCTATTTGCTGTTGGTTGGTAGTGATGTCGCCACCGGCATCAAAATAAGCTACGAGTAAACATCCATGAACTTGTTGACCTTTTTTATTTCTTAACCAAATGGGAGAAACTCTTATGAAAAACAATTTAAAACTCGGCGCAATAGTCACTTTTGCATTATCTGCGACCACTATAAACGCTTATGCCATGGAAAAAGACACTATCTATAACATGCCAGCCGATGCTGATTTTACCCAGTATTATTTGTCCAATGAGCTACAACCAGCAAAAGGTACCATCAACAATGCAGAGGATTGCATGAAAGCCTGTAAAGCAGAACAAACCTGTGTGGTCTGGACTTTTAAACCTGGTCGTTTTGGTAGTCCCAATTCATGCAAACTGTCGCCAAAACTGATGCAGGAAAAAGGTGAAAAGGCCGAATATGCCGGAGCTGCATCTGGTGTCGTAAAAACTCAATAAAAAACTACGTTTTTTGACCGATTCTGAAAAAAATCAGGATGGACTTTTTCAGGGTTGACTAAGTACTGTCGGTCCCTGGTTGCACTTCGACGGGCTCAGTGTGCTTGTTTCGAGGAAACAATCAAATCAAGACGGCTGAGCCCTGTCGAAGCCTGTTAGGTTTTTGGTTTCACCTCACCAAAATCAATTTTTTGATAAATAATTGGCAGTGATTGGTCGTTTTAACAGTTTATTAAGGTATTCAAGTAATCAAGAGGTGAATGATGAAAAAAATAATATTGATCACATGGCTGTTGTTAAGCGGTATCGCGCAAGCCAACCTGTTGATCGTCGACAGTAATGAAGATGTGGTTCAGGTCGATAACAATTGCACCCTGCGGGAAGCCATTACGGCGGCCAACTTTGATATCACTGTTGACCAATGTGGAACCGGGTTGGGAGATGATTTAATCTGGTTGTTGATTAACAGCAGTGGTGATGCCATTCAACTGGACAACCAGTTGGGCATTATAGATGGTGTTACCATTCAGGGACCAGGTGCCGATAATCTGGTGTTGCTTCCTGCCAATGGGCACAGCGGCCATATCTTTCAAATCAATACAGACCGGGATGTGACCCTTCAGGATTTTCGTATTGGTGGCGCACAATCCAGTGCGGTTGATGTGGTTAATGTCAGGGATTTGGAATTTGCCAATATGGAATTTCACAACAACCAGGCAGGCAGTAATGAGTATGGTGGAGCGATTCAAGCTGATGTTGAAGACGGACACACACTATCCATTAACAGCTTAATGATTGATAATGTTCTGTTTCAATCAAATTCGGCAGATTATGGAGGCGCTGTTGCAGCAGGTGGCACTTATGATTTTTCAGTCAATAACAGTGAGTTTATAAGCAACACAGCCAGTACAATTGGTGCTGCCATTTATCGATATTATCGTGGTTTTGATTCCATTGATACCGTATTTACTACAATAAAGAACAGCCAATTTAAAGAAAACTCATGTTCTAATGGTACGGTTTCCGTTTTGCAACAAACCCTTGATATCAGCGAATCCCTGTTTCAAAATAATTCAGGTGTGACAACTATCAATGCCTTAAATACAAGAGGAGCGATTCGCAACTCTATTTTTACCGGTAGAACATCAGGAAGAGCTTTGACCTTCTCTGGTTATCCCACAGCTCTGGTAAGTATCATCAGTGTAGAGTTCAACACTTTTATCAACCAATCGAGTGCTGTTGATATGCAGGTAGGGAATTATGCGACTGTTTCAATCCAAGGCAATGCTTTTGCGGGATCAAATATAATCAGTTGTCAGGAGATAAATGCTGATACTTTGGTCAGTAACGGCTATAACCTTGAAGCCGTTGGTGAATCATGTACTTTTCACATTGATGACTTGTCTGGAACCCATGCTGAATTGCTCCCTTTGGGATTATATGGTGGCGATATTTTAATCGCGCCTCCTACTGTCTCCAGTCCTTTGGTAGATACCGCCATGGGCTGTAACAGCAACGACATATCGGGTGTCGGTCGCCCTTATGATGGCAATGGTGATGGTACATCAGAATGTGATATTGGCGCAGTTGAGCTCCCTGAAGACTTTGATTATATTTTTATTAACGGTTTTGAATAATATTCATTAACAAAGCCACGGTCTTTCTGATTGTGGCTTTATCTTTTGACTTTTTTTGCGTGGTTTTCAGTTTTGGATTAAATTTGAAAAAATATTTGGAGGGATTCTTTTAAGCCTAACTATCTTCCTAAATTTGATTTTATGTGTCAGTAATCTATCCGTTGGTTTGTTATGCCAATAACAACTCGTTAAATTTATCGGAGATGACCATGAAAAAAAATGCGTTGATCACTTTGTTTTTAAGTTTTTTTATCTGCGCTGCTCAAGCCACCCTGTTGGTCGTAAACAGCAATGAAGATGTGATTCAAGTTGATAATAATTGTACCTTGCGTGAAGCCATTACTGCTGCCAATTTTGACATTTCAGTGGATCAATGTGGAACCGGGTTGGGAGATGATTTAATTTGGGTGTTGCTTGGTACTAGTGGTGATGCCATTCAATTAAATAACCAGTTGGGTATTATTGATGGTGTTGAAATTCAAGGGCCTGGCGCCGATAATTTGGTACTTTTTCCTGCCAATGGTCATACTGGCCACATCTTTCAAATCAACACCGACCGAGATGTTACTTTTAAGGATTTTCGCATTGGTGGCGCACAATCCAGTGCGGTTGATGTGGTTGAGGTAGGAAATTTAACCATTGAAGACATGAGATTTATAAACAACTCTACAGCAAGCACCGAAAAAGGTGGTGCTCTCAATATCAACACACCCTCAAGTGTTGATTTCAGTGAAAACAGAACCATACTGATTAGCAACAGTGAATTCAGTAACAACCAGGCGCTCCAGGGTGGAGCCATTAATATTGAAGAAAATTATTTGTTACATGTTGAAAACTCAGTTTTTGATAGCAATGTAGCTGTTGAACTTCAGGGCGCTGCTTCTTACGGCAGTGCCATCAGCAAAAGTACAGACGATCTGAGTTTTGTCCTTCGTGATGCTGATACCATCATGAACAGTCAATTTCTCAATCACGGCGCCATGGGATCCAACAAAAGTGTGTTAGCACTTTCCTATCAAAACTTTGTGGTTGATCAAACTGTGTTTATTGACAATCATGACTCGCCCATTTCTGCGTCCAGTGGTCTGGGTTTGGTCAAAAACTCCTTATTCACAGGCACAACTGACGAGCATGCCATATTGAGTTATTTCAACACCGGTGAAATCACTGTGTTGTTTTCCACTTTTTTTGATAACAACAAGGCAATAGGTACCAGTCAAAACGCCACCGTTTATGTCAAAGGCAATATATTCGATGGTGATGGATGTGATGAAAACGTTACGGCTACATCCGGATCAATTCTGAGTCTGGGTTATAACATCGAGGATAACATTAGCCAAAACCTGAGCTGTACATCTCAGCCCACCGACTTGGCTGATACCGATCCAATGCTGTTACCATTGAGCACATATGGTGGCAATATACCTTATGCACCGCTATCACCCATCAGTCCTGCCGTAGACACAGCTCAAGATTGTGACTCCAACGACCTTTCTGGTGAAGGTCGCGCTCGTGATGGTGATGGTTCTGGAGGGCTGGGACAATGTGACATGGGCGCTGTGGAACGTCCAAACGCCTACGGATTGTCGGTTAGTTTTCCAGGCAATGGCGATGGAACCGTGAGCTTATCAGATTACAGTCTTTACTGTAACACACCAAATACTTGTCTTTGGCCCTTGCCGCAAAATGAATCATATACATTTCAAGCCAATGCTCAAAACGGCAGTGTTTTTGACTCTTGGGGAAACAGTTGTACAGGTAGTGGAAGTTGCGACATAACTATGGATGGATTCAAATTCCTCTCGGCCAATTTTACATTACTGAATGCGCCTGTTACCTTAACTGTTGAAAAGCATCGTACAGAAAACTATCTTGATGTCATTGTGACCAGTAACCCATCCGGAATTTCTTGCGACCCCACTTGCGAGTTTGATTTTGATGAAAATGAAACGGTGGTGCTGACAGCAAACCCTGAATCAAGTGCTGTTGTGGTTGATTATTGGGATGGTTGTGACATAGAAAGCCAGGATGGTTTAGAGTGTACGGTGTTTTTGGGTTCCAATCCTCAAACCATAGACATATACCTTGATAAAAATCCTGATATCATTTTCAAGAATACATTTGATTAAAGGCATGAGTCAAAAAAAGGGTTCGACCGAACCCTTTTTTGCTGATACCAAGCTTGTTATCAAAACGCACTGGAAAAAATCACATCTCCCATATAGGACTCATGTGCACCCGCATCTCTGATGCCTTGGTCATTGATAAAGTTTGGGTCATCCCACATCTCATGACCATAAAAGTCTCTTGGCAGGGTGTGCGCATCGTCACCACACATGTCTATGGCATGAGAAATCGCACTCAAACGATAATCATGATTGCCTTCGTCTACAAAATACGGATTGGCGACCATCGAGTTGGTGAGGTTATCAAAGCCCGTATCATTATGTAACAACAAACAATCTTCGGCACCGAATATGTTAGTGATGTCTGCACCCAAGCCCACATGAGGTTCCCTGATAATACTGTTGGTATAACTGTAATAACCTGAGTTTTGGCGTATGGACGCCCCGGAGACCAAATTATTGGCCAATGTCACATGATTCAGTATCAATCCACTGTCGTGAAACCTTAAAGTAAACACATCATTCCAACCGTCGGCGCCATTTAGACCGTTGTTGTACACAAAAGAGTTTCTCAATTTTGCCGTCGCGCTGTTCATAGCGTACATCACCACACCACTTTCCGCTCTGTTCTGATGAAAGGTGCTGTATTGCATGTCAACATGCCCGGCATTGAGGTAAATCGCACCTCCCAAACCATTATTTTTAGATGTACCATTACCCACAAACTCATTACACAAGTTGTCGTTCCAACAGGCGACACCCATGTATTTTCCAAGGTACAAACTGGCTCCATTTTCAACAGCAACGCCACCACCACTTTGGGCGAAATTTTCTTTGATAAGCACGCCATACATGGCTGCTGAAGTGTCTTGACCTGTCAGATAAATACCACCGCCATTGCCAATAGAATTTGAATCTGAGTCGGCGGCATTTCCATTGATGTTAATCACTTCGTCATGAGCAATGCTACTAAGGGTCACACTAGCACCTGATGTGGCATAGATGCCACCCCCATTGTTACTGGCCGAATTTCCAGCAACACCTTTGAAGTCAAATAATGAACCTGAAGTTCCTGACATGACACTGACGTTACAACCACCGGCCGCAAAAATCCCACCGCCGTTGCCATAATCTAAGCTGACATTGTAAACATCATTTAAAATCACACCACTACCATTGCCTACATGAACAGAACCACCATAACATGAAATTCCACCACCATTGTCTGTGGCTTGATTATTTAATACCGTGGTTTGATAAAGGCTTACCCCACCAAAATCACTGTTAAAATAGATGCCACCGCCAAAACCACCGGTGTTGTTACTGATTAAACTTGAATAGATACTCACGCTAACACCGACGTCATCGAAGTCTATGATAGAAAAACCACCACCACTGTTTGACCCGCTTTTCATGCCATTTTTAATGTGTAAATGATGCAAACCAACACTGATGTGATTGCTGAATCCACTGATTTCCACCACGCTGTTGGTGGTACCGCCATCAAGGACTGTTTTGGTGCCAGAAACAATATCAGCATCGGCATGACTACAGTTTGCATACCCCCCTTTGATGACCAAAGGACTGCTGATTTCAATGTTTTCATACAGTGTGTTCTGATTAGTCACGCGAATTTCAGTTCCCGCACTTATGTCAATTAAATCTTGTAAGCTGTGTTGTGAAGTATTGTAATCGCAGCTGTTATCGCTGCCCAAAGTGACAAAAGCATGTAATTGGAAGTTTGCCATTGCCAACAAAAATATCATTAAGTTTTTCATGACGTTGCCTCCTGTTTTTTTACCACCAATTGATCAGCAGCCAACTCTTTGCTGCGTAGGGCCGGAATCAGCATCGGCACTTTTTCTTTATAGGCTAGATAATCATCGCCAAACTCTTTTTCCAAATCTTTTTCTTCTAAATGAATGCCCACCAAAATATAGGCTGTACACATCAAGGCAAAAACCAGATGTGCTACTGTCATTACAGGTGTGGCCCAAACAATGATGGTCCAACCCACATAAATAGGATGACGAACCCTTTTATACAGCGAAGGCATCACAAATTTCGCTTCATTCATTTCTTTGCCCTTCAAGTGATACCAAACCTGTTTCAAACCGAACAGGTGAAAATGGTCAATCAGGAAAGTTGAAAGGAACAACAGCCCCCAGCCAAACATAAACAACACCAATACTGCATTTTTAATGATTTCGTTATCAGTGCTCCAAATCACACCACCCATGGGTTGCCAAAAATAAAACAGTGCAAGCATCACCAGGTTTGACAACAACACATAAGTTGAGCGTTCTGCTGATTGCGGAATGTAATTGGTAATCCAGCGCTTAAAACCAGTCCTGGCCATACCACTGTGTTGAATGGCAAACAGCGAAAGCAAACCCAGGTTAATCATTAAAGCCTGACTGAAAGGTATGCTTGGTAAAGCATCCAATGAATTTTCCACATGAATGTTACCAATAAAGCCGATGGCATAAACGGTCACGCCCTGAAACATCAGGTAGACCAAAACCCCATAAATAAAAACAGATAATTTTTTCATTTTTAATACTCCAATTTTGTTAATATGTTTAAGCGACCAGTTGCGAGAAAAGTGCTGTTGGTCGACATGTTTGGGTATTTTCCATTTGGCGTGTTTTTATACTTGACCAGACCGTGACCAATTAATGACCTTTTTATGACCTTTAATAAAAACTTTATATATCAATGATTTATAAATTTGACTCTTTTGAAATAAATCACCGCCTGAGGGAGGTTTTTTGTCATGGAGAACAGTTAAATATTGAGCCTAAGGTCTATGAATTGATTATTTATTTCATTGAAAACGCCAATCAGGCCATCAGTAAAGAACAGCTACAAAATGCCATTTGGCCCTCCCTGGAGGTTTCAGAAACTGCCGTCACCCGGGCCATCATGAAAGCCCGCAAAGCGCTGACTGATGATGCCAACCCACAAACCTATATCCACACCATTCATGGTCATGGCTATAAATTCATGGCTGATATTGAGACCCTTTCAGAAGATACAGCCGAAACAACTTCTCCGTCCTTTCAAGGCAATGACAGAAGCAAAACAGCCAAAATAATGGTGCTTTTGTTGCTGTTCAGTTTGGTTGCTGTAGCTGTGGTTTACATGACAGAACTCAATGCCCAGCCTGAAAATCATCAACTGTTGGTGCTGCCCATTGATAATCAGGTAGCGGATGATAAGCTGGCATGGGTTTCATTGGGTTTGATGTCACTGGCGGCCAAGGTGATTGAGTCTAACAGTGAAGTGTGGGTGATGTCAGAACGTGAATCGCTTAAAAGCCGGGAATTGTTGGGCGAATCGTACTGGCCTTTACAAGATAATCAGGTCATTTCTCTTAAAAATGATTTGGCTGCGACTTTTGTGGTGGCATCAAACTTGTCATTATCAACAGATTCACTGTACCAATTGGCTTATGAAGTGCATCATCCGAATGGTGTGTATTCTGAATCAATCATTCATGGAGACAACCCCACAAAAATGGTTGAGCAAATGGCTTCACAAGTGGCACGGCTTTTACCCGGTAAAAAAACCAAACAGAATTACACGGTGATTTCAGAGGATGATTTTACCAATGAGCTGTACTCTCGGGGCATGTCATTTCACATCCAGGGATATGTAGACAAAGCACAAAACTACCTGGAGTTGGCGATTGAACAGGATGACAGTTTGTTATTACCCAAATTTGAGCTGGCAGTGGTCAAGCGCAAGCAGAATAAACTTGAGGAATCCAAACAAGAGCTGGAACAATTGTTACAGGATTTCGACTCCTACCAAAATGCACCAACGGACAAAATTAAACTGTTGAATTCTCTTGGTGTGACTTATCTGCGAATGCTGAACAACGAAAAAGCCACGGAAAAACTGATGGCAGCCTACGAATTGGCACAAAAGCTAAAAGCGCATAGATTGGTGGTAAAAGCTGCTAACAACATGGCCATCATTGCACGCCGCCAACAAAACACAGATGAAGCCAGAAAGTGGGCATCAGAAGCATTGGCTGTGGTCAATAAACACCAAATTCCCAACCAGACCACGTTGGTTTATCTGTTGGGTCAAATAGAAAGAGACAGTGGCAACATCGACAAGGCATTGTCATTGTTCAATGAAGCCCATAACGGTTACCTTGAAACCAATCGATTAAAAGAGGCCTCAGCCATAATGAGTGCAACAGGTGACTTATTGCGAAAAAAAGGGCAGTTTAAATTGGCACATGAAGCCATCAATAAAGCCTTGGAGCTCAAGGCCAAAATCAATGACAAATTAGGGCTGGTAGACTCCCGACTTTATCAAATAGAACTCAGCATCGTTGAAAGTGATTGGGAGAAATCACAACAGTTACTGGACGAATTGCATGATTTTGTGAAAGAACACAACATCACCACCCGAACCAATGACATCTTCAAAGTCATCTGTCAGCTTCATTTTGCCAAAGGCAACTACCAACAAGTGGTTGATATGATAAACACCGAAGGTGCTGGCATCAAAAGCCGCAACCTGGAAATGATCAAACTCAAGTCTTTACAACAATTAGGCGATGAAACAGTCATCAAAACCTGGTTACAAGAACATCAGCATTTCAAATCCGGCGACAACAACATGATGCGCATGTATTGGCTCGATTTTGAAAACTATTACCTCGAGGCACATGGGCGAACTGAATCGTTGATTGATTCCTACCAACAACGCTTAACACTCAGCCGGCTGATGGGTTATGACGCATGGTCTGCTCGCCTGTTGCTTAAATCAGGCTATCAGCATTTACGCTTAAACACCCCTGACAAAGCACAAAGTATTTTGCACGAACTCAGGTCTTTACCATTGGATTGGTGGGAAATTGACCTTTACGAAGCCCTGGTTTTGCACGCCCAGGCAGATGATGCTGCCAATGATTTGGTCACGCTGGCAAAAAACAAAGCGAAACACGGTTGGTTACCCAAACATGAAGAAGCTTTGTTGCAAATCAATAAAAGTGAAGCCTATCAACCACCGGTCGAAGCGGTTTTGTTTTAGGAAAAGTCTCACCAGCCATTGTTTTTAATAAGCCGACCAGAAAACAGCCATTATCCTGCATTTTTCTGGTCGACGGTGTGGCACATGGAAGTGCCACCTTGAGCCATCAGGCTCAAGTGAGGTCAAAAAACACCAGTTAAATCACACTTTAATGGTTAAGTGTTTTTTGACCGATCCTGATAAAGGCCAGGATGGACTTTTTCAGGGGCAACTAATTACACCAAAACACCACGCGAATGTTTTGTTTTATCTCTTCTTTCAATTGGCCTAAAAATTCAAAATCAAAGTGCGCGTAATGATTTTCAATGTCCTGCTTATAGAAGTCTATTATTTCCTCAAAACACATCCAACTGGGTCTGTTAATGGCATCATACCCAAATAATATCTTTTGTTGCTCAATGATATGGACAAGCCCAGGGCTCATGCTTTTCGGTAAACCTTTCTCTTGGGAAAATTCATAATATTTTGAAAAATTGAATTCCCCCCAGGTCAATGGGGCCAGATTGAAAGGTGGTTCATGGTATCTTTTATCAAAGTCACGAAAAAGTTTCCATGCTGTTCCTCTTTGAATTTCAATAAATGCATAAACTGTAATACTCATACTTTTCTAACAGGTCACATGGTTTTTACTGCCAATTTTTTATCCCAAGCGTTAGAATAAAATCATGTTAGGTTTTACCATCGATAGCAGGCTGGAAGCTGACAGTCATCAATTGTTTGTTTGGCAAGGGTGTCATGTGCGCTTGAATAAAAATGCCTCGACCCCCTGGTTTCTGATTATTCCAGAGACTGAGGATGTTGAATTCTGTGACTTACCCATTGAGCAACAAAACAACATCGGGAATCTGGGCAAAATCATCGGACAATACCTGAAAAAACATCACGATGCTGAAAAAATAAACTTTGCCGCCATTGGTAATGTGGTGCAACAGTTGCATGTACATGTGATTGGTCGCAACTCTGAAGACCCGCTTTGGCCAGATGTGGTTTGGGGCGCACAACTTCCTGATGTGGCTTATTCAGAACAACAAATCACCACCATTAAAAACAACTTACAACAATTGTTGGAAAATCGACTACCATGATTTTTATTGCTATCTTGATCAATATTCTGGTGGTGTCCGTTTGTGTGGTGGTGCATTATGAAATACTGTTTCTATTATCCAAACGCATTCCCAAACTGACCATCAAACCAAGACAACGTATTTTGGTTGGTGTGTTTGGAGCCTTGGTCGCCCACAGCATCGAAATTTGGGTGTTTGCTCTGGCTTATTATTGGCAATTAAAAAGTGGCTTATTGGGCTCCTTTGAAGGAAACTTTTCTGGTTCTTTGCTTGATTGTGTGTATTTTTCTTTTACCGCTTACACCACCCTCGGTTATGGGGACATTGAGCCCTTGGGCGACATTCGTTTTTTAACGGGTATAGAAGCCTTGGCCGGTTTGGTGCTGATTACCTGGTCGGCGTCTTTTTTGTTTTATGAAATGCAGAAATATTGGAAAGTGAAGTGAAAATACTTTTGGGTCTGTTGTATCTGCTGTTGAGTTTTGAAGTTGGTGCTGAAGAGGTTATCACTTCTTTTCACAGCAAGGTGCTTATCGAGCGTAATGGAGACATCTATGTCACCGAAACCATTGATGTCATTGCAGAAAATTACAACATCAGCCGCGGTATTTATCGGGACTTTCCCACTCAATATTCCGGCGCCTGGATGACTCAGAAAAGTGTGGGTTTTGAAGTTTTGTCGGTAACAAGAAATGGACAAACAGAACCGTTTCATACCGAAGAAATGAGCAATGGCGTTCGAATTTATATCGGTTCAGCCAATATATATTTACCCAAAGGTCCGCATCAATACCAAATCAAATACACAACCAATAAACAACTGGGCTATTTCGAAGGGTATGATGAGTTTTACTGGAATGTCACCGGTAATGGCTGGATGTTTCCGATTCTGAAAGCATCAACTCACATTCAGTTGCCCGAAAACGGTCACCAACAAGTGACCGATCAACATGCCTGGACCGGCTATCAGGGACAACAAGAGCAGCATTATAAAATTAAAAATAACGACGAGGGTGTTGGTTTTGTAACCACACAAAAGCTGGAACCTTATCAGGGATTGACCATTGGTATTCAGTTCCCCAAAGGCATTGTTAATCCAGAGCCTTTTGATTTGGCTGTTTTTTTGGCCGATAACCTGTTGTGGCTGTTTTCTGGTTTGTTGTTTTTATTTTATCTTGGGTTTTATTTTTCGGCTTGGTATCGTTTTGGCCGTGATCCTGAAAAAGGCGTGTTGGTCGCCCGGTTTTACCCACCCAAAGGGCTTTCACCAGCCGCAGTTCACTACATTGCCAATGAACAAACCAACAGCCACACCCTCACGGCTGCTTTACTCAGTCTGGCAACCAAGGGATATATTTCAATTGTTCAACTCAAAAAGCAATATCGACTTAAATTACACAAACCCAAAAACACACCCGCCTTGTCCAAAGGTGAAAAGGCGCTCAAAGCGCGTTTGTTTCCTGGACGCAGCCAACAACTGATCATCACCAAAAAATACAACAGAACTTTAAATACGGGCAAAGGCAAATTATTTTCAACGCTCAAAGACGAGTATCAAAAAAAATGTTTTGTTGATAACCGCATGTATATGTTGTGGGGTTGGCTGATCAGTCTGGTGGTGTTGTTTGTCGGTACATTGCTGCTTTATCAACAAAATCTGACCACCACCGATTTGTTGATTTTAATCATATCAGCTGGCATTGGCCTGGTTATGGCTTTGGTGTTTTTAATGGCCGCACCGATTTTGGCCAGTTTAATCATCTTGGGTTTATTGGCTTCATCTTATCTTGAGTTGTTCCAGTTCATGGTTGATCATCAAGTGTGGATTTATTTTGTGTTGTTTGTATTGGGTTTGAATATGCTGTTTACCTTTTTACTGCGGGCTCCCACACCTTTTGGCCGACACATCAAGGATGAAATAGATGGCTTGAAACTGTATATGAAATCAGCCGAAGAAGACCGCTTGGATCTCTTGAACCCGCCTGACAAAACCATCGAATACTACGAACAATTACTGCCCTATGCGATTGCGCTGGGCTTGGAAAACCAATGGTCTGAAAAATTTGCTGCTGTCATCAATGTGCAAACCCCTGATTCGGCTTCATCAACTACCAGCTATCAACCCAATTGGTATCAAAACCAAGACAACGACAACGATTTCAGCGACTTTTCTGCCAGTCACATCAGCCATTCTTTACGCAAAACCGTATCTGCCGCATCCGTGATCCCCAGCGCCAGCCGCAGCTCGTCTTCCGGCTCTTATTCTTCCAGCAGTTCAGGTTCATCATCAAGCAGCTACTCCTCTTCAAGCAGCAGCGGCTCATCTGGCGGCGGAGGTGGTGGCGGTGGTGGCGGTGGCTGGTAGGTTCTATGGACCGTTAATTACAAATTGGTGATTTTCGACTCCTCATACCGGCGCAGGCCCACTACTGTCCGGTAAAATTTACTTTGTCAGCATATAACACTCTCATGATATGCTTTTGCCCATCATTCGTAAAAATGAAGACTTATAAACAATAATTATTCAACTGCAAGCTTAATTGACTGTACCTGTCACGTCGTCCTCGTGCTTGACACGGGGACCCATTTTTAAAGATGCTTACAAAATGATGGTTGCTTAAATTACTGAAAACATTGAAAAGGAGAAATGTTAAATTCTTTTTGGGTGACATGCAAATTGATGTTCTCAAAACTATTTAAAGGCTGTTTACAAGGGATCCCCGAATCAAGTTCGAGGATGACGGTAAGGGAGATTTATTTTAAACGGACAGTAGTGAGCGCAGGCCGGTATGACGATTAGGTTTTGAATGCCGGTATTTAATGTGTTATTTCAGTACGCTTGCTTCAAAACAATTTTTACCAAATACAAATGAGCCTTCCATTTGGTGATTCAATCAGGTGAATACACCATACCCGGCGCATCATCGGCTCTTTTGACAAAGCCTCTTTTTTGGTAATAATCCACTTTCCCTTTGGCAGAGAACAGTTGAATGGAGCGGATATTGGCTTGCTCACACGCTTGCAAACAATGATCCAGTAAGCGGCTACCAATGCCTTTTTTTGAAAATCAGGGTGGACAATTAAATCATATATCATGGCATACAACACGCCATCAGCAACCACACGTCCTACACCAACCAGCTGCTTATCCTGGTAAGCGCAAATCATATACCAGCTCTGCTCAATGGCCTTTTGCAATTCGGCTTGATTGGCCTGATAGCTTTTATTCCAGCCGGTGGTGTTGAACAGTTGAAAAAAATCACCAGCGTCCGGTATATGTTGTTGGAAAACCACCTTAGCCATCACAACCAACGCCTGACCTGTTGACAATATAACTGATATTCATCACCAAATAACTGGCTCAATGCACGCTCTTCAGGCTTGATTTGAAATTGGTTCATGCACCACACAAACAAAGGCAGTATCACCACAGTCAGCGGGTTAGATAATTTGATTGTATAAGCCAGTAAAATCATCAAAAAACCCAAATACATCGGGTTCCTGGTGTAAGCATAAATTCCGGTGGTCACTACCGATGAGGCCTTTTCTGGCCTGGTTGGGTCTACCGTAGTTTTGGCCATGCGAAAACTGATGGCGCCGGCCGCAATTAAAATCAAAGCGATTGAAAACACGCCCATAGCTGCTACTTGATGCCATAACCAAGCTTGCCGAAACTGTGGTAACCAATCATCAAGCAACCACATCAACCCTAAAAACAACACCATCAATAAAGCCGGTGGTATTTTTAATTCCAGGGCATTCACCGGTTTTGCACTTGTTCAATCAGATTCAGAAGTTTTTCTGAAGGCTTGACCTTTTGTCCGGTGTGATAATCTACCATCACAATACGTCCGTTGCCAATCGAAGTTATGGTTTGCTGTTGTAAACTGTAAATGCCATATTGCATCAAGAACCCATAGGGCTGATTTTCCAGCACGCTGGCACCAACAATAACGGTATCGGGAAACTTCAAAGGCCGTTTAAAGCGACAGGATGTTTCCGCCAAAATAGGGCCTAAACCTTCCTTTTGCATGTCCTCCATCACCCCAACTTCATTGAAATAAGCGAGCCTTGCTGTTTCAAAATACTTGAAATACACCGTGTTATTTACATGTCCAAAAGCATCCATCTCACCCCACTGTACCGGCAGTTCAACATGCACCGGAAAGGCCTGGTCAAAATCTTGTTTAGTTTTCATTGTTGGTTATCATCTGTTTTGAGTGGGGAAATCGATTATACAATGAAAGGTGCGCCTGTAAGGAAAACTCATCGTCTCGGTTTGGGTAGTCCGCTATCCAGTTGAGCAACATATCCAAATTCGCATCTTGAGCTGCCTTGCTTTCATATTTATGAGGTTCCCAGGGCCGATTGCGAGCATTGCTTTGGCAAAGGCTCACTGGCAAATTCATAAATATCGCTTGATTCGCATATTCAGCTGCATAAGCCAACAAGTCTGAGTAACAGCCCTCAATTACCCAGTTTTTATGGGTGTTTATAAAGGCATCGATGGCCTGTTCTGATTCTTCCAATGGTTTTCTACTTGGTGG
>JAUIGR010000059.1 GCA_030430025.1 Gammaproteobacteria bacterium
GGCTCTTAGGCGCTTGCAACTTGTATGGGCGCCAGGACTTACTTGATTTAAAGAAACCATCATCCCAAGTAAACTTATCGTGGTTGTGGGCAGCTATCCATGATGCTGGTGGCTTCCAACAAAAATCAGCGTACTCTAGAACGTCAGATTTTTTGAATGTATCTATTGGTTTTTCTTTAATCAGTATGGTCCATAACAAAAACCTTTCTGTTTCATTCCTGAATCTTGTGTAAGTGTGTTCAGATTTATTTCGACCTATGTACTCAAGAAACATCTGGCCCCAGCTGTAATGTTGTCGTTGCCAATCGCTCATTTCTTCTAATTGTGATTTCAGTTGGGGGTAATCAGACAATGAAATTTCTTTTAATTCACTGTACACAGGATACAAAGGGAATGGTTTTTTGATGGCCATATGGTGAATATCTAATCTAAAGTGGCATTATATATGGGTTGCTTCATTATGTCCAATACTAAAGGGTATCGGATATAACAGGGTGTATGAGTTATTTAAGGAGCGGTTAACTCTTAATTATTTTTTTAATTTACAAGCTTGAGTTCGTTTTTGTGGTTTGTGCCGTTGCCTACAACATCTAGTGATTCAAACTTTGTGAGACCAACAATTTCATTCACCGGCAATGCAAGCTCTTTAGCAATATGATTTATTGTGATTTTATCTTTCCAAAGCTCAGAGAAAATCATTCTCCATAATGAAGATCCATTGCTCTTAATTGATGCAGGTTCATTTTTTCCATACCTCTTTCTTATTTCAATGCAGAAATTTCTATATTGCCAATCAGAAATAATTCCAAGTTTGTGAATCCGATAGCTGAGTGCAGAAAGTGAAACTTTCCATCTCTGTTTTAATTTTAATAACTTGTCAATCGTAATGAACCCGTTTACATTGGAACGAACATCACATTCAGGCATTAAAAAATATGAGGCAAATGTATCTGCTTCTTTCTCAATAATCTTAATTGGAGATTCCTTAACTCGCCCACCTCGATGTATAACTATGTGGCCAAGCTCATGCGAGATATCAAACCTGGTTCTTTCTGCGGTTTTGTTCCCATTCAAAAATATATATGGAACACCGTTTCGCCATAATGAAAAGGCATCCGCTGTTTCAATACTTTCATTTAATGAGAGAACTCTTACACCTTTAGATTCAATTAATTTGATAAGGTCACTGATAGGCTTCTGCCCTACTCCCCATTGATCCCTTAATACTGCGGCGGCTGATTCTGGTGTGTAACCTACACTTAAATCTGGTACATTTAATTTAGGTAAAACAAATTTTGAATCAACCCAGTCAATAATATCGAAGGACAAGCTACCAACAGCAAGGAAAGCATCTCTATCTCTTGCAATCATAGTTGACAGGCTTCTGAAGTTAACATTTTCAGCTGTGATCAAGTCTGGATCATCTTTGAAGAAAAACTCTACAGAATAGTTAAGTGTTTCACTTAACTTTTTAATGGTTTCATTTTGAGGAGACTGAGTACCATTTTCAAGTCTAGTTATAGAATCTGGAGTCAACCCAATTAAGGAAGCCAGGGACTTTTTAGTTAACCTGTTTCTCTTTCTAGCTAAAGATAGCCTATTTGAGTTGAATGTCTGACTCATTTTTTTGATATGGTAATTTCGTCGTTGTATTCTACTTCATCACTCGATACTTGGTAAAGATCATCAATTTCATCAGAAGTGGCATCAATCACACAGAATATACGTTCTTTAAACATTGTAAAGCATCCATCTTCCATTGATGTAGGTAATGAAACCTCAGCACTGATATGACCATTTTTTTCACTTACTAATACATACCACAACTGATAGTTTCCAACAGGTGATGAATTGCAGTCATCTTCGAACAAAGGTAATTGATTGTTATCTACAGCTTTTTTTGAGGCCTTACCTTTTTTAGATATGGGCTGTGGGTTATGTTCTACCCTGCAAGCATAGTCAACATTAGAATATGCATATTCAATTTTAGTTTGAGGGTTTCTAATTGTTTCCATGTTGTTTGGCCTGGCAATTTCCCAGTCACTGTCTTTTCCAAGTTCATCCCTCAATGTTTTCACACCTTCCAAGTAGGCCAACGTTCCTCCTGCGTTTTGAGGATGATTACTGACCGCATTATATTTAGCTGTAATTGCTCTCAAAGCGATTTCTCTGACTTGATCGATAGAAATCCCTAGAAGACTTAATCTATTGATAACATCAACTCTGTTTTCACTTACTTTAATTCCTGTGTTCACTCATACACCTCGATTTTTAAAGACACTATTGTGATTGAAAAAATCGAGGTTGTCAAGCTGTTAGACTTTATTGTTTAGAATAAATTTACCAAATCTCTTTACTTCTAATCTTTGAAACATTCCTGTTAATCAGATGACGAATGAGACGCTCATACAGCCACCTTTTAACTCCAGAAAGATTCGTTCCAACTTCAGAATAAAAATCATCTGGTGAGTCATATACACCATAATCATCATGTATACCCTCCTTTTGAATGTAAGTGTTTTTTCCTTGCCAATCAACCTCGGGGTTTGATAAACATTTTGTCGCTACACCATACCCACAGAATGATCCTTTTTCATTTGGGAATTTGGCTTTGATGGCATCTAAATAGGGTTGATCGAGGATGAACCCTTCAAGATTAACCCAACGCCCTTCATAAAAAACTTCAACCCAGCTGTGGATTATGTACTTTGGAGCCAACCAAAAAATATAACCTGGTATAGCTCCTTTTTGTAGCCTCTGATCTATAGTAAATCCGTGGAATCGGCAAGGAATACCTATACCACGTAGTAGAGCCATCAACAGATTGCCTTTGGTGTTACATTGACCATATCCATCAGAAAGGACTTGGCTTGCTGGTTGGAAAGCCCCGAAAGATAAAACGAACATGTCCTGAATCGATATGACGAGATTTTATAAGTGGCATCACTTCCTTGTGAAATTTTATGCAATAACCACAGGTTAAAGAACCATACTCAATTATTGTAACTGGTGCATCTGGGCTTCCAAGAGCAGTTTCTACATTTTCAGCAGCTGAATAAGAAGCAACTAGAATGGTCAAAACTATGAATATCCTACTCCTAAAGGGTCGTGTTGTTTTAATTTTTTTCATGATTTTAATTGTAAAATTCGCCTGGTGCCCTTTATATAAAAGCAACGATGACTAAACCAATGACTAAATCCGGAATGGCTGAACCTGTCAACATCACCAGCACGCCAGCTAAAATCTGAACCAATATCGTTTCCGTTGTTAAGGTGAGCACATACCTAATTCGCTTCTCTCCCTTTAAGTTATTATGAGAAAAATCATGGCTATGTTGCCAACTTTCAAGATTGAAAGTTTCTGAGTGATTCATACTTGACTACCCTTTCTTACTTGCACTGTATAATGTCATTGTGCCAAACATAGTTGAAATCTCCTTTTCAATCTTTACTTCAATAAAACCTGATTGTTCCATTAAAAGAGGCAAGATACCTTGAACATTGCTACTTGTTGTTTTAAATCCATCTAAAACTTGTATTGGGAAAAATAGTAAGCGCATTAAAAAATTTGATGGCTTACCCCAATCAGCAACATGGAGTTTCCCATCATTTTTTAATACTCGATGGATTTCTTGAATTGATTTCAATTTGTTTTCATCAGATAAATGATGAAAGAAAAGGCTCGAGAAACAACAGTCAAAATGATTCTCTGAAAATGGCAAATCAAATGACAACCCTCTCTTGAAAGTAATTTGAACCTCCTTATCTTTTGCTTTTTTTCTGGCTATTGAGAGAATGTTTTCATCACCATCAACACCAAACACTTGCGTTTCTGGATTATCTTTTTTAATCAAAATAGCTAATGTGCCAGTTCCAGAGCCGATATCTAAAACAATGTCACCGTCACTTAAAGCAGATTGTTCAATTAATTCTTTCTTAAAAAAAGTTTCTCTGGTCGTTAAAGATACAATTCGATCGTAGTACTTTGTTAACCAATTAAACCTCAGTGCTTTTATATAATCTTTGTCTTTAGTTTCCATTAAATCACCTCTTTTAAACCAATATGAAAAATATTCGAAATGATAATCTGCAGTCAATCTTTAGCTAATTGTTTTAGTTTTTTACCTCTTGAAGTTAGCATAAATATAATAAACAACAACAGGACACTGGATTGAGCCAAAACGCCTTGCCAGGTTGACTTTATACCGACCCAATCAATTTCAAAAGTAACAGGCAGAGGAGATATTCCAATCACTGCAGCTTCTTGTAAAGCCATTATTGCTTTCCCAGTCAAAATAAATGACAACGCCAGTAATAAATAAGTGGTGATTGAAAAGAATGTAGATATAGGCAATTTGACCGAATAACGAATCAATACCCAGGAGACAATGACCAGTACAATAACTCCTGTTATAAAACCACCAAAAATCATAGAATGTTGGTTTACAGCTGCTTGAGTCAGTAAAGCTTGATAAAACAGAACTGTTTCGAATACTTCACGATATACTGCAATAAAAGCCAATCCAGTCAGCCCCCATAAAGTACCAGACTTCAATTTATTATCAACATTATTCTTTATATATGCCTGCCAATTAGCAGCATGGGTTTTACTGTGCATCCAAACACCAACATAGAATAGTACTATGGCAGCAAGAAGAGCCGCAAACCCTTCCATTATTTCTCGGTTTGCACCACTTATGGAAATGAATGATTGTGCTAAAAGCCAAGTACCAACTCCTGCAAACAACGCACTGATCCACCCTATGTGAACATACTTAATAGCATCTTTTCTGGAAGTTTTTATCAGTACTGTAGTTAAAGCAAGCACAACCAATAACGCTTCAAGTCCTTCTCGAAGCAATATTATGAGGCTGGAACTAAACAAAGTTACATTAGAAATCTTTGATTCATAGATTAGATATTCTGCTTCATCTAAAAGTTGTAGTGTATTGTCATGTGTTTCTTTAAATTTTTTTTCATTATCAGATGTCTTGGACAGTTGCCTGAGGAGCATCATATTGGCTTCAATTCTTTTTCTGAGTTCATTATCCTGAGCATCAATACTATTTTCTATAAGTTCAAACCCATCGAGATATGCACTGACTGTTAGGTTACTGGCCATTTGATAATCATTTAGTGCATACGCATTCAAGGCTCCTTTTAACTTTTCTCTGGTGATTGAAAATGGCGTGGATTCAACGTCGAATAAATAGCTTGGATTTCCTCGAAGATATTCAACGGTAGAATGGTAAACTTTAGGGAAAGTTGAATTTAACTGGTTTGGAGTCTGATAAGTTAATTGAGCCAATGAAATTCCTGTCAGATTGGTCGAATTTGATGGTTTCTCAACCGATTTGAATGCCAGGCTTCCAACATAAAATGCTAAGGACCATATTTCTTCTTCTTTTAATTGTTTGAAAGGTGGCATGGAAGTGTCCGAAATTCCATTGCTGATAGATTCATATAGACCTAGAACTGATCTATTTAACGCACGAGTTTTGTCGGTAAAATCAGTTGGTGCAGGTGTGAGGTTCTTTGCCATCTGTCCATTGCCTCCACCGCTGGGCCCATGACAATTTGAACAGGTTTCCTGGTATAGGGCTTTGACATTAGATTTAGGTAACAACTGAATCGGTAAAGATGTAGCAGGCATTAATGTAAGCAAAATTGAGTGAATCTTTAAGCTTAGATTTTGTATATCTGGATAATCACCCTTAAGTTCTATGGCTAATTTTAATGAGTTGGCATATTGAAAAATGGCTTTAAACTCTGGGCTAGTTTCTGAATATTCATGACTTTTTTCGACCAATAATGAAGAAAACTCAACCATTTCCAGATATTCTTCATCACTAGCAACAGTTCCATTTTTAACAGCTTCGGTGTAATCGACTCCAATGTATTCAGCTAGCTGAATCATTTGTCGTATTTCGTTCAAAGGTGTATTTGAAAAAGCTGATTTGCTAAAACAGAGTAATAAAAAAATGAAGAATAATGCTGGATTAAAATTTAAGATTCTTTTTTGATGGTATTTTTGAAAATCAATTATGTTGTTTATTTTTGACATTTATAACTCAGTTTTAATTTGGTAATGATAACTATTCGTATTTTAGTATCTATAGTTACTATAGAGTCAACAGCTTTTTAAATTATTGACTATTATGTTAATAACAAGCCGCCCAAAGACGGCTTTTCAGTGCTGAAAATTACCACTTCATCTTCTGTAGTCTGACTGCATTTAGTATTGCCAATAATGCCACACCAACATCAGCAAAAACGGCTTGCCACAATGTTGCCAAACCAGCTGCACCCAAAATCAATACAAGCACTTTTACACCAAATGCCAGAATGATATTCTGCCAGATGACTCCTTGAGTGGATTTACTGATATTAAAGCCCGTGACAAATTTTGAGGGTTGGTCTGTCTGAATGATCATGTCAGCTGTTTCTATAGCCACATCGCTGCCATTGGCCCCCATAGCGATACCTAAGTGACTGGCTGCCAACACCGGAGCGTCATTGATCCCATCACCCATGAATGCGATGATTTTTGTTGAATCTTCTTTTATCTTTTCTACATGGTTTAATTTATCCTCAGGAAGTAAGCCACCCCTGGCTTGGCTGATTGATAATTCTCCAGCAACCATTTGTGTGATCGAATCCTTGTCACCTGAAAGCATGACAATTTCTTTGATACCTAAGTTCCTGATTGCCAAAATGGTTTGATTGGCATCATCTTTTAATTCATCCGAGATGGTTACAAAACCAGCATAATCACCATCAATTGCAACCAAAACAATGCTATCAACTATTGAATCAATTTCATCAGGTGTTTTGATTTCAAATTGATCCATTAACTTTTTATTGCCGGCTAGCACACTCTTGCTCTTCACTATTCCTCTTAGACCTTTCCCAGCTATTTCATCAACATCACTGGCATCAGAAATATCAGCGGAATTTTCATATTGCATGATGGCTTTGGCAATTGGGTGGGTTGATGTCTTCTCCAGTGACAAAACATAGCTCATGAATTCATCCTCAGTCATATCATTTGAGATATTGATTTCTTTGACCTTAAATGTTCCCTTGGTCACCGTTCCTGTTTTGTCCATGACCAAAGTGTTTACTTGTATCAAGGTATCCATGAAAGTAGCTCCTTTAAACAAGATGCCATTTTTTGAGGCTGCTCCCAGGCCACCAAAGTACCCAAGTGGTATAGATATCACTAATGCACAGGGACAGGAAATCACTAAGAATATCAATGCCCTGTATAGCCAATCCTGAAACTGATAGGTTTCAACAAAAAAATAAGGAAGAATGCAAATTGCAATGGCCAAATAAACCACGATGGGGGTGTATATTTTGGCAAGCCTTCTGATAAGTAATTCAGTCTTGGCTTTTTTAGCTGTTGCGTTTTGAACCAGGTTAAGTATTTTTGCCACAGATGAATCGTTATATAGCTTTTCAACCTCAACCTCAATAACTGACTCAAGATTGATGGAGCCTGCTAAAACATTTTCCCCTTCAGTTAAACTATGCGGATTGCTCTCACCAGTGATTGCAGCAGCATTTAAACTGGCTTGCTTTGAAATCAATCTTCCATCTAACGGAACTTTTTCACCGACCTTAACTTGAATCGTATCGCCGATTTTGACTGATTCTGGATCTACTGTTTCGTAATTACCATTTGTGAGTACATGTGCTGTTTTGGGCCTCACATCCAGTAAAGCTGTGATGTTATTCTTGGCTCGGTTAACTGCGGCATTTTGAAACAACTCGCCAATGGCATAAAACAACATCACTGCGACTCCTTCTGGATATTGCTCAATAAACATGGCACCGATGGTTGCAACACTCATGAGGAAATACTCTGTAAAAACTTCTCCTTTCTTGAGCGCCTCGATGGTCTCTTTAATTACCGGAAGGGCAACAGGTAAATAAGCTGCAATGTACCAAGTGACCAAAAGCCAGCCATAAAACAAACTGGGTTTGAATATGTGTTCAAGTGCTAACCCTATAAGAAGTAGTGACAAAGAAATGATGGAGGGAATATAATTCCCTCCATCATTGTCATGACTATGTTCTTCATAACCTACATGATCATGAGACTTTGGTTCTTTATGACTTTTCAATATCATTCTCCTAATTACTGGTGTTGTTGTATTTGTTTGATTTTTCCTTTTGAAAACCAAGTAAATAAAACGGGTAATACGAATAAGGTTAGGAAAGTTGCTGTTACCAATCCACCAACAATTACCGTAGCCAGTGGCCGTTGAATTTCAGCTCCAATTCCATCAGACATTATCATTGGGATCAAACCCAACGCAGCAACAATGGCTGTCATCAAAACGGGTCTTAATCTGGAAACTGCACCCTCGAAAATGGCTTTATGTAGAGCATCACGGGTATTTTCAAGTCGCAAGTTAATGGCTTCAACCATCACGACACCATTAAGTACCGCCACACCGAACAAAGTAATAAATCCAATGGATGAAGGTACAGATAAATATTGCCCAGATATCCACAAGGAAAAGATTCCACCAATCATTGCCAGGGGCAAGTTAGTCAAAATAAGTAATGCTTGACCCACTGAGCCAAAAGCAAAATACAACAACAATGCAATCAGGCCAATCGATAAGGGTACAACAACTGCCAAACGTTGTTGAGCACGTTGTTGGTTTTCAAACTGACCACCAATATCGACAGTGTATCCTGTAGGTAAATCAACTTGTTCAGCAATGGCTGTACGGATATCTTTAACCACAGAGCCCATGTCTCGATCTTGTACATTGGCCTGGATGACAACCCGGCGTTGCACATCATCACGACGTACCTGAGGTGGTCCTGAATCTATACTAATCTCGGCGACATCACCAACACGAACCCAAGCACCTGTGCTCGAAAGTAACCGCAAATCAGCAATGGCATATTGATCTTTACGAAAATCTTTATCCAAGCGAACATAAATATCATAGCGTTCATTGCCATTAATAATTTGACCAGCATCTATGCCGCCAATACCATCTCTGACCACTTCCATTAACTCGCCGACAGACAAACCATATCGAGATAACAGTCTGCGATTTGGTTTAACCACTAATTGTGATTCTCCTGCAATTTGCTCCATCGCGACATCACGTGCACCAGTGACGGATTGAACGGCTTTAACAATGTCTTGACCTTTGCTTGCTAAGACATCAAGATCTGAACCAAATAGTTTCATTGCTAGCTGCGCTTTTACTCCAGATAATAATTCATCGATTCGTGTCGCTATTGGTTGAGAAAAGTTAAACAATATTCCTGGGACAGATTCTAATTTTTCTTCCATTAACTGCTGTAAATCTTTTCGATTTCCAGCACTCTGCCATTCGCTGACAGGTTTAAGCCCAATGAAAATTTCAATGTTACTCACCGGTTCTGGATCACCTCCAATTTCTGCACGACCAATACGACTCATTGCATAGGTGACTTCTGGAAATTCCATGATCATGGATTCTAACTTTGGAGTAATGTCTAATGCTGTTTCTAAACTGGCAGAAGGCGCTAAATTAACTCGTAAGTTAATCGTTCCTTCTTCTAATTCAGGTACAAACTCTGTGCCCAGTCGAGGTATCAGCAATAATGATGAAAATAACAAAACTACAGCTATTGTCAATACCACTGCTTTTAAGTTCATGGCTTTTTCTAGTGCAAATCGATAGGCTCTTTCCAGTACTCTTACAATTGGACTGGTTTTAGTGTTGACGCCTTTTTGAAAGAAATAACTGGCCAATGCAGGCACAACAATTAAAGAAACTACTAAAGAAGCTGCCATGGCAATCATTATGCTCACAGCCATGGGCTGGAATAATTTACCTTCTACGCCTTCTAATGAAAACAAAGGTGCAAATACAACCATAATGATGGTTACCGCATAAAACACGGGTTTTGCTACTTCCTTGGCAGCCAATTGAATACGTAAAGCAACGTTTGTATTATTAATAATAGGCAATTGCTCTATATCCTCTTCTGAGGCTATTTCAGCACGTTCTTTATCGTGAATTTTATCTGGATGTGTAAGATGCTTGAATATATTTTCCATCATTACTACTGCTCCATCTACCATCATACCAATGGCAACTGCAAGGCCTCCTAATGACATTAGATTTGCTGATAACCCATAGTAGGACATCACTGTTAATGCCATGCCAACAGACAACGGTATTGAAATCAACACCAATATTACTGAACGGATATTGAGTAAAAATAAAACCAATACTATGATTATAAAAATAAAAGCTTCAACCAATGCTCTTGATACAGTTGCCACCGCTTTTTCAATTAAATCGGATTGATCATAAATTTGTTCAAATGTCACGCCTTTAGGTAAGGCTTGTTGAATCAAAGGTATGCGCTCTTTAATGCCATCAATGGTAACCTTTGTATTGGCTCCCATGCGTTTTAAGATAATGCCAGAAACAACTTCACCAAAATATCGCGAACCATTAATTTCGGTACGTTCAGTGAAGGTAATGGCACCTTGTCGAATTTCGCTACCAAATTCGACAGTCGCAACATCAGCAACAGTAACTACTGTTCCATCAATTGTTTTTAATGGTACTTGGCGCAATTCTGCCAGCCCTTCTTCACCGTTGCTTAACCAACCCACTCCTCGAATAATCAATTGCTCTTGACCACGGTTCATATACCAGCCACCTGCATTGGCGTTGTTATCCTCCAATGCAGCGACGACTTCTTCTTGAGTCAACGCATAAGATAATAAGCGTGATGGATTGAGGTTAACTTGATATTGCTTTACTTGTCCGCCAAAAGACAAGACATCGGTAACGCCATCTACAGGCATCAGTAAAAGTTTAACTACCCAGTCATTGATAGAGCGTAATTCCATGATATCCATGCCGGAATTTTCATCTGCTCTGAGGTAATATTGATAAATTTGACCAAGTCCTGAGGTATTGGGGCCCATTTCAGGTGTGCCTACACCACCAGGTATTAATTCTTTGGCAGATTGTAAACGCTCAAAAACCAATTGTCTGGCAAAGTATATATCTGTGCCTTCATTAAAGACCACCACAATGCTAGACAATCCAGTTTTTGAGATAGAACGAACTTCCTCTACATCAGGTAAGGCGTACATCACCGCCTCAATTGGGAAAGTGATCAATTGCTCAACTTCTTCAGAAGCCAGCCCAGGTGCCTCAGTATTAATTGAAACCTGGATATTGGTCACATCAGGAAAAGCATCTAAATTTAGCTTTGGGATAAATACAGCTGCAGATGCTAACATACCAATTAGGGCCAAAACCACTAATAGCCGGTTTTTTACCGACCAATCTATTATTTTTTTAAGCATAGTTATTCTCTAATCGTCATCATCGCCAAATGAATCTTTATTAATTTCTGAGGCAACAAAAAATACACCTTGAGTCACTAATTTTGTACCGATTTCCAAACCTAATATTTCATGAAAATCACCTAAAACACGACCCAGCTCAACTTCCCGAGCTGCAAACTGATTTTTATCTTCTTCAACAAATACTGCCCAGTCACCATCAGAGGTTCGCATCAAAGCATTTTCAGGAACAGCAGTAACGGCTTGTGTTGTAGATAAATTAAAATAGACATCGGCGAACTCACCTGGGTGTAAAGTATTCTCTGGGTTTTCAATCAACAAGCGTATAACACGTGTTCGCGTATCCTCATCAATAGTGTGGGCTTCATGTAAAATTTTAGCTGGATATAGTCGTCCATCGACTTTGACTTGTGCTAATGTTCCTATCGGCAAATTAAAATCTACTGATGGTTGAACTCTAGCTTCGACCCACAGTTTTGACTGATCACTGAGTAACATTAAGGCATGCCCAGCTTCAACTCGTTGCCCTTGTTGGAAATCATCAGATAAAATGACACCTTCGATTTTTGCATTTAATGTATATTCACCAAGGGAAGTTGTCGCGTCAGAGATAAAATCTTCAGATAAACCGAAAGCTAACAAACGCGCTTTCGCAAGTTCATAATCGTTTTTTGTTGTGATATAACGCTTATCACCAACGACTTTTTGCCCAAGTTGTTGAACCCTTTGCCACTCTGCAGATGCTATTTTTAGTGTGGCTTGAGCTTCAGCCACTGATTCACTAAATAAAGTTACCAATTCATCACCTTGTTGAATGTGATCACCTAGTGCCTTATGACGTTTCATCACCACCGAATTAACTCGAGGAGAAACCAAATAACTGGTATAACCATTGGCCTGAATTTCGCCAGGTGCATAGATGTTGTAATCTAGGTCTCGTAGCTTAAGTGATTCTACTTTGATGTTAACTAAGCTTTGTTGTTCCTTGGTTATTGTGACACTGCTGGCCTCTTCATCGTGGCTATCACTGTCTTTATGATCATCTTGTTCTGCATGTATATAACTGGGTTTTGTTATTAACATCGCTAAAAAGCTGAATAAAGCAATTTTAAGTATATTGTTCATTTTCATTTCTCATTTTTAACTGGTTGTTGTATGTAAAGTTGTGCGGTATCAAGTAATAATTGAATCAGAGCAAATTTATACTCCTGCTCCAGACCAATACCAGCTAACAAGCCTTCGGTTCTTTGTTGTAATGTCAATAGATATTGCGTGGTGCTGATGTCACCAACATTCCATTGTTTGTGTAATAAACTTTCACTGTTTTTTCCCCTGCCTTGCATTAAGGCTTGCCATTTTTTATAACGATTGCGGTATTCATTCAATGCTAACTTTGAGGCTTCTATCGCATACTTTTGTTTTCTAACTACAGCCAGATAACTAGACTCAGCAGCACTGGCTTGCTGATTTGCAGCTTTGTATTGCGAGCTGAAATTGTTGCGAATATTCAACGGCATAGAAAAAGTAAGAGATAGGACATCTTCACTGCCAAGCTTTCCTGCTTCTAACCCAACAGTTGGATCTGCTTTTTTCTCTTTCTTTGCTACTTCAGCTGATAATATTGCCACATCCCATTGAGCTTTAGTTGCTTGCACCAATGGGTGTTGATCAATTAGGTAGTCATATTTTTGAAGTGCTTTTATATCCCAATTATTCTCATCAATGTCAATCTTGTTGTTCTGCCAATCGGGTAGCAACTCATTGAGATCAGCTTCGGCACGTCTGAGTTGAGCTTGCACCCGAGCTACTTCACCAAAAAGTTGAGAAAGGCTGAGGTATGTCAATTCGGCATCTAGCTCACCTAGATCTCCACTGTTTATGCGTTGTTTTACAATTTCTAATAAATTTTCTATTTGTTTTTCTTGTTGGCTCACCAACTGAGAACGCTTTAAACTTGCTTCCCAAGTGACCAAAGCATTCAGCGCTTGAGCCATTTTTTCCTGAAACAACAGCTCGTAATTCCTTTGCGCGTTGATTCGAGCAAATACAGCTTGTTGCTTCCTTGTTTCTCTTTTTTTGGTAAAGTCTAAGGTTTGATTAATGCCCAAGGTATAAGTCTTTTCAGAACCCTCTTTTCCAAATTCTGAAGAAAGCTCTGGATTATATAAGGCCTTTTCTAAGCTATCAGCCGTGTATAGTTCAGCATTTAATTCTTCTTTGGCCGCTTTTACTTGGGGGTGTTTTTTTATTTGCGCTGCTAACCAAGAAATATTTACGTTATTTTCTTTGGCAACGGCTGCATTTGATGTTGCAATTGACACAAGGCAAAGCAAAATCAAGTACCTAATCAGTTTGTTTTTCATACAGTTTCCAATTGTTAAAATTAATAAAATCCACCAAACGAAAATAGTTTGGTTAAATTACAAGATTAATTTTTATACAATCGGAGGGCGGAAATTGGGAGGTGAGATCCTTGATGTAATCTGGGACCTTTTTTCTATCAATTCAGAAGGTCTAAAATATGGCTCAAAGTATTCCTGTTTGTTCTCTAAATAACAGCAAGAAACTCCATGGCAACTACAGCAATGCTGGTATTCTTTAAAGCTTGTATCGTTTTGTGAATTCCTATCAGATTGATCTTCATACTCCAACTCTAATAGCTCAGCACCTGATTGGTGTGATTGGTGAACATCAGACACAGCAGCAATGGACTGAAAAGATACAGCCATTACAAGCAAAATTATGAGTGATTTATAATGCATTAAATTATAGTGTCTTTATGTCATCTTTTATTAAAAACGTATGTTCATAGAAGTTACAGCCTATGCTTTAGGACTTAATTTTCAAGATTCGCCAGGCACCATTTAACACAAAAGCAACGATGACTAAACCAATGACTAAATCCGGTATGGCAGAACCTGTCAACATCACCAGCACACCAGCTAAAATAACGCCCGTATTGGCTATGACATCATTGGCTGAAAATATCCAACTGGCTTTCATGTGAGCACCGGAATCTTTTTTCTTGGCTATTAACATTAAACATGTCACATTGGCCACTAAAGCAATCAGTCCCATTCCAATCATTAGAGTTGAAACTGGATCACTGCCATAAATAAATCGCCTCAAGACCTCTAATAACGCACCTAAGCCTAACAACACCTGCAACCAACCAGATAGGTGTGCAGCTTTTAGTTTTAGCTGATCACTTTTACCAACGGCATAAATTGCAGTGGCATAAACAGCAGCATCTGCAAACATATCAAGAGAATCAGCAATCAACCCTGTGGATTGAGCGATTACACCAACCACAAATTCGATAATAAACATCACTGCATTAATTGTCAGCAACCAAAGAAGGACCTTAAATTCTTTACTGTCTTCTAAACTGGCATTACTGATGGCATCCGTTAGCGCTTCAGAATCAATTTGTTGAGTCTCAAGTAGGGTGGCTCCCAGATTCAAATTTGTAAGCTTATGTTGAATTTCATCGATACCATCTTCATGGTAGACCTTTAACCTTCTTCCAGGAATATCAAAGTCCATGGCTTTTAAAGACTGACAATTCTCAAGTGCCATGCGGATCATGCTTTCCTCAGAAGGACAGTCCATTTTGGTCACCTCAAAAGTACTGACCAACCCATGATCAGGAACCTTTGTGACTTGATCTGTACTTTGCGCTGTATTGTTACAACTGTTACCGCAAGAATCTGACATTTGAATGTACTTGTTTTTATCAAGCATGCAGTTTAATATCTATAGCCACTATAGAGTCAAGAGTAAAATATGAAAATCGGACAAGTATCTAAAAAAACCGACCTTTCCGTTCAAACCA
>JAUIGR010000060.1 GCA_030430025.1 Gammaproteobacteria bacterium
ACTTTTTCAGGACTGACTACTTAGAAAACCTGTGGATAACTCTGTTGAAAACACGGTTTAATAAGGTTCTCAACAGTTATCATTGTATCCGAATATTGATAACAACTGCTCCAAAAACGGATTAAATTTCTTTATTTTCAAATGGTTGAAGAATTTGTTTATGTTATTTTTAACAAGGTTTTGGTAAGTTATTGTTTCATTATAGTAGGATTAAAACTTGTGTATAAATAACAGAATGGTATCCAGTATGGCTCTTCCTACTCACTGTAAGCTTCTGCTGTGGCGTCATGAGGATGAAGAGATTCATGGTGTGTTACTCGCAAGTGAAATTGTTGAACTAAGTTCTGGGTGCTTAATGCTTGTTTGATCCTTCGGGCAGCATCTTCACAAAACATCAAATTGTTTCCGTTGCGTAGCGCAAATGCTTGTTCATCTGCTCTTTTAACAGCAGCTTGGACAGCTGTTTTCAATGTGTTTTCTACGACATCAATCATTTGCTCTATAGGTACACTCACCTGTGTTTCTGGTAATTTAATTTTAACAACAGCGGAAGATCTTTGTGAGTGTGGGGTCGCATGAATTCCTTGCTCTGAGCCAAGCCAATCGAGTATCGCCTTCATGTTCAATGACTGTTCACTGAATTGACTGCTAAAGTTTTCCTGAATGAGCTGTCTGGCTAAAGCGGCCGAACAGGGGCAGGTACTGGAGTAAGTCACTTGAAAGCTCAGGTATTTAGAAATCCCTGTTTTTTGGCAGTTAACAACAGACAGTTTAATGGGATAAGCACGCCAACCTGCATATTCACTGACCAGCGCTTTTCTTCTCAACAATGCTTGTGAATCAACTTCAATCAATGCGTTTTCACTCAGACCCAAGTGTGTCTGAATGAAATGATCGGTCAGTGAATTAAGAACCCTGAAATCGACAGCTTGTTGGCTAAACACTTCATCACAGGCTAAATAAAGGCGAGACATATGAATACCTCGGGACTCAGCGTCATCCAATGAAACCTCTGCGCGTACCTGTGCAATGGTATCTTGAAGGTTGACGTCTGCATTGAGTCTTAAAGGCATTTCCATATCACTCATCCCGACCCATTGTAATTGGCCACCCACTTTGGCTTTTTCTTCAGCGGCAATATCTGGTAGTGTACAGGACTGATTTGTAGAGTCTAACACGATGAAGGTTGATAATTTAAAGGGCCTATAATGCAGTCTAAATGTTCAAAAAACAAGCGCTAACCACGGATTTATATATCAGACGCTTCATAAATCATAACTTCTGTTGTGTTCAAAACCTGGTATATGAGTTGTTGTATTTTTTTTGGCTGCAAGGACTTTAAATTTTTCGCCCATTTCATTGGGTAAAACCAACTGTTTCATTTCCGATATTTGTTGATAATAGTCTTTGAATTTGGCGTTTTCATTGATGAGATCAGTCAGTCCGAGGGACATCAAAAAATCAGATTGGTGAGTGAAACTGCAAACATCAAAGCCCAGTCCATCTAATACCGTTGCCACATGAGTAAAGTCAACAAAACTAGTCATATCTTGGGTGCCTATCGATTGGTAAGGGTTGAAGTTGGCCTGATGTCGTTGGTGACAAACCAGGGTGCCTTGTTGTCTTTGTGGGTGATAAAGTTGTTTAGCACCATAACCGTAGTCAACCCAAAGCACCACTCCAGTGCGCAAACATTGAACAACCCCTTCCATCCAACTTTGCAGGTGAGGAATAAACTCTGAACGATAACCCACAGGTAGATCCAATGATTTGCTTGCTAATTGATTTAAGAGCACCTCAGGAAATGGTTGCCACTGTTCTTTTAATTCTCCTTGTTTATCACATAACATGAGTCGCTGAGGGCCGGATTCAAAAATCTGAAAAACTTCCACTGGTAAAGCATCCAATACTTCATTACCAAAAATGATGCCCTCAAACGACTCATCTGGTAATTGATTGAGCCACCTGACTTTTTGACTGATATGTTTAGGTAGCTGTGCTATTTGTTGTTGTTGTGTTTTTTTTAAGTCGGCACTGATCTCAAGGATCCAGTAAGCACTAGGCAGCTGATTGACAGTATCTAGTTGTTTCAACAGTTGATAACAGAATGTCCCTTGTCCTGCACCTAATTCCATAATAACTGGGTGTTTTATGTCGCTCAGTACAGCAGCAAAAAAGTTGGCTAAAGTTTGTGCAAATAAAGGTCCTAATTCAGGAGCGGTAATGAAATCGCCTTCTCGACCAAACTTTTTTAGGCCAGCACTATAGTAACCCAATCCAGGTTCATACAACGCCATCTTCATAAAGTTTGCAAAACTAATGGCCCCCTTTTGTTTGATTTCTTGGGTAATCTTATGTTGCAATACCTTGCTTATTTGTTGAATTTTATTAGTCATCGGATGATTCAAAAAGAATTGCATGTTTGGTTACATAACAATCACCATAAAGACAGAGTGGCTGCTAAACAGCATAATGCCGTCATTTTACAGCAACTGTTGCGTGGTTACAGTGACTGTGAGGAAGAATTTGAAATACGGCGGAGTCCAAATGGTAAACCATTGACACCAAATGGTCCGCATTTTTCCTATAGTCACAGCGAACAGTTACATGCTTTTGTCATTGCTGATCATCCTATCGGTATTGATGTTGAAAAAATCAATCCAAAGAGGATCTATAAAGATGTTGCTGAAAGGTACTTTCATCCCTTGGAGTGGCAAAGGTTGCAGGCATTACCTGCCGGGCAACAACAAATTGAGTTTTTTAGATTATGGAGTGCTAAAGAGGCTTGGTGTAAACTAGAAGGTGGGAAATTGTGGCAATACCTGGGACAAGAATTACCTAGTAACATATATTTCATGTGGCAACATTGGTTAAAAGGGTTTACTTGTGTTTTGGCCTCAGAGCACCGTTATGATGATGTCAGGTTGAACGTATTGGCATGAACAACAAATATTTACTGATAATCTTTGCTCGACTTGTGAATAAAGATAAAGAAACTAAGGAACGACCATTGTGCACTGAGAACTTTGTTGATAATAGTAAACGGAACTGTTTTGTTCTGTTTGACTGGTTGTTTTTAAAAACTTTTTTTCAATTACCTAACGTCAAGCAAAAGTCCCTATTAATGATCTTTGTGCTTTTATTCCTCAGTGGCTGTGAAATCAGTCGACAGACTAAAGCTCAAGTTACCCAAATTATCGCTGTCCAAAAAGACCAAGTGGTCACTTGTCAAGATGAAATCAACCGCTGTGCGTTACTTTCACCTTATGAAACTGTTTGGAAAGAAACTTTGATTGACAAAAAAAATCAAGCGCAAATTCTTAACATCGGTATGGAAGCGCTGGCGGTTAGATTGCATTTGATACGTGCAGCAAAAAAGAGCATTGATATACAGTCATTTATTTGGGTTAATGATGATGCCGGACATTTGGTTATTAAAGAACTATTGATGGCTGCAAAAAGGGGTGTGCAAGTAAGGGTTATTATTGACCAATTGTTTTCGATGGGTAACTCACACTTTGTGGCTGAAATCAGCGCATTGCATAAGAATTTGTCGTTCCGTGTATACAACCCTGTTTTGGGCGAAGCGCACACTTCTCCATTCGATTACTTCAGTGCATTGGCCTGTTGCTTGGCCGCGATGAACAAACGCATGCATAACAAGGTCTTCGTGGTTGATGGGCAATACGGAATGGTCGGTGGTCGTAATTACCAAAGTCGATATTACGACTGGGATCAGTCATTTAACTACAAAGACCGGGATGTTTTGGCTATCGGACCTGAAGTGACACAGATGGTCAGTTCCTTCAATTCATTTTGGAATTCTGAATATGTAGTACCTTCTGAGTATTTAATAGATGTGGCCAGAAGGATATTGAATGGTAAAGCTTCTGATCATGACTGGCAAGCACCACCAGATGATAAAACTCAGATTGTATTGGCTTGGGCCCTGGACAATAACCGAATCCAAGAGCGTTGGATTAATGATTTAATCAAAGTTGAGCGGCTTGAGTTCTATAGTGATCCTCACGACAAACCGTTCAACAAAGAATCGCGAAAAAATTCGGAACACTTAACAAAAAAAATCAACGAGATCATAAAAGGTACTCACTCAAAACTGTTGTTACAAACCCCTTATCTGGTATTCACCAAAAAGGCCCGAAAAATTTTTAAAAAGCTGCGTAAAGACAATCCTAACTATAAGTTGGTGGTATCAACCAATTCACTGGCCTCAACTGATGCCTATTATGTCTATGCCATCTCATTCAAATACAAACGTTTCTACTTAAAGGAGTTAGGTATGAGTGTCCATGAATTCAGACCACGTCCTGCAGATTGGCAGTCAATGTTTGTGCCTGATCAAATCAGTGAAGAGACGCGTTTTGGCATGCACAGTAAATCATTTGTTGTTGACGATTATTATGCCATGATTGGTTCACATAATTTTGATCCGAGGTCTGATTACCTCAATACCGAAGCAGGGTTTATCATAGAAAGTAAGGCTTTTGCTAAAGCGTTAACTGATGACATTGAAAGAGATACACTCAATCACAACTCATGGCTTGTGGCAGCTAAGGAGCAAATTCCATTTTTCAGTGACATCAGTGGCGCCTTTGCCACATTATCACGCAAACTGCCTTTTTTCGACATTTGGCCATTCAGATATGCCACCAGCTATGAATTGAAACCAGATCATCAACCAGTGACCTTTGGTCATCCAGATTTTTATCAAAACTATGAAGCTGTTGGTAATTTCCCGGGTATGGATTTGCCTTTAAAGCAAATACAAACGATAATAATCTCCGCTTTTGGTGGTTTTGCCGAACCTGTTATGTAAATAGAAAAATGAACAACAGTAGAATCGTTGCAGTAGGAATTATTACTTTATTGATTGTCCTTCCTTTTTGGAGAGTCAATCAAAACGCTGAGCATATGGCGGATGGTGTAGATAATCATCTCAGCGGACTGGGTGAGTGGAAACACGCTGAGGTCCAGGTAGGTCTGGATGGTAAAGTGACATTATCGAAAGTTACTTTTATTCCTAAAGGCCATAGCCAAGGATATCAAATTCAAAACATACAAATTCATTCGAGCTTATGGGATTTGCTGCTCAAATCACCACAACAATTGACTAACAGTCTGCCAGATGGTTTGACCATTTCCTTTAATGGCATCGGTTTAAACGACAATGGTCAAGATTTGAAACAAACCATTCAACAAAATAATTTTTGGCCTGTTGCAGCAAATGGTTTAGGTATCTTGGGTTGTGGCCAAGGTGATGAGGTTTCGTTTACTGATCAGCAGTGGCGCACTTTGTTCCCAGATGGTTTGTATTTCAATGCTGAGTTTACTTATCGTTTGGTGGATAATTTTCATATTGATTTTAATTTAAACATTGATGTTGAGGATGGTTGGTTTACCACCTGGTCAGGGACTTTGGCACGTTCATCAGATTTATTTGATATTACTTTTGATGATGTCATTATGGAGACTCTTTATTATTACCAAGCAGATATGGGGTTTAATCAAAGAAGAAATGACATGTGTGCTCGAGTTCATCAAGATTCTTTTGCCGCTTATCGCTTAGCAAGTGCCAACCAACTGCAACACTACCTAAAAGCACAAGTTGCTAAAGATTTACCTGAAGACTTGCATAATATGTATCAACGCTCTTTAGCGGCTGACACTGAAATCAATGCCATTGTGAAGTTTGCTAAGCCGCGGTATATAAGTGAAGTAGCGGTCCAAAAACCTGGAGACTTATTACTTTCATCATCTTTAGAAGTGGCTTTAGGTGAAAATGATTACACCGCTGTTGAATTGACAGCCATTGATCATTTAGATCTGAGCATGGATTTATTAAAGAACCAGCTGGAAGCCCAAAATAAAAGAAAACAAGATGAAGCAGAGAAAAATAAACAGGAAGAATTAATCAAGACAGTCAAAACACAAATAGGTGGTCCCCAACGCACCGAAACACAATTAAGTGACTGGTCAGAAGCTGTTGGTAAACAGGTTAATATCAAGACAAAAAGAGGACGTCCTGTGTTTGGGAAACTGATTGCTATTGACAGCAAAGTATTGACTATATCCACTCGATATATGCAAGGTAACGCCACCTTATCTATTCCAAGAGATGAAGTGTTATCTGTTTCATTGAGTCGATAGAGACTTTTGTTTAATCTGTGTCATACAAGATCAGCAGGGACTCTGTCGCCGTTCCTTGTATTGTGCTTATTGATTTTTATACTGGGTGTTATTAGTTTGAAGGTTGGCACTGTTGAGGTGCCATGGTCCGCCTTATGGGATGTGGAACATGCTAGTCATGCCATTATCTGGCAAATCAGGTGGCCTCGTATTTTGAATGCTATTTTCGTTGGTTGTACACTTTCTTTATCGGGTTTGATGGTCCAAAATATGGTCAAAAACCCCTTGGCAGACCCTTATTTATTAGGCGTGTCAGGCGGTGCTGCTACTGGTCAGCTTATTTTAATTTTAACTACTGTTTCAGTCTCTTCATTTTCGCAAGTTATGATTGGCTTTGGAAGTAGTCTGGGGGCAGCATTGTTACTGCTTAAATTGAGTTATTTTGGCCAAATAAGAACAGCCAAGTTGACACTTAATGGCATCGTTATGGCCTTTGGATTTGCTGCTGTGATCAGTTTTATTTTATCGGTGTCACCTCCAGATAAAGTTAAATCCATGATGTTTTGGTTGATGGGGGATTTATCATTTGGTCAAGCGCAAGTATGGCAATTCGTGCTGTTATTTTTAGTTGTGATCATTTTGTACAGGCAGCATAGGTCACTGGACCTGTTGGCCAGAGGAGAGTGGTTTGCTATCAAATCTGGTGTTGATGCCAAGCGATTAAATCTACTGGTTTTTACTGCTGCTGCATTACTAACCTCAATGGCTGTGGCACAGGCTGGTACCATTGGTTTTGTCGGTTTGGTTGTCCCTCATTTGGTCCGTATGCTGATTGGTAATAGTCACAGGGTGTTGATTCCACTATGTTCATTGGCGGGTGCCGTTTTTTTATTATTGGCTGACACGTTGTCACGAATACTGATGCCCCCATTACAATTACCTGTAGGTATCTTCACAGCGCTGGTTGGTGTACCTGTGTTCATGATCCTTAATCGCAGGATCCCATGATTGAACTCAAAAAATTCTCTTTACTGCGTCAACAAGATATTCTGATTCCAGAGATTGATGTCCGTTTTGAAACAGGTCAGTTTTGGGGCGTTTTAGGTCGAAATGGTCTCGGCAAAACGACACTATTGCATCAAATAACTGGTTTGCTGCCCAGTGCATCAAATACCGTCTTCATTGATGGCTTTCCGATTGAGCAACTGGGTATTCGACAACGTGCGCAAAGAGTCAGTTATTTACTTCAAATACAAGAACCTTGTCTTAATTTTTCTGTATTGGAGGCCGTCGCCATGGGCCAATTTGCATGGCAACCAAGAAAACCAGATTGGCAAGCAGCACAGCAACTGTTGGCAATGCTTCATATCACACATTTAGGCAACCGTTCTCTGCTGTCTTTATCCGGAGGAGAACGGCGTAAAGTAGAGTTGGCTACATGTTTTGCGCAGCGCAGTAACTATTTACTATTGGACGAACCACTGAACCACCTGGATATGGTATACCAACAGTTCATTCTTGACTATTTAAGTCGTCAAAGTGAACAACAAGCCATCATTATGGTCTGTCATGATTTAGCTGCGGTTAAATCACACTGTAGTCATGTCTTGATGTTGTTGCCTGGTGGCTGTTATCTGGCTGGTGAATCCGCTACAATACTAAATCAAAAAAACTTAACACGACTGTTTGATGACTAAACAAACTTCAATAAAAAATACATTCATGGCAACCATTGCACAACAATGGCTGCGGGCTAACATCATCAGTCAGAAAGATTTTGCCAAGCTTTTAGAAAAAGCCACGGTGGCATCGGCCTCTGTACATCCGTATGTTGCTTTGGTAGACAATAAACTGATTAATCAGCGTAACAATAAGCCCATCACATTGGAATTCATTACCCGTTGGGTTGCTAAGTCCCATGACATGGAATATTTAAAAATTGACCCCACCAAAGTTAATGTCAATCAAGTGACCCAGGTCATATCGCAAGCGTATGCGAGGCAACACCAAATTCTTCCAGTGGCAGTGACTGATCAAACCATCACCATTGCAGTGGCCAATCCATTAAACACTTCTTGGATGGCAGATTTAGCCAAAATACACCGTCAAGAAATCAAACGCGTTCATGCCAATCCCATTGATATACAACGTTTGTTATTTGAATTCTACGGCGTCAATAAACAGGTTCAAAGTGCGAAAAAAAGACATGCTAAACAGTCGATAGATCCGATACTTAACCTTGAACAATTAGTTAAACTGGGCAGCAAAAAGGACATCAATGCTGATGATCAACATGTCATTGGACTGGTTGACTGGTTATTACAATATGCTTTTGATCAGAGAGCCAGTGATATCCATTTGGAACCTAAAAGAGACACCGGCCTGGTCCGTTTTCGTGTTGATGGACGACTGATGCAAGTATATGATTTACCGCCCGCTGTGATGGCTGCTGTGACCAGTCGGATTAAAATTTTGGCTCGTATTGATGTGGCAGAAAAACGGCGGCCACAGGATGGTAGGATCAAAACCCTTTCTGAAGGTGAGCGAGAAATAGAATTGCGCGTTTCTACCATGCCCACCACTTTTGGTGAAAAGTGTGTGATGCGTATTTTTGATCCTGATGCTGTGGTGATTAATTACCAAGATTTAGGGTTCAGCACAGATGAAGCCAGCACTTGGCGGGAGATGATTGACAGACCACATGGTATTGTTCTAGTCACTGGCCCAACAGGCTCAGGTAAAACAACCACACTGTACTCAACATTGAAACAATTGGCCACTCCTGATGTCAATGTTTCAACCGTTGAAGATCCTATCGAAATGGTCCTGCCGATACTTAATCAAATGCAAGTCAATCCCAAAATAAATTTACATTTTGCTGATGGTGTTAGAACCCTGCTGAGGCAGGACCCTGACATCATCATGATAGGTGAGATACGTGATCTAGAAACAGCCACGATGGCCGTACAGGCATCCCTTACTGGCCACCTTGTTTTGTCAACATTACATACCAACGATGCTCCTTCAGCCATTAATCGTCTATTAGATTTAGGTGTGCCAGATTATTTGCTGAGAAGCACCCTGGCCGGGGTCATTGCTCAGAGGTTAGTGAGGTTATTGTGCCCACACTGTAAAACAGAGGAAAAAGTAGATGCGGAAAAATGGGTGTCTATGGTCCATCCATGGGACATCAGTCCTCCAGCGCATTTGTACAAGGCCAATGGCTGCGATGAATGTCGGAACACCGGGTATCATGGAAGATCTGGTGTGTTTGAAATGATGCCTATCCGCGAGTACATTAGAAAGTTGATTAAAAGAGACACAGCTTCAGAAAAAGTATCAGCAGCAGCCTACCAACAAGGCATGCTGCCTTTACGAATCGGTATGGCTCGATTACTAAAAGAAGGATTAACTTCTCTGGAAGAGGCCATTCGCATCGCACCACCTTCCACCCATTAGCCATGAAGTTATTGGTCATACAAACGGGTGATGCAGTACCCGAGGCCCAAAAATATGGTAATTTTGACCAATGGTTTATTACTGATATCCAAGATCGATCTCATTTAACAGTACACGTTCACCAAAAAGAAAAATTGCCTGATGTCAACTGGGCCAAAGAACACATTTCTCATATTATTATCACTGGTTCAGCTGCGATGATAACAGAGCAGCAATCTTGGATGTTATCCGCCATGCGCTGGATCAGCCAAATCATTGACGCCATTCCTATCATGGGTGTTTGTTTTGGTCACCAGATGTTGGCTGATCTACTTGGTGGGCAGGTCGATAACAACCCCAAAGGGCGGAACATGGGGTTAGCTATTTGTCACTTGAATACTGCTGGCAGACAGCATACCTTATTCCAAGACATGCCTCATCCCAGCTTTCCAGTTTGGGTATCTCATTTGCAAGCCGTATTAAAATTACCAACTGATTGTATATTATTGGCCACCAGTGCCAATGATCCAAATCATGCTTTTCAGTATCGTCAACATTGTTTTGGAATACAGTTTCATCCTGAGTGGACCGGCCCAATCATGGCCGCCTACATCAAAGCAAGACAAACCGATTTAGCTAATGAAGGGTATAACGCATCTAAAATGCTTACTCAAACTCAACAAAACCTGCAGACTAAGACAATTATCAAGCAATTTTTTGCTCTTTCAAGCAAGTGAGGTCAAAAAACATCAGCAAAATCGCACTTTTGCGGTTAAATGTTTTATAACCGATTTTCGACCAGGAAACAGGTGCCACGATCTTATTTTTGCGCTCAGATGAGCCCAAAAGGTATAAAAAAGAGAGAATAAACTTGATTTAGTGTGTTAAAAGTCATAGATTTGGTGGACACACGTAACAATGAGTTAAAAGGAGTTGACTGGCTATGAGTCTGAAACGGTTTTCTGTATTGCTGTGTTTACAGCTATTTTCATCATTTTCTGTTCACTCACAAGGTGCTATTTATCTGGATGAGCAGTCCCTTTTCAATAATAAATATTCACTCGCGGTTGATTTGGTTTTTGCCGATGGTTTTGAGAGTGATGGGCTATTTGCTAATGGCTTTGAAGGTGATTTGATTTTTGCTGATGGTTTTGAAGGGACGATCAATAATCAACCAGTGGCCTATTCAGAAGAGTACAGCACCTCAGAGAGTTTAAGCATTGATTTGGTGCTCACTGGTAGTGATCCGGAAGGTCAATTACTGAGTTATCAGATTATTTCTCAGCCAGTTAATGGCAGATTGACTGGTTCGGGTAGTCACTATACCTATATACCTGATTCTTTTTATGAAGGAATGGATTCATTTGATTTTGTGGTCAATGACGGTATCCATGATTCGAATGTGGCGGTTATCATCATTGAAGTACTGAGTCATGGTAATAATCCTCCGAATATCATCAGTGAACCAGTTCGGTCGTTGAACCTCACTAATCAACCTATTGGAGAACCTGAATCTATTACCCTATCAAATTGGCAGATAGAAGACTTCGATTACAGTTATGATCCACAAAATCCAGGTACCTGGCAGTTTAATCCAGAATATACAGCAGTGACCCAACTCTATAATGCCCGGGCTGGTGCTTTGGTCAGTGATTTTATTTTTACTAATCAACAGATGACTGGCACATTCAGTGTCGAAACCTATTCAGATGATGACTATATTGGCTTTGTTTTTGGTTTTCATAACAAGTATCAGTATTATGTTTTCCAATGGAAAAGAAGCGCGCAAGACATATACCCAAGAGGTATGTCAGTATGGGCGATTAACTTAAACCCCGATGGTAGTGAGGGTGAGCCTAACTTTGACCCAGAAGACCCATCGTTGGGGACCAGGCTTTATCAGAACGATATCGGTTGGTTACCATTTACTGACTATCAATTTGATTTGTCTTTCCAACATGGCGAAATTGCCATCACAGTCAGTGATATAACCAATAACATCACCATAGATTCTTTTACTGTATATGATGATACATTCACCGAAGGGTTGTTTGGTTTCTATAATAGTTCTCAACCTAAAGGCACTTATTCTGGTTTTGAGCGGGTGTTTCTGGCTGAAGAAGTTTACTACTACGATGTTCAGGCGATTGATCCTGATGGTGATGTATTAACTTATCAACTACTTGAAAGCCCTGTGGGTATGAGTATTGATGCTGAGACTGGGTTGATCAGCTGGCAAGCAACCACACAAATGCTGGGGGTCGTGCCTGTTGTTGTTTTGGTCAGCGACCAACATGGTGGAACAGATACCCAACACTACGAATTAATCATCTCCAATGATAAACCAGTGATTGTCTCAGAGCCACCTGTAACAGTATATGCTGAGTTTGACTATGCCTATCCAGTTAATGCCTATGATCCCAACCCATCAGATGTATTAAGCTATCATTTGTTGAGCGCGCCTGAAGACATGTCGATCGACCAATACAGTGGTGTGGTAGTGTGGTCACCCACTACAGAGGATATTGGGGTTCATGAGGTTGCTATTGAAGTCAGAGACATGACAGGTCATATAGCAAAACAGGATTATCTTTTACAAGTGGTTGAGGCGCCTGATAACCATGCTCCTGTATTTCAGAGCACACCTAAACTGACTGCTACCGTAGGTGTTCCGTATTTTTACACACCAGTGGCTATAGACTTTGATGGTGATCCGGTCAGTATTATTTTAGTTAAAGTTCCTTATGACATGCAAATGTTTAATGGTGAAACGATTACTTGGATACCGACCAGTGATCAGGTTACGACACACGAAATAGAAATAGTGGCTGTTGATTCCTGGGGGGTAGAGACTAAACAGCACTTTACCATTACAGTTAATGATTTTGATAGTAATCAGCCACCTGAAATTGTATCAAGCCCAGAGACGGTGGTTCTGACTAACACCCACTATCAGTATCAAGTGATGGCCAGTGATCCAGATGGTGATGTTCTTGGTTTTAGCTTGATCACAGCACCAGCTGGAATGACGATTGATGAAACAAGTGGAGTATTGACATGGCATGTGGGCGTTGATCAGTTAGGCTTTCATGATGTTTTGATTGAAGTGAACGATGGTAAAGGTGGTTATTCACAGCAGCACTTTCAACTGGATGTTTTTCAACAGTTAGGTAACAACTCACCAGTAATCAATAGCCAACCGCTATATCAAGTGTTTGATGGTCAGTTATACAGTTATCAAGTAATGGCCGGTGATCCAGATGGTGATGAGTTGAGTTACACATTGCTAGATTCACCTGATGGAATGGTGATTGATGAGAATGGTCAGGTTGAATGGTTAACCACACCCGAGGATTTGGGTTTGGTGTCGGTAGTAATAGAAGTCAGTGATCCATTAGGTAACTACGTTCGACAAACATTCACTTTGCTTGTTTCAAGTTTTGTTGAGAACCGGGCACCAGAAATTCTTAGTGCACCTATATTAAGTGCCAACAGTGGACAAAGTTACCAATATCAACTGTTGGTTATTGATCTGGATGGTGATCCATTAACTTATCAACTGATTGATGCGCCGGCAGGCATGGAAATTACCCCAAATGGGTTGATTGAATGGACCACCACTGGACCCGCTGAACACAACGTTGTTATCGAGGTATCAGATCAGCATGATCATTGGGCCAATCAAAGCTATACCCTGCATGTGACTGACGCTAACACACCTGATAACAATGAAGCACCACAAATCAGCAGTATTCCACACCTGTATGCAGTGATTGACAGTCATTATCATTATCAGTTGATTGCTACAGATGTTGATGGAGATGAGCTCAGTTATCAGTTATTAAGTCCTCTGGATGATGCGTCACTTGATGAGGGTCTATTGACTTGGATGCCCAACACCTTGGGCAGTGAAACGATCGAAATTGGTGTCAGTGATGGAGAACTTATGACAGTACAGTCTTGGACAGTGACTGTCACTGAAGCTGTTGATCTATCAGTGTCAGTGATCCAAACACCGATCAGTCCTTTTCCAGGAGATGATGTGGAACTATTGATTGTACCGATCGGTGCAGTCGGGGAAGTATCACTCTCTGCCAATATTGATGGTAAGACTTTACTATTAGATGAGTCAAATCAGGGTGTTATTGAGAACATCATTGCTGGTGCACACTTGCTTACAGTAGAAATTACTGATGAGCTCACTTCAGCCATGGTAGAACATCCAATCCTTGTTACCGATGATTCAGGTTTTGAACCACCGGTGGTTGATATCGTCAGTCCTGCTGATGGAACCATTGTTACTGGCTTTACAGACATTCAAATAAAAGTTCAGGATGATGACTTGGTCAACTGGCGGCTATCTTACCGTCATGCCGAAGATGATTATAGCCAGCGTGTTACCCTCGCTGAAGGTATAGATAATGTTGATGATGAGATTGTTTCTCGTTGGGACACTTCTTTACTCGTTAATGGTGCTTATGTATTGTTGATTGAAGGCACTGATAATCAAGGACAATATCGTAATATCTCCCATTCAGTGTTTTTAGAGGGAGATTTAAAACTGGGTCATTTCTCTTTGGCTTTTGAGGATCTGAATTTGGCGGTGGCGGGTGTGCCGATCACTGTTACCCGGGGTTATGATAGCCGAGATCGTGATCAGCAGCTGGCCTTTGGTAAGGGTTGGTCGATTGGTTTTGAATCGGTGCGCGTTCAAGAAAGCAGGGTTCCGGGTTTGGGTTGGTATATGGAAACACGTTTTTACTATCATGGCCCGGTGAAACTGCCTCGTTATTGTATTAACCCGGTAGGACAACCGCTTATCTCAGTAGTCATGCCTGATGGCAAAGTTGAAAAATTTAAAGTTAAAGCGCGAACACTCAATCCATCATCAGAGCTGTTGTCACACTGTCAGAATATATCGCCACCGGCATATTTTAATATTGAATTTGAAGCCCAAGGAGATACCACCTCAGCCTTAACGACCTCAACTGGCTTACTGAATGTCGTTAACGGTAACCTACAAGTGATCGATGAGTTTGAAGCCATCGATCCGGATAGCTACACCCTGACCCTGCTTGATGGTACTGTCTATCATCTACAACAAGGCTTTGGCCTCACTGAACTGATCACCACTTCAGGTCAGTCACTAAGCTTTGATGAAAATGGTATCCATCATTCAGCGGGCTTGTCAGTCAGTTTCATTAAGGACAACGAAGGACGGATCACCCAGATCGAAAAGGAAAACGGTGATGCCATTCACTACAGCTATGATCAGATGGGTAACTTAAGCACAGTCACTGATCTTAATGGCCATGTCACAGAATTCAATTACCTTGCCGAT
>JAUIGR010000007.1 GCA_030430025.1 Gammaproteobacteria bacterium
CACCGTCGACCGGAAAAAAGTTTCTGGAAAACTTTTTCACGTTAGCCTGAGAGCCGCATGGAAGCGGCGAATAAAAAAGCATTGAAACACTTGTTTTCTGGTCGAAAAAATATGGAGATTGTAATAAATTTATCTTATCCAACAATAACTTATGCATTTTTCAGGTTCGACTAAATAGACAATAACCTTTCTCCTAGTATTAAACGCAGGGGGAATCAACATATTTACGTTTGACATCCATTAGACTACAAATGTAAACTATGTGAAAAAATGATCGCTTTATTATGAATATCTCTGAATCTGAACTGGTTGTCTTACAAATACTTTGGCAAAGCTCACCTTTGACAATAGGCCAAATCATCGCTCGCATACCTGAATCAAAAGACTGGCATGACAACACTATCAAGACGCTGACTGGGCGACTATTAAAAAAAGGTCATATCTCAAGACAAAAAGATGGAAGACAATATTTTTATAGCCCAAATACTTCTAAGGAAGACGTTTTAACTTCGGCCACTAAATCATTCATGCAGAAATTTTTTGATGGCCAAGTCGGACCCCTGATAGCACATTTTGCAGCACATAAGTCTCTACAAAAGTCAGACATAGAGGCTATTGATGAGATCATCAAGGAATTAAAAAATGATTGATTGGATTTTAAAAACGGCACTATTAACCTCTGTGGTGTTACTTTTTGTGGCATTGTTCAGGTCTAAAGTCAGAAGATTATTTGGAGCCCATGTTAGTTATATGATGTGGGTTTTAGTCCCTTTGTCTTTGATTTTTTATTCACTGAAAGAAAAAACTGCGGTCATCATTTCATTCAATGGTGTCAATCTTTTGTCTAATCCACAAGCCACTCCAGTTTTTACCTCACCTTATTTTTTTAGTGAATCCCAAATTGACATGATGCTATGGATTTGGGGTATTGGAATGGCTTTATTCGTGCTTTTTCGCTTTTGTACTTGGGGTTTGTTTAATTACAAGTTGATGACTCAAAGGCAACTTTATGTGCTTGATGAGCAGCTTGTTAAGCAATTGAAGTGGCGTCAAAAGCTGCCAAAAATTTATCAAACGTCACAGGCCCATTCACCCTTTGTTACTGGCCTGATCAAGCCCAAAATATACCTTCCTTCAAACTTTGATCAGCTATTTACCACGACCGAAAAGATAATGATTTTAATTCATGAGCTTACCCACGTGAAAAGGAAGGACTTGTTCATACAATTATTGGCTGAAGGCATTCGTTCCATATATTGGTTCAATCCCTTGGTTTATTTATTGTGGAATGAATTTACTCAAGATCAGGAGATGGCTTGTGATCGAACAACCCTCCTAAAATTAGATAAGGGAATAAAGAAACAATATGCCCAGGCGCTCAAAGTAAGCGCGGTTGCTCATTTAATCCCCAATACATTGACTTTTTTTAACCATAAATATGAGAGGTATATCATGTTAAATTTTCATAACAAAAACTTAAGCAAGTCAATTAAAGGAACCTTGCTGATTTTATTTTCAATCGCATTTCTATTCTTCAGTACACAACTTGTATTTGCATGCGCTGATCCTGACGAGCACGGTAACATAATAAGTTACAATTTTAATGAAGTACCAGCAAAAGAAGTGGTTCAGCTAATTGCTCACATCAACCCTGGAGAGGAAGAGATCACTGATATTCAATTGTTAGATGAAGTGTTGATCTCGGCCAAAGCAGAAGAGGTTTATGCTTTTGATTTTTTACAAGAAATCCTAATGACTCATGGCATCAAGTTTGAAAGAAAAGGCCTTGAGTGGAAGTTTACTCAATTGTAAAGAAAGCATACTAAATGGCATTATGCTGCAAGACCCACTTATACGATAACCATTTGGGACTTGCAGCACCACAAGGACTTTGATCTAGATCGTAGATCAGTTTTTCAAAAAATGCTACAAAATTAACTCGTCTCGAGAGGCCGTTATCTGATCATTACTCGAAGTTATCTTCAAATATCAGGTCGGATAATACTTTCTTAGCGACATACATATCCAGGTCGGTAGCATCGGGTTCTGGCGACCAGGGAAAAGATAAAAAGACAGCTTCTGGATTACCCACTGACATTTCAAGGTAATCACTGAAAAAGTAATTATTACCCCAATAATCAGATTCGACGAATAAACTGGTGGGAGTGACCCGAGATTCATGCCAAGTCATCCCTTTGTCGCTGGAATAGCTGTAATACATATCAAGATGAGCCTCAAGTGAATCATCAGTTTGATCGCCGTTTCGGGTATCAAGATAAGACACATGAATGCCGCCTTGCTGATCAATCTCGATCCAAGGTAGGAGCTGATCTGCTTGGATATCCGGTGTGATGATCCATGGTGTGTCCCAAGTTTCACCATTATCGCCCGATCTACTCATCCAAACAGCATAGTCAGTACCATCCAGTATTGTGGAGTCTACATAAATAATAAATAAGTCACCATCAGGGTGAACAGCGAGCAACCTTAATGGTACTAAGCGAAAATAGCCAGGGATTAATTGATCATTAATAAAAAGGTTCAAAGCCGCTGCTGAAAAGGGCGCATCAATAGTGGTAAGTGGCTGATCATTGCAAGATTTATACATTACTACTGTGTCAGCAATGTAGAAACATTCACCAAAAAATCGAGGTTGTGGTGTGAATAACTCATTGATATTTAGTAGTGGAAAAAAGCTTTCACCAAAATCCATAGAACTAAAAGCTCCTTGAGTATTTTCTACCATCACTAAGCTACCATCATCATCAACAGCCATCCAACCTTTATCAAAACTACCGTTAACGAAGTATGGCCCTTGTTGTGCATCATTTTCCAAGTTTCGTCGATAAACGTAGAAAGTATTATTCTCTGGGCCTAAAAATGTTGTCATACCACCAAAATACATCAGCTTGTTGACTGGATCGTAAGCCGTCATTGGGTCAAAATGATGAACGTTTTCAACTTGTGAAAGGGGACTAATAAATTGGTTGGTCCAAGTTTGGCCACCGTCATTACTGTGCGCGCTTTGTAATTGCCAGCTATTTTCCAAAAAATCTGAATTGTATTCACCCGCATTATCTGTCCATGTAACCACAATATCTTGCCCATCTTCAGAGACACGCATCGAAGTTTCTCCCGCCTGGATACCAGGATCAGCAATATCCACACGTGTCAAATCAAAAGAGGTTGTTTCATCTGTGAAGATGTTCGCTTTTAATGCCGGTTGATTGTTAATGTGGTTTTTATAGGTTTGTGGCAGTAGATCGTAATTGGTGCCTTCAGAAAGTTGTCCTGTTCTGATTTCAACAAGCACTCTTAACGGGTCGTTAACCGGTATTTGAGCTTGGTCAATCACCGCTAGTGCTTGTTCCCATCTTTTTTGCCTGATATACAAATGGGTCAACTTTGTTTGTAGTTCCTGAGTATGGCCGATTGAGTCCATGGCTTCAAGCAACAATGATTCAGCTGCCTGGTATTCTTTTAATTTAATCAGCCATTCAATTTTACTGAACAACTGCTCACTAGCGACCAGTTCACCAATGTCATCAGAAAAGCAGTCTTGATATTTTTCCAGATGGTTGGTCGATTTGTAAAAATATTTTTTTGTGGTATCCGTAGGGCAATGGTGTTCAGGACCCATGCTGTTATTATTGACTGTATTGACACGGTTGTGCTGACAACCTGATAGTACTGATATCGTTAAAAATAATGAAATGAGTTTGTTATAATTTTTCATTTGTAAGTTTTAATAAGCTGAAAAAGTTGTACATTGTCCACAAAGCAAGTTAATTTTTTGTTTTTTCTATAAGCAAACAAAAGATAAGGTGTTTTTTTAAAGCTTTGTAAAGAAAGTTAAAGTTTGTGTTTTCATGTAAATGTTTCATACATAGAGTTAACAAAAATTTAAATTGATATCACGTATGGTCAGATCATCAGTTATTAAAACATGATACACTTTGGTGTACTTAAATCCATGAATACTTATCATTATGTCGAAACAGTTTGCCTTGCTGGAAGAGCGTCGCTTTCTGCCTTTTTTCTTGACACAGTTTCTGGGTGCATTCAATGACAATGTCTTTAAAAATGCCTTAGTTATCATGATCGCTTTCAATGTTGCTAAAGAAGATGTGGATACTTTAACTAATTTGGCATTTGGGTTATTTATTTTGCCCTTTTTCTTGTTTTCTGCCTTTGCTGGGCAGGTGGCTGATAAGTATGAAAAGTCTAAGCTTATTCAGCGCATTAAGTTGTTTGAAATTTTAGTGATGCTGATTGCTTGTTTGGGGTTTTATTTGCAAAGCGTAGGTTTGTTGATTTTTGTGTTGTTTTTAATGGGAGCACAATCTTCTCTATTTGGCCCGGTTAAATATGGCTATTTGCCTGAAAAGCTTTCCAATGATGAGTTGATAGGTGGTAATGCCATGGTGGAGGCCAGTACTTTTGTTTCAATTCTTTTGGGCACTATTTTGGGTGGTATTTTAATTGCTTTGAACTCGATTTGGCCTGTTTCAGCTGCGGTAGTGATGTTTGCCTGTTTGGGTTATTTAACGGCGAGACAGATACCTAACACACCGCCAGCAGACAGTCGTATTGAACTTGACTGGAATATTGCACGGGCGACTATGAAAAACTTACGATTTCTGCCAAAAAATCGGGTGGTTTTTTTGTCGGTTTTAGGTATTTCCTGGTTTTGGTTCTTTGGTTCTGTTTTTTTAGCACAAATACCGAATTACACTAGAACGGTCATTAATGGTAATGAACATGTAGTGACTATTTTGTTAACGATGTTTTCTATTGGCATAGGTGTTGGCTCTTTATTGTGTGAAAAGCTTTCGGGCAAAAGGGTTGAGATTGGTTTGGTGCCAGTTGGTGCGATTGGTTTGGCGTTGTTCTCATTGGATGTCTATTTTGCGTCTTTGGCGTGGTCAACTACTGAGCCGATGGTTTTCTCTAATTTTCTGCAAACGATGGGCGCTTGGCGCATTTGCATTGATCTAATGATGATAGGTATCTTTGGTGGTTTATACATTGTGCCATTGTATGCACTGATTCAGGAACGCTCAAAAGAAGGCCATGTTTCTCGTGTCATTGCAGGTAACAATATCATTAATGCTTTGTTTATGGTGGTGGCTGCTGTTTTGGGCATGGTAATTCTTGGTGTTTTGGGTTTAAGCATTCCGATATTGTTTTTAATTACTACTGTTCTTCATGTGGTGGTGTGTTCTTATATATTTACTATAGTGCCTGAGTTTCTCTTGCGGCTGGTTGCCTGGTTCATGGTTTCTATGATTTATCGAGTCAAACACAAAGGTTTAGATAATATTCCATCTGATGGTCCGGTGTTGTTGGTGTGTAATCATATCAGTTTTGTTGATCCTATTATTCTAATGGGCAGGGTGCGAAGACCTACACGTTTCGTGATGTACTATAAAATTTTTCAAAGGGGGTTGATGAAACCACTTTTTCGAGCAGCTAAAACCATTCCTATTGCAGGAGCCAAAGAAGATCCTGAAATTATGGAAGCAGCGTTTGCCTCAGTTCGGGAGGCCTTAAATAATAATGATGTTGTTGGTATCTTTCCTGAAGGGGCACTGACAGTAGATGGTTATATGGGTCCATTTAAACCCGGTGTTGAGAGAATTATTGCTGAGACACCGGTACCTGTGGTGCCGATGGCATTAAGTAACCTTTGGGGATCTATGTTCTCTCGTTATGATAAGTCTCTGATAAAGCGCAGACCAAGAAAACTGTGGGCTAAAGTGGAATTGATCGTTGGTGAGCCAATTCCTCCGGATCAAGTTACGGCGGAGTTATTGTATGAAAAAGTCAAAGCGTTAAAGGCTCAAACACAAATAGCCAACCCTTTATCTCCAAATACCAAAGAGAAAACCTGATCCAAGTCGACAATAATGTCAAGGTCATTGACGTCCAGGCTACTGGATAAGTGTCACCAAGACTAACAGCGCAAAGAATCTTTTTTAAAGCATTAATAAAAGCAGCTGTTAGTTTTTAACAAGTGTTAATGATTACCAAATACACGAGCGTTATTGTAGTCCAGAGGGAATACAGCCATTCATTAACGGATTGAGAGGCGAGGTGTAAGAGCATTGTCAGCATAAACTGACAATGAATAATGGTTACTGGTAATGTTGAATGTTATCTGTATATTTTAAGTTGAGCTTACGATAAGACAAAGATACAATACGTAAAATTTTTTTTACAAGCGCCGTTGAGGACAATATAACTTATTGATGTTTATGGACTTGACAGGTGTAAATAATTACTTACACGAGTATGAAGTTAGCCATTACCACGGAAAATAAGCATGGAATAACAGATAATGTACTTTCATTGATCAGAGAGTTCCATGCTGATTTAATACAATTAGAAGTAGGGGATGGTAAGATTTTTTTACAAACTCAGCCACTGGATAAAACGATACAAGGCACTTTGGCCAGCCGGCTAATGCAAATTTCTGGTGTTAAGTGGGTCAGTCAAATAGATACATTACCCATAGTTGAACAGCAGAATGTATTGAATTCATTATTGGAGTCGATGCTTGATCCGGTGTTGGGTATCAACACCAAAGGTCAAATCGTCTATGCAAATAGCATGGGCAGACAACTTTTTTATGATAACAAGGTGGTTTTGGCTAACCGCCATATGAAGGACATTTTCACAACCACTGACTGGCAGAAAAAAGTTGATGCTGCCGGTTCCACTGGTTTACCTGTGACCATAGAGACCACTGCTGGCAAGATGCTGTTGGAAGTACAAGCCATTAAAAATAACCACGGTCAAATGACTGGCGCATTGCTACTGTTTAGAAACCAGAAAAAAGTCATGGCCAGTAGTATGGTTCTACAAGGTAAAGAAATTAATGGAGTAAATGCCATGGTTTATCAGTCGGATGTCATGAGTGAGTTGATGCAACGCGCACAATCAGTGGCTAAAATTGACGCTGCTTTGCATCTCATCGGTGAAGCGGGTACAGGAAAAACAGTGTTGGCTCAAGTTTGCCATAGCATCAGTGATCGTAGAAATTATTTATTTACTGTGGTGGATTGTCGGGCACTTAATGCAGAAGCTTTATCATACACTTTGTTTGGTAATCGTGGTCAGTTGGGTGTGTTAGAGTTGAACACTAAAGGTACTTTGTTTTTGTCACATGTCGAATATTTGCCAAAGCACTTGCAACATCAATTAGCTCAATATTTAACTAGCCAGAGGGCTGATGGTTTACCTCGGTTAATTGCTTCATCAAGTAAACGATTTAATCAGCTTTCGGGGAAGGTTATTCCCGCTTTGTCCCAACTGTTGGATTTGTTGCGCTTGGATGTGCCCGCCTTGAGAGATAGGAAAGAGGATATTTTGCTTTTGGCTAATCATTTCTTGGGTCAATTTGCATTACAAATGGGAACGCAAAAGTCATTGAGTGCTGCTGTGATGAGTCGAATAACACATCATTACTGGCCGGGGAATGTCAGTCAATTACGCAACAGTTTATATAAAGCTTTCATGATGGCAAGAAATGATCAAATTGAGTTAACCGATCTGGATTTACAAGGCGGTGCCAGCATAGAGGCTGAATTAGAAGGGATGACCTTACCGGAAGCGGTTGGCGAGTTTGAGAAACACTTTTTACAACATTGGTACCAAAAATACCCTTCAAGCCGAAAATTGGCAGTTCAACTGGGTGTTTCACATACGACCATCGCGCAAAAGATAAATAAATATAAGCTCAATCAATTGAATGAAAATTAAGAGAAAACGATTATGAAATATACATCAGCTTATGGTGGTGGGGATTTGGTCAACCTGATTCCTGATGCCGAAAAGAAAAAGGAATACCAGGCGCTTGCTAACACTTTGCCAGATTGGGATTTAACAGCCCGTCAACTGTGTGATATCGAGTTGTTGCTGAATGGTGCTTTTTCTCCATTAAAAGGCTTCATGACAGAAGCAGATTATGACTCAGTGTTAACCGAGATGCGGCTGGCCAGTGGTGTTTTGTGGCCTATACCAGTGACTCTGGATGTTGACCAAGCGACTGCACAAGCAGCTCAAAAAAAAGGCCAGTTGACGCTAAGAGATCCGGAAGGTGTTGTTTTGGCTATCCTTAATGTCAGTGATGTTTGGCGTCCAGATAAGGCTAAAGAGGCCGAATTGGTTTTTGGAACAAATGATACCAAACATCCAGCGGTTAATTATTTAATGAATCAAGCCGGTGACTATTATTTGGGAGGAGCGTTATTGGGCCTTCAGTTACCAACGCATTATGATTATCAACATCTCCGTCATACCCCACAAGAAGTGCGAAGAAAATTTGCTAAGTTAGGTTGGAATAAAGTGGTGGCTTTCCAAACCAGGAATCCGATGCATAGAGCGCATCAAGAACTGTCGTTCCGTGCGGCTCAAAGGGTTGAAGCTAATTTATTGATTCACCCGGTTGTTGGAATGACTAAACCGGGTGACATAGATCACTTTACTCGTGTTCGTTGTTATGAGCAACTGATGGATCGTTTTCCTGAGCGAACTACTGCTTTGTCTCTCTTACCCTTGGCGATGCGCATGGGAGGGCCACGTGAGGCTTTATGGCATGCCATCATCCGTAAAAATTATGGTTGTACACATTTGATTGTTGGTCGAGATCATGCGGGCCCTGGAGATGATTCAGATGGAAATCCATTCTATGATCCATATGGTGCTCAGTCTTTGATGAAAAAATATCAGGATGAGCTAGGAATTGAAATGGTTGAATTTGAGATGATGGTCTATTCTCAAGATAAGGCGCAGTATATTCCAATCTCTGAAAAACAAGAAGACGAACATATTTTGAACATCTCTGGTACAGAATTAAGACGTCGGTTGAAACTTGGATTAGAGATTCCTGAATGGTTTTCCTACCCTGAAGTAGTGGCTGAATTACGTAAAAGTCACCCACCCAGACATAAACAAGGATTCACCGTATTTTTTACTGGTCTATCAGGTTCAGGTAAGTCAACAATTGCTAATGCATTGCGTATTAAGCTGATGGAGATGATTAATCGTCCAGTGACATTGTTGGACGGTGATGTGGTTCGTAAACACCTTTCCAGTGAATTAGGTTTTTCTAAAGACCATCGTAATATCAATGTTTTGCGAATCGGTTATGTGGCCAGTGAAATTACTAAAAATGGCGGTGTTGCTATCTGTGCGCCGATTGCCCCCTATCAAAATACCCGAGAAGAGGTGCGACAAATGATTGAACCTTTGGGAGGGTTTTTGGAAATTCATGTATCAACGCCATTAGAAGAATGTGAAAAAAGGGACCGCAAAGGCTTGTATGATAAAGCCAGAAAAGGTCTCATTAAAGAATTTACTGGCATTTCTGACCCTTATGAGGCGCCTCAAAAACCAGAACTGGCTATCGATACCCAGGATTATTTACCGGATGAAGCGACACAACAAATTATTCTCAAGCTAGAAGCCATGGGTTTGATTTCTTAAGATCATATGAGACAGGATAAAACTGCCTATCTGATTGATGCCAGTGTGCTCGTTTTTCGCAGTTATTATTCCTTGGCAAATGATTTTTTTGACAGTCAAGGACATTCGATCAATGCGATATATGGCTTTGGTCGAGTGTTATCTCGTTTTATCAAACAAACTGGTGCTAAATACATTGCTTGTGCTTTTGATGAATCGTTGACTACTTCTTTCCGCAATGACATTTATCCTTTATATAAAGCCAACAGAGAGCCTGCGCCAGAAGATTTAAAGCGCCAGTTTAAAGGGTGTAAAGAGTTGGCACATCAGCTAGGAGTAGCCACTTTTGGTGATGATCATTATGAAGCCGATGATCTGATTGGTACACTGCATGCTCGGGCACACGATGATGGCCTTAATGTATGTGTAGTGTCAGCTGATAAAGACTTAACACAACTCATCAGGCCTGGTGATTGGTGGTGGGATTATGGCAAAGGTCAACCCATGGGCTATGAACAGTTGACAGATAAGTTTGGTGTTCGGCCAGATCAAATAGTTGACTATTTGGCACTCGCTGGTGATGCGGTAGATAATATTCCAGGTGTTAAAGGAGTGGGGCCAAAGACGGCGATTTATTTACTTAACCATTTTGGTGATTTGGACACTATTTTAGAGCGGGTCAATGAAATAGGATACCTGAGCTTTAGAGGCGCTAAGTCGTGTGCTAATAAAATTAAACATCAAGCCGATCAGGCTTTATTATCTCGCCAATTGACTCAGATTATACTTGATGCACCTATGGCTCATGATGATATAATCAAAAAACAACGGGATAAGAGGTCATTAAAAGGATACTGTGAATTCATGAATTTTGGCCCTTTGATGCGACGGCAATTGATAGAAGCTGCATACATATGACATACGAAAAAAAACGCATTTTGGTTGTAGATGATGAAACCGATATCCTACAACTTTTAGAAATTTCCTTGAATCGAATGGGGTTGTCTGTTCATACAGCAGAAAACGTCGGTGCAGCCAAGTATCAACTTGAGAAAACCAGCTTTCATCTTTGTTTGACCGATTTTAAGTTGCCTGATGGTACGGGAGTTGACTTGGTTAAACACATAACCCAGCATTATCCATTGACGCCAGTAGCTGTTATCACTGCCTTTGGCACCATTAATCATGCTGTTGAAGCATTGAAGCAAGGTGCCTACGACTTTATCACTAAACCAATCAGTTTAGATACTTTGCGCCAGTTGATTATCAGTGGTTTGAAATTGGCTGAGTCACAAAAAGTGGATGATTTTGAACCATTATTATTCAACTCAACCTCAAACTATTTTCAAGCCTTGAATCGTTCTATTGAGTCTTTGGCTGGTAATAAAGCACCAGTTATGATCTATGGGGATGAAGGGACTTGGAAAGAAAAAATTGCTCATATGATACATGTTAACAGCAAGCTTAGGGAGTATCCTTTCACGGTTATTGACTGTGGTTCAAAAGATGTTAATTTGAGGTATGCCGAGAAAGGGACTACTTATTATAAAAACGTTGAAAAATTGGATTCTTATCAACAAGGAGCGTTAGTTGACCAACTAAGGCAAGTGGGTGATGAGCAAAGAATCATAGCAGCGACTTGTTGGATTGAAGCCGAGTTCAAAGAGTCACAGGCGATAAAGAAATCATTGATTCGTCAACTAACAGTGGGTGAAATTACCACCACGCCTTTACTTCGCCGTAAAAATGACTTGGTAGAGTTGAGTAAAGAAGTATTAGAACAATTAGCTCAAACATGGAATAAGCTACCCTGTAAAATTCATCCATCTGCGATGGCTAAATTGAAAAACTATGATTTTCCCGGAAACATCAAAGAATTAGATCGTATTTTGTCTAAAGCAGCAATGAGTTGTCAAAACCAACTGATCCGAGAAGATGACATTGACTTGTCAGGTACCGGTTATCGGCCATTGATTACCAAAGAGCACAATTTAGATCAGTATATTGAGCAAATAGAAGTGAGAGAAATCACCAATGCCTTGGCCAAAACCCATAATAATAAAACTAAAGCAGCTGAGTTATTAGGTATCAGTTTTCGTGCCTTGCGTTATAAGATTAAGAAACTGGATATTGAAAACGCAGATATCTAGGGCCTATTAACACTATTTAATTGGTTGCTGTTAAGACTGAAGATGCTTCAATCAAGTCGCGAAGAGCGCAGTTGTATGAAAAAAGTAGTGTCAGCAGCATCTAACCAAATCGTGTTAACAGACCCTAGTTTGAATTTTTCATTAATTAGTCAACCCTGAAAAAGTCCCTCCTGGCCTTTTTCAGCATCGGTCAAAAAACAGTTAATCGCAAAAGTGCGATTTTGCTGATGTTTTTTGACCTGACTTGAGCCTGGCTGCTCAAGGTGGTTTTGTTATTTACAGCATCAATTGTCTAACCCGAATATTTCACCAACCACTGATTTAAGTGTCAATGAACCTGTTCTTTTATGAAAATGAGCTAAGATGATTGAATCGGGTAAAAACAGTTGGTTTTTGACTGACTTTTGCTTATTCCAGAGGCACCTGTCCTGTCCACCCGTTTTTGATCAACATGCCGGGCCAGCACTCACAAGCTATTAACCACTGAACAATAACTGTTGACTCACCTTAACCCACAGTGCCTGATGGGGATAATGGCTGGACATATATAAACGAATGCGACGGGTATTGATCATAATCGCTGTTGCCACCTTGAATAAACGTAAACTAATGGTAGAATGCGTCCCGTGTGTGATTAAAAGTGCGTATATTAATTTAATTTTAGAAGGAGATTTTTAATGAAGAAACTTATATTTTTAGCACTCACACTCAGTTCTTTTATTGCATTTGCATGTGGTGATAATGAAATCGAAAGTGACGGCGGCTCCACAAACGATGGTCAAAGTTTTACCCAAACCAGCTCTGGGTTAACAGCTTCATTCTCTGGTGATGCTGAAATAGAATGTGTTAATCTTCCACCAATAACGGTAACTGGCTTTGCGTATTTCAGCATTCAAAGACTAGTGATCGGGATTACTTATGCCTTGAACTATAGTGGCGGCGGTGGTGGCAGCGGCTTTGCAGACCTTAAACAACAAGATGGTTGTCACAATATAACAGGAGATGACCGATTAGGTTTGGCAGTTGCAGCTTTTGTTTTTGCAAGGAGTCAAGCCGTTGGTATTAATGCCAGACTGAATTTTGCGGAAAAATATAAGCCTGGTAGCACCTTTGAACTTACATTTCCTGATGGAAGCATTGCTAGATTTGAGGTTGGAGCCTATAACACAACGGCTCCCCTAGTGGCAGAAAAATCCAATTCTTGTCAATAAAATGAATAAAACTAGCAAATATAAAAACAAGTCAATAGCTATTATCATAATGGTAGTAGCTATTATTTTTTTCTATAAAAAATACTTAGACAAAAATAATGATGTTATTGTCCATAATGAAGTCTCAGTGGAGCAAGATTATCAAGGCACCATTCTTCAAGAAGACTCCTCTGTTTTACATACTAAGTCTGATGGCGAATACAAACTAACTGAATACGAATTTCACCAATTATGTGGGTTTAGTAAGAAAAAATTTCACGAATCTATGGATAATATCAATTATCAATCAATGTCTACGTCAGAATTGGATCATATAGAAAAAGTATTGGTTAATTGTCAAAAGTGGTTTGAAAATTTGGCAGAGATTAGTGACTCTGATATAAATCAAATCAAATTAAGAATAGAAGAAAAAGATCAAATTTTAAAAGAGCTCAGTATTGAAAAAGCATACGACAGTAACATAATGATCAAAGCAACAAAATTGATTAACCATGATGATCCAGATATTTCAGGTTCGGCATTGTTATACCTACTGACTTACGATAACCAGTTTTTGATTAAAATTGGCGAGGAAATGGGAACATCTGACCTCTCTTTTTTACGTGGTAACTTAGATTTATCAATTTTATATAGTTGTCAAAACGGTTTAGATTGTTCACCAGAAGGTGTTTTTATGCAGGATATGTGTGTTATTGATGAAAGTGCCTGCAATTTAACTGTCAATTCATGGCTAAGACAGAAAAAAACAATCAATCAATATGATGATCTTATGATTTCTTTCAGTATCATTAACTCACTTTTAAATTCAGATTGGTTTCAAGATAGAGATATTCTTAATCCGCCAGACCCATAAAAGCCCTGTCATTCTCTCCGATGAGGTGTCGTGTTAATATCTTGTTCAGCTGAATCACAGACACCTTACCATGCTTTATGGTATTGTATGAATTTTTTCTGATAGATAAATCCTTTGAAATTCAAAAACTTACAAAAACGACGATTGTTTTCTTAAACATCCGGTAAAAGAAATAAATATAATATTAACAATAACTTACGCAGAATTTCGGAAAGGTCCGTCTTTTAAGTAAGGAGCCCCTTATTGCCTACTTTCCGCTTTCTCGCTATATAGCGAGACATATTCGGTTTGGTCTGTCCTGAAAAAGTGGCTATTCCATATGTGGTTTTAGTTTTTCATTATTAAACAAAGCATTTCCTGAAAGGTGATTTCTGTGGAAAATAATTCATTAAAAACTGCATTTGGTCAGTAATGATGTGTTTGCCCTGCAGATATATGTATTCTGCATAATTAGGTGCGAAGGGTATCGCCAGTAATTTCATATTTGATTGAAGTGGCGTTCTGTCTGCTTTGTGATTGTTGCACCGTTTACAAGCCGTTACTACATTTTCCCAAACATCTTTTCCTCCTTGTGAAACAGGCGTGATATGATCACGAGATAGCTGCTTTGGTTCAAATACTTGTCCACAATACAAGCATAAATTTTGGTCTCTTCTGAATAAGGTAGGGTTATTCAAAGGAGGCACATAATCGTTTAATTGTTTGTGGAAGTGATGGTTTTTACCCTTAGTCCCTATAATAGCAGGGATGTCGATGTGGCTTTGAAGCCCTGTTTGGGCGTTGATTCCACCGTGAAGACGGGTCAGTGTGGAGCCAAATGTGTATTGCACCATATCCAATGAAATGAGCTTGGCAACTTGCTCTTTGTTTAACCATTCAAGTGGCATGCCTGTTGCATCTGTTCTTAGGGTCTGATGCACACCCCGGTAAGTTTTATAAATAGCCTTCTCCAAAGGTGGTTTATACGATTAAAAACCACCTTTGGGATAATTGCAAGGGCTGTTATTTAAATTTCACGTTTTTGTGACCAAATTGTCATTTGTTAGCCCAGTAACATGCCTGCCATGGTTGCTGAAAAAAGCGATGCAATGGTGCCTCCAATCAGTGCTTTAATACCAAAGGATGACAGCGTTTTTCTTTGGCCGGGAGCTAATGATCCAATGCCACCTACCTGTATACCAATAGAAGCAAAATTAGCAAAACCACAGAGCATATAAGTAGCCATCAAAATTGATTTTTCATAAGTTAAATGAACGGCTGCTGTTGCAGCTTTCATACTTGCTAAACTTTCGTATCCAACAAATTCTGAAGCGATGATTTTAACGCCCAACAGTTGACCGAGCAACGTCATGTCCTCAGTAGCGACACCAATCAGCCACATTAATGGGGCAAACAAATAGCCTAAAAGGAATTCCATTGATAACTGCGAATAACGGGTATTTTCTGTTATCCAGCTGTTGATTGCAGTCAAATCACCTAATTTGCCAAGACCGAAGTTAATCATTGCCAAAAAAGCAAAAAACACTAATAGCATGGCACCCACATTCATAGCCAGTTTTAATCCTTCAGTTGTGCCATTAGCTAAAGCATCCAAAAAATTAGAACCTACTGATTCGTTGGTGATTTCAATATTGGAATTGATTTCTTCGGTTTGAGGATATAGCATTTTAGCCACCACAATAGCACCGGGTGCAGCCATGACAGATGCGGCTAACAAGTGTTTAGCATAGTATAGTTGCATGGTTTTGTCTTCGCCTCCAAGAAAACCGACATAAGCGGCTAAAACACCACCAGCAACAGTGGCCATGCCGCCAATCATTACCAATAAAATTTCTGACTTATTCATTTTTTCCAAATATTTCTTTATCATCAGTGGCGCTTCAGTCTGACCGAGAAAAATATTGCCTGCGACGGATAAGCTTTCAGCGCCTGAGATGCGTAATGCTTTGGTCAGTAACCAAGCCAGGCCACTCACTATTTTTTGAATGATACCTAAATAAAATAAAACAGAAGTCAATGCTGAGAAGAAAATAATGGTTGGCAGGATCATAACTGCAAAATTAATAAGAGGAGATTCTATTTTGCCACTACCGAATGATCGAAAAAGAAAATTGGTTCCTTCTTTGGTGAAGTCCATAATGTATATGAAAAACTGTCCAACGCTTTTAAAAATACTTTCGACAAAAGGCACATATAAGACGCCAATGGCAAGCACCAACTGAATGGATAAACCCACGGTTACTACCTTCCAACTGATGGCTTTTCGGTTACTTGAAAAAACATACGCCAGTGCTAATAATACTAACATGCCAATGGCTCCACGAAATAACGACTCCAGTGTAAAACCAGCTGATGGGATGATCTCAGTCATGAACGACTCCATTTGGTAACGGGTCGATTATAAACCACCTGCTTGTGGTTGTGGAATCTGGCATTTTAGTTGTAAGTTTTTCAGGCGCTTGAGAATGGGTTTAGTAGCATAGCATTGGTTATTTACATCAACTACTACTGCGTTCTTAATGTTTAGTTTTTGTGCTATCTGAAACCAATTTTTGCCAGCCACAACTAAAGCAGTGGCTGCTGCGTCTGAGTGCATACCATTGTCAGAAATGACTGTTGCAGAAATTATATGATTTACTGGCCAATAATTTCTGGGGTCGATAATATGGGCATAGCGCTTACCATTGAATGCTTTGAATCGTTGGTAGTTGCCGGATGTAAATATGGCTTCATTGTTTTTGGCCTCAAGAGATGCAAGAACTTGAGAATCTTTCGGAGATTGAATACCGATGACCCAGGGTGTATTGCCTTTTTGACCTAAGGTGAGTAAATCACCACCGGCATTGATAATGGCATGCTTGATGCCGTACGATCGAATGATTTTGGCAGCTTGATCGACTGCATAACCTTTGGCTAAGCCGCCTAAATCAAACCAAACATGACGATTTTGACTGTGTAGTTTTTGACCTGTCCAGATCAAATCAGTTGTTTGAGGGGCTTCTGCTAACAAGGCATCAATGGCTTGTTTCTTTGGAGGAGGTTCAGTTAAAGGGTATTCGTCACTATGAAATCCCCACAGATGAATCACCTCACCCATCACGGGGTTGAATAAACCATCAGACTGTTTGCTTAACAAAATGCTTTTTTGCAATACAGCATACTCATCATTTGAAAGATTAACTGATTTGCCTGCTCGGAGTTTGGTATTGATATCCATGAGGCGACCAGGTTTCCAGGCATGCCATTGGTAATGCATTTTATTTAATTCTTTCTTGATTTCAGTAACCGCTTGATTGGCTGCTGATTTATCATCAGTCCAGAGCACAATGTCAACCACCGTACCAAAAACAAACATTTGATGTCTGATGCTATGATCTTCAGTTTTTCTGGAAAATAAATTTGAAGTGATCAAGATGATTCCGATTGTGATGGTGAGAATGGATAAAGAGATTTTCATATATTGTTAATAATAAGGGTACATTTAGTCAGTTCTGAAAAAGTCCTTCCTGGCCTTTTCCAGCATTGGTCAAAAAAACACTTAAGCGCAAAAGTGTGATTTTGCTGATGTTTTTTGACCTTACTTGAGCCTGATGGCTCAAGGTGGCACGTCCCTGTGCCACACCATCGACCATAAAAAAGTTTCTGGAAAACTTTTTCACGTTAGCTTGAGAGCCGCATGGAAGCGGCGAATAAAAATGCATTGAGACACCTGTTTCCTGGTCGAAAAAATGTGCAAAATTGAAGTAACTCTTTATATTTAACAATAAGTTATGCATTTTTCAGGTTCGACTATTTACTCGCTGTTGTGTAATTCATTCCAATAAAGTTAAATATTTTGCCCTTAGTGTGGTTGTGATATAAAGCATTACTGGTGGATTCTACTTGCAAGTGCAACGGACTATAACATTTAGATAATACTTCAAGGGGAGTCAGGTTGCCAAATTAATGCATATTATCGATATAACTGCTCGGTTTAAGTGGCTTTGAGGTGAACTTTATCCTCGTTAGCCTGATTTTAGACGTAATTGTCCTTTAGTTTTTGAATGTCTTTAAAAATATTCATGCCGCACTTGATAAGGCTATCCATCATCCTATATGCCATATTTCTTAATGCAAAACTCTGTCATTACCAATAACGGTGATGGGGGCAATGAAGAGTATACAGATGGGTTCTTATTCTATGCTGATGTAAAAGCAAAAGTCGATTTGAACTACAACACCATCGCTGGGAATGATGTGATTGGTCCACTGATCTATAACATAGGTGATGAAGTGACTACATCTGCTGTATCCAGCATCATTGATGAAGACAATGATTTGTATTTTGGATTTGATGGTGCTTATTTGTTATCAGAGTGTTTGTTAGTTAAAAACAAAGGTGGCATTATTTTGCCACCACCCGCAGATATTCAGGTTGGTGATGCCGAGAACGGTGATTACCATTTAACGGCTGACTCTCCTGCCATAGACTTTTGTGGCCAAATGGTTGAAGGTGATTTTGATAAAGATGGCAATCCCCGCGGTTTTGACGATATTAAAGTTGATCAATTCGGAACTTATGATTTAGGAGCCTATGAATACATAGGCAGTGACATCATCTTTAAAGACGGATTTGAGTGATTCGACATCGATGAACTTGTTTGTTAATTTAAGCAAGAGCAACAGTACGCATCTTACTTTTTTAGGCAACTTCTCAATCGTTGCACTTATAAATGGAACTCAGAACCAAAAAATAAGCTGAATGTTCAAATATTGCATTGATAATATTGGTTGGTGACTGTGAACAATAGATAACACGCTTGATTTATGATTTTTTCTGTCCGCGAACAACCCATAGATCACAAGCTTGCAATCTTACACTCAATTGCTTGTAATATAGTCAAACAGACATTAAATGTTGCTCTTTCTAAGTTTAATGTCTGATTTTATCGACTCTTTTAGTTATCTTCTTTCTAAACAACAATCGCTAAGGTCTTTTTAAATTACTATTATCAAAGACTTTAAGCATCTTTGATAAAATCTGAAAAAGATTTTATTTCAACTGATTGACCAGAATTAATAAAAGTGCTGATTTCATTTTTATAGATAGTTTCAAAAGTTTTCTTCGCGGTATCAAAACGTTCACTGATTAATTTCATATTGGCTTTTTCAGGAGCAGAAGGCGGTGCAAAGCCACCAGTAACCTTGCTATACAGATCCGCAAGGTCTTCACGTAATCGATTTTCTGCACTGCCAACATAATTGTCTCCGGAGGTGATCACCAATGTTTCTTTCAGTGCTTGCAGTTTATCAACAAGATTATTGTGTTCGTTCTTATCAGTTGCAGCCTCTATATAAGAGTCTATTCTATAGACTAGATATGCTAGATCCTGATTCATATCATACAAACGCATGGTTGCTTCATAGAGCTCACTTCTTTGTTTATCTGAGTACGGAGAATCAGGTGAGTTTTGCAGCTCTATTTCTGTTTCATAACTCTCTTTGCCCTTGGTAAAAACAACTTTATAGACTCCTGCCGGAGCTCTTGGAGCTGTGAATCCACCAAATGCAAAAGTTTTTGCTTTTGCCAGTTTAGGTCGTTTTAATAGACCATTCCAGCTGACAGTATTAATGCCTTTGGCTTTGCTTGCGGGTAGTTCAGTGACCAACTTGCCTTGTGAGTCAAAGATTTCCATTTTGGTTTTGCCAAAGATGTGTTTTTTCTGTAAATAGTAAACAATTTTGGCATTGCGATCTGGGTTTGGACCGACAAATTCCATTTCTGAGCTGTAACCACCGAAGCCACTTTCTTCTCTGATGATCATCGGTTTGGATTCAAAAAAGTGGACCTTTTTGGTCAGAACTTCTGGTGTAATTTGTCGAAGTGGTGTGACATCATCCAGAATGATAACGCCACGTCCATGAGTTGCCATCACGAGATCTGCCTCTCGTTTCTGCATATCCAGATAGTGAATGGCCACTTCAGGCATATTATTCTTAAAGTGACTCCAGTTGGCGCCACCATCAATAGAGACAAACAAGCCCCGCTCTGTTCCTAAAAAGAGTAGGTTTGGATTTTCAAAGTCTTCCTGGAAAGCTCTGGCAAAACCTTTGATATCAGCAGTTACAATAGAATTCCATGTCGTTCCATAGTCTGTGGTTTTGTAGACATAAGGTTCCATATCACCGGAAGTGTGACCATCAAAGACAGCATAGGCTGTGGCTTTGTCATGATGGCTGGCTTCAATATGGTAGACCCAAGTGCCTTTGGGAAGATTTGGTATGTTGTTTTCCACACTTTTCCACTTTTTGCCGCCATTCCTGGTGACTTGGACCCGACCATCGTCAGTGCCGACCCAAATGACTTTTTCATTCATTGGCGACTCAGCGATGGTGAAGATGGTTCCATAGGTTTCTGCACCTGAGTTGTCTTTAGAAAGACCACCTGAATTCTCTTGATCTTGTTTTTCTGGATCGTTGTAAGTCAGATCTTTTGATAGCTTTTTCCAGGAGTCACCTGTGTCATTGGAGCGATAAAGAAATTGACTGCCCATATAGATACGATCAGGGTTGTTTGGACTTTGGACGATAGGCGCATTCCAATTAAAACGTAATTTAGGATCACCTTTTTCTTTCAAAGGTTGAATAGTTTTCACTTCGTCGCGGTCGAGGTTGTAACGCCAAACATTTTTTGCTCCTTGCATTTCCGAATAGATAATGTTTTTGGTTGGATGTCTCAAAACCCTAAAGCCATCACCAAAACCTATGTTTTCCCAGTCTCGGGCTTCAATTCCGCCAGGAGAATAAGAGGGCCCGTACCAGCTACCGTTGTCTTGTAGCCCTCCATAAACATTATAAGGCGTCTGGTTATCAATACTGACATGATAGTACTGGGATAAAGGCAGGTTTTCTACGATTTCCAGGGTTGTGGCACCATCCCAGGATCGGTACAATCCACCATCGGTGGCCACATAAACGCGATCTGAATCATTAATATCAAATACGATATCATGGATGTCAGGATGCATTGGCCCCATGGTTTTAAATGTCTTTCCACCATCTCTGCTGATGGAGCCGTTATATCCACCTTTGACAACCACGTCGGGATTTCTAGGGTCTACTACAATTCTGGAAAAATAAAAGGGTCTGACGACCAACTCAAAATCACCGTTTAATCGAGTCCACGACTTGCCAGCATCATCGGATCTGTAAATCCCTCTATCAGATTCTTTTTCTGTTTCTAATACCGAGTAAATGATATCGCTGTTTGAAGGTGCTAAAGCCAACGCTATACGGCCTAATTTGCCTTCGGGAAAACCATTGTGAATTTTATGCCAAGTTTTCCCTGAATCGATTGATTTGTACAAGGCACTGTTGTGCCCACCAGAATTGAATGACCAAGCTGTACGTCTGAATTCCCACATTGATGTGTAAAGTACACTGGGGTCATTTGGGTCGATGATGATATCGGAACAGCCTGTGGTTTGATCAGTGTAAAGAATCTTTTCCCAAGTGCTTCCGCGGTCTGTTGATTTGTAAAGGCCTCGTTCTTCATTATCACTCCACAGAGCTCCCAACACGCAAACGTACACTTCATTGTGATTCTTAGGATTGATCTCGATGCCTGCAATTCGTTCTGAGTTTTCAAATCCTATAAATTCCCAGTTAACACCGCCATCATCAGATCGAAACAATCCATCACCTGTGGAAACAGAATTTCTGGTCCATGTTTCTCCAGTTCCCACCCAGATGGTTTTATCAGGTTGAACCGGATCCACTTTGACTACCCCAATAGATTGAACATGGTCATCAAAGATAGGTTCAAAAGAAGCACCGCCATTTTGTGAACGCCAAACACCGCCGCCAGCAGATCCTACATAAATGATTCGATTGTTAGTCGGATGTACTTCGAGGTCATTGATGCGACCGCTCATGAGTGCCGGTCCAATCTGTCTGGCTTTCATATCGCCGAATAAAGCATCACCCTTTAACACTGGATTAGCAGCATGAGATGTACTCGCAATTAAAAATAATGCTATGGAGATAGTACCTGGTTTTAATTTGATCTTACTAGGTTTCATGGTCTTTTCCATTACTTATTTTTAATCGTTTTCCGGTGTTTTAGATGCAGTTTTTTCAGCTTCTTCAGTTACTGGTGTTTCTAATGGCATAGCAAAATCAGATTCTGAAACGGTAGGGTTGAGCTCAACTGTTTTTAACACCATTGTAGTTTCAGGACCATCTTTGATGCCTTGGGTTAGAGAAAATGGGAAAAACAACCCGTCCACTTCCTGATAATCACTGAGTTTGCTTTCATTGATTTTACCTTTCATTGGTCCTTGCTGAATTTGAGTTTCTATCAAAACAGGAACAAACGCTTCTGTGTCAAAATAATAATAACTGACGTCCTCTATTTTTTGTCCGTCAATTGTGATCGGTTCTTTCACCAATTTAACTTTATAGGTGTCTGATCCATCTTTAGTTTCGGTTCCTAAAAGTTCAACTGCATAGCCTTTTTCTTTCCATCCAATAAAGGGGAAAGGAAAATCATTGCTCTCGAGTTTTTGATTTTCTGTGGATTCTGCATCTGACCTTTCAGCTTTCATTGTCATGAAGTTTGTGTTCCACATTGATTCACCATCAAACACACCCTGTTTGATCTCTTTACCTTGAAATGAAAAATTCATGTATTGGCGTCCGTCTTTCAGATTGACAACTTCAAATGGGAAGACCATTCCTTGTTGATTGAACTCTCCTGACATTTTAATACCTTTTACATCGTTCCAGGCTTGTATACCACCAGTGTTATCAATGTATCCCTGAATGATTTCATTAACATCAACAGCATGAACTGAGGTGAACGTCATCATTGAGATTACAATCAAATTGATTTTGTTTTTCATGAGATTTAATTTTTTGAGGTTAAAAGACAAAGCATCATACGAATTTTATTTGAACAAAACCATATGCTCATAGTCATATGCTTTATGACGGGAGTTTACAAGCATACAAAGGGTCAACCTTTATTCAGTGGATAAATCATTGTGACTGATTTCCTATATCTTTATGTGAATGGTATGGGCGATAATGACCGATATTGAAGTTACATTAAAGATAGATTTCCATGTTTAAGTTATTGTTGCTCATCTTCTCGATCTTTTTTTCTTTGAAAACATCAGCATCTATTTTTTCACCCGAGGTTGTCAAAGAAGTTAAGCAAAGGGTTATACATCAATATAATCCTGGTATTGTAATCGCTTATTTTGATGGTTATCAGGTCGATTATCTTATCGAAGGTTATGCTAACTTGGCGCAAAGAAAACCACTGACCAAAGACACTGTATTTGAAATAGGTTCTATAACTAAGACGATGACATCGCTGCTTTTGGCCGATGCTGTTATCAAAGGAGAGTTGATATTAGACCAACCGATTACTTCCCTTTGGCCAGATATTGCCAGTCAGCAAGTCAGTCATCAGATTACGTTAAAGCAATTGGCGACACACACTTCTGGGCTGCCAAGGTTACCTAGTAACTTGACAACTTTAGGTAACTTCATTGGTTTAGTGAGGAATGATCCCTACGCTTTTTATGATCGTGATGATTTAGTGGGTGCTCTTTCAAAACAAAAAGTGGATGCAAATGCTGGATACAGTTATTCTAATTATGGTGCTGGCTTGTTAGGCGAGTTACTGGCTATTCACTATGGCCTTTCTTATGAGCAATTAATACAACAACGGGTGTTTAATCCTTTAGGTATGACTCAAAGTTATGCTGATAGCGCTCAGGTACCCTCAGATTTAAAGGCTACTGGTTATGCAGGTGATGATGAAGTTTCATCATGGCATTTTAAGGCCCTTGCTGGCGCGGGAGCAGTAAATACTAACATCAAAGATTTGATGACTTATGGACTGGCTATACTCCATGCTGATAATGATCAACTCAAAGAGGCCATCAAATTAAGTAAACAAATTCATTATCAGAGCAAAAAATTAACACTTGGTTTGGGCTGGCATTTCAGCAAGAATGCTTTATGGCATAATGGTGGTACGGGTGGTTTTCGAAGTATTTTGATTATCGATCCAGAACAAAACAAAGTGGTAGCAGGTATTACCAACCAATCAGAACATAACATAGAAGATATTGTAAAACATATACTATGGCCCGAAAAATCTTTTAGAACATACGATTATCCGGTCAACATTGAAATATCTGCTTTAAAAGTCTATGAAGGATAATACTACAACAAAAGAATCAATCAAGCGGTCAAAACCCACCTCAAAAATGGACGTTTGATGATTCAGTTCCCAGAACAACCGCATTATTCATTAAACTTATCTGGGAAATGACCTATTGACTGTTGACTTTCTTAAAAAACGGATTCAATTTAAAGACAATACATCTGGATTTTTCAAACAATTACTGTTTAATGGTTGGGGAAGTGAGTTGGTTTACCAACGTGTTGATCATTAGTACGGTTGATTATCTATTCTAGGTAATTTTTGTAAAACCAACCGTTCCCCTCTTACTAAATCGACCTCATTAAGGGAAGTCACATGTTCACTCAATTGTTCCAAAATTTTGGTTTGAATCTTACCGCGATTTTGTGCATCAGTGTAAGGGATGGAGTGAAACATCACCATTGAATATCGTGGAATGAAATGATTGGGTTGTCGTCGCTCTAGTTCAAAAGCAATTTGTTTTTTAAGGTGAAACTTAGGGTCCCGAACAGTTGATCTCATTTCTACGTAGTTTTCCAATGCCATATCGGCGATGGCATTGACGTTGACCATTCTTGATTTAACGAAGACGGGAAGTGCTTGTTCCCAGCTTTCTTTTGACTCTGTCAGAATCTCATTCAGCGCCAGGCAGTCTTCAAAGCCAGCATTCATTCCTTGGCCATGGAAAGGGACAATAGCGTGAGCAGCATCTCCAATTAATACCACTTCTTTGTGATACCAGTCATCACAGCGAATGGTGCCTAAATAGCCTGTCGGATTGTTAAAATAATCTGTTTCTAAATCGGCAATCAAAGGTTTAACATCGGTAAAGTGTTTGTCAAAAAACAGATTAAGTTGAACAGGCGTTTTGATCGCATAAAAACTGATTTCGCCTTCATTAGGCATGAACAATGTTGCAGTAAAACTGCCATCAGGGTTGGGTAGGGCAATCAACATGTACTCACCGCGAGGCCAGATATGTAAAGCTTCTCGGCGCATTTGATGTTCTCCTGATTCACTTGGTGGGATGGTTAATTCTTTGTACGAGTGATTCAACAGCTCCGAAGTAAACGAGGTTTCTTTCAAAGCTTTCATGCTTTCCCGTACTTGGCTGCCACCCCCATCAGCACCAATTAAGTACTCAAAATCATGATTTTGTGTTTCTTCTGTTGTGACGTTTCGTATATCAATAATTTTGTTATCAAAATCAATGGCCATCAATTCATGCTTAAAATAAAACTTCACCAAACCAGTGGCTTCTGCTCGATCTCGTAACAGGCTGACCAAACCAGCACGTGATACCGAATAAATCACTTCTTCGGGTCGTTGACCATAGCTTTGAAACTGTAATTGACCCGATTCTTGATGCAACATACGCCCTTTCATTGGGATTAGTAAAGGTTTGATGACATCCATGACACCGGCAGCTTTCAATGCATTAATCCCTCGATTTGCCAAAGCCAAATTGATCGATCGACCAGCTGGTATGGATTCTTTGCGAATATCAGGCAATTGTTCAAACACAGTCACCTGATAGCCTTTTTGTGCTAAAAAAATGGATTGTAATGAACCGACCAGTCCGGCACCTATAACCGTAATGTGTTTGGGTTTATTCATAAGCTTTGCTCCAAAATATTGACGAACCTGACCATTTCCTCAAATCGGTTATATAAAGGAACAGGAGCCACCCTGATTACATTGGGTTCCCGCCAATCTCCTGTAACACCTGCTGCTTCAATGGCTTCAAAAACCACTTTCCCAGGCTTGTTGGTGTTGATTGTTAACGATAGTTGACAACCAGATAAATCTTCATCTGGTGTGATGACTGTCACTTGCTCTTTTAGTCGGTTGTCCAACAAAAATCGCAAAAAGCCAGTCAGTTTTTTTGATTTTTCACGAAGTGTTGATATGCCCCCTGCTTTTTTAAAAGTGTCCAAAGAAGCGCGAATAGCTGCCAGCGACAAAATAGGTGGATTGGAAAGTTGCCAAGCTTCTGCCGAATGTATGGGGATAAATTGGTTATTCATTTTGAACCGTGTTGTTTTATCATGTCCCCACCAACCTGTGAATCGAGGCAATGTTTCGTCATCATGATGCTTTTCATGAACAAAACAGCCAGCCACTGAACCAGGACCAGAGTTTAAGTATTTATATGAACACCAAACTGCAAAATCCACACCCCACTCATGCAGTTCCATCAATACATTCCCTGCGGCATGTGCCAAATCAAAACCGATGGGAATGTGATGACTTTGTGCTGTATGAGCGATTAACTTCATGTCTAAAACCTGCCCCGTATAATACTGTACACCAGGCAGCATGATCAAAGCCAATTGGTCGGCCAGATCATCAATGGTTTGCAAAATATCTTCTTGTCTTAAACAATTTTCTCCCTTCCTGGGCTTTAACAACACCATGTGTTTTGCAGGATCTAACCCATGAAATTTGATTTGTGATTCAACCGCATAGTGGTCGGATGGGAATGCATGATCCTCTATTAATACCTTTGTTCTCGTACCTCTTGGTCGGTAAAAACTAACCATCATTAGATGTAGATTAGTGGTCAATGAATTCATACAAACCACTTCTGTGGTTTTGGCTCCGACTAATGCCGCAGTTTCCTCTGACAGAAATTCGTGATAGGGCATCCATGGGAAATCACCATCAAAATGACCCTTGACTCCCAGTCTTTGCCATTGACTCAACTCATAATTAAGGTATGAATGTGTTAATTTGGGCTGCAACCCAAGTGAGTTTCCACATAAGTATATCTCATCTGTACCATCATTTTTTTTAGGTAGATGAAAGTCATTTCTCATATGACCTAAAGGATCATGGGCATCCAATTCTTGTGCAAATGACAAACTGTCTTCAAATGGCATGGTATTGTCACTTAAAAGCTCAAAATTATAAACCATAAAAAATGGAGGCAATATTAATTAAAAGTGTCTCTGAAAAATTAGTACGTTTCAGATTCTGTATCTCTATGACTCAATTCTGTTTTTTTTATCAAACTTGATTGGAAGACAGCATTGATTAACCATTGTTCTGTGCCTTTCCAAAAAGCACGGAAGGTGGGATTGAAACCAAATTTAATGAACAAACCTTTCCCCGATTTTTCAGCTATCACAAGAGGTTTATTTTTCAACTTTTCCTGCCAGTGATCGGAGACAAAACCTGCAGCTTGAATCTCTTGTGTTATTTGAAGTGGGGTAGCAAAAGGGTCTTTTGATGGTTTCAGTATACTGTCGCCTTTGAGTAGAGCATATTGTGTTTCTTGTTTTGTTCCAAATGCCAGTGGATGTGATAAATCAGCTGATGCTGCTATGATGGCACCTCCAAGGACACGTTCAGCTTGGTGTTTTTCGTAATCGCCGTAGGCCAGTCTTTCACTTCCTTTTTCTTTTTGCTCTGTATTGTCATTTTGTTCTTTGTTTTCTTTTGACTGCAGTTTTTGTTCGATGAACTGAGCACCTTTTTGCAAGCCTATTAAGGTACCCCCTTGTTTTACCCAATCTTTTAATTTTTGTTGAACGGTGTCGTTAAAATGTTCTTTATGGTCACCATTGGGAATAATGATGTGTGAGTAATCATTGAGCCTGATATTATTTAACTGCCACCATCGCACTTTGGTTAGGGGTAAAAACACCTGTGTGTCAAACAGGTGCCATATGCTGCCAGCCTGATAAACATCAACATCTCGACCCACCACCATCAAGACGGAGGGTTGTGCTAACAGTTTAACAGCAGGTGACCCCATGTCGATGCCTTGATCCGCTAGTGAAGTACTCACAGGATACCATTTCACCTGAAAGACATCGGTTATGGTGCTTAATGTACTGAATAATTGTTCTTCGGTTTGGGCATCAGCTTTGAGAATGAAGCTTCCTGATGGCACCTTAATGCCATCAATATGTAATGGTTTGCCGCTCATATGAATCTCTAGACCCAACTTTGTTAGGTAGTGCAGCGCCCCAGCTGCGTTGCCACTATGCCAGTCAAAGACATAAGCCAAAGCATTTTTTTTGTACTGATTATTGACTTCAAAGTGATCAAATAAGTCATTACCATCAACAGCAGATGACACCGGAGCAAACGGTAAACCCCAAGCCATTGCTAGATTCCACGATGAAACATCATAAAAGGTGTTGTCTTTAAAGTGCTGAACTGTGTTGAAGAGTGATTGAATCAAAGTAGTTTGTTTTTGGTCGAGGGGAATAAACAATGCTTGGTTTTTCTTGAAGATATGGTTTTTAACTTTTCGGTCATTACTGAGGTTTTTGAATTGGATGTTATGTAAAGTTAAAAACATCATCAGCTGTTTAGCTCGATATTGATTGTCGCTGACGTCCAAAAGATAGCCTGATAGACCACTTTTTTTTGCCTGTTCACGGGCCTTGCGATGGAAATTATTTTGATAGTCCAAAATGGCGTGGCGATTTGCTTGGGCACCATAGACTGTTGATAAAGCAGTTAAGAACTGGTTACGAATCCCCGCTGCCAGTGAACGCTCGCCATTATGGGTCTTCATTACACCACCGTTGGCACGGGCTTGTTCAAATAAGATGCCAATACTTCCTTGTAAATCCGGATAAGTTGAACCTTTCCCTGGGTAAAAATCATCATAATCTTCTTTGGAGAAATAAGTTTGTCCAATGCCATCCAGTGCTTTGGCGTGGTGTTTGGCAATCAGCGCGGTTAAAGCCTGGTTTTGTTCTGTAATTTCAGGGTTAACTCGACTTGGCACACCAGGCTGGAAAAAGAAACTTGCTGGGTTCCACATTTCATGGTGGTCACTCAAGACATGGGGTTGCCAATCTTGATAGATAGCAACACGCGCTTTGGATTCAGCTTGTGTTAGCAGTAACCAATCACGGTTGAGATCAAACCAGTAGTGGTTAGTTCGTCCATCTGGCCATAATTCATTATGTGAGATATCATTTGGATCCTTAATGGTCGTGATAGAGCGGGTGCTGTTAACATAGCTGGTGAATCGTGCCAGGCCATCCGGATTGAAGCTGGGGTCAATTAGAATAACGGTATTTTCCAATGTTTTTTTTATATCGTTATTATTCGACGCCAATAAGTACCATGCATACAAAACGGAAGCATTGGCACCACTGGATTCGTTGCCATGGATGCTGAAACCATTCCAGATTTTCAGAACATTCGGTTTGGTTTTAATGGTTTCCAGTTGTTCGATGTTTTCTCTACTACTGACAGCCAGCAGTAATAGTGGTCGTCCCTCATTAGTTTGACCATACTGCATGAGTTGTGCTTGATCGCTGGCGACAGCCAGAAGTTTAAAATAGCTGACCAATTGATCATGTCGCAAATGGCGTTCTCCCAATGGTTGTCCAAAGTATACGTCGGGAGAAGGTAAAGTGGCATTGTAAAGCTCTCCTTTGGGTAGATAATATTCCAATGGTTTGGCAACAATAACTAATGGGAAAATTAGCAGCATCAATAAAACTTTCATTTTTTAATTCCTCTATAGTATGTGTAGACAACGTTTATTTACGGCGGCCTGGGCACAATTCATGAGTTATCCAATCTGATTTATTATAAATCAAAAGTAAATGTCGATTTTAGGCTTGATTCAATAGTTTCGTTTTGATGCGTTCTAAAAGAGCATAAAGAGAAGGGACTAAAACGAGCGTAATTACTGTAGCAAAAAGAATGCCAAAAGCGAGAGAAATCGCCATTGGAACAATAACCTTGGCCTGTAATGAGGGTTCGAACATGATCGGAAGTAAACCAAAAAAAGTGGTCAAGGAAGTCAGTAAAATAGCTCGAAATCTTTTGCTGCCGGCGTGTTGAATGGCTTCAGTCAAAGATACACCCTGAGCCCTTTCCTTATTGACATAGTCAACCATCACCAACGAATCATTGACCACGACACCGAATAATGCAATGACACCAAATAAAGACATCATGCTGAATGTTTCGCCGACAATCAGATGGCCAACAATGGCCCCAGTGATACCAAAGGGAATGACTGACATGATGATCAGTGGCTGTGCATATGATTTCAGCGGAATAGCCATCAACACATAAATTAACAAACAGGCAGCCAGCATGCCAATACCTAGGTTCGTTAACAGTTCTCCCATTTCCTTGGTTACACCATCCAATTCTGGTTGGACTCCGGGATATTTTTTTAAAATATTGGGCAGGTGTAAATTTTGTAGTTCAGCGGCAATGGCTTGAGGATCACCAATGGCTTTGTCTACCACAGCAGTGAGTCGAGCCGCTCGTTTCCGATTGACTCGTTCTATGGTATTGGGTGCTTTGCCTAAAGTCACTTCGGCGACCGTATTCAATGGTACGGCTTGACCGAGGGGTGTGCGAATACGTAACTCATCTAAAGATTTCAATGATTCACGGCTGTCTCGGTCATATCGCAACATCACCTTCACTTCATCCTGGTCACGTTGAATTCGTTGGACCTCTTCGCCATAAAAGGCCTGACGAACCTGTCTGCCCAAGTCGGCTTGACTGAGGCCCAGGTTACGGCCCAGTGGTTTTAACGTCAATTGAATTTCATCTTTACCTGACTCAATCGAATTGCGGATATCTGAGACACCATCATAGTTCTTGATAACAGCGGCGATCTCATCAACGGCCAGGCGCAGTTGTTCGATGTCATTACCGTTGAGTTTTAGGTTAATGTCTGGTCCCTGGCCAGGGCCTGTCAATGACATGGTGCCGATATGGGTGGCGCCTGGAACTTCACCAATATAAGCTGTCCAGCGTTTGAGCATTTCTTTACCATCAATCACCGAATCTTCTTCTTTGACCAATTCAACAATGACCCGACCTGAAACCTGAGAATCTGCGAAAGCCAGCCGGTGGGTATATACTGAACCAGAGGATTTACCTTGTTTTTGACTGATGTCTTTATCGAGTTTTACTAGAGCCGCTTCAATGTGCTGTAAAACCTCATCTGTTCGGGACTGTGGTGTCCCTTGAGCCATAGCAAAATCCGCTTGGACAAAATCAGCGACAAAATCTGGCATCATCACAAAACGCACGATGTTATTGGCAATGAGGCCAATACTGAGGAAAAAGATGGCACCAAAAATGGTCAGTGTTAAAACAGGACGTGCGATGGCTCGACCAATTAATGGTTGGTATCGAGTTTTAACCATGTGTTCGAGATAGTAATTGACTTTTCGCTGCAAACGAAGCAAAGGGCCCGGCTGATCAGTACCAATGTCTTCTGACTTCATGTGAGATAAATGGGCAGGTAAAATGAATTTGGACTCAACCAGCGAGAAAAATAAACAAAGGATAACTACCCAGGCAATGGCTTCAAAAAAGGAGCCGAATATGGTACCGACAAATAACATCGGTAAAAAAGCGGCCACTGTGGTTAATACACCGAAAGTGGCAGGAGTGGCTACCTTTTGTGCACCGATCACAACGTTTTTCAATGAGTGTCCATGATGTTGTATTTCGTAATAAGCACTTTCCCCGATAACGATGGCATCATCGACGACGATACCCAGAACCAATATGAAGCCAAACATGCTGAGCATATTGACACTGATGCCGACTACGGGCAGTAGCATGAAGGCACCTAAAAAAGCCACCGGTAACCCGACCATAACCCAAAAAGCCACTCGTAATCGTAAAAATAAGCTCAAAGTTAAAAGCACCAACAATGCACCTTGCCACATATTGCGTTGCATCATTTCCAGTCGTCCACGGACGTAATGTGAGGCATCAGACCACACTGCCATAGAAACGTTGGCGGGTAACTGGTTTAATTTGTTTTTGACATAAGCATTGACTTGATCAGAAATATCCAGAACCGATTCGTTCTCAACAGACTGAACCTGAATACTTAAACCAGGCCGACCATCAAATGTTCCTGGGCTGGATCCTTCGACAAAGCCATCTTTGATGGTGGCGATGTCACCAAGATAAAGTCGAGAACCATCTGGATTAGTGCGGACAACCAAATCAGCAAAGTCATCACCCACATAGGCTTGCCCAATGGATCGTAACAATACATCACCGCGGTCGGTTTTAATGGATCCTCCAGGCAAGTCAATTGAGCTCGCTCTCAGTGCCGTGGCAATTTCATCAAAAGTCAGGTTGTATTGTCTTAATGTGGTCTCTGTGATTTCGATGGCTACTTCAAAATTTCGTTCTCCGAGAATTTGTGCCATTGAAACATCTGGTAAATCGATGATGTCGTCCCGTACTTGGCGTGTGGCCTCTAATAATGCGGTTTCTGGTATATTACCGAATACCGATACAAATAAAACGGGTTGTTGAATCAAAACTTCTGAGACAACGGGTTTTTCAGCTTGGTCGGGAAATGAATTGATGCCATCGACACGGTTTTTGACTTCTGCCATGACATTTTTGACTTCATAATCAGTATTGATTTCGAGGTTAGCTCTGGCAAAACCCTCGTTAGAAATACAAGTAGTTTTATCCAAGCCTTCAAGTCCTGTAACTGCGTCTTCAATTTTTGAGCAAATACCTTTTTCTACTTCATCCGGTGCAGCCCCGGGGTAGGTCATGGTGATGCTGACCATGTTGGTAGCTGTGGCTGGAAAAATTTCTTTCTTGAGCGTAAAAGCGGTATAGGCCCCTGCCAGCAAGAGGGAAAACATCATCAGGTTGGCAGCCACTGAATTATTGGCGAACCAATAAATCAGCCCTTGATCCCACCGCCGACTCATAATGCCTCCTGCTCGGAGGCCGCTGGTTCCTTACTGCCGCTTTCCATCGTTTTGAGTCTCAATGTCATACCATTTTCAGGTGCTTGAATGGGGGTGATAATGATTTGATCCTGTGCGCTGAGACCGGAGGTCACATAGTCGTAGTCATCTGTTTTGTGAGCCACCTGAACTTCTAATATGGCCAGCTTACCTTCGCGATAAACAGCTATCTTGTCATTGGCCATCATCCAGGCAGCAGGTACTGCGAAAACGTCAGTTAAGGTATCACCCTCGATATCTGCTTCAACAAAAGCGTTAAAGAACAACCCCTTATCCAATGGGTCATTAATTTCTGCAACAGTGTGATAAAGCAATGTGTTGCTGTCTTTAGCTGCTTCTACGCGGACCAGATTGCCTTTTAAGGTTTGTTGCTGATCACTGAGTGTGACAGGTAAACTTTTGTGATCTATATTGCCATGCCCAAGATTTAATTTATCGATGTCTTTTTGTGTTAATGGTAATCTGACTTCAGCAACAGCTGAACCTGCGATGGTACCTAAGGAGCTTACCACGCCGACATATTGGCCGATGTCGACACTTTTGTTGATAACAACACCATCGAAAGGTGCTGTGACGGTTGTTTTCGATAAGTCACGTTGTGCTTTAGCTAAGGCTGCTTGAGCAGCTTTAACATTGGCTTGAGCACCTTGTAGTTGGGGTATGTTGAGCACCAGATTACTTGGTTGACCTTTTTTACCGAATGATTGCCAGTCTTTTAGGGCTTGTTCTGAGCGCGCTTGTTCCAGATCACGGTTAGCTTGAGCGCTGGCTAATGAGGCCTTGGCTTGTTGAACAGCTACTTGATAGTCTGCTGGGTCAATATTGACAAGAACATCGCCTTTTTTGAAGTGACCACCTGTTGTGAAAGCAGCTCCCAAAGAGATAATCTTTCCAGAAATTTCAGAGGTTAATAAAATTTGATGTTTAGGAGTAACGATTCCCTGGCTATGGATTTGAATGGTATATTGACTGGGTTTTAGCTGTTGTGTTTCCACCAAAAAACCTATTGGCTTTTCAGGTATGACAGCAGGTGGTTTTTTCAATAATCCCATCAATGACATCAATGCCATAAAGACCAAGATCACAATAAAAAAAGGTATAGCACGTTTTAAAAGAGAAACTGGTTTGTTTTTTATGTTTTCTTGCATATTGAACTCCCGTGCATTGATGGGCTTGTGATTATAAGACATGACGTATCAAAAAAATGGCTATTATCTAAGGTTATTGTTCATATCGACGGTAATTGTTAATGGTGTTTTTCAGAGATTCGGCAGCTTGACCTGCGGCTGTTGCGAAATTATGGTGGTGTTGACCAGCATAGATGATATTTCGTGATGATGAAATGATCAGACCCAGACCATCGGTTCGTAAACCGGATTCTAATGTTGTTTGAACATCACCACCTTGTGCTCCAATGCCGGGTATCAACAATGGCATGTCACCGACAATCTGTCTAATACCAGCGAGTTCTTCAGGGTATGTGGCGCCAACCACCAGCAGCAGATTGTGGTTTTCATTCCATGACTGACTGGCTTGTTTTGCAACATGTTCATATAGTTTATTTCCGTTAGACAGTGTTAGATTTTGTAGCTCTCCTGAGCCCTCATTGGATGTTTTGCATAACACCACAACACCTTTATCAGTATACTTGCTGTAAGGTTGTATAGTATCTCCCCCCATGTATGGGTTAACGGTGACAGCATCAGCTTGATAGCGTATAAAAGCTTCTTTTGCATACTGTTCAGCGGTGCTTCCAATGTCGCCGCGTTTGGCATCTAAAATGACAGGAATGTTGGGATACCGACTGTGAATGTAACGAATGATAGAAGTCAGTTCAGATTCTGCTTGTATAGCAGCAAAGTATGCAATTTGAGGTTTGAAAGCACATACATGCGGTGCCGTGGCATCAACAATGGCTATTAACCAATCATCCAGGCTCACATTCAGGTCAGTGATTTTTGATGGCTGTGGATCCAAGCCTACGCAAAGCAGCGAATCATTATTTCGTTGGGCTTGTTCCAACTTTTTGATGAACATGAGCTTGAAAAATTAACAAGAGAACGTATTTTACTTTGAACCATAGGGTTAATCCAAACTCAAAGCTTTTAAAAAACGGTAATATCAATGAAATCACTGACTTTTGTATTTTGTGTTTTTGCTTTCAAATCTTTGATGGCCGCTTTACCAACCGCTGTTGATGGTCAGCCATTGCCGTCTTTAGCTCCAGTGTTAGAGCAAGTAACACCAGCGGTGGTGAATGTTAACACCAAGTCGGTCCAGTATGTTCGGTCAAGAAATAATGATTTTTATTCTTGGTTTTATGGTTTGCCCAGTGCGCCTCGTGAACGAGTGACTCAGTCATTAGGCTCGGGTGTGATTATTGATGCAGTTCAAGGATTGATTTTGACTAATCACCATGTGGTCAATGATGCCGATGAAATATCTGTGGTATTGCATGATGGCCGACAGTTTGACGCGCGACTGATAGGTTCTGATGAGGGCACTGATGTGGCAGTGATTCAGATAGAGGCTAAAGATTTGACGGCTTTACCTTTGGCAGATTCTAGTGAGTTAAGGGTCGGTGATTTTGTGGTTGCTGTGGGAAATCCTTTTGGCTTGGGACAAACCGTTACCTCTGGTATTGTCAGTGCTTTGGGACGCACCAGTTTGTCTGGTTTAGGGTATCAGAACTTTATCCAGACAGATGCTTCGATCAATCCTGGTAATTCAGGAGGTGCTTTGATCAATTTAAATGGTGAGTTGGTTGGTATCAATACAGCGATTTTTTCACCTTCAGGTGGTAATGTGGGTATAGGCTTTGCTATTCCTTCATCTTTGGCTGAACGAATGATGAGGCAGTTAGTGGCTTATGGTACAGTGCGTCGTGGCTCACTGGGGATACAGGTTCAGGACATCACCGATCGGTTGTCTCAGGCTTTTAATATTGCAATTAATCAGGGTGTTTTGGTGACGGCTGTGGATCCTGAGTCACCTGCAGAGCGAGCTGGTTTACAGGCCGGCGATGTGGTGACCTATATCAATGGTCAAAAAATTTCTTCCAGTAAACAATTCCAAAACTTTGAAGGTTTGATTGAGCTGGATAGTGACGTCACTGTGGGTTTTTTACGTGAAGGTAAAGAATTGCGAAAACTCACTCGTATCAGTGAAATAGATCGCAGTGAAATGAGTGGACAAGAATTACATCGTGAGTTGACAGGTTCTGTATTAATCAATTTGCCACATAAGTATCGCGAAAATTATCAAGGTGTTTTCGTTGAGTCGGTTGAACGCAGTTCATCGGCCTGGCAACTCGGTTTACGGGCCGGTGATTTGATCACCGCAGTAGATAAAAATGACATCGTCAATCTCAAGCAATTGAACAAAAGAATGGCTAAAAAAGTGGTGCTTTCTATTTATCGTAATGGCCGTTACTATCTGTTGCCGCTTTCAGATTAAGTTATGGGCACCTCATTAAATAGAGGTGCCTTATTTGATTGGTGAAATATTGAGGCTAAACCCATGTTAAAATTTTTGCTTTGTAGATGGAGCAGCCAGTGAACCAACAACTTCAAACAATGATCAATAACATGCCTGAAAAGACGGGTAAGTCATTAGAACAATGGAATCAGTTATTGTCTCAATCAGGTTTGGAAAAACATGGTGAAATCATGAAGTTGTTGAAAGATGAACATGACGTGTCTCATGGTTTTGCTAACACCATCAGTATTTTATTTCGTGAACAGTTGGCTGGGGGGCCTCCTGCAGCTGATGACTTGGTTTCAGAACAATATAAGAACAAAGCTCATTTTTTGCCCATTTATCAAAATTTGGTTGAGCGTATCCTTTCTTGGGGAAGTGACATCACCATTGCGCCAAAGAAAACTTATGTGAGTTTAGTAAGAAACAAACAATTCGCTATTATCAAGCCATCAACCATGAAACGAATGGATATTGGTCTTAATCTAAAGGGAGAAGGTTTTACATCGCGTTTAGAGACCGATAAAGTCTTTGGCGGCATGTGTTCTCACCGTGTTCAAGTTGTTGATAAATCTGATATTGATGATCAACTGTTGGGATGGATAAAACAGGCTTATGAACGCAGTTGATTTGCAAAAATCACCAATTTAAGGAACAATAACTGGCTTTGTGTCAAGCGAAGTCATCTATGAGCCAAAATCCACAGGCGGAATCAACGCCTCAAAAACAACAAGCCAATGGCTGGTTTTCCAAGTTTCTAGGAGTCGTTGAATGGTTAGGTAACTTGTTACCGCATCCCATCACTTTATTTGCCTTATTTTGTATTTTCATTATTTTATTCAGCGGCGTGGCTGAATTTTTTGGTATGAGTGTGCCTGATCCAAGACCGGAAGGTGCCAAAGGAAGAGAAGCAGACGGTATCATTGAGGTCATATCATTATTTTCAGCGGAAGGATTGCGACGAATTGTCACTGGTTTGGTAACCAATTTCACTGGTTTTGCACCATTAGGTACGGTGCTCGTGGCTTTATTAGGTGTTTCGGTGGCTGAACACTCGGGTTTGCTATCCGCTGCCATGCGTTCTTTGGTTATGGGCGCTTCGAAGCGGATGGTAACGGTGACTATTGTCTTTGCCGGTGTGGTTTCCAATACAGCTTCTGAACTCGGTTATGTGGTATTAATTCCGATGGCTGCTATGATTTTCCATTCGTTGGGTCGACATCCTTTGGCTGGCTTAGCTGCTGCATTTGCTGGTGTCTCTGCTGGTTATAGTGCCAATTTATTACTAGGAACCGTGGATCCTCTGTTATCAGGCATTACAGAAACAGCTGCCCAGATGATTGATCCTGGTTATGCAGTGGGCCCAGAGGTGAACTGGTATTTTATGTTTGTCAGTACCTTTTTGATTGCCATCATGGGTACCTTTGTGACAGAGAAAATCGTCGAGCCAAGATTGGGTCCCTACAATGATGAAGAGGCCAGCATTGACCTGGGTGCACAAACCATGGAGCAAATTACTGATCAGGAGCGCAAAGGGTTGCGAATGGCTGGGTTGAGCTTTTTGGTTTTGGGGGTATTATTGGCTTTAACGATTGTACCAGAGTGGGGCATTTTACGTCACCCAGAAACGGGCGAAGTAGCAGGTTCTCCTTTTTTGAAGGGTATTGTTGCCTTTATTTTCATTACTTTTGCTATTCCCGGGTTCGTTTATGGTCGTGTTGCTGGCACCATGAAAAATGATCGGGATGTGATTGATGCCATGAGTAAGAGCATGGGCACCATGGGTATGTATATCGTATTGGTGTTTTTTGCGGCTCAATTTGTGGCTTTCTTTAAGTGGACCAATCTGGGAACTGTAATGGCGGTTAAGGGCGCTGCTTTATTACAAATGATGGGTCTTGATGGGCCCATGGTGTTTGTTTTCTTTATTATGATTTGTGGTATGGTGAATTTGTCTCTTGGCAGTGCTTCTGCTCAGTGGGCAGTAACCGCACCTATTTTTGTGCCGATGTTGATGTTGATTGGCTATGCACCGGAAACCATTCAGGCTGCTTATAGAATAGGAGATTCGGTGACTAATGTCATTACGCCGATGATGAGTTATTTTGGTTTGATCCTGGCTGTGGCTTGTCGCTATAAAAAAGACTTAGGCATAGGAACGTTGATAGCAACCATGTTACCTTACAGCATCTTGTTTTTTGTCGGGTGGACACTGCTGTTCTACTTGTGGGTCTTTGTCTTTGGTTTACCGGTAGGTCCCGGGGCAGCGACTTATTACACGCCTGGCTGATTAATAGAGGTACCCTCTATAAGCTTATTTCAGGGTAAGGTGAGGTGATCAACACTCTATTTCTGAAACCATTGCAGAGCACGAGAGATTAAAGACCCACCAAATTTTCTAGACAGTCTATTGCGACGCTCTTGTAAAGTTTGTGAAGATTCAGCACCATATTTTTTGGCTTGGCTTAGCATCATAATAACCATTTTCTTGGGTATAGGATGACTCAATGAGATGTCCTTGCGACTGTATGGATATATGGTTTTTTGCTTATAAGGGTCAAATTCTGTAGTACCTAATGTTGCCTTTGGGCTCAGATAAATTTGAGAAGTAGGAATAACAATGCGAACAGGATCACCTGAATTGCCTTTCGCAGTCCAAACGGCAACAGTATGATTCCAGGTAGGCCAAAAGAGCCCAACGTTCTTCACCCCCAAACCTCTGGCGATGAAAGCAAACATAGCTGAGAGCTCGTCACATTCAGCAACAGCTGTGGGTTGTGCAATCTCTTCTGTTTGATATTGAGGATCAAGCAGGGTACTCCATTGTTTCCAGATGGAGTCAGAGTTTGGTTCTTTGTCAGTTACTGCCCAACGTATCTGCCATAGCCCTGAATCACGTGTGGCTTCAAAAGCTAATCTGACTCGGACAAAATCGTGATAGTTCTCTTTATCATCACTGATGTTGTGCGTTTTTTTGAGTACCAAAAATTCCTGTTTGACTACATCAGAAGGTTCCATATATTTTGTGGCAATCTCTTCTAATCCATGGAGCAAGTCCTGATAAGTCAAGTAATCAGAATCATTTTGGGCAAAAAGTATATTTGAAGTAAATAACAACCAGTTCAAGGTTAAGAAAATTTTCATTGATTGACCGCATTAATTGGGTTTATTTGTAAGAACACATTGGCATTGATTGGGTAAACACTTTGATTTGCTCAAGTTCAGATCGACCTTTTCGTAAGACTGACCAATACCTTGCACCGCCTAAATGAGTACTCAGCTTGCCTGATATAACCTGGTCCTGGTTGACCCAATAATCGAGTATTTTTATCGCACATTCGATATTGTTTTTAGCATCATGTAATTCCATTTCATTTTTAATATCACAGCTATACCTTTTTTGGTTTGCACTTTCTATCGATAATTGAGCCAACCCTCGGCTTATCACTGCATTACCATGACCATCGAAAAAACGTTCAGTATAAGTAAGATGGGTGTTGAACTGGCTTTCATGCTTAACAATCGCTGATAACAATCCTACCCAAAACTGAATACGGTGTATTTGTGATAGTTTTGGGTAGGTTGGACAAAAGTTCATTATGTCATCGGGGACTTGACGATAGAGGTTGGTTTGTTTAATGGTATCTTCTGCTGTGTTTGTCCATTGCCTACCGCTATCATTTACCGACCATGCTGCATACTTGAGTTGACCTTTTGATGCACAACCAGAGATCAGTGATAGCAAGAGTAACAGCCGTATTTTAAAACCCATCAGTATGTGCAAGGGTTAATTGCTAGTTACTATTAATTGTTTTTTGATGTGGCGGGTATAACCAATTGCTTCATCTGAGCGGTGTTTAGCCAAATTTGTTCGTTGTGATTTTCGAATGAACGTTCAAAAAGTACCCAGCCAGATTTCTTATCGACTTCAATAACAGTGAGTTTAACCTTTATGCCTCTGTATGAGTCAAATGACATACCAAGTTCTTCATAAAATACTTGACCTTTCTTAAGAAAAGTAGGTGAGTCTGCGATAACAAGGCCAGAAAATAGTAACAAGATGAGTGCCGAAAGTTTAGTCATGATTAGCTCCTTATAACAGTTGCGGATAAATGGCTCTAGCTTATATAGTCATCATTGAAGATTGGCTGAATCAATGCGCAGTAAAAGTGTGAACAGTCTCCCAATTTTTGCAGAAAGTGTAAAAGAAATGAACTTCTTTTCCGTTAATTAACGATGGTCTTGGTGTTCTTTTATAAATATTTGAGGCGTTATACCATGAGAATACCATTACAACTGTCTTTGTGTCTGCTGTTAACATCATTCAGTCTACAGTCCTTGGCCGGAACTTTTCAAGGTTCAGGTTTTGGTCCGATTCCTGATGGTCCTGACGGTTGTGGTGAGATAGGCGAACCACTGGCCATCACTTTTGAGGTGCATAATATGAATCCAGTAGTGACGGTAGAGGTTGACATGGAAATTTCACATGATTGGATGGGAGATGTGATTGCTGTTTTAGTTGCTCCGAATGACGATTCACATTTGTTATTTGGTGTTACAGGGGCAGCTGAAGGTACGTGTGATGTAGACGATTCTAACTTAAATGGACTTTACAAATTCACTGATGATGTTAATAATGGCCCGGATGATTTGAGTTGGTGGCAGTGGGCGGATAATCTAAGTGGAGGTGGAACTATGCCCAGTGGATCTTATCAGACCACATCGATGGGGGGATTTGTTAATGCTGGAAACATTACATTGATGAATGATGCTTTTAGTGGGGTAACAGATCCTAACGGTACTTGGACTTTATTGGTTTATGATCATTGGGTTAATGTCACTGGCGAAGTCACTGATGCCTCATTAATCATCAATGGTGCAGGCGGTCAGATCAGCGATGGCAGTGCCGTATATGGTGTCGGAACAACTGGAGGTGGCAATATCCTGCAAAGTGATATAGATTATTTATTTGCAGATCGCTGGTTTTATCGATTGGACAGTGACACCAAAGAGTATGTTTTTCCTGTGCCCAATGAAACGAGCTACAGTGGAGATACTGCTACTTTGAGTTGGGATGATGTTGATGGTAAAGGATTCAGTGCTGAACTGACTCACGTGATTGACCAGAGTGGATTGCCGCCTGAGCAGGCGACCCTGACAAGCACCATGACAATAGTGAACTTAAATCAACAAGGTATAGAGCTCAATTTATTTCACTATACTGATTTTGACATGAGTATTGGAGATACAGGTTCTTTGATCGAATTTCCCAGTCATCTAGAGCAAGTGGGTGGTGATTATCAGGCAGAATTTCGTGCAGGAGGCAATGTAAACTACCAAATAGGCAATGTCGAAACTGTAGCTGTTCCACTTACCGATGAAAACATTAATGACCTCACCAATGCGGCCGCACAATTTGGACCTGATGATATACGTATGGCGTTTCAATGGCAAGATGTATCGGTATCACCAGGGATCGGTTATCAAGTACAGACAACAAGGTCCATAGGGGGTGCGACAGCACCTGTTCCTGCAGATCCTGTATTCAGTGACCTGATCTTTGCCGATGATTTTGAGTGATTAGGTTTTTAATGAGTCAGTCCTGAAAAGTCCATTTTTTCTTTTTCAGGTGCGATTTATTAAGAACAATGGCTCAGTAAAAGGACCAAAAACCCATGCTTTGGTCCTTTTCATCTAAAAATCAAGGCTATTCAAATAGTTCGAAGCATAGCGATTAAAAGTCTTATTTTTTTAAGCCAAGCATATACTGGATGCTTTAAAAGAAATCATAAGAAACTCCCAAACCAAAAGACCGTCCTTTTGTGTATTGACGCGTTATTTCACCCCCTTGTAAAAATTCGACGTCATCATCAAGCAGGTTTTTTGCTTTGAAACTGATTTTCCAGCGGTCATGGATTTTGTGACTATAAACAAAATCCAGTTGGCGAAAGGGTTGTTCATAGACATCTGGTGACCCAGAAGTGCCCGCTTCAGAGATTCGTTCGCCAAAGACATTGAATAACAAAGATGCACTGATACCGCGGTCTTTATTGTCATAGCCAAACTGGAAATTAGCCACATAAGGGGACTGGCCTTGCAGTGGTCGGGTGTTGTTTGTTTGTGATCCTGGGCGGTCTGTACTCAGAGTGATCTCTGACTCAATGTGAGCCAAGTTGGTGCTGATATAAAAATCTGACCAGGTGTCACGGATGAATGATAAATCTTTGTAGAACTCCAGTTCTACGCCTTGGTTTTCTGCAAAATCTGCATTCTCAAAACTGATGATACCAGAGGCACCAGGGAGAATAATCATCTCAATCGGGTTGATGAATTTTTTATAAAAGAAACTGAGGGAAACAAATTCACCAGCAGAAAAGTACAAATCCCAACGAACATCATAGTGTTTGATTTTACCCACTTGCAAATCTGGATTACCGATGACGTTGCGGTTGAATACAGGGTCCTTGAATTGAGCTGGTGATAGCTCTTTAAAATCAGGTCGTGCAGCAGTTTCTGAATAATTAATCCTGAATTGGTGGTCATTCCATATCCAGGTACCTGAGAAGGCTGGGAAGTAATCACTGTCAGTTAGGCCAGCCACTACCGGACTTTGGTCAGGGTCAAACAACTGAAATGTCGTGACTGTCTGGTCAAACTGCTCCTCACGAACACCCGCAGTGAATCTTAAATTTTCTTTGAACGCATAGTCTAAACTAAAATAACTGGCCTTTATGTCCAGTGCTGCATCATAGTTATCGGTTGCTCGAGTAACTTCTATCAATTGATAGCCGTTGGGTGCGATGTAATCAGGGTTAAGAATCTGACTGAGTGGGTCAGAACTGTCTGCTTCGTTAGTTAATGAGCCTCGGTCCTCAAAAACGAAACGTCGAATCTCAGAATCCCGGTCTTTATTGACCCAGTTTTGACCGAAGTTAAACAACAAGTCATGGTTCGTTCCAAAACTCAATGGCCAAGACAGATCATAGCGTATGTTTTTACTTAAGTCCTGCAAAGTTCGCCAAACCCTGGAGTTTGAATCGTTTCTTGTTGAAAACACAAAGCGGCCTTCATCAGTTTGGTCATAACGGTATATGCGGTTATCCGGCTCGTCAAAATTGGCCTCTGAATCAGTGTATTGCCACTTGAATTTTAAGTCTCTTAAGATGGGATAAGTGTGTTCTCCGGCAAGCTGAAATGAAGCCAGATCACGTTCAGTCCATTTCAGTTCATAAATGCGTCTGGAGTTACCCAGATCTTCATTAAAACCTTCAGCAATTTCATTGAAATTTTCAGTACTGCGCAGCCACATCAGGTTAGCGGAAACTTGATTTTGTTCATTAAATTGAGCGCCTAATGTGGTAAATAATGAGGCGTTGATATTTCGTTTAGTGGTGTCGGAAAGCTCTTCTGATTCCACCACCAGGTTTTCTCCTGATGATACATAAGAACGCCTGAGTTCATTGCGATTTTCGTAATCGCTGCCATACTCCAAAGCCGAAGAAAAGCCCAATAGAACACCATTGTCTAATTCGAAACGCATACCACCTGCTAAATCAAAACCGAGATTTGGATCAATTTGACTGTAACGCAGATCATAAGCACTGTTCAGAGATTCTCCGATGCTCTCCAGCTCTTCTGGTGTATAGCCGCCTGTAAAAAATGGGTTAGTAGGACGTAACTGTGTGTCACCTTCTGTCGCTTCGATCAATGCCCGCGGCATGCTGCGAGTACCATCATCAAAACCAGTCCAATCACGACTACCGGCATTACCTTTCAACCCCTCTTTGCCAGTGGTTTGTTCATTGTGACCATAAGATATACCGATACCCAAGAAATTGTCATCAGGAACTGAAATGGTTTCCAATATGACTGAACCGCCACCAAACTCAGCAGGTAAAGAAGCGTTGTATCCTTTCTGTACTTCAATACTTTGGATGATGCCGGTAGGAAATAAATCCAGAGGAACCACCCGCCTGGTTGGATCAGGGCTGGGCATGTTGGCACCATTGAGCAAAGTACTTGAATAACGTTCACCTAAGCCACGAATGAAAATAAATTTGCCATCAACCAGCGTCAATCCAGTCACCCTTTTTAAAGCGCCGGCTGCATCGGAATCACCTGATTTAGAAATTTGTTCCATGCTCAAGTAGTTGGCCACCGAGTTGTTAGAGCGACGTTCTTCTAAAACCGAGGCCAGTGACCCTTCAATATAAGGTTCAACGACAACAAACTCTGGTAATTCAGACCCTGCTGGTGTCAGCTCAATGTTCAACTTCGTGCCCTCAATACTGGTAATAGCGACATTGCTTTTGATTTGGCTATTAAATTGGGCATGTAGCACTGAAATGTTGTAAGTACCAGCTGGCAATTCAGTGACAAATTGACCCGATTCATCTGTAACTAAATGATTTGGCTGCCCGCTGATAAAAACCTTGGCTTTAGCTACACCTTGTTGATTCTCTGCAGAAATGACCTGTCCGTTGAAGGGAACCATTTGGCTGTGTTTATTGTTTCCTTCACTGGAGTTTTGCTGCTCGATAGAACCTGGATCAATAGAAGACTCTGTATCAACCAGAGGTGCTTCGCCTTTGACCTTAAAGTCCACTAATACCTGAACGATTTCTCCAGCTCTGAGGATGATGTTGTGTTGATAAAGAACTTCGCGCTCAGACTTCATCGTCAGATCATGTTGGCCCGGTAATAAATTTAACTCAACTCGACCATAACGATCCGTTTGACCTAGTTTGATGTCATTTTCATAAACATCAATATTGGCCAGTGGCCCACCTGTCAAAAAAACATAAAAAGTCGCTGAGGCAAGGCTTTGTTCTTGTCCTGTCGCTGTCATACTTAGTAGCAAAAGCATCCATATGAATGTTATTTTTTTCATGATCATCTCTTTGGCTGATTAACAACGCCAGCTTTCAGTCTGACATTCGCTGATCACTTTGCGGATTTCTATCGCTTTTTGGAACAGCTGACTATCTGTAATTTGGCTGAGATAATGTTCAGCATGTTGGTATTTACCCACCTTGAATAGCGCATAAGCCAGCGCATATTTGATATTTTCATCTTTATCAATGCGTACCCGCAAGATGTCCTTTTCCATGGCTGCGGCCTGCTCAAAGTTTTCAAGTTCAATCAGCAAGGCAAGGCGTTGCGTCAGTTTTTGTTCCTGATTTTCGATCAAACCATTTAATGTCAACGCCATGAACAATTGCCCGGCACGTCGATACAATTCGGCTGCTTCAGAAATCAAACTGCTGTCAGATAAAGCCAAGTCATGAACAATCTTTGCTGCCGATAAATAGGCTTCATTTTTAATGTAAGCAGCAGCTAATGATTTTGATACTGCTGCATCTGTCGGAAATTGCAATCTGGCTTGTTCAAGAAAGTGTAAAGCTAAATTTAAATCACCAGATGCACGTAACGCATTACCAATAGCTACGTAATCAGCAGCTTTTGCCTGGTGTTGTTGTAAATAGATTTTACCCAATTCAGCAGCGGCACTGTTTAAACCCATCTCAATCAAATAGAAAATTTTGCGGCGCATAAAACCGGATTCGTTAGGAAATATTTTGGCTGCCTGATCCATAATAGCCAAAGCCATGTCATACTTTTTCATTAACCAGTAACTTTGTGCTCGCATGTGATACACAGAAGGGATTCGCAGTACGGTCTCACCAGCTTGGTCTAAAGATTCAATAGCCAACGAATAATTTTCTACAGCAAAAGCTGCTTGGGCCAAATAAACATGAATAACTGAATCAACAGGGCCTTCTTTTTTTGCAGTCGTAAATGAAGCAATCGCGTCCTCGTTTTTCCCTTGGCGAACAGCCAGAAGCCCTGACAGTATGTGAAATCGTTGTACGTCGAGACCTTCTTCTGACAAATCGACTTGAGAGAGTGCTTGTGAGGCTCGATCTAAATTGCCATCTTTCAACATCAATGAAGTCAGCTCCAGATAGTTGACTTCGCTTTCATTTGATTCTTGGCCATAGGCTGTCACTAGTATCAACAACAAAAACCACGACAATAAGTTTTTCATAACTAGCTCAGATCAAACCTTATGCGTTGTTTGGCCCAAGATTTCACAGATTTTCCTTGATATTGTGCGGGTTCAAACTTCCACGAACTGATACCTTGCGTTGCCACTTCATCAAAAATTCCTTCGGGGTATGATTCGATGACTTTGACCTGTTCTATTTCACCAGTGATGCCAATTAATAAGGAAAACACCACATAACCTTCAATACCTTTGGCTCGAGCACGGGGTGGGTACATCATAGGAGGTTGCACCACAGCTTTGACAGTTTGGTCAACCGTATCATCCGTCATAATGACACCATCACCAGATCCTAACAAATCTCCATCCAAACCATTAAGTCCATCCATTGAAAAATCTGGCAGCCCCAAGTCCAAACCTGATAATTGGCTGTTCAGGCCTAATAAAGGAACAGGTGGAGCCGGTCTGCTTTTCTTGGGTTTTGGCTTCGGTTTTGGTCTTTGAACCTCTTGTTTGGCTTTTGGTTTTTGCTTTTGAATTTTGATATTAATACCTTGACCTGATTTAGCGGCCTCCATGAACTTTTGTGAGTCATTAATCAAAATCAAAGTGCCCAATACCAAAACAGTACCAAAAACCATGGAGGTGAAAGCCACTAAATTTTTTTTTGTTTTATCCATCAGCCTGTCCCTACTTCTTTTTCTGTCGCTACACCAACATCAGTGGCGCCAGCAAGACGTGCTTGATCAACTACTTCAACCAGCTTTCCTGAAGGTACATTTTCATCAGTAACTACCAAAACGGATTTCTGGGTTTTGGTTTTTAGTAAATCTCGAAGTCGTGATTGTATGACCCATACTCGGATGCTCTCACCATCCATATAGACTTCACCGGCATTATCGATATACAAGCGAATGGCTTTGGTAGAGGCTGTTGTGGCACTAGAGGCGGATGGACGATCCAGGTCCAGTTTCATGTCTTTGACAAAGGTGGTGCTGACCATAAAGAAAATCAGCAAGATAAAAACCATGTCAATCAAAGGCGAGATATTGAGATCCTGGACAGTTTCTTTACTTTCTCTGTAGCGCATATCAAGCCTCCAAACCCGGAATCGGGCTGCATAAAAAGTCTTTCAATTGAGCCAAGTCAATCTCCAGCTGTTTTTGTTTTTTATCTAAAATACCATTGACAATTAAACCGGGAATAGACACGGCCAAGCCCATTTGAGTCGTGATCAAAGCTTGTGAAATACCGCCAGCGATACCTCCCGATTGAGAAAACAAAGACATGTCTCCGAGTGAATCGAAGGTTTCAATCATGCCAGAAACCGTTCCTAACAAGCCCAGCAATGGTGCTACCAAAACAATAGTACTTATCAGTACCTTGTATTTCTTTATTTCATTCATTTCTTCAGCGAAAGCATCATCAAGATGACGCCGAAGATGAGATAAATTCTGCTCCCGCAAAGCCATCCCTTTATTCAGTGCACGTACTAAAACACCCTTGTTATTGCTTGGAAGTTTGCCGTGTAAATAACGATATACCAGGTTTCGAGTGCCTCGAACAGTTCCTCTTTGCAAGGACATCATTCGATAACCTAGTGTCCACCACAGCACGACAGTTGCGATGAACAAAGGCGGCATCACATAACCACCCGATGATAAGTAACCCAAAACTTCCTGCAGTACATTCATTATCTTTAAACGGATGCTTTCTGATAGACATTAATGGCTCTTAAAGCAGCTTTTTCCATGTCGTCTTTAATGCGTTCTGCCCAGCCTGAGAGAATATTACCAAACATTAAAGCAGGAATGGCCACGGCCAAACCGACTTCAGTAGTGACCAAAGCGATTGATATGCCACTGGAAAGCAGTTTTGGATCTCCTGTGCCAAATTCAGTAATGATATCAAAAGTTGAAATCATACCTGTTACTGTTCCCAAAAGACCCAGTAATGGAGCTACCGTTGCAACCACCATAATCAATGAGCCAAAACGATTTAACTGACCCGATTCATGTAAAATAGACTCAGAAATGATGTCTTCTAAATGATCACGATCGCGATTCAAGTTGCGTAAGGCTGATAACAACACCCTTGCAGATGATGATGATTTTGAACTGGCATATTGTATGGCTGCTTTGAGGTCACCTGCCTTGATCTTTTCAACCACACGAGCCAGTAATTTTTCTGTACTGGCTGATGCACTTTTTAAAAACCAAATACGCAAGACGATCAGGACCAAAGCAAACAAGCCCAATATGGTAATAATCCAAGCAATTTCACCACCTGAGTTAATCACTGACAAAACGGTTTTACCTTGTTTTTCTTCGATGGCTTTGATTGATGACTCATACAAAAAAATCGGTAACATACCGTTTTTTTGACCTTTAAAAATGCCTTGAACAGCATCCGTATCAGCATCTTTCCAAACCTTGAACTGTTTTTCGCCAGCCGGTGCCAGCGCTCCAGCACCCTGATCACTATAGCCATATGAGGCTATGTGACCTACTTGTAATAGTTGGCCTGTCACTTCAGTACCATCTGGTAAGAAAAATGACCCGGGTTGTTGTGTAATTTGGGCTTGTTTTTTAATCAAATTGTTGGCTTGACCTACCAGTTGTTGGATTTTTTGTAATTCAGTGAGTTCACTGTTGTCACCGAAACCTTCAAACCCATATTCTTTCATCGTTGATGAGGCCTGAACGATGGTTGATTCTATCAAACCTTGATTGTCCTCGGCTGATTCAGTACTGCGTTGAATTTGGAAAATTTCATCTTCCAAAGCATTGGCTTCTGCTTCAGTTGCGAGTAATTGGTTCTCTAAGCCTGAAATGGTACTTTCCAGCTGTCTTTTTTCCGTTTTACTTTGTACCGCAAAAGCACTGATTCTTGATTGGATATTACTGACTTGAGAACTCAAAAAAGCATATTCTTTTTTATAGGCTAACAGGATGTCAGCTTGAGATTGTTCAGGATTAACTGCTGGTACAGGTGGTTGTTCAATTTCAGTTGTTTGGGCCAGCAGCGAGTATGAAACCATAACCAGTATGATTGTCAGCGCATTTTTCATCATTTACTCCTAAATTTAACCTTGGTTTTTTAGGTTTAAAGGTAAGTTGAACAAACCCTGACGAATTTGCTTTTTGAGAGAGTCAAACAAAGCAGCAACCGCTTCGGTATCAGTTGTATCTGTAAATGTTTCGAACTGCCAACCTTGAGGGTTTTTAACTGCTTGGCCATAAACATCATCACGTGTCTTGAAATACATCAACACAGTACCCAGCTTAGCCACATCAACCAGTACTTTTTCTCCGTTGAGTTGAATGGTCTGGGAGTAAATGGCATTTTCTCTGGCCAGGCGCATTTCATCTTCTAAAAACGCCCAAAGTCTATTGATAGCAAGTTGAGACGTAACTTTTCTGCCTTCTAAGTCACGAACAATTCCTTCAACAACACTTTGACGTTCAATGATTTTAAATGGTATGCCTATTTCAATATTTTCTTGAATACTTTGTGCTAACAATAAGACATCAGGAATCATTTGTTCAGAGTCAGCACCTAAGGATTTGATTTGTTCTTGTAGTTTAACTACTTCAGCTTGAGCTTGTTTGACTTGCAATTGTTTGCGGTCAATATTGGCTTCCAATTCAGTTTTGCGGGTGTTCAAATAAGACATTGACTGGGTGTGCTCAGCTTTCATGATTTGCAGTTCTGCTTGTAAATCTTCTACTTTGCCTCTGAGCTCAATCAGGTTCTCAATCAATTGTTCATTGTTATCAGGATCTTGTGCGACAGCTGCACCATATACTAAGGGTAAAGCCAGCACCCATAACATAGGCTTTAATACATTGGGTAATGCCATAAAAAATGATCAAGTTTGAGATGATCCCCATTTTATGAACTGAATATGACGTTTTCGTTTTTGCTTGATGACAATTTTATGACGATTTAGGTGTACATTAATGCAGACAAGGCAACAATCACAATATAAGGGCTAAAGAGTTGGTTGTAACACAATATTCATTTTTTGGTAACAAAATGGTAACGTGGACACCATAGCATGGGCCTTTTACACATGTTTCATGAATGAGGTTTGAAATGAAGTTTACAAAAGTCAAAGCGATCTTGGTTGGTGGGTTGTTCGCGGCATCTGCGGCCCAAGCAATCAATGTAGATGCATTGTTTGAGGGTCAATGGTACAGAACAGATATCAATGGGGGTCAAGGGTGGTCACTGGATTACATGAAAATCGGGCCAGAATTAGGGTCTTTTTTTGTTGCTGGTTACGTCTATGACGACGACGGCCAACCATTTTGGGTTGTTGGTCAGGATATAGATGTACAAGCAGGAGAGTCCACTTTGAACTTTGATTTGCTCACTGTTTCAGGTGGTAATTTTGACGATGAATCTTCACGAGTAGTACAAAATTTTGGCACCATGACGATGGAGGTTAATAATTGTCGAAGTATCTCTGTGAACATCACTGGTATTGATAGTAATTACGTGGCACAAACAACTTCATCTTTTGACCTAACTCCTTTTGATGAAATAACAGGCTTCCCTCGAGATGCTGCAGTTTGCCCATACCAAGAATCTTTCAGCGGTTGTCCTTCTTTTGCAACAGCTTCTGAAATACTACCAAAAACATGTATCGTTCAAGGTACTTTGACAGGTGATGTCACGTTCACCAATAACACCAACTGGGTATTAATTGGCGGTGTATTCGTTGGTGAAGACGGCGGCACACCAGGTCAATTAACTATTGAACCAGGTACACGTGTCATGGGTGTCTCTGGGAACGACTTTCTGGCTGTTCAACGGGGATCAAAAATTTTTGCTGAAGGAACTGCCAAAGCACCTATTGTATTCACTGGCCCTTACAATGCGTCAGCACCTGAAGCAGGTGCCGGTAACTGGGGTGGCTTGGTACTATCTGGTCGAGCACCTTTGAATATCTGTGATGAGAATGTACCTTTTGATCAATGTGAAGCTGTTGGTGAAGGTGGATCTGGTATGTACGGTGGTGGTGACCCATATGACTCAAGCGGTATTTTGAAATATGTACGTATCCAGTTTGGTGGTTTCCGCATTAATGACGAAGATGAATTGAATGGTCTAGCATTGCAAGGTGTTGGCTCTGGTACTGTATTAGATTACATTCAAATTCACGCTAACGAGGATGATGGTGTTGAATTCTATGGTGGTACAGCCAACGCCAAACACATTGTATTAACCGACATTAAAGATGACTCTTTGGATTGGACACACGGCTGGCAAGGTAATATTCAGTACTTGGTTGTAAAACAGAACCCTGATGCAACAAGTGTTAAAGAGCGTGGTATTGAAGCAGATAACTTTGAAGATAACAACGAAGCCACACCTCGTTCTATGCCCATGATTGCTAATGCCACTTTCATCGGCGGTCCTTCGAATGACAAAACAACCACAGGTATGGTATTGCGTCGAGGTACAGGTGCTAACTTCACTAATGTGATTGTTACCGGATTTGAAGAGTGTTTGGATCTGGATTCTGATGCCACGTTTGATGCTGCAGGAACACCTAATCAGCTGACAGGTGTTTTGACTATGGAAAATACTGTAATCAGCTGTGATATTAATTTCAAAGAAGAACAAGGTGATGCATTTACAGTTCAATCTTTCTTCGAATCACAACCTGGCAATAGTGTAGCGGATCCGGCTTTAGATGGCATTTACCCAACCGCCAATTCGCCTGCTGACATGGTCATTAATCCTGAAAAATGGGGCCCATTCTTTGATAAAGTCACTTATGTGGGTGGCATTAAAGACAAAGGCACCGCTTGGACCAATGGCTGGACTGAGTTTTTGGACTGATTGTCTTCAAATTGTTGTCATTGTACGGCAAGTATTCAAAGGCGTTCACTTCGGTGCACGCCTTTTATTTTTTCATTAAGAAACCAATTTTTTTGATTTTCTAATACATCTTGATTGCTCACCATCAGGTCTTTCTTGGGTTGGTTTTTTTAACAGAGCGTTTCCACCAATTGGTGTTGTCATATAAACTTAACCTTGAGATGATGGCATTGTCATACTGGTTATTTAACATTAGGGCAACATGTTGGAGGTTCTCATGAAGCCATTAGAGTTGATTCAGTCTTACGACAGTACCTTAGTAACCAAATTGTTTGGTGTCCGATATTATCAACAGATGTTGCCTATTGCTTTTGCTATTTCGAGAATGGGAGATGGCTGGTTATATTTATTGATAGGTTTGCTTTCTGGGTTGTTTTTGGGTTGGGTGCATGGCTATTTTTTAAGTTTATTGTTAGGTTTTGCTATCGAGCGTCCGATCTATTATGTCTTAAAAAATAGTTTGCGACGAGATCGGCCTTTCCATGTCTTAGAAATTAAAAATCATGTCAAACCCTCGGACCAATTCAGCTTCCCTTCAGGTCATACTTCTGCTGCTTTTTTATTTGCTACCATTTCAGCCAGTTTCTTTCCTATTTTGATGTTGCCTTTGTTGTTTTGGGCGGCTCTAGTAGGGATTTCCCGTGTTATTCTAGGCGTTCATTATCCTACTGATGTGTTAGTGGGATTGGTGCTCGGTGTTTCTCTGGGTATTGTGGTGTTGGGATGAAAATACTTTATGGTGTTCAGGGTACGGGCAATGGACATATCACTCGAGCACGGATAATGGCCAAAGCATTTCTGGCTGCCGAAGTTGAAGTTGATTATCTGTTTTCTGGCCGAAATGAGGCTGATTATTTTGATATGTCTTGTTTTCATCAGTGTCAGTATTATCGAGGTCTAACTTTTCAGCTAGATAATGGCCGCATACGTTATGCTAAAACAGTAATTCATAACAATTTAGTGCAGTTTTATCGTGAACTTCAGTCTATTGATGTGTCTGGTTATGATGTGGTGTTGACTGATTTTGAACCGTTGACAGCGTGGGCTTGCAAACACACGGATATACCATTGATTGGGTTGGGCCATCAGTATGTCTTTCAGCATCCAGTGCCTCAAGAAAAACCATCATTTATCAGTCAAAAAACATATGATTATTTTGCCCCGGTGAAACAGTCGTTGGCTATGCACTGGCATCATTTTGATTCGCCTATTTTACCGCCGCTGGTTGAACATAATGACAGTGAAGTAGTTCATCAACAAGGTTTAGTGGTGGTTTATCTTCCTTTAGAAAATCAACAAGCAGTGGCGTCGATGCTGTCTCCCTTCTCAGACCATCATTTTATTGTTTATTCTCCCCAGTCTATTGAAAGTCAGTGGTCACATATTGAATTTAAGCCATTATCGAGAGATGGATTTCAGGTCGATTTAAACCGTTGTGATGCAGTGATATGTAATGCTGGTTTTGAGCTGAGCTCAGAAGCTTTATATCTAGGTAAGCGACTGTTGGTCCGTCCGTTACGTGGACAACATGAGCAACAATCTAATGCTTTGGCGTTAAAAAAGTTGGGATATGGTGAAGTGATGACAGAATTGAAGTCAGAATCAGTCAAATCTTTTTTAAATGAGGCGCCAAGGATGCAAATTCGATTTCCAGATGTCGCCTCTTATATTGTCAACTGGTTAGTTAGCGGTAGGAATGTTATTGGTTTAGATTGGTATTTAGATTGTTGGCATCAGCTAATAGTCAATCGGTCAGCCAGGTAACCTTGTCTGACAAGTCCGGCCGTTTACGATCGACAGGCTGGTCATCGCTGCTGCCAATATACAAATACCCAGCAACAAATTCTTTGTCATTTAAACCTAATAGCTGTTCAGCTTGCTTGTTTTCAAAAGTCCAGCCGGTGATCCATTGTGATGCAAAACCATGTGCAGCAGCAGCAATATTGATGTGTTGACAAACTGCGCCAGCAGATAATATTTGTTCAGCCCAAGGTGTTTTGTGTTCAACAGGCGATGCAATCACTGCAATCACCACCGGAGCGCGCATCAGCGATTGTTGTTCTGCTTCGATTTGTTCGGGCTCTAGATATTGTTGTTCAGTTTTTAGAAGAGCCAAAGCCTCCCCTAGTCGTTTTCTGGCATTTTTTTGAATGACTAAAAAGCGCCAAGGTTCAAGTTTGCGGTGATCTGGTACGCGACAAGCTATCGTTAATATGGCTTGTAGTTGTTTTTTGTTTGGACCAGGCTCGTGCATATGCTTAATCAATACCGAGCGACGGTTGTGCATGAATTCGATGACTTGTGAGTACATAATCAGAGAAAAATGTAAAAACAGTGATTTTAGCATGTTGCACTTCATTCTGAGGAATGTGTATAGGCTTTTAATTTAGGATCTGTTAACACTGTTTAATTGGTCGCTGCAAATAATTGATCAGCAACAAAAAATGAAGCCTTTTCAGTGATAACCCTTCGGGTTTGGACTGCTTTTTCCTTACAACAGCGTTATCAGTCACTCATGTGGAGTAACCACAGATCAAGACTTCTGCCTTGCTGTAGGAAAAAAGTAGTGCCAGCAGCATCTAACTCAATAGTGTTAACAGACCCTAGTATTGAGATGCATTATAAATCATTGGTTTTATAGATTGATGCATTCTAAACAAGCCAAAGCGAATCAAAGAAAAAGTGATATACTGATCAAGGATTTTTAACTAGGTCTCATAAAAAACATGGGGATGATTAGATGACGAAAACCATTGGATTGCTTAAGGAATCGGTCAAAGGGGAGCAGCGAGTGGCACTGGTTCCCGAAACAGTACAAAAAATACTGGATGTTGGGTGGCAAGTATTGATGGAGCAGGGTGCAGGTGACGCTGCAGGTTTTCCAGACAGCACCTATCCAGGGATGACTCAATTGGCGAAAAAACGTGAAGATGTATTACAAGGTGCCGATGTTTTGGTCGGTGTTCATGCTTTGGTAGCTGAAGAAATTGCTCAATTGCGAGACCATGCTGTCATTATCGGTATGGTTTCTCCTTATATTAAGCAACAGCGTTTTGTTGATGCTGCCAAAAGGGATGTTCTGGTGTTCTCAATGGAGTTGATACCGAGAACCACCCGTGCCCAGGCCATGGATGTACTCTCGTCACAGGCATCGGTAGCCGGTTATAAAGCCGTTTTACTGGCAGCCAGTGAATCGCCACGTTTCTTCCCTATGTTGACCACAGCGGCCGGTACCATTCGTCCGGCTTCAGTGTTGGTGATAGGTGCAGGAGTCGCTGGTCTACAGGCGATGGCTACAGCCAAGAGACTGGGAGCTAATGTCACTGGGTATGACGTCAGACCTGAAACAGTGGAACAGGTCAAATCATTGGGCGCCAAGTTTTTAGACCTTGGCGTTGAAGCGGTTGGTGAAGGTGGTTATGCGCGTGCCTTGACTGATGAGGAAAAACAGCTTCAGCAGGATAATCTAAAAAAACATTTGGCTTCAGTTGATGTGTTGATCACAACTGCAGCAGTGCCGGGTAGACCAGCACCTCGTATCATCACCGCTGAAATGGTTAAGCAGATGAAACCAGGCAGTGTGATTGTTGATCTAGGTGCAGAAGGAGGGGGCAATTGCGAACCGACGGAAGCGGGTGTCAATAAAGTAGTCGATGGCGTGAGGGTCATTGGACCTGAAAACTTAGCATCAACTGTGCCTTTACATGCCAGTGAAATGTACTCACGTAATGTTTGGAATTTATTGTCGTTGATGAATCAAGATGGTGAATTTGTATTGAATTGGGAAGATGATATTTTGTCAGGTTGTGCGGTCACTCGTGATGGTGTGGTTGTGCATCCAGCAGTTAAAGAATCTTTGGGAGGACAATCATGATTGATGGTTTTATTGCATTGTATATTCTGACGTTGGCGGCGATTTTGGGTTTTGAAATCATTTCCAAAGTACCCGTGGTGCTTCATACCCCATTGATGTCGGGATCTAACTTTATTCATGGGATTGTCTTGGTGGGTGCAATGATCGCTTTGGGTCATGCTGATACGACTTTGGAAAAGGTCTTTGGTTTCATTGCCGTTTTTTTAGGAGCCGGTAATGCAGCCGGAGGCTATGTGGTGACTGAGCGCATGCTTGAAATGTTCAAACCTCGTGGCAAAAAAGACAAAGATGGAGGTGATTCATGATCGATTGGGTTCACGAATACCTACCGGTGGCTGTGAAGTTATCGTATTTTCTCGCCGCCATTCTGTTCATTACAGGACTTCGACGAATGAGTGCGCCAGGTACAGCTCGAGGTGGTATAGTGTGGGCAGGTGTTGGTATGTTGGTGGCTACCTTGGCTACCTTTGCGTCTCCTGATATGCACAATATGCCGCTGATTTTAGCTGCCTTGATTTCATCGACTATTTTGGCTTGGGTCAGTGGCAAAAAAGTGGCAATGACCGACATGCCACAAATGGTTGCCCTATACAATGGCATGGGCGGTGGTTCGGCCGCTTTTATTGGGGCCATTGCGCTGTTTAATGGTGTTAATCACCTTGATGCTTGTCAAGCAGGCTTGGCCAATGGTCATGATTGTATCAGTGGCATCAGTTTAATTTTTGCTATGGTTGGTGTATTGATCGGTGGTATTTCTTTGAGTGGCTCATTGGTTGCTTTCGGCAAATTACAAGGTTGGATTGATAAAAGCTATAGATTCCCAGGACAACATCTGTTTAATGGCTTGGTGGCTTTGGTCGCATTGGTGTTGGCTGTGATGCTGTGGCAAGAACTCAATGTCCAGTATATTTGGTGGTTCTTTGGGTTGTCCTTGTTACTTGGTGTTTTGATGACGTTACCGATAGGTGGTGCTGATATGCCTGTAGTGATTTCGCTTTACAATGCATTCACCGGTCTGGCTGTTTCATTTGAGGGTTATGTTTTACAAAACGAAGCGATGATCATTGCTGGTATGTTGGTCGGTGCAGCCGGTACTTTATTGACTCAATTGATGGCCAAGGCGATGAATCGATCACTGGGTAGTGTGTTGTTTGGTTCCATGGGTGGTTCCGGTGGTTCAGCCATTGATGGAGAGATGAAAGAAATTGAAGCGCAAGATGCAGCGATTCAAATGGCTTTTGCTGACCGAGTGATTATCATTCCTGGTTATGGTATGGCTGTGGCGCAAGCACAGCATAAACTGTGGGAAATGACAGAAATGTTGTTGGAGCGTGGGGTGGATGTCAAGTTTGCTATTCATCCGGTTGCCGGCCGCATGCCTGGACACATGAATGTGCTATTAGCTGAAGCGGGTGTGCCTTATGATTTGATTGAAGATATGGAAGACATCAATTCACAATTCCCACAGACTGATGTGGCTTTAGTGATCGGTGCCAATGATGTGGTCAATCCGGTGGCTAAAACGGATCCGGAAAGCCCCATTTATGGCATGCCGATATTGAACGTCGATGAAGCTAAAAACTCGATCGTCATCAAGCGCGGTAAAGGCACGGGCTTTGCTGGCATTCAAAACGCCTTGTTTTTCGCAGAAAACAACAAGATGTTGTATGGCGATGCCCAGGATGCCATTGGTCGGTTGATTCAGGGTCTGAAAGGGTTATAAGGGTGAGAGTAGTCAAATTAGTTATTTAAAAAAGGGTTGTTTTATTGGGATAGATTAAAAGTGAGTCGAAATAAGTGATAGGGCTCATCATAAAGGTAGTTCAGCTTGGCGTGATTGTCGTGACAGAGTTCCCGACAAATGTGTAGACCTAAACCTGTTCCTCTGCTGTGTGTTGTATAGAAAGGTTCAAATAGGTTGTTTTCTTTTTCCTCGTCAAAAGGCTGACCTTTGTTCATGAAGTCAATGTGTTGATCTTTAACCCGTATTTTTATTAACCCGTCTTCACCATGTTTGATGGCATTGGAAGCTAAATTCCAAAGGACTTGTTTGATGTGGTTGGGGTCGAAGTTAATGGTTTTATTAACTTGATCCAATTCGATTTCAATTTGTTGAATGCCAGCTATTTTTTGTATCACCAGATCTGATTTAACTTCTTCGAGTAAGGCTTTGATGAGCAAATCTTTGGGTTTAGCTGTTGGTCGCCGTGACATTTGTAGAACATCTTCGATGATGGCGTTTGCTCGATTGACATTATTGACAATAATTTGGCTGATCTCTTTATCTTGTTTTTTGAGATCGGGTGACTCCATTAGTAACTCGGAAGCGGTATTGATGGCTGCCAATGGATTACGAATTTCATGTGCGATAGAGCTGGACATTTTTCCTAAAGAGGCTAGATTTAGTTGTTGAGCTGCTTTTTTTAGGAAACTGGAATCTTCTACAAATAATAAGTGTAAATTATGTTCTTCACTGATTAACGCGGGGCGGAGATATAAGGTGATGCCTTGACTGTTTTGATAAATGTGTCCATCCTGCCCTTTTTTAAGGGCGTTGATCACCGAGTCAGGCAAAAAAATCCGATCTTCCAAATTCAGTAATTCTTTGCCATTTTGATTAGCATGAACAATAACATGATCTTGTTGATAGATGACAACTCCTTGGCTTAGTTTTTCTATGATGATTTGATTGAGGTTTTCGAGTCCAGATATTGTTTTTCGCTGTGCCCGATACATTGCTAATGTTTTGGTATAAGACATCGATTGTCGAATACCTAAAAGAGCGATAACAAAGTATGCAAGAATGTGTAGCAGTTTACTCGACTGAGTGATGTCAACCAGAGCAGGAAAGTCAATCCAGTCAGGCATAGTCCAAAGTAAAATAGAGGCTAAACTGGGAGCTAAAAGGATATTGGATGCCCTGCGATAAAGAATCGAGGATGAGCCGACCACCAAGACAGGCAGAATGGCCATCCCTTGGCTGATTCCATTGGTTGAATAAGCCAGATAAATCATCACAAAGCTGTCAATAAATAAGGTAAATTTACTGACTTTTGTGGCATCAACCTGATTAGATACGTAGCTGATAATGGCAACCAAAGCTGCGCAAACGAGGTAAAAGATAACGGTTGGTGAGGTCAGGTGGTGAAGAGTATCGGTGTTGTAGTGACTGCTTATGTTGTCATTATTGAGCAAAGCAAAATAAAACAAAGCAACGAACAGACGAAAAAGATTAAGGATTTGTAAATTTCGACGTTCTAATCTCTTGAATTGTTGTTGGTCGTTGCTATGAATCATGTCAGTTTTTTGGATAAGTCAACAAACTGGCATTGATGGTCTTCTGCCAATGTTGCTGTCCCTCAGGTCCATACACTTGAACTGAGAGGCGGCGATCTGTTCTCGGTCCAGTGAATGTTAATTTGCAATAGTTACGTGAACCCACCAAGGTGCCTTTCACTAAAGTCGGATTCTCTAGGTCTTTCTCTAAACTGTCGGCATGGGTGCCTGCTGTGAATGGTGAGCAGGTGATTTCATGTAAGGGGTAAGCGTTATTTCTGTGAACTTTTAACATTTCTGTGTGGTGCTTGTCACCACTGAGGAAAAGCACACCGGTGACTTTGTTTTCATCTATCCACTTTAAAAAAGGATCCCGTTCATACCGGTATTTATCCCAGCCTTCCCAAGGGTGGTGGTCGTTCAGCATTTGGTTGCCGCCAACAATGAATTTAAAAGGTGCTTTTGAGCCCAGTAATTGGTTTTTTAGCCAGGTCAATTGTTCTTTGCCATACATGACTTTATCAATACCATCTGGAAAGCGTTCGTGAGATCGGTAGTAACGGTCATCCATCAAGAAGAAATCAACATCGTTGAAACTGACTTTCGAATAGATGCCTTTCGCTTCTGGCATGCCATAGCTCGGATTGGCCCAGTATTTTTTAAAAATATTGAGAGACTGTTCCTTGAATATAAAATCACTGCTGGAGTTGTCAGGACCGAAATCATGATCATCCCAAATGGCATAGTTAGGCATCTTGTGCATTAATGGCTGAAGGTGTGGCCACGAGCGGTCACGGATGACGCGGTAGAGTAGGCTTTGTTCCGAGTCATAATCAACTTCACGATAATACCAGTTATCTCCCAGCCATAGCATCATGTCAGCTTGTTCCTCTGCCATTCTGTAAAAAATTTCCCAACCATCGCCATATGGTTTACCAGCGCGGTCAAAGTCAGCTTCATTTTCAAAATTACAAGATCCGGTCAATACACTAAAATTTGGTGGGTCATGACGCCATTGCCACAATGTTTGTGTAGTGAACTGATAAGTTTTTGATATTTGGTCAATATCAGTCACGATTTGGTATTGATATTGTGTGTCAGGATGGAGGTTGGCCAATTTGAATGTATGAACGTTGCCATATTCTTTATTGACCATGGCTGTGATGTTTTGTTGTTCTCTGGGATTACTCTTTTCCCAATAAGTAAGAGTAATTTCATCAGTTTGTTCGGTTTGTATCCATATGTTGGCGGCACGCAAGCCGACATGGCCCAGTAAAGGCCCTGATTTGATGCTGTTGGCAGAAACGTTAAACGATAACCAAAGGGGCAATAGGGAGAGTAATCGCATAAGAACCATCAGATGATATTTTGGAAGTGACTAAATTGTACCTCAAACCCCTTTGTTTTTTCCAAATGAGGTACGATAGCTGAAAAAAGTCATATTTTTTTAACGTAACCTTCACAAAAAACTTTTAGCATCCGCAAGGATGTGAGAGAATCCTCGCTGGGATTTTTTCTGACTAGAGTTTATTAGGCAATCATTGTTTCAAACACTTGGTTCATTGCAAAGTGTGTGGCGGTTTTATTTTGTCTATGTAAATGTTAATGAACTGTTGTGAAATGGTTTAAAAGATTTTTTAGGTAAGGTTTTTGACATGAAATATTTGAAGAAAGCAAAATGGGTAGCTGCGATTGCTTTGGCAGTGTTGTTACCTGTAGGAGTTGCCCTGGCACAAGAAACGGCATCTTCGATCAACGGTACCATTGTTGATTCTGAAGGTAATGCATTAGCTGATGCCACGGTGGTTGTAACACATGAGCCCACTGGCCAAAAGAAAACACTGACGACCAATGAGTCAGGTCGTTATTCTGCTCGTGGTTTACGTGTAGGTGGCCCCTATACCATCGAGGTTTCCCGTAATGGTTATGCTGAAGCTGAAGAAAATGACATCTACATCAAATTGGGTGAAGACCGAGCGATTGATGCAGTGCTAGTTGAAGACGCTATTGCTTTGGATACTGTGAAAGCTGTGGGTGTGGCCGCACAATCACAAACTTTCAATCCAGATAATATGGGATCGGGTTCCAGTATATCACAGGAGTTGATCACTAATTTGCCAACTGTAGACCGTGATATTCAAGACTATGTTCGCTTGGACTCTCGCGTGAATTTGAGAGATTTTGGTCGTGGCATTTCAGTTTCTGGTGTCAATAACCGCTTCAATAACATTTCTATTGATGGTGTCAGCATTGGAGATCCGTTTGGTTTGGAGGCTGGTGGTTCACCTGGTTTATCTCAACCTTTCTCATTGGATACGATCGAAGAGCTCAATATCCAGCTATCTCCTTATGATGTCACTTTATCTAACTTTACAGGTGCTAACATCAATGCAATCACCAAGTCTGGAACTAATGATTTCTCAGGACGAGTGGCTGGTTATTTTTCCAATGAAGACTTACAGAAGGATGATAGCAGCGATTTTACACGTGAAGTTTATTCAGTGTCTATGGGTGGTCCGATTATAAAAGATAAACTATTTTTCTTTTTGGCTTATGAGAAAGAAGAGCAAACATCTTTAGCGCCATTTACAGGTGTTTCAGATGCGTCTATTCAAGCTGTGGCTGATGTGGCTCGCAATGTGTGGGGGTTTGAGCCCGGAACTTCTGATGCCCCTTCTGATGCGGTAACAACAGAAGAGTCAGTGGTTCTCAAGTTGGATTGGAATATCAATGATTACCACCGGGCTTCGTTTAAATACCAAAATAATGAAGACAGTCAGCCGAGTTATGAGGAGATCAGTAACAGCAATGCATCTTTGAGTTCTCATTGGTATACTAATGATTTTGAAAATGAATCCTTTAACATCAACTTTTACAGTGATTGGACTACTAATTTTTCTACCGAATTCCGTTATTCGACTTCAGAGTTTGATAAAAATCCAACTAATTTCGCTGAGTTACCCGAAATTGGTGTACGAGTGGATGACGGTACCGTTTGGATTGGCACAGAACAAAATCGACATGCAAATAGCCTAAACACCAAGACTGACAGCTTGTATTTGGCAGGTGATTGGTTTTTGGATGAACATCAATTGACCTTTGGTTTCGACTATAAGGATGAAGAAATTTTCAACCAATATATTCGACGAGCCTTTGGTACTTATTTCTTTCAAAGTGTTGATGATTTTGCCAGTGGTAACCACTCAGATTATCGATTAGCCATCGGCTCAGATCCTAATAATCCTTACCCATCAGCCGATTGGTCTTGGTCAAATTTAGGTTTATTTGTTCAGGATAATTGGACTGTTAATGACCGCTTGACTTTGCAGTATGGCTTTCGTTATGACAAACCTGATGTTGATAATAAACCAAGATTCAACCAAGAATTTACTGATACATTTGGTTTGCCTAACAACAGTGTAGTTGACAATGGTACATTCCAGCCAAGGTTTGGTTTCAATTATGACATGTCTGACGATTTATATATGCAGTTACGTGGTGGCGTTGGCTTGTTCACAGGAGGTACTCCTAAGGTTTGGCTTTCTAATTCTTACTCTCAAACAGGAGGAGATATTATTTCTTACCGGAGTGGTGGTGCAGATGAAGATGGTGTTTTATTCACTCCAGATCCGTTTAATCAACCTATTTTGGTAGGTAATGCAAGTCAGGAGATCAGTGTTTTAGATCCTGATTTCGATATTCCAACAGTGATAAAGTCTAATATTGCTTTGGATTTTGAGTTGCCATGGTATGGGTTGGTTGCTTCAACCGAGTTAGAATATATTAAAAATCGTGATGCCATTTTTTATCAGAATCTTAATATTGGTGAGCCGACAGCAATTTTGCCTGATGGCCGTCCAAGTTATTACCAAGACCCCTACAATTTGGATGGAGATACTGCCGGAGCAATTAGTGGTTTTGGTGACATCATTTATTTGACCAACACCAGCAAAGGTGACACTAAGCGAGCTACAGTTAGTTTGGAATTACCTCAAACAGAACATTGGTATGCCAAAGCGTCTTACACCTTCACTGATTCAAGTGAAGTAAGCCCAGGCTCATCAAGCACTGCTTATTCTAACTGGTCTTATGACCCAAATATTGACCCTAATGATGCTACTGTTTTCACTTCAACATATGAGATTGAAAATGCGTTTACGATGGTTGTTAATTACCAAAATATGTTTTTTGGTGATACCATCACTAATATTGGTTTAGTTTGGGAGTCACGTGATGGCGAACCGTATTCGTTGACTTACGGTAATGATGTGAACGGTGATGGAGCATTTTCAGGTAATGATTTGCTGTATGTTCCTTTACCAGATGAATATGTTTTGACAGACCCTAGTTTATCAGGTGAGTTTGAAGATTATTTGCAATCATCTGGTTTGGCACAGTACAGAGGCAGAATTGCACCTAGAAATGCATTTAAAGCGCCTCGAATTAACCAATTTGATATCAATGTGTCTCAAGAGTTACCCGCCTGGGGTCCTGTAAGGGCTACTTTATTCTTTAATATCAAAAATTTAGGAAATATGATAAACAAGGATTGGGGGCAAGTTTACACAGGCTTCTACCGTGGTGAAAATGGATGGGATTTAGATCATATTGAAACAGATGGTACACAGGTTATCGACTTCAGTGGCCCTCACTCCTTGAGTTTGGGAAGATTGGCATCTCAATGGCGTGCTCAATTAGGTTTCCGTTTGGACTGGTAATTTGAGTTGATATAAGTTTGTGTTAAAAGGCGGTCTTTGGGCCGCCTTTTTTATGTAAAGCCAGATTTGCATGTTAGTCTACTGCCCGATAAGCCGATTGTTTTGAGTAGATGTAGTTGATGAATGGGTTGAAAGGTTTTTTTATTGGTGACCATGATAATGGTCGAATCAATGATTTGAAGGTTGCAAATAACAAAATGTGTAGTAAAATGTGCCATCTTAATGATGCGGGGTGGAGCAGTCTGGCAGCTCGTCGGGCTCATAACCCGAAGGTCGTAGGTTCGAATCCTGCCCCCGCAACCAAATTATTGAAAAATAATGAGGCTCCTTTGGGAGCCTTTTTTGTTCCTGTCATTTATGAAAGAAAAATTGCTGTCAGATCTTTTAAAGCCAGTCATTGAAGATATGGGATTTGTGTTTTGGGGCTTAGAATACATGCCTCAAAAGAATGGTGCTTTGATGAGGGTTTATATTGATTCACCAGAAGGTATTTCTGTAGATCATTGTGCAGATGTAAGTCGTGAAATATCAGCGGTGATGGATGTCGAAGATCCTATTAAAAGTGCCTACGTGCTTGAAGTTTCATCACCTGGCATGGATCGGGTTCTATTTAATCGTCATCAGTTTGCCATGTATATAGGTAAGTCTGTACAAGTGAAATTGGCACAACCAGTGGACGGTGCCAGAAACGTCAAGGGAATAATTACCGAAATTGCTGAACAAAAAATCACAGTCAGTAATGAACAAAAAAGTTATCAATTCGATATTGATAATGTCATGAAAGCACGTTTGAAGCCGGTGTTGGATGGAGTGAAAAAATGAGTAGAGAAATTTTGTATGTAGCAGAGGCCTTATCGAATGAAAAAGGTGTCAGTCCTGGAGTCATTTTTGAGGCTATTGAGTTGGCACTTGCTTCAGCTACCAAAAAAAAGCAGATGAAGGATATCGATGTTCGTGTGGACATCGATAGACATACTGGTAATTATGACAGTTACCGTCGGTGGATGGTCGTGGATGATGAAGACTTTGAATCGGAAGACAAGCACATCTTGCTCAAAGATGCCTTAAAAAACAACCCTGAGGCACAAATAGGTGATGTGATAGAACAGGAAATGGAGTCTGTTGAATTTGGTCGAATTGCTGCACAGACTGCCAAGCAAGTGATTTTACAGAAAGTACGAGAAGCCGAACGTGAACAAGTTGTGGAACAGTACGAAGATCGGGTGGGAGAAGTGCTTTCAGGAATTGTGAAGCGATTTGAAAGAGGTCATATTTTTATTGATGTGGGCGGTGGAGTTGAAGCCATTGTTCCTCGTGAATATGGTATTCCTCGTGAAAAAGTGAAGCGCGGAGATCGTCTCAAAGGGTTGTTGGTAGAGGTTAATAAGTTTAATCGGGGGCCCATTCTGACCTTGTCTAGGAAAAGCCCTGAATTCATGATTGAATTATTTAAGATGGAAGTGCCTGAGATTTCACAAGGATTTTTGGAGTTAAAGGGCGCAGCCCGTGATCCTGGTCACAGAGCTAAGATTGCTGTATTTTCGCATGATAAAAAACTCGATCCAATAGGTGCTTGTGTTGGTATGCGAGGATCGAGAGTGACTTCAGTGGGTAATGAACTGGGTAACGAACGAATAGATATTGTGTTATGGGATGAAAATCCGGCACAGTTCATTATCAATGCTATGGCGCCCGCCGAGATTGAATCCATTGTTGTGGATGAGGAAAATAATACCATCGATGTTGCTGTCAATGAGTCTCAATTATCTCAGGCTATTGGTCGAGGTGGACAGAATGTACGATTAGCCAGCGAGCTTACTGGTTGGAAAATCAATGTTTTGACACAAAAGCAAGCAGAAGAAAAAAGTGAAGCTGAAGCCATGGGTTTTGTCCGTGACTACGAAGAGAAGTTGGATGTTGATGAAGACCTTGCTATTTTGTTAGTACAGGAAGGTTTTTCAACAATTGAAGAAATCGCTTATGTAGACAAGAGTGAGTTGTTAAACATTGAAGGGTTTGATGACGAGTTAGTTGATGAACTTCGTCAACGTGCCAGAGATGCCTTGTTGACACAAATGATTGCGAAAGAAGAGCAGTTAGAAGACAGTAAACCAGAAGAAGCCATGTTGAACCTTGAGCTGATGAATGATGCGCTGGCGTATAAATTAGCAGAAAAAGGAATCAGGACCAGAGATGATTTGGCTGAGTTAGCAACAGACGAATTAATGGCATTGGTAGAGATTGAAGAGCAAGCAGCTTCTGATTTGATCATGGAAGCCCGACAACATTGGTTTGACTAATGGGAGAATGAAATGTCTGAAGAAACCGTAAAACATTTAGCCGAAGCACTGGGAATTACGACTGATAAGTTATTAGGCCAATTAAGAAGTGCGGGTATTGTTGCCCAGAATGAAGCTGATGTCATCAGCAAAGAAGACAAAATGAAGCTTCTAGATTTTTTGCGAGGGTCCCATGGTAAAGAAAAGAAAAGTTTATCTCCACGCAAAAAAGTCGTTTTGAAACGCAAATCCAAAGAGGTGTTGAAAGTTTCAAGTAATACGGCGGGCATGAGTAAAACCAAAAGAATTAATATAGAGGTTAAAAAGAAGAAAATCGTTACAGGTCCATCCGCTGATGAGTTAGCTGAAATTGAAAAAGAACGTTTGGCAGCTCAACAAGCGCTTGAAGAACGCAGAAGTCAGTTAGAAGCTGAGGAAGCTGCTAAAGAAGCAATAGTGAAAGCTGCTGAAGAGCAAGCTAAAAAAGAGCAGCAGGCAGAAGAAAAGGCATCTGATGAGATAGACATTGTTGAAGTATCAGAGAACGATACAGAAACTGTTGAGCAAGAACTGGTTGATGATGGTAATGTGGAGGAAGAAAGTAATACGACTTCTGTTGTTGATGAAGATACAGAGGAAACAGAGCAACAGCGTCGTCATGATCGAATGGTCGAACAACAGGTTCAAAAAGCGATTGCTGAACGAGCTAATCGCAAAAAAGCCAGTCAAGAACGATCAGCGAGAAAGTCTGAAAAAGGTCGAGATGATCGTAAAAAAGAGCAACAAGATAAAGCATTATATAGCAGGAAACAATTACATGTTAAAGGTAATTTAAAAGACAAAAAGTCGACACGTGTCTCGACAAAACCGGCAGAACATGGTTTTCAAAAGCCAACAGCACCTGTGGTTAGATCAATTGAAGTTCCTGAACATTTAACTGTAGGTGATTTAGCAAATGAGTTAAAGATCAAGTCATCAGAAATTATCAAAGAACTGATGAAAATGGGGATGATGGTGACTATCAATCAGCCTTTAGACCAAGAAACAGCGATTCTTGTGACAGAGGAATTGGGACATCAGGCCATTGCAGCAGTTCAAAAGTCTAAAGCAGAACAGCTAAAAGAGGAAGCTACACATACAGCAGATGATGAGAATGCCGTGATCAGGCCACCTGTGGTGACAGTGATGGGCCATGTTGATCATGGTAAAACATCATTACTTGACTATATTAGAGAGACTAAAGTAACAGATAAGGAAGCTGGTGGCATTACACAGCATATAGGAGCCTATCATGTGACCACAGACAGAGGTGTTATTTCGTTTATTGACACACCAGGTCATGCCGCGTTTACAGCAATGCGAGCTCGTGGTGCACAAGTAACAGATATTGTCATCTTGGTCGTGGCTGCTAATGATGGTGTGATGCCGCAAACCAAAGAAGGTATAGAACATGCCAGAGCTGCTGACGTGCCGCTGATTGTTGCTGTTAATAAAATTGATTTGGAAGAAGCTAATGTGGAGCGAGTCAAACAGGATTTAGCTGGTTTGGAAGTGGTTCCAGAAGACTGGGGTGGCGATATTCAGTTTGTTGAAGTTTCTGCTAAAACTGGTCAAGGGATTGATGACTTGCTTGATGCTGTGAGTCTACAAGCTGAAGTAATGGAGCTCAAGGCGGTGGCAGATACATCGGCATCAGGTATTGTCGTAGAATCATCATTAGATAAAGGGCGAGGTCCTGTGGCTACAGTCTTAGTTAAATCAGGAACACTCAAAAAAGGAGATATGATTCTGTGTGGAGAACAATTTGGTCGGATCAGAAGTTTGATTGATGAAAATGGTAAAGAAATCAAGAGTGCAGGTCCTTCTATTCCAGCAGTTGTTCTTGGGCTTTCGGGCGTTCCTATTGCTGGCGATGAATTCATGGTAGTCAAAGGCAAAAAACAGGCCAGAGATGCAGCCCAAGAGAATCGTGAGCGTCAACGAGAAGAGCGTTTGAAACGTCAACAAGCTGCCAAGTTGGAAAATCTGATGTCTCAGATGGGACAGGAAGAAAAGCTCAACGTCAACTTGTTGGTTAAGGCTGATGTTCAGGGTTCTGTTGAAGCATTGAAAGAATCATTGGAAAAAATTTCGAATGAAGAAGTTAATGTCAAAGTCATTTCTTCAGGTGTTGGTGGTATTACCAGTGCTGATGCACAATTGGCTGCCGCCTCGAGTGCCATTATTATCGGCTTTAATGTTCGTGCTGATAAATCAGCGCGTGATATCATCAAGGAAAATGATTTGGATTTACACTATTTCAGTATCATTTATGAAGCGATTGACCAGGTGAAGGCAGCCGTTACCGGTGCTTTGGGTACCGAAATTAAGGAGCAAATTATTGGTACGGCTGAGGTACGTGATGTCTTTAGATCATCCAAATTTGGCACCATTGCTGGTTGTCTGGTGTTCGAGGGTGTCGTCAAACGCAATAACCCGATCCGTGTTTTACGTGATAATGTAGTCATTTTTGAGGGTGAACTTGAATCATTACGTCGTCACAAAGATGATGTCAATGAAGTTCAATCTGGAACTGAATGTGGTGTAGGCGTTAAAATGTATAAAGATGTTCAACCGGGCGATCAAATAGAGTGTTTTGAGCGCATAGAGGTTCAAAAAACCTTGGATTGAATGAACTATAGTAGATATGGGATACCGTGATTTTAAAAGAAGTGATCGTGTGGCGGCGCAAATGCGCCGCACTTTGGCGATTGCTATCCATCAAAACTTACCAGATGAAGACACATCTTTTATTACTATATCTGATGTCGAGGTGACTCGAGACTTGTCTGTAGCCAAAGTTTTTATCAATACTTTGGATCCCAGTCAAGAAAAGCTGGCTTTAAAAACCTTGCGTCTTAATGCCAAACAATTACGTCATGTGATAGCTCGTCAATTGAACAGCCGCAAAGTACCTGAGCTGCGGTTTCAATATGATGCTTCATTAGAGTATGGTCAAAAAATTGAACATCTGATTCAAAAGGCAAGGGCCTCTGACCCGAAGTTTGACGAAGAATAACGATCATGGCGCAAAAAGTTTCGCGCAAAAAGAGTTATCCAGATTTGCATGGTATTGTCTTATTGGATAAACCTAAAGGCATTTCATCCAATCAGGCATTACAAAAGGTCAGGCATTTATTTCAAGCCAAAAAAGCAGGTCATACAGGTAATTTAGATCCGATGGCTACGGGATTGCTTCCTTGTTGTTTTGGTGATGCGACCAAAGTGGCTCATTTATTGATTAATTCGGATAAAACATATATAGCCCGTTGTGTTCTTGGTAAACAGACAGACACAGGTGACGCTACTGGCAAGACAGTAGCAGAACATGTTGTTACGGCATTAAGCGATGAAGAAATAAAGGCAGCAACACAGCGCTTCACTGGTGAAATAGAGCAAATACCTCCCATGTATTCTGCTCTCAACCACAACGGACAAAGACTCTATAAGCTGGCCAGACAAGGTAAGGAAGTGGAGCGACCTGCGAGAAAAGTCACCGTTCACAGTTTCAAAATGATTGATAATGCTGCCAATTATATCGACTTTGAAATCCGGGTATCTAAGGGCACTTATATCAGAACTTTATTGGAAGATTTTGCTAAAGATTGTGGCACAGTGGCCCATATGTCGGCATTACATCGCACTCAATCAGGTATTATTTCTGGTCAACATATGAAAACGTTGGATGAGTTACAAGCCTTGAATAATCGGTCTCAATACATAATGCCTATGGATGCAGTACTGATAGAGTATCCCCGGATATTACTGACAAAACAGCAATCTCAAGATCTTATTCATGGTAAGGTGGTTGGACACCAAGGAAAGCAAGGTTTGTATCGTTTATATGATGATGACCATAGATTCCTGGGGTTGGGAACAGTGGACCAGCAGCAATTGAAGGTCAAACGGTTGTTTTTGAAATCATATCTAGCGATAAAAAATAAAAGCGCAATTTCTTGAGTTTAAACGACTCAACGATTAGAATACGCGCATTTTAAGCACTGACAGGTTCGAGGGTCTGACGGCTTGTCGGTAATATCAATAAACGGATCGGTTTAGATCCCTTCAACGAGAGATAAGATGATTACAGTTGAACAAAGACAAACAATTATTGCTGATTATAAAACCAGTGACAGTGACACCGGTTCTCCAGAAGTTCAAGTGGCTTTATTGACTGCTCGAATTAATAATTTGACAGAGCATTTCAAAACACACAAAAAAGACAAACATTCAAGACGTGGTTTGATCAAACTGATCAACCAACGCCGTAAATTGCTGGCTTATGTTAAACGCGAAGATGGTGAGCGTTACCAAAACCTCATCAAACGTCTTGGCTTGAGACGATAAGATTGGCTCAAAACCCGCACTAGCTGCGGGTTTTTTGTATCTGTCCATGGGGGTAGATCAATGGCATTATCAAGGGGTGATGCTGGTAGAAACATTATAGAACGGGCCAAAAAAGTAGGTCAGGAAAGAAATAAGTGAACAAAATTACCAAACAATTTCAGTACGGAAATCACACCGTTATCTTAGAAACAGGACAGGTGGCTCGCCAAGCTACCGGTGCAGTCAAAATTACCATGGGTGATACAGTCGTACTAGTAACTGTTGTTGGCAAGAAAGAAGCCGACCCTAATCAAGGGTTTTTCCCATTAACGGTCAACTATCAAGAAAAATTTTATGCCTCCGGTATGATTCCTGGAGGTTTTTTTAAACGAGAAGGTCGACCAACGGAAAGGGAAACACTGATTTGTCGTTTAATTGATAGACCTATTAGACCTTTATTCCCTGATGGTTTTAAAAATGAAGTACAGATTATTGCTACAGTGATGTCTTACAGCAAAGAAGTTGAATCAGACATTCCTGCCATGATCGGCACTTCAGCTGCATTGGCAATTTCAGGTATTCCCTTTAATGGCCCTATTGGTGCAGCGCGTGTTGGTTATACTGATGGTGATTATGTTTTGAATCCAGGGTTGGAAGAGATTGCCAAGTCGCAACTAGACTTGGTTGTTGCTGGTACCAAAGACGCTGTTTTGATGGTTGAGTCAGAGGCTGACCTTTTGAGTGAGGATGTGATGTTGGGTGCTGTGATGTTTGGTCATGAGCAGATGCAAAATGCCATTCAAGCCATCAATGAATTTGCCGCAGAAGCAGCTAAGCCTGTTTGGGAATGGGAAGCACCAGAAATTAACAACGATTTGCTGGATGCGATTCGCATCGAATTTGGTAAACAAATTGAAACAGCTTTTGCCAATCAGGAAAAAGAAGCTCGATACAATGCGCTTGCTGAAATGCGTGCTGCTGTGATTGAACATTTTTGTCCAGAAGATGCTGAAGAATGGGAATACGAGCCTAAAGAAGTGGCAACTTTAGTCAGCAAATTGGAAAAAGCGCATGTACGAGATAAAATCATTTCTGGCGCCAAGCGGATAGATGGTCGAGATAAAGATCAAGTGCGTGCTATCAGTGTTGAAGTAGGTTTACTTCCTCGTGTTCACGGTTCTGCATTGTTCACACGTGGTGAAACACAAGCCATTGTAGCAACAACATTAGGTACTGGTCGTGATGCACAGCTGATTGATGGTATTGAGGGAGAAACCAAAGATGATTTCATGTTGCATTATAACTTTCCTCCCTTTTGTGTTGGTGAGGCGGGATTCATGGGTGGACCGAAACGCCGAGAAATCGGTCATGGCCGTTTAGCTAAACGAGGCTTATTAGCGGTGATGCCATCAGAAGAAGAATTCCCTTATGTTAAACGAGTGGTTTCTGAAATTACTGAGTCAAATGGTTCCAGTTCTATGGCTTCTGTCTGTGGCTCATCTTTATCGATGATGGATGCAGGAGTGCCTTTGAAAGCACCAGTGGCTGGTATTGCAATGGGTTTGATTAAAGAAGGTGATGATTTTGCTGTACTCTCCGATATTTTAGGCGATGAAGATCATCTTGGTGATATGGATTTCAAAGTAGCGGGTACCGAAAGTGGTATTTCTGCTTTACAAATGGACATCAAAATTGAAGGTATCACCAAGGAAATTATGGAGATAGCATTAAAACAGGCGACAGCAGGCCGTAATTTCATATTGGGTGAAATGAATAAAGTGATTTCTTCTCCGCGTCAAGAAATGTCAGCTTATGCTCCTCGTTTGGAAACCATTCGGGTCAATCCTGAAAAGATTCGTGATATTATCGGTAAAGGTGGAGCAACCATACGAGCGTTAACAGAAGAAACAAATACCACCATTGATATCACAGATGATGGTATTGTCACCATTGCGGCTATTAATCAGGAAGACTCAGATGCGGCGAAAAAGCGCATTGAGGATTTGACTGCTGAGGTTGAAGTCGGTGCAGTTTACGAAGGCAAAGTAGTTAAAATTATGGACTTTGGTGCTTTTGTTAATTTGTTGCCAGGTCAGGATGGTATGGTACACATTTCTGAAATTTGTCATGAGCGAGTGGCTAAGGTCACAGATAAAATGACAGAAGGTGATGTGGTTAAAGTCAAGGTATTGGAAATTGATAAACAAGGTCGGATTCGATTATCCATGAAAGCTTTGGAACCTAAACCAGAGAAAAAAGATTAAGTCGCCTAATATATTAGTAGTAGCGACATTTGATCTTTAGACAACAGTCCTGTTAACGAGTCAATCCTGAAAAAGTCCGTCCTGGACTTTTTCAGGTTCGGCTAACTATAAAGGTCGTTTGAAAAAGGAAAGGTTCGTTCTTAAACTTTTCATTTTTCTGTCCCTCATCGTTTTATTCTTTAGAAACAGGGAAACCTCGATCACGCATTAAAGCATCAATATTGGCATCACGGCCACGGAATTTTCGATAAGCTTTGGCTGGATCCATGGCATTGCGAGGAGCAAACAGGTATTTTACCAATTTGGCAGCCACTTCTTTATCATAAAAACCTTCAGGCGCTTCTTTGAATGCTTCAGCAGCATCCGATGTTAAAACATCTGCCCACATGTAACCATAATAGGCTGTGGCATAACCTTCACCTGAGAAGACATGGCTGAAGTGTGGGGTGCGGTGACGCATCACGATTTCTTTTGGCATATTTAAAGCAGCCAGGGTTTGTCGTTCAAATTGATCGATGTCGATATTTGCAGGATCAGCCAAATGAAGTTTCATATCCATTAAAGCTGATGCCAGATATTCTGTGGTAGAAAATCCTGAGTTGAAAGTTGCTGCTTTTTTAATTTTTTCAATCAGGCTTTTAGGGATCACTTCATCTGTTTTGTGGTGTTTTAAGTAATTATTGATGACGGCATCTGTTGATAACCAACGTTCCAGCAATTGTGACTGAAATTCAGTATAATCGCGAACACCTCGATTCAGGCTTGGGTAACGAACATTTGATGCCAGTGCATGTAAAGCATGACCGAACTCATGGAAAAAGGTTTCTGCATCATCCCATGAAACCAGTACTGATTCACCGGGTGCTGGTTTAATGAAATTGGAGTTGTTAGCCGATAAAACGGTTCGTTTGCCATTGTAACTTTCATGTGAACGATAAGAAGTGGCCCAAGCGCCTGATCGTTTGCCTTGACGAGCAAAAGGATCTAAATACCACAAACCAATGTGTTCTCCTGATGTTTTATCTGTGACCTCCCAAACCTTCACATCTTTATGAAAGACCGGAACAGAACCTTCTTTAACGAGTGTAAAGTTGAAATTAAACAATTCACCAGCAACAAAGAACATTGCTTCTCTTAGGTTATCCAACTGTAAATATTGCTTGACTTCATTGGAGTCCAAATCGTATTTTTTCTTACGAACTTTTTCTGCATAATAGCGATAGTCCCATGGTTCAATGGTAATCTTGTGGTCCAATTCATCAGCTATTTTCTGCATATCAGCAACTTCTTCTTTAACCCGAGCAATCGCTGCAGGCCATACCGCTTCCATCAGTTTCATGGCATTTTCTGGATTTTGAGCCATGCGATTTTGTAAACGCCATTCAGCATAATTATCATAGCCAAGTAAGCCAACACGTTCTTTACGTAATTTCAGAATTTTGGCAATAATGGCATTATTATCGTATTCATCACCATTGTCACCACGAGAGTAATAATGAGTCCATACTTGTTTTCGCAACTCACGGTCATCAGAAAAAGTGAGAAAAGGATCCATCGAAGAGCGAGTATTCATAACGGCATACATACCTTCTTTACCTTTATCCGCAGCTACCTTTGCTGATGCTTTGACAAAAGAGTCAGGCAATCCTGACAGTTGATCTTTGGTTAGGAAAGTTACATAACTTTCTTCATCATGTAATACGTTATTACCAAACTGAGTATATAAACTGGATAGTTCTTTGGCAATTTCAGCGTAACGTTTTTGTTTATCAGCAGGTAAATCTGCTCCAGTCATAGCAAAACCTTCATAAGTAGTTAAAATCAGGCGTTGCTGATCAGGGTCCAAAGGTTGTTTCAATGAATCCTCATAGACTTTCTTAACACGTGCAAAGAGTTTTTTATCTTGTGAAATTTTGGAGTACATTTCTGAGAGTTTGGGCGACAATTCCATCTGCAACTCGCGTACTTGCTGACTCGACATATTACTCCTCCAAATACCAAAATAAGTCATCGCTCGATCTAAACGTTCACCAGCAGATTCCATCGCTACAATGGTATTTTCAAAAGTTGCTGGGTTTGGATCATTGGCAATTTTTTCATGATCAGCCAAATTTTCCATCATGCCGATTTTTATCGCTTCTCGAGTATCATTGATGTCCATTTTGTCAAAAGCAGGAACGCCACCATAAGGGCCTATCCATTCAGCTAATAGCAGATTTTCAACAATGGGTTGATCAGTTTTTTGATCAGCAAGTACTGGCATCGTACTTAAAATCAGCACCAGGGTTAATTCAAATGCATTAATTAACAGTCGTTTTCTTGCTTTCATAACATATCTCAGAATAAATTTGACAACATGTTGCCAACAGTTTTTAGAGTCTATAAGTGCCAAAAGTCAGGCTATAAGAAAAAAGAACCTATATGCACAAACACCTAGTTCTTTAATCTAAGTTTAATGGTTGGTCAACGGTGGATTCTTGTGATTTTTGATCCTTCTAACGTAAGGTTATACATCAAGCCTTTGTTATTGAAAACAAAACCGACTATTGGATCTTTAATGTCCATAGTATTGATGTCTTCACCAACTCCCCATTTAATGATGGCTACAGAGCCGTCTACTCCGATTTTCCAGCCCTTTTTGTCCTGAAATTTTTTGAGAGCATCCTGTTGTAAAAATACAATCACCACTGCTTTAGATTGGGCACCTAATTGGAAACCAATGCTGGCAGAAGCAGTACTATAATAAGCAGTTGTTTTTCCAGCTATTCGCATCGCACCTTCACCATATTCTCCTCCTATGCCAATACCCGCTTTCAATATTTTGGGGAAAACCAGCACACCTGCTGCACCCTGTAGAAACTCTGATGCCCCGGTGACTTCATTGTTAAATCGATTTAAAGTTGCATCCACTAAAATATTAATTTCTTTAGCAGATTTGGCATGGCTTCCTGTAGTTAAGAGTAGCAGGATAAAGACAATCATTAATTTTTTCATAGTTAAATTATTTATTTTAAATAACCGCCATTATAAGCAAAAATCAAACAACGATACTGTGATACATTTTAAAAGACAACACGATCAGCAATAATGCAAATATGTTTTTCAATAAATTAACGGGTAAATGGTGTGTGGTCCGTGCGCCCAGAGTTGTGGTGATTGAGGCACCGGCTGTAAGGGCCAGTGTCGCAGGCCAGTATACAAAACCAATACTGTTGATAGCCAACGGGCTGGTATTTTGTCCAAAGCTGATAAAAGCCAGAGTGCCTGCCAAAGCAATGGGCATCCCTAAAGCTGCCGCAGTGGCAATGGCTTTCTTTAATGGAATACCATGCATATGCAGAAATGGTACCGTTAAGCTACCCCCACCAATTGCCAATAGCGCCGATAAGTAACCAATCACGGTGCCGCCAGTAATCACTTTCCAATGACTGATGTCACGTATGGAATGGGTATCAGTTTTTTTGCCACTAATCATTTGTAAAGCGATCAAAATCATCATGCTGGCAAAAATGATGGCTAATGTTTGGCTGTTCAAATGCACTGCAGTCAAACCAGCAAAAAAACTACCAAGAGCATAAAATATCATCAGTTTTAACACCATAGGCCATAAAATGGCGTGATGCTTTTGATGTGCCCATGTACTGATGATGGCATTGATGATAATGCAAGACAGTGAAGTTGCCAGTGCCATATGAACCGCTTGACTGACATCCACTTGTTGGGATAAAAAATAAGTGGTTAAGATGGGCACCAAAAGTCCACCACCACCGATGCCCAATAAACCAGCAAGAAATCCTACAAGCATCCCACACAATACCAGTAGCAACCATTCCATTCTAGGCTATTTGACAGTCAGCGTTTGCGACCAAACAGGGATTTCCAGACTGCATTAACTACTTTTGTGGTGAATTTGCGGCCCAGTGATTTACCCATGCTTTCCAACACCGTATCACGGCGACGCGTATGGCTTTGAGAGCGCCCTGAAATTTTTTCACTGTGATAGCGGTTGTTTTTTGACTCCAGTTTAATTTGTTCTTTGGCTTTTTGTTCTGCCAATAACTTAGTGCGGCTTTGCAGTTTTTCATGGGCTGATTCTCGGTCTAAATCTGTATCGTATTTGCCGCCTACAGGAGAACGTTGCATAATCATTTGGCGCTCTTGATCAGTTGCTGGAGCCATTCGACATCGGGGCGGAGCGATTTTGACACGGTCAACTATGGACGGTGCTCCCTTGGCTTCTAGTGTCGAAACCAGTGCTTCTCCTACACCCAACTCTGTAATCACTGTTGTGGTATCGAAATCGGGGTTGGGCCTAAAAGAGTCTGCCATTGCTTTGATGACTTTCTTGTCCTTTGGTGTGTATGCTCTCAAGGCATGTTGAATTTTGTTTCCAAGTTGACCCAAAATGTCTTCGGGGATGTCTCCCGGTGATTGGGTACAAAAATATACTCCAACACCTTTTGATCGTATTAATCGAGCCACCTGTTCGATTCGCCGGAGCACTTCTTTAGGAGCGTCATTAAAAATCAGATGTGCTTCATCAAAGAACAGTATTAGCTTGGGCTGTGGTAAGTCGCCTACTTCAGGTAAAGTTTCAAATAATTCGGTCATCAGCCACAACAAAAAAGTGGCATATAACTGTGGTTTCATCATTAAGTTTCTGGACTCCATGATACTGATGATGCCTCTGCCTGATAAATCTTGCCTCATCAGGTCGGCCAACTCTAAGGCAGGTTCACCAAACAATAACTCTGCCTGTTGTGATTCCAAATTCAGTAAGCGGCGTTGAATGGCTCCAATGGAAGCATTGGTGATACGACCATAAGCCGAAGATATGTTTTGGTGATGATCGCCCATATACTGCAATAATGATTGCAAGTCTTTAAGATCAAGTAATGGCAGATCATTTTCCTCAGCATATTTGAATGCCACGGCAATCACGCCTTCTTGAGCATCAGACAATTCCAACAAGCGACTCAAGTACAGTGCTCCGATTTCTTGAATGGTAGTTCTGACTGGGTGACCGTGTTTTTTGAAAATGTCCCAAAAAATACTGGGTGAACCTTCATAGTGGTAGTTTTCAATATGGAGTTCTTTGGCTCGTTCATCAAGAAAAAGCTTTTGTTCGCCAGCCTGTGACAGACCGGAGACGTCACCTTTGATATCGGTAACAAAAACAGGTACTCCCATTCGGCTGAAGTTTTCTGTCAATACCTGAACGGTTACAGTTTTTCCTGTTCCTGTTGCTCCAGTAATCAGTCCATGGCGATTGGCGTACTTCCCCAGTATCAAAGCTGGCCGCTCTCCCTGTCCAAAGAGAAGGTTATTTTGCTGCTCAATCATGCAGAAAATCTTTTTGAAGCCAATTAAATATCGCTATCATGGCCAAAGCTTCACCACCTTCTATCCCACCGGTACGATCGCCAAAGTTCCAACCATAAGTGTCAATGTGTACCCAAGGGATATCGACATCGACAAAATGTTCCAAAAACAAAGCAGCAGTAATACAGCCAGCTTGTGGCAAGGAGGCAGAGTTAGATAGATCAGCGATTTTTGGTTTGATGTATTTATTGTAGCCGTGATACAAAGGCATCGGCCAAGTCAAATCATGGGTCGCTGTACCACTGTGATGAATCGCCTGATTGAAATCTTCGCGATTGCTAAAAGTTGGTGTCAAAGTCGGTCCTAACGCAATCCGAGCGGCACCAGTTAAGGTAGCATAGTCGATGATTAATTCGGGTTTGAACTCTGAGGCGTATGTCAAGGTATCAGCTAATATGACCCGGCCTTCAGCATCAGTGTGACCAATTTCAACCGTTTGTCCAGAGCGAGTGGTGACGATATCACCTTGGCGATAAGCATTAGCAGAAACCGCATTTTCCACTGCTGGGATCAACACTTGTAGACGCACTGGCAATTGGTGGTCGATAATCAGTTTGGCCAGCCCCAGTACATGGGCAGCACCACCCATGTCTTTTTTCATCAACTTCATGTATGTGTCGGCCTTCATATTATTACCACCAGTATCAAAACAGACCCCTTTCCCCACCAGAGCGATGCGAGGATGATGGTCATCCCCCCAGCTCATTTCAATGAGACGAGGTGCTTTGTGACTGGCCCGACCAACGATGTGGATTGAGGGGAAGCGCTCATTCAATAAATCCTCACCAACTACATGCCGGGTGGTGGCTTTGTGTTCTTTAGCGAAATCATCGACCCACTTGGCCAATTCTACTGGTCCCATATCATCTGCAGGAGTGTTAATCAAGTCACGTACAAGATGTGTGGCAACTACTTTGGATAATGCAGAGTAGTGTCGTTGTGAGTCAGCTACAATAAGATTAGGGGTTTTCTGTTTACTCAAATAGCGTTCATATCGGTAACAACCGTAGCCCCATGCCAATATGAGGGCATCAGTTGTCAGTAAATCGTCACAGTCAATGTGGTAATCACGGGTCGGTAAATGATTTAAGTTGGCGCCAATAGGATATGGGTTAAGATCATCAGTCACTATCAGATAAACCCTCGCTAAATGACCATTTTCATGATAGTCGAGAAAGAATTGGCCGGGTTTCTGGCCAAAATTTTGGCTGAGCATGGCATTGTTTAAGAAATTGTTTTGCTCACTTAGCCAGTCAGCAAAGTGTGACAGACGAATAGGAAATATCGGAGTGCTTTGGTCGTTCGCTTCAGTAGAGATGCAATTGAGCATGATTTGTTGTAATCAAAAGCAATATTATAACCACTACTGCCTATGCTGGTAAATCATGGTTTGATGTGGAATATCATCCTCGAGGTAAAATTGACCTTGATTTACAAAGCCTAGTTTTTGATAGAATTCGGTCAGGTAAGACTGAGCCGATATCAAGATGGGTTTTTGGGGAAAGTCATTAATGCAAGTTTGAATGGCTTTTTTCATTAAAACTTTGCCAATGCCCTCAGAGCGAAGCTCTTGAGCCACCGTCACACGTCCTATTGTGACATGATCATCTTTTTTAACAATTCTGGCGTAAGCGATAACATTTTCTTTGTGAATTCCTAAAATATGTATAGCATTTTGGTCAAGGCCATCTATATCTAAATAAGGGCAATGCTGTTCAACAACAAATACCTGGCTTCTCAATTGTAGTAAATGATAAAGTGTTTGACTGTTCAATTGATCAAAATAAACCATTTGCCAGTCAATATCACTTACACTCATCATTACTAATCAAAAAGATATGTCTTGTTCATGATTGAATGCTTGGGTAGTGCTTCGTTTCGAAACTCTTTGGTAAGGTTGATTGGCTCATAATAGATTCAATCATTTGCATGGTGGTATTAACAGCCCCACGATGTTTTTGTACCAAGGTATAAGCAGCTTGCCCCATTTTACCTCTGAGTTCCGGGTTTTGCATCAGCGCTTCCATACGACTGATGATGTCGTTGGCATCATGGACTAAATAGGAGCCACCACAATCGTTAAGTAATTGAGTGATTTCTTCAAAGTTATAAGTGTTTGGACCCACCAATACCGGCAATGAAAATACCGCTGCTTCCAATACATTATGCCCGCCAATATCTGAGATGCTACCACCAACAAAGGCAATATCTGAAGAGGCATAAAACTCCAGCATTTCTCCCATGGTATCGACTACAAATACATCTGTATCCAGTCCTGATAACCCATCCTCACTTCTGATCTGTGTTTGGAAGCCTTTGTTCCTGCATGCTTGTGTTGTACTTTGAAAACGCTCGGGATGTCTTGGTACGATAACTAACATCAGTCCTGGATGTCGCTGTTTTAGTACTGCATAGGCATCTAAAATTTCTATTTCATCCTCAAGATGGGTACTAGCGGCTACCCATATCAAGCGATCTGTTGAGTAATGGGCACGTATTTCTTCACCTTTCTTGATGATTTCTTCATCAATGATGATGTCAAATTTGAGGCTGCCCACGACAAATATACGTTTAGGTTCGCAACCTAGACGAACCATTCTTTTGGCATCTTTCATAGTTTGTGCAGCGACAAAATGGGTGTTATTAAAAGCCTGTGCGGCCAGTGATTCAACCCAGCGATAGCCTTTCATTGATACTTCTGACAATCTGGCATTGGCAACAACGATGGGAATGTTCTGTTTCTTGCAAAAACGAAATAGATTAGGCCAAATTTCTGTTTCCATGATGACGGCCAAGTCAGGCTTTGTTTTACGTAGGAAACGTTTTACTGCACCAGGCAAGTCATAGGGTAAGTAAACATGAAAAACCTGGTCACCAAAAATTTGTTGAACTCGATCAGAGCCAGTTGGGGTGATGGTAGTCAAAACAAAATCATGATTTTGATACTGTTTCATTAACGCTTTAATTAATGGAATTGCAGCATTGACTTCTCCTACTGATACAGCATGAACCCAAATTGATTTGCCTTTGAACCGAGGGTTGTTGAACCAACCAAAGCGTTCATGCCAGCGTTGCAGATAAGCGCGTGTTTTGACCCCTCGCATCAATAGACGAATCAATACAACAGGTGTTAATATGGCAGTCGCCAAAGAATAAAGCCGGCTTCTCAGTTCCAGTTTCATCGCAGTATTGCTCCATCACTGGCTAGTCTGATTGAACTGGGTTTTTTCTGATTTCCTAATGGTTGGTCCCAATAACAAGATACCTCATCACCCAGCTGTTGATAGGCCTCAGATAAATGTTTTGCTGCCGGTTGTTGTGCCTTATTGGCACTGGTCGATACGATCGGATTTCCCCACAGTCCGCATAGTGCCATGACAGCAGGATGTGAAGATATACGGATAGCGACAGAGCCGTGATCTCCGATGATCCAGTTTGGAACAAGTGAGCTGGCTTTGAAGATCCAGCTGTGGTGTCCCGGCCATGTTTTGAGCGCGCGTGCCAAATGATTTTGGTCTTTGAGGCGAATTAATGGTAGGACTTGTTGGACATGTGATGCGATCAAAATCAGTCCTTTGTTGATTGTCCGCTGTTTTAGGTTGAGGAGTTTCATAACAGCCGCTTCCTTTCGGAAATCACATCCTAACCCAAACACCGACTCAGTTGGATAGACAACTAATCTACCTTCCGATAACGCCTGGATAACAACTTCCACTTGCTTTGTTATCTGCATTCCCACTAACTCCTAACTCTTATTTTTTTTGGTTGTTTTCTTTTTAGTTATTTTTTTCTTAGTGGTTTTCTTTTTAGTTACTTTCTTCTTGGCTTTTTTCTTTGTACGCGTTTTCTTCTCAGGTGTCGCAGCCAGTATAGCCAAACATTGCTCGTGAGTTAACGCCTTGGGATCTTGATCTTTGGCAATTTTACCGTTTTTGCTGCCATCTGTGACATAAGGTCCCCAACGGCCATTCAGTATTTGGATGCCATCATCAAATGTTTGAATGATGCGGTTGGCATCGGCAATTTTTTTCTCCTGAATGAGTAGTAACGCTTCTTCCAGAGTGATACTGTATGGGTCACCATCTTTAATGCTAACAAATTTATTGGCATAGCGGATATAAGGACCAAATCGACCAATGTTAGCAGATACTTTTTCACCTTCAGGTGTTTCTCCTAAGTCACGTGGTAGGTCGAATAGATTCATTGCTTCATCAAAAGTGATGGTTTCTAGCTTTTGACCTGGTAGCAGCCCTGCAAATCTTGGTTTTTCTTCATCTTCTCGAGAGCCAATTTGTACAAATGTACCGTATTTACCAATTCGTACGGACACTGGTTTGCCTGTTTTCGGATCAATGCCCAATTCACGCTTGTCTTGGGCCTCTTCTCGAGAGACGCTTTCTTCTTTATCCTCTATTAATTCAATGAAAGGATCCCAAAAAGAAGCCAATAAAGGTTTCCATTTTTTCTCTCCTCGAGAGACTGCATCAAGATCATCCTCAAGCCGTGCTGTAAACTCATAATCAACATATTGTTTGAAGTGTTTGTTCAAAAATCTGGCTACTACACGGCCTACATCGGTCGGAATGAAACGTTTCTTATCGAGTTCCACATAATCGCGATTCAACAAAGTTGATATGATACTGGCGTAGGTTGATGGGCGACCAATACCAAATTCTTCTAGTGCTTTTACTAATGAGGCTTCAGAGTATCTTGGTGGTGGTTCTGTAAAATGTTGGCTGCCAAAGATGTCATTGACAGCAACGACATCTCCTTTTTTGAGGTTAGGTAAATGCTTCTCACTGTTATCCGGTTTGGCATCATCAACACCTTCCTCATAAACTGCCAAAAATCCTTTTTCCAAAATGGTTGAACCTGAGGCCCGAAAATTATGGGCATCACCAAAAGTAAAATCTACTGATACGGTACCTATTGTTGCGTTAATCATCTGACAAGCTAAGGTACGCTTCCAAATTAAATCGTATAATCTGAATTGGTCTTTATTAAGAGATGATTGAATTTGTTTTGGGATCAGTTGAGCGCTGACTATACGGATTGCTTCGTGCGCTTCCTGGGCATTTTTTGATTTACTTTTGTAAAAGTTAGGTTTGGGTGGCACTTGAGATGAACCAAACTTCTTCGCAAGAACTGTTCTGATATCAGCAATGGCATCATTGGACAGGTTCAAAGAGTCAGTACGCATGTATGTAATTAAGCCTTGTGTCTGGCCATTGACATTAATGCCTTCATATAGCTGTTGTGCCACTTGCATCGTTTTTCTGGCAGAAAATCCTAATTTTCTGGCAGCTTCTTGTTGCATTGTCGAAGTTATAAATGGGGGCGAAGGCCTCCTTTTGCGTTCTTTTTGGGTTAATTCGGTGACAGTAAGAGAGCTACCTGCTTGTTCCTTAAGTTTCTCTAATACCTCTTTAGCGTGTTTTTCATTGTTAATATCAAACTTTTTCAGTTTATTTCCAGCTAACACATTCAACGTTGCTTCAAAGTTTTCTTTCGATTTACTCAGTTGGCTGTGAATAGTCCAATACTCTTCTGTGATAAAAGCATTGATTTCGTCTTCTCGTTCTACAATTAAGCGTAACGCAGGGGATTGGACGCGGCCAGCTGATAATCCACGACGTACCTTTTTCCACAGCAAAGGTGATAGATTAAAACCGACAAGATAGTCAAGGGCTCTTCGAGCCTGTTGTGCATCGACTAAATCATCAGAAATTTTTCTGGGGTTAGCTACCGCAGCTTTGATAGCAGAGGGTGTGATTTCACTGAATACTACTCGTTTAACTTGCTTATCTTTCAGTATTTTACGTTTTTTTAGAATTTCCACTACATGCCAGGAAATGGCTTCTCCTTCACGATCCAAATCAGTTGCTAAAAAGATGGTTTGGGCTTTCTTTGCTTCTTTGACAATCGCTTCGATATGTTTTTTATTTTTATCTACATCGACATAAGTCAGCGCAAAATCATTGTTCGGGTCGACTGCCCCTGACTTTGCTAATAAATCTCGTAGATGGCCATAGGAGGCGAGGACTTTATAACCGGGTCCCAAATATTTTTCGATGGTTTTTGCTTTTGCTGGTGACTCTACTATCAGTAAATTTTCTGCCATGACTCAGTGTTCGTGATCAACCGGCGGGTCAAACATCAAACTTTCCATTGAGGCAAAGGCTTGCTCCTGTTCCGGCTGGATATACAAAATAATCAAAGCGAGCCATTGTAAATCATCCACATCCACATTGTCAGCATTTAGATAAAGCAAACTGTTAAGCAACAGCTCGCGGGTGCTTGGACTAAGGATACCTGTACTTTCTAAATACATGATAAAATCAATACCTTCCTCATTGATTTTTTGGTTTTCTATAGCATGATAAATTCTGAAGCCATCACTGCTTTGGGAAATGTTTTCAGAGGGCATCTCATTGATTATGCTCAGCCACTCAAATGCTTTATCTATTGTTTTTTTGGTGAACCCAGCTTCTTCCAAGCCCTGGTAGATATGGTTGACAGTGTAATTCTCTTTTAAATCTACATCTTCGGTCATGTAGTTTTCAAATAAATACACCAAGACATCGATGATGCTCTCATTCATACATACATTATATATACTACAGTGAAACTGTGTTGAATTATTTCAGTCTTTGATAGCGGGTCCCAGGCAAAACTTCAACCCAGTTAGATAGCTCTAACGCCAACATTACGGCGCTTAAATCAGCTGAGTTCAAAGAAGTTTCATGAACCAGGTCATCAAAAGTTATTGGATCAAACCCCATTGTATCAATCACTTGTTGCTCAGTGCTTGATAACCCAGATGTATGGTTTTGATTGCTTTTTTCAACAGTAACGGTCTTTTTTATACTGCTGCTTTGATCTAACTGTTGTTGTATTTGGTTACTGAGCATGGTAATTGAGGGCGTTAATTCTTCTTCGATGTCGGTTGCAGATTCAACCAGCTTAGCTCCCTGTTTAATTAACAAATGGCACCCTTTGACCAGTGGGTTATGTATAGACCCAGGTATAGCCATTACTGGTCGACCTTGTTCCATTGCTTGTCTGGCAGTAATTAAAGTGCCACTTTTCTTAGCCGCTTCTATTACTAAAGTACCTAATGACAACCCTGCTATGATGCGATTACGTCTTGGGAAATTATGGGCATTTGGAGGTGTGTTGATCGGAAATTCTGACACTACAGCGCCATTTTTTATTATAGATTTGGCCAGTGCTTGGTTATGAGCTGGATATATTTGGTTGATACCCGTGCCCATCACCGCCACCGTCTGCCCATTTTCATTAATAGCAGCTTGATGTGCTGCTGAGTCGATTCCTGCAGCTAAGCCACTGGTAATCACCCAGCCTTTGTTAACCAAGTCACTACAAAACGATTGCGTGTTTTCTAAGCCACCACGTGTGGCATGGCGTGAGCCGACCACTGCCAGTTGAGGTAATAATAATACCTCGGGCTGTCCTTTCACAAAGAGCAGCAGAGGAGGATCATCAATTTGTTTAAGTTGGGGTGGATAAAGCGGATCATCGAAAACCAGTAAGTAGTTGTTGTCTTTTTCCAGCCATGATAATTCAGTTGCAATATCATCAGTATTTGCCTGCTGTATATATCTCAATGCTTTTGCAGGGATTTGATGATGTTTATCAAAGGATTTCTGTTTAAGAACATTGGATGCTTGTTCAAATTCTGCAAGCAAACTTGATATTTTGACAACTCCCAAGCCTGGTGCTTTGAAAAGATGCAACCAGGCTTGAATGTCTTCTGTGTTCACCTGAAATTTAGGGTAGTTGCACGTAATCAAATAATTTTACGTTGCGATTTCCTTCGGTGATAATTGCGTAAGAAACATTTTCAAAAGATTTAAAGACCATAATATGCCCTACATATTCTGAAGGCAACGTTACTTTAGCTTTGGAAGGTTTAAACAGTGTTTTCAAGTCGCCTGCGGGATGCATCACTTCGTCTCGAATGACTTGTTCTGGGCGATAAATTGAGAATACATCGCCAACTGAGATTTCTTGATTAACACCTCCACTGATTGCAATTACCTGCCTTTTACCAGAACCAAATAGCGCATTATTCAGAGCAACCACTCGGATGTTTTCGCTGTTTGTGGTTCCGCCCTTAGGCATGAAATAAGGATCAAAATTAAATTCATCAATGGGTAATACCAGGTCGCCTTTTTTTACCTCTGTGGTAGAATCAACCAATGTCAACGTAGTAATTTCATCATCACCAACCCTTGTGACTTCAGCGATTCCTGTTTCAGCTACTTCATAGCCTAAAACATCAACATTATCCCAATAGAAACTGGCAAGATGGTTTTGCCAAAAACGTTCCAAGTAAGCTTTAGTGGTATATTCAGATGTTTTTTCCCAACGAGAGGATTTTACTTGACGTTCAGCCTCTTTCCACGGAAAGTCTTTAGGGACTGACCGGTATACCAGTGTTGGTCTCACCACAGAAAAACGATCACCTTGTTTGGCATTTTTTAAATGGCGAGCATAGATTAAATTGCCGGGGGCTGAAATGTTACGATCTTCTTCAGAAGCGACCACATAAGCAGCTAAATCAATATCTGCTTTAGAGAGTATTCGTAGTTTTTTCAGAAATGGTTCGATGTCAGACAGTGGTATGGTTTCTACGGCATTTTCATGACTGATAATGCGTGTTTTAGGAGACATTTTGACAGTAGGGTGGTTACTCTTTCGGTTAACCGTAACTCTAGGTTGTCCGTCCAAATACACCAGGTTAATTGTATCGCCGGGATAAATCAGATGTGGGTTTTCAATTTGTGGATTGGCGTGCCATATTTCTGGCCATAACCAAGGTGACTTTAAAAACACTGCTGATATGTCCCATAAAGTATCTCCATCTTGCACCACATAGGTTTCCGGATGTGATTCTGTTAACTCGACATCTTGAGCAGACACATCAGATACAATAGCTGCTGCTATTATTAAAAAAGTTAAAAGTTGTTTTTTAAACATCACCTACAACCTCTTGATTTCCTTAAAACTTCAGTTTAGCTATTTTAGTTAAGAAATAAAACAAAAAATTGTCAAACCTCTCATTTTCAGACCTTTTAACTGTGTTTTTTGTTTAAATTTGCACCCTTTGCCCCTATTATTAGACTGATTTCTTGATCAACCGATAAACCAACCATGGCTGTGCTTGATATATTGACCATTCCAAATCCTAAATTGAAAACCAAAGCAGTGCCTGTTATTGACTTCAATGAGCAGTTGGAACAACTTGTCGAAGACCTATTTGAAACCATGTATGCTGCACCTGGTATCGGTCTGGCTGCCACTCAGGTGGATATCCATCAGCAAGTTGTTGTTATGGATATTTCTGAAGAAAAGGATTCTCCACGCATCTTTATTAATCCTAAAATTATCGAGCAACAAGGGGAGCAAATTTATGAAGAAGGTTGTTTATCAGTTCCTGGTATTTATGCCAAAGTAAAACGGGCAAATCAAATCAAAGTACACTATCAAAACCTCAAAGGAGTGCACCAGGAACTTGAGGCTGATGGTCTGCTGGCTGTATGTATTCAGCATGAGATCGACCATTTGAAAGGTGTTGTATTTCTTGATCATTTATCTTTGTTAAAAAGAAAAATAGCTCTTAAGAAGTTAGGTGTGGTCTAAAAAACTCAATCGCTACGTTTAAATCATCAGTTTGTTTGAAGTTTGGTAGCGAACTCAAAAACCGTTGCCCATAAGGTTTAGTTTTAATCCGATTATCACAAATAACCAACACACCCCGATCAATTTCACCCCTAATCAGTCTTCCCGCACCTTGTTTGAGCGAAATGATGGCCTTTGGAATTTGGTATTCAGTAAAACCATTGCCTCCGTTTTTGTTGATGTGTTCAATTTTAGCTTTCAAAACTGGATCATCTGGATGGGCAAAAGGCAACTTATCTATAATGACACAAGATAGACCCGTTCCCGAGACATCAACCCCTTCCCAAAAACTCGCTGCACCTAGCAATAAACCATTGCCTACCTGACGAAACTGGTCCAGTAGTTCGTTGCGATTGCCTTGACCTTGTATGAATAAAGGACGGTTCGTTTTATCTTTAAAGAATAGTGCTGCTTGTTGTAAAGCACGATGAGAAGTGAACAAAAAAAACACGCCACCTTGGGCTGCCAGTATCAGTGGTAAGACATAAGTAAACATTGCCCGGTTAAAGTGTGGATTATTGGGTTCAGGTAAATTATTCGGTAATAACATCAATGCTTGCTGCTCATAGTCAAAAGGACTGTCCAACATCAGTGTCTTTGCGGGCATAAACCCTGTTTGTTGTTGAAAGTGCGTAAATGATTGATTGACTGTCAAGGTGGCTGATGTCAATATCCAAGCTGTTTCCATCATACTGCGTGATTCGCATAAAGCGCTTGCGACATCGATTGGTGACTGATGAAAAGCATAGTATTTATCACGCACGTCATACCAGTAAACACTGTTTACATCACTTTGATTCAAAAAGTTATTCAATAGATCGCCGAGGTCTCCCAAACGGCCATATACTTGTTGTAGTCCGACACTTTGTACCACCAACGGCTCAAGTGCAGAGAGTAACAGTACTTGTTGATGTAGCCATAAATCAAATGCTTGTTCAATGTTCGTTTGGTTAGTTAATTCTCGGATAATACCTTTACCATTGATTGAATGTAATGCCAGTAAAATATCACGGGTAGCATGTTTTAAGGCTTCATGTTGTTCACTGATGGCGGCGAAAGCACCGTTAACCTGGCCAGCTTCATTGGCCATGTCGTTGAGTAAATCGGTAATTTGCCTCGAAGAAAAAGTTTGCGTAAAAAACCGTCCTGCCACCTCTGGGATTTGATGTGATTCGTCAATAATCATAACCTCTGCTTTAGGTAATATTTCACCAAATCCATTTTGTTTAATAGCCATGTCGGCAAACAATAGATGGTGGTTGATCACCAACAAATCTGCATCTTGTGCTTTGCGTCTTGCTTTATAAACAAAACAATCCTGATAATGAGGACAGTCACTACCTGAGCAGTTTTCTGCTGTAGAGGTGATGTGAGGTATCACCATTTGGTCAGTGAGCCAGTCTGCCAACTCGTTGATTTCTCCTTTTTTCGTTTCGTATATCCATTGGCTAAGGGTTTTGAATAATGACAGATTATCTGGGTATTTGCTGACGGGTTTGAACAAAGCTTTTTGGTATCGATCAATACACAAGTAGTTATTTCGGCCTTTGAGCAATCGAACTTTAGGTTTGATTTCTAGCCATTTGAGCATTTTCGGAATATCCTTAGTAAATAGCTGATCTTGTAATGTTTTGGTTCCCGTTGAGATGATTGTTTTTTTACCTGAAAACAAGGCTGGTAATAAATAGGCAAAGGTTTTTCCTGTACCGGTTCCCGCTTCGGCGATTAAAATATCTTGGTTATCTATGCATTTGGCAATTGACTCAGCCAGTTTTAGTTGTTGTGCCCGGGGTTTAAAACGGGCCATTTTTTTAGCAAAGACACCATTTTCCCCAAGAACCGCCTGTATCGTTAATGTCATCAGTATCGGGGTTTGGCCTGCTGGACGCAACCAGCAATGGTCTCAAGGGCGTGGAGCTGTTGTTCTTTTTCTCCAAGCACTTCTGCTGACAAAGCAACCGTGCGACGTGCTCGCTCACATAAAACACCAAAAGCAGGTCCATTGACCATCACTTTTTTGGCCCAAAGCATAGCCAGTTCATAATCTCCATCAGCCAAATACATCTCCGCCAAATGTTGTTGAACCGAGGGTGAGTCAGGGACAATGCGAAGGGCACGATCAATGGTCATAATGGCCAGATTAAAATCTCCATTTTGTTTATGTGTTTCTGCCTCTTTCAGTAAGACTTTAACAGCTTCAGGTAACATGGGTGCTACGTCAATAACGGACTGTCCGTGCTGAGAGGGTATTCTGACTTCTTTTTCAATATCGTGACGGGTGTTTTGGCAACCAGCTAGGCAGATGACCAGCAAGCTCATGATCGTTTTTTTCATTTCTCATGGGTTTACATTTTTCAACTGGCACATATTAACCGATTGCTAAAAAGAGTGCTTTCAAATTTATTGTTTATTGAGACAAATACCGGTACCTGAATGAAAGTTCAGGTACCGGTATGATTGTAAATAGCCTAAACTATTCAGTAATGAAAGATCATTGTCCTTCATAACCATCATAGAAAATTAAATCAGGATAAAAGGCATCCGCACCTAAGTCATATATACCCCCATTATTAACATCAGGCTGATCGACACCTCGAACTTGGCCATCGATATCCATGGGAAAGTCAGCATTGACATCTGCTGCTGTTTCACAAAAGTCAATCGCCGGAGAATGAGCTGTCAAATGATAATCTCCATTAGGGGCGTTCGGGTTGACAAATAATTGGTCTAATTCTAAAAACGGTTTTACTGTTTCGTTACCATTATAAGTGTCTGTTTCATTAATGATGGCACATGTCATATTCAGTGAACCTGTTCCATCGTCACTTTGGAATATATCCGCTGTTTCACTGATAATAATACTGGAATCAATGTTAACAGAGCTATTGCCTTCAGCAATAATTGTTGCCTGCCCAAACTCATCATTGTTAACAAGAGTCACATTTTTTAAGTTCAAAACACCATTATAGTCTGCCCTTAAGGTGCTATAAGTTATATCATTCACTCCTATGTATTTATTTTCAACGATCATGCTGTTTTCAATAGTAACAACTGCTCCGTACGTAACAGCTCCAATAGAACTGCCTGAATATTGGTTTTCTGTTATGACTGATTGAGTCAACAGTAAGGAAGTGCCTTCATTCATAACAAGAAAAGCACTGCCCCCCGGAGCTCTGTTTCCCTGAATTGTTACACCATGCATTCTTATCTGAGCACCATATGAGGCTGCTATGGCACCTCCTCCAAACATATGAAAGTTATTGGCAATGATGACAGGTGAAAAAACATCAACCTGACAACCCTCAGAAACGTTTAAACCACGACCTGCGCCACTAATACCATTTCCAATGAGCTGGCTGGAACCCTTGACAGTTACCATAGCGGATTCATTGTAGCAATGTATTGCATCATGAAAACTATCTGTGATGACAACACCATCAAGTATCGCGACTGGATTACCTCCAAGAGAAAAGTTCAGTCCATTCCTACTGTTAGAAATTTTCACGTTCTTCAGGCTTAAATCAACATCATCTATGACATCAATGCCTGTATATGTTTGTGACCCTAAAATGATCATATTTTCTATTTTGACAATGATTGGCTCCTCTCCGAAAATCAACACACTGGCACCACCTAAGTTTTCGGTATCAAGGGTAAAACTACTGCCATCTTTGTCATTGGCACTGGCTGCATCACAATCAGCATACCCACCTATGATGTCAATGGCATCAATATCCATAATAGAGAATGTTTCATTATACACTTTGCTTGCCACGCGAATTTCAATAGAACCCTGTTCTAACATGAAGTCAGTAATGGCTGTATCTATACTTGTGTAGTCACAGTTTTCAAGACTATCACCTACCGTGACAACGGTGTTTTGTTGCTGACTCATATTGGCTTGTAATTGAGACGAACCTAAGATTAGTAAAATAAAAGAAATAAATTTCATATGTGAACTCCTGCAGGTTGCTGCAAAATATAATTGGCCTTTTTAGGCTCATAATTTAAGTAAAATACCGATCTCATTTAGTTAATAATCTGAGCCGATAAACAATGTGTGACATTTATGCACCACATGTTCCAATAATACAATGGATCATATTAAGTTAATGTTATGACGATATTAAACATCTGTTAAAGATGTAGCGGCGAATGCCTTTTGGTTTTTACATACAGTGACATCAGTCTTAGTAGATAGAATTTTCCACTGAATTGTTTGAGTTCATATTTTGAAGTAAGGAGAGTACTGTTAACTAATCAACCTTGAAAAAATCCATTCTGGCCTTTTTCAGATTCGACTAACTGATATTCTCCAAGTTACTTAGTCAGCCCTGAAAAACCCAGTTCTAATTATCCAGGTTATTTGTCACTCTGACGACTATGAATGTATTATTGTGTGTTGGCTGATCGATATACA